>JACONJ010000017.1 GCA_014323785.1 Paracoccaceae bacterium | reverse complement strand
ACCCTCACACCCGCGTCCGAACCCGCGTAGATGGCCGTGTCGTGCCCCTCAAAGCCCCTAAGGGTATCGGCACCGGCACCACCGATGAGCACGTCATTCCCGAACCATCCGCGCAAAGTGTCATTGCCCGGCCCGCCGTCCAGCGTGTCGGCACCCCCGCCACCCCACAGCAGGTCGTCCCCACCCATGCCGCGCAGCAGGTCAGCACCCCCCCTGACGTTCATTGCATAGTCGTACAGTGTCACCGATCAGTACATCGTTGCTATATTCACCGATAAGCGTGTCGTCCCCCCGCCCCCCGATAAGCCGGTAGCCAACGGGCGCGTCATCGCCAACGGGCGCGTAATATTTGTCCGCAATTACCTTTTCGCCGTTATGGGTTTTTGCGCACTTTATGATTGGCATGGGGTCAGTCCTTCCTGTTTGTGCTGGTCTGCCCGAGTCGGGGGATTCCCAAGCTCGGAAACACACTTCTACCGGCACGGGGTGTCAAGCCCTGAACTTCCCCGAATTCCCGATATTTCCGGCGTGGTTCGGCACCTGCACCGCCGTTCAGATTATCCCCCTGCGGCGGCGATCCACAGGTATTTTCGGCCCGCTACAGATACTCCTGGCGGCAGGCGGGGGTGTCAGGTTTTGGGGGTATCGTCGTAATCATCCCGCAAGATGCGGTGGGCATTGCCCTTGGGGTCTTCAAACTGGCCCCGGCGCAGCATCCAGAAAAACGCCCCCAGACCCGCCAGGCCCAGCAGAAGTGAAACCGGGATCAGAATACCAAGGACGCCCACGTCACTTTACCCTAAGCGCGTTCAGCGACACCGCAAGCGATGAGGCAGACATCGCCAGGGCCGCGACAAGCGGCGTGGCGAGCCCCGCGATGGCGACGGGTACAGCAAGAACGTTATAGGCTGTGGCCATGATGAAATTCTCCTGGATGCGTGTTCTGGCCCTGGTGGCGGTGGTCAATACCTGAACAAGGGGGGAAAGATCACGGCCCAGAAGCACCATGTCCGAGGCCGCACGCGCGGCAGCAAGCGCGGTGGCGGGTGCAATTGAGACATGGGCCGCCGCAAGCGCGGCGGTGTCGTTCAGGCCATCACCGACCATCAGAACCCTGGCCCCCTGTTCGGACAGTTCGGCCATAACGCGCGCCTTCTGTTGGGGCGTGGCCTGGGCAATCACCTCGGTCAGGCCCATATCACCGGCAAAGCGGGCCACCGCGCCCTGCGCATCGCCCGAGATAAGGATCAGGTGCTTGCCAGCCGTCTTTAGCGCGGCGATCACCTGGGCCGCACCGGGGCGCGGGCTGTCGATGAACGGAAAGGTAACGGGCGCGGCATCGCCGATCCGAAGACAGGTTGCCGTAACATCAGGCGGGGGGGCCCCAACCCAGGCCGCACGGCCAAGGCGGACAGGCTGGCCGTGCCAAAGTGCCTGAACCCCATACCCTGGCGTTTCGGTCACCCCCGCCAGCCGGGCGGGGCGGATGCCGCGTTTGCACAGGGCCTGGGCCAGGGACTCGGCCAGGGGATGGGCCGAGGCCTGCGCGAGCCCCAGGGCAACGCGCAGGGTCCGGGGGGCGTGCCGATCAAGATCGGCGGGTTCCGGTGCGCCCAGGGTCAGGGTTCCGGTTTTGTCAAAGACAACCGTGTCAACCTCGGCCAGGCGCTCCATGGCCGTGCCGTCCTTGATGAGCACACCGCGGCGGAACAGCCGGCCAGAGGCCGCGGTCGTCACAGCGGGTACGGCCAGGCCCAGCGCACAGGGGCAGGTGATGATCAGAACCGCCGCGGCGATGTTCAGCGACACGCGCACATCCAAGGTGTAGACCCACCAGCCAATGGCGGCGAGCAGCGCAAGGATATGAACCCCGGGCGCATAGAGTTTTGCCGCCTGGTCGGCCAGCGACGTATAGTTATTGCGCCCGGCCTCGGCCACGGCGACCAGATCGGCAATGCGATGCAGCGCGGTGTCGTCGCCTGTGGCGGTGACCTGTATGGTCAGGGAACCGGTCAGGTTGACCTCTCCCGCACTCACCCGGCTGCCCGGCCCGGCAAAGGCCGGCAGGCTTTCACCCGTCATCAGGGCGCGATCAACCTCGGATTGCCCCTCGACCACGCGGCCATCGACCGGGATTCGCCCGCCGGGCTTTACCCGGACAAGATCACCAGGGGCAAGCACCCGGACCGCGACGACCTCTTCCCCCCGGGGGGTAAGCCGAAGGGCGCGCGGCACCTCAAGCGCGGCAAGCTCCTGCGCGGCCGAGCGGGCCGAGGCGCGGGTCCGATGGTCAAGATAGCGCCCCGCGAGCAGGAAGAAGCACAGCGTGACCGCCGCGTCGAAGTAGGCGTGATGCCCGGAATGGGCGGTTTCATACAGCGACGTTGCAACCGCAAGAAGGATCGCCAGCGTGATCGGCACGTCCATATTCAGCCGCCGCACCCGCAATGCCGACCAGGCCGAGGCATAGAAAGGACGGCCGCAAAAGATCACCGCCGGTATGGCGATGGCCGCGCTGATCCAGTGCATCATGTCGCGGGTGGCACCCTGGGCCCCGGACCACACCGCAACCGACAGAAGCATAACATTCATCATCGCAAAGAACGCCACGGCAAGCCGCATCAGCAGGTCGCGGCCCCGGCGGTCGTGTTCGACTGTCGCAAGCACCCCCGGATCCAGCTCACGCGCCGCATAGCCCGCGCGCTCCAGAACCTTGATCAACGTCGCGGCGGTAACGTTGCCGCCGGCCTGCACCGTCACACGCTTCAGCGTCAGGTTCACACGGGCCTCGCGGACGCCTGGTGTGGCACGCAGAGCCCGCTCTACCCCCGAAATGCATCCCGCGCAATGGACGCCGGGCAGGGCCAGTATCAGCTGCCCGCACACCGGCGGCGCGGCCACCGCCCCGGCGGGGGGGCATGCCGCCAGACCGGTATGATCAGGCGTGGCGGGCACCTTGCAATCAGTCCGCAAGGGTAAAGGTGATGGTGTGGCGATACGCTGTGCCATTCCGGGCCGTCCCAGTCAGGCGCAGGGACCAGCGCCCCCCGGACACCAGGACAGGGGCGACAAAGGCACCGTTCTGCCGGGTCAGGACAAGCCGCTGCTCCCCGGTGCGGCTGGCGGGCCGGGTCAGCAGCGCGGTTAACTCCGCAGGTGCCACCGGAACGCCGGCATCATCGACAAGCGTCAGGGTCAGGGTTTCCCCCGCAACCGCAACCGAGGCGGTCCAGCCAAGCGCCTCTTGCGCGGCGCGGCGCACATTATAATTCTGGCTGTCGGCATAGCTCGAGGCGGCCTCGAGCCCCGGGAAAGTCGAGATCGCATTATAGGCCATGAACAGGTTGACCCCGATGATCAGGCCAAAACCGCCGGCAAAGATCGCCAGAACCTTGCGGCCGGTCAATTCGCGGCCCCCGGCGGTGTCCTGGGCGGCGTCCTGATGCGGGATCATTGAATACCCCTTCCAATGAACGTTGTGTCCTGATGGGTGCGCGCCGTCGTCCGCAGATTTTCGACCCAAAAGCGGAATTCAGTTCGATCATCCCTGGCGGCAGCGGTCCCGGCACCCGCAGTAACATAAACCCTTTGAAGGGTCATCGTATCCGCCGGGATGTCAATGGTAAGCAGGTCGGTACCCTCCAGGCGCACCTCAAGATCGGCCTCGGACGTCAGGGAGATGTGAAAGGTTGCGTCGTCATGGGCCATGTTCCGCAGCCTGAGATCATAGATGTTGCGGATGTCCCCATTGCTCAGCGTCACGAATTGCGGGTTGCGGATGGGGGCCACGGTAACGTCGAGCTCTGACCGGATAAACAGCAGAACCAAAAGCACCAGGCCCACCGCCAGCCAAAGGCCCGTGTAAAGGATCGTCCGGGGCCGGAAGATGTGCGTCCAGATACTGACCCCGCCGTGTCCGGTGGCACCACTGGCGCGTTCATTTTCTTCATCCGTCAGGGCAAGATAGTCGATCAACCCGCGCTTTTTGCCGATCTTCGCCATGATGTCGTCACAGGCATCAATGCACAGCGCACAGGTGATGCATTCCAGCTGCTGGCCATCGCGGATGTCAATGCCAACGGGGCAAACATTCACACAGGCATGGCAATCGATGCAGTCGCCCAGCGCGGCCGCGCCTGCGCCTTCGTGCCGGTCCCTGCCCCGGCCGCGGGGTTCACCCCGCCAGTCGCGATAGGCCACCGTGATGGTGTGTTCGTCCATCATTGCGGCCTGGATACGCGGCCAGGGGCACATGTAGATGCAAACCTGTTCGCGCATAAACCCGCCAAGGACAAAGGTTGTGGCCGTCAGGATGCCGATGGTCGTATAGGCAACGAAATGCGCCCGAAGCGTAACCAGATCGACAAGCAGGGTAGGGGCATCGGCAAAGTAAAACACCCAGGCACCGCCCGTGGCGACGGCGATGGCAAGCCAGACCATGTATTTCATCACCCGCAGGCGAACTTTCCTGCCATCCCATTTTGCGTTCCACAGGCGCAGGCGGGCGTTCCGGTCCCCCTCAATCCACCGTTCAACGGCAAAGAACAGGTCGGTCCAAACGGTCTGCGGGCAGGCATAGCCGCACCAAACCCGCCCCAGGGCCGAGGTAAACAGGAACAGGCCCAGCCCCGCCATGATCAAAAGACCGGCGACAAAGTAAAACTCGTGCGGCCATATCTCAATCCAGAAGAAAAAGAACCGGCGGTGCGCCATATCAAGCAAAACCGCCTGGTCAGGCAGGCTGGGGCCACGATCCCACCGAATCCAGGGCGTTACATAGTAGATGCCCAGGGTCACGATCAGAATAATCCATTTCAGTGTCCGAAATGTGCCCGAGACATCTTTGGGAAAGACGGGGTCACGGGCGGCATAAAGCTTCTGCGGCTCTTCCGTGGCACTCATGGCGGGAATCGCTCCTGGATTGTCGTCGTCATGCGCGGTTTTAGTCCTGGGGTCAGCTGCCTGCCCCGCCTTGACGTGGATCAAACCGCGCGGGGTTCCCCCGGGATGACAGCACGCCTGGGTTCCAGCATATGATGCGCCAGAATAACCCCGGGGCGGCCCGTGCCCACCCGTGCCCACCGGGGGCACGCGCATTTCGTGGATCACGCGATCAGAATGGCGCGGAAATCGTTTACATTGGTCAGCGTGGGACCAGGGATAACCTGATCACCAAGGATCTTGAAAAATGTATGCGCATCATTGCGCGCAAGGGCCCGTTCCGGGTCAACGCCGGTGGCGTGCGCACGGGCCAGCGTGTCGGGTGTGATGACGGCACCTGCCACCTCTGCCGCGCCATCAACGCCGTCGGTATCCCCCGCCAGGGCAAAGATCCCCCTGGCCGCTTGCAGGGCAAGGGCAAGTGCCAGGGCATATTCGGCGTTCGGCCCGCCACACCCGTCGCCGCGGCGGGTGACGGTCAACTCTCCGCCCGAAAGGATCAGCTCGCGCCTTGCGCCCCTGGCAACCCGCGCCCGGGCAAGCCGCGCGTGGGCCAGGGCGACGTCGCGCGCCTCGCCCTCGATGGCGTCGCCCAGAATATCAACGCCCCACCCCCATCCGCGTGCCTGCGCGGCCGCGGCCGCCAGCGATTGGGAAGGGGCCGCGCAAATCCGGTTCTCCACGCGGGACAGGGCGGGGTGCAGGGGCGGCACAACCCCGCTGTGCCCCGTCAGCACGGCACCCACAGAGGGCGGCACGGGGATACACAAGTGGTCCAGGATCGCACGGGCCTCCCGTGATGTGCTGCTGTCCCCCACTGTGGGGCCCGAGCCGATCAAGGCGGGGTCATCGCCCGGCACGTCTGATATCATCAGGCCAAGCATCCGCGCCGGGTAGGCCGCGGCAGCAAACTGCCCGCCTTTCACAGCACTCAGGTGCTTGCGCACAGTGTTTATCCGGCTGATCTGCGCACCCGAGGCAAGAAGGGCCAGGGTAATCGCCTGCATCTCTGCCAGCGTGATCGCGCCCGCCGGACGCTCTAACAGGGCCGACGCCCCGCCAGAGATCAGGGCAAGAGCAAAATCCCCCTCTTCCAGGCTGTTGAGCAGGCTTAGCATCCGTTCTGTCGCTGCGCGCCCGGCCGCGTCGGGTATCGGATGCGCGGCCTCCGCTATCCTGATCCCTTCACAGGGGCGGCCATGGCCGTAGCGGGTGATAACCAGCCCCTCGCAAGGCCCCCAGTGCTGCTCCACCGCTTCGGCCATGCGCGCCGAAGCCTTGCCCGCCCCCACAACCACAACCCGCCCCGGCGGTTTCGGCGGCAGATACGCGGGCAAGCTGCGCATCGGGTCCGCGCGCCCGACAGCTGTGGCGAACAGGGCGCGTAATGCATCAACGGGGGTCACGGGGCCGGGACCACCGGGCTGTGATCGGATAACCGCAATCCAAACAGCACAGCAGGTGCCGCCGGATCACCCTGCGTCTGCTGATATTTCGTCATCGGTGATCTTGTCAAAAGCGGCCGGCACCTGTGCGTTTTCCCCTGACATTGAACGCAAAACCCGCCTTGCACGCCGGTTCCCCCGACCAGCACCGCCTGTCCCGCGAAGTCCCGCCAAGTCCCGCATCCATGCCCGTCGGAACAGGCGGGCGGGAATCCGGGCGAATCTCAGGCAGCTGTCTGGCTTGAGGACACGCGCGGCACAAGGGCGCGGACAACATCTTTCATGTCCAGCTCACCCGCTGGTGCGCCGCCCTCTATCACCCGGTAACAATGCGTGGTATCGCCGCCCGAGACCGCGATTACCGACTCGAGATTGGCATCGGCGTCCACATCCCCTGCATAGGCGTGTCCGTTCGTATCCCCCCGCCGCATGACCGAACGGACGCGCAGAACACGCGCCCGATTGATGTCGCTGACGAAATCCTCAATATACGGGTCTGACGGGTTCAGCAGAATGTCCTGCGGTTCGCCCTGCTGCACGACCATGCCGTCCTTTAGGATCACCAGGTGATCGGCCAGGCGCAGGGCCTCGTCCAGATCATGGGTAATAAAGACGATGGTTTTGAGCAGCTCAACCTGCAGGTCCAGAAGCAATTTTTGCATGTCGCTGCGGATCAGGGGGTCCAGCGCGGAATAGGCCTCGTCCATCAGCATGATGTCAGAGTTAGAGGTCAGTGCCCGTGCGATCCCCACACGCTGCTGCATCCCGCCCGAAAGCTCATGGGGATAATAGCACTCATATCCCGACAGCCCCACCCGGTCAAGCCAGCGGCGGGCCTCGGTCCTGCGCCTGGATTTGGCCACACCGCGAACCTCCAGTGCCAAGGCGGCGTTGTCTTCGATGGTGCGATGCGGCAGCAGCGCAAATTTCTGAAACACCATGGACAGATCAGCCCGCCGCTTGGCCCGCAATCGCTCGGGGCTCAGCATCAGGGCATCTGCGCCATCGATCAGGATCTCCCCCGCCGTGGGTTCAATCAGCCTGTTGATATGTCGGATCAGCGTGGATTTGCCGGATCCCGACAGGCCCATCACCACGGTAATTTCCCCCGGCATCATATCGACAGAGATGTTGTTCAGGCCCAGAACGTGGCTGTGTTCCTGCAGCAACGCGTCCTTGCCCATGCCATCTTCGACAAAGGGCAGAACGCGCTGCGGCTGGGGCCCGAAAATCTTGTAAAGCCCCCGGATGCGGATTTTCGGTTCGGTCTTTGTGATCTCGGTCATGGCTTTGTCAATCCGCTGTCTTAATGGTGTTTGTGGGTCGCTGAAACCCGCGCAAGCGCGGCTTTTGACACACGGTCAAGGACAACCGCCAAAAGCACGATCCCAAGCCCCGCAACCAGCCCCACGCCCAGTTCCAGGTTACGAATGCCGCGCAGAACCAGCACACCCAGACCGGGTGCCGACACCAGCGAGGCAATGACGACCATTGCAAGGCTCATCATGATGGTCTGGTTCACGCCCGCCATGATGTTGGGCAGTGCCAGGGGCAGCTCCACGCCCCAGAGTTTCTGGGGTGCTGACATGCCAAAGGCGTTCGCCGCCTCCAGCACATCCCGATCCACCAGGCGGATGCCCAGATCGGTCAGGCGGATCACCGGCACGATCGCATAGACAATGATCGCGATGCCATAAAGTTTTGGTTCAGTTACGCTGAACAGAAAGATCAACGGAATCAGGTAGACAAAGGTTGGCAGCGTCTGAAGAAGGTCAAGCACAGGTAAAATTGCCCGTTGAAATCCGTTCGATTTCGCCATGGCAATGCCGATGGGTACACCAAAAAGAATGCTGATCCCCGTACAGACCAATACAATCGACAGGGTTTGCATGGCGGCATCCAGATGGTCAACGAACCCCAGGAAGGCAAAAACCAGAACCACGAAAATGGTTACCGGCTTGGATCTCGACGCATACCACACCAGCACGAACAGCACGGGCAGCATCAGCCACCAGGGCACCGACTCAACCGCAAGCAGCGCGAATTCCAGCATCCATGACAGGGGCTGTGTCAGGGGGTCAAGAACCAGCTTCAGCCCATCCTTGATGGCCAGAAATCCGGTTTCCACCGAAGCAACGAAATCGCGGGACGGGGGGATGGCCGGGCAGGCATCGTTGAGTGCATCCAGCGAGGGGAAGGGAAAGACGGGGCCATTGACCTCGGCCGAGGGATTTGCCTGTGCCAGAAGGTCTGCCATCGACATGCTGGAATCTGCGCCTGCGTTGCCACACCAGTCCCGCAGCCCCAGTCCATTGAACATGCGATCATAGAACGCCATCTGTTTTCCTTCCCGTTCGACACGGATGCCCGAAGGCACCCGTGACCAGTGTGATTGCCTTATGGCAGCAGTGCTGCGAGGTTCTCGCGCGCCGCATCGTTCAGCCAGCCACCCCAAACCTCGGGCGAACTGGTCAGGAACTTGACGGCCGCGTCCTCACCCGAGGCATTGTTTGCCGCCTTCCAGGCCAAAAGTGCGCCCATCTGCGCATTGGTAAAGGCCAGGTTTCGCATCATGGCCGTCTCCTCGGGGTGCGATGCGGCGAACGCTTCGGTCACCACCGTGGTCACGATGCTGGTCGGAAAGGCCCCCAATTGCGGCGTGGCGCACTCCTCGGTCTTGTTACATTCATGCGCCGCGGGATTGTGCGGGCCGACATCAACCGGCACCATCGGATAGCGGCCCAACACCTCGGTCGGGGCCCAATGATAACCGAACCACGGGGCTTCGTCCTGCCAGGCCGAGGCGATGGAGGTCGCGAGGGTTTCACTCGAGCCGTGGATGAAATTCTCAATCCCGGCCCCGTCAAACCCTGCCGCACGGGCCATGTTGGTGTTGACCACCTGGCAGGTCCAGCCAACGGGGCAGTTGTGGAAGCGGTTGCCGACGAGCTCCGGCTGGGCCAGTATGCCCCCGATTGTGGTCAGTTCCGGATGCCTCTTGGCCAGATATGCCGGGATGTACCAGCCCTCAACCGCGCCATCGGACAGAACATTGGTCAGCTCGGTGATCTGGCCGCTGTCGATCAGCCCTGGATAGGCAGGTGCGCTGTTGGTCCATACCTCGGTCAGGATGTCCGGTTCACCGGTTTCCGCAACCGAAGCCAGCGCGGGCACCGTGGCCGATGGCACAACGGTTACCGAACAGCCATAGCCCTGTTCCAAAAGAAACTTGCTGACCGCGGTGACGATAAGTGCCGACCCCCAGTCCATCTCGGTGATCGACACCTCACCGCACTCTGCGTGCGCCGCCCCTGATCCAAGGCCAAGCGCAAGCGCGGATGCCGCGAGCGTGTACCTGGTTTTCATTGGGCATCCTTTCTTCCAGCTGTGACCGTTATGGGCTTTTCAGGTTGCAACGCAAAACTGCGGCTGTGCCTGAACACGACCAGCGCAAGCCCGCGGAACAGATATCGCCCGCGCTGCCGTGCCGTTGAACGCAACGCTGGCGGCTGGCCCGCGTCTGCTTGGCCACCGCCGGGGCAGGTGCGGGGGCTTGGGCATTATCCCGATGGGCCCTGTCGGGGGCCGGGCCGCGCACAAGGGCAGCCTGCCGCCCGGGGCACAGGGGACACAGGCGCGGGGCGCATCCACAGCCCCGCCTTGCGGGGCGCACGTTTCAATGCCGTCATGAGCACCCTTTGGATCATGCGGCTTTCGCCTGATTGCGGCGCCCGCTTTCCTCGCGGCTAAGCGCGACCGAGGTGCGTACACCATTGGCGACAAACGCCATCAGGTTCGCGACCACGCGCTCACTTGGGTCAATTCCGGCACAGCTCAGCACCTGACACCCATCGCGCGAACGCGCCCAGCGGGCGATCTGCTCGGCACCGTTGCCGTATTTCTTGTCGTCGGCGATTGCATCGTCCAGTGCCGCAAGGACCACGGCGGCAAAAAGCTTCCGCGATCTTTGGCCCTGTTCCAGGTTGAAGGCATTACCATCAACGAAGTCTTGCATTGCGTCGTCCTTTGTTCTTGCTCTTGCTCTTGCATCTTGGGCATGGGGGCCATTATGCAGGATTTCCAGGCGATTCTGTGATGCAGTATTTGCACAGGTTCCATTCCCCAGACGCACATATGCGCAAGAATCCGCACTGGACCAGACCCTGATGTTGCGACCCGGCACGCCTTGGTATACAGGATTGCCCCGATAACCTCAAGGGGGGTGTCAGGGTTTTTTACAGGGGGCTGCCGATGCCGAAGATCAACGGAAACGAGATTCGCCCGGGACATGTCCTGGACCATAATGGCGGGCTGTGGAGCGTCGTGAAGGTCGATCATGTGAAGCCCGGCAAGGGCGGGGCCTTTGCCCAGGTTGAACTGCGCAATCTGCGCAACGGATCGAAGCTGAATGGGCGATTTCGCTCGGCCGATAAGGTGGAACGGGTGCGCCTGGAACAAAAGAGCCAGCAGTTTCTTTATGAATCCGGCGGGCTGCTGGTGTTTATGGATACCCAGACCTATGAACAGGTTGAACTGCCCGCCGAAATTCTGGGGGATCGTCGGCCGTTTCTGCAAGACGGGATGACCATCGTTGTGGAATTCCACGGGGATGAGGCCCTGAACGCGACCGTGCCGCAAAAGGTCACCTGCAAGGTGGCAGAGACGGAACCAGTGGTGAAAGGCCAGACCGCCGCGCACAGTTTCAAGCCGGCGGTGCTGGACAACGGTGTAAAGGTGATGGTCCCGCCCTTTGTGGGCCCCGATGAAGATATCGTGGTGAATACAGAGACGATGGAGTATTCTGAGCGTGCGCCAGCGGCACGCCAGAAGCCCGCGACCGAATGAAACGGAATGCAGGGCAGGTTGCAACCGGGGCCGACGGCGTTTCGAAACCACGGCAGGTCGGGATGTGATCCCTTATTTCCGCCCGCCGGACCACGGCGATGATGAATATCGGCGGACGCCGCTTCTGGGTACACGGCCCAGATCGCCAAGCGGTCTTGTATCCTGCCCCCGCGGGGCCTGAAGGCGTTGAACCCGTGGAATGCCACTGCGCCGCGTGACGCGATACTCCACCTCTGCATGTGGCGGTTTTCCGTGGAATTCCCGCCAGTAGGCCGTCGCGCCGCACCGTGACCAGACCGGCAGCATGAACAGCACCCCGGCGATGAACCCGCCCGCATGCGCCCAATAGGCCACCCCGCCACCCGTGGCATCAGTGGCAAGGCCGTTGACCAGTTGCAGGCCGAACCACATCCCCAGCATCAGCCACGCGGGGATTGTGAATATCCGGATGATCACCACAAGGATCACCAGCACATCGATCCGGGCCCGGGGGAACATCAACAGATAGCCCCCCATCACCCCGGCAATCGCGCCGGACGCGCCAACCATCGGGATGGATGACTGGGGGGCCGCGATAACCTGCCCCAGCCCCGCGGCAAGACCAGAGGCAAGATAGAACAGAAGAAACCCGAAATGCCCCAGCAGGTCTTCCAGATTGTCCCCGAATATCCACAAAAACAGCATGTTGCCGATGATGTGCATCCATCCGCCGTGCAGAAACATCGAGGTCAGAAGCGGCAGGACATCCCCCCTATACAGAAGGTCAATGGGGATCAGGCCCCATTCATCGTAGAACCTGGCCAGGTGCCGGGGGTTGCCGGCCAGTTCCGGGTAGTAGCTCAGGAAGATCACGATGTTGATCGCGATGAGCCCATAGGTGACAATGGGCGCACGTTCCGACGGATTATGATCGCGAATGGGAAACATGGGCTAAATAAAGGCTGCGGCACCCGAGGCACAAGTCAACCCGAAAGCGGCGCAACGCGGCCCCTTAACTTCAAGGTCACGGGGTCTGCGGCGGCGGGTGATCCTCTGCCGCAAGGGCCAGGGAAATTTCACGGCGCACCATATTGCGCACGCTGCGGGTGATGCGCTGCTTAAGCAGGGTTTGCAGTTCCTCCCGCACCACATCGGCCACGAGCTTGCGCAGAACCTCATCGTCGGGGATGTTCATGCCGTCCCTGTCGGGGAATGGGAACAGGCCAGGGTCATCGTCCGGGTCTTCCACGTTCCCGTGGGCTTCATCCGCGGCGGGATCCCCCGCCGCCGGGGCATTATCACGAAGCTGACGCAGCAGGGCGGCGATTCTGATCGTGGTTTCATCCCCGGCCGGAGTCTGCGGTGCCTTGGCCTGTGGGGCGGGTGCCGCATCGGCATCCGCCCATGGCGGGGCCTCCGCCCCCCCCGGGGTGCCGATGGGGTGCCATGGGTCATCGGCCTCATTCACGCGCATATCCGGCGTCAGTAAAAGCCTGCCACCGCCCGCTTTGGCGGATGGGGCCCGGTCACCCATCGGGGGCGGGTTCCGGTCGGATACCATGTGCCTGATCGGGGCCACAGCGTCCTCAACCGCCTCTGATTTCGCTGGATCGGACTCGGACATTGTGCCCCCTCCCTCTTTCGTGCCCCTCCCCTGGGCGTGCGCCCCCGGGGAACCCGTTCCGGGCCCCGCTTTGGGTTTGGTCCCTTGTCCTGCCCGCCCGATTCCCCGCAGGTGCGGTTCCCCGCAACGGGCAGGTCAAGGTATCGCTTTCAATTACGGCCCAGGCGTTCCAACACCGCGTCCAGCCGCGCACCCTGCAAGCTTGGCACGCGCTGCGGCGCGTTGATGAACGCGTTGGTGTAGGCACCAGGGTCATATTGCGGGACATCAAGGCCCAGATGCTCCACTGTCAGAAGCCCGACACTTTCCAGCGCGACATAGGTCTGAATATGCAGATTGGCCTGCGCCCGAATGCGCCCGATGCGCGCCTCCAGCAGATCCTGCTCTGCATCCAGCACATCCAGCGTGGTCCGCGCGCCCAGTGCGGCCCCTTCCTGGATTCCCTCAAGTGCCAGTTGCGCAGCGCGGATCTGCTGGTCTGCCGCCTGGATCTGGGCGTTGGCGATGCGCAATTGCGCATAGGCATTGCCGACCGTCTGAACCACCGCCCGCGCCTGCTGCTGCAACTCAAACTCGGACGCGGCCAATGTTGCAATGGCCGACCGTTCCAGCGCGAACAGCTGCCCGCCGCGATACAGGGGCTGCGTCAGTCGCAACGACAGGGACGTGTCTGTTCCATCGAAGGGGGTGCCTTGGATAACACGGTTCTTGTAGGCATCCGCTTGGGCCCTCAGCGTGAGTTCCGGGCCGTAATCGGATCGGGCCGCGGCCAGTGCCCATTCATTGGCGCGTACCTGATGCTGCAGGCTGCGGATGGCGGGGTGCTGTTGCCGCGCGAGCTGGTCCGCCGCGTCCTCGGTATCGGGAACATCGGGCAGGGTTTCGGGGGCAATCGCGCCCTGGACAGGGCGCCCGACCGCCAGCAGGAACCGTTCGCGGCTGATCTCCAGCTGCCCGCGGGCCGCCGCCAGGCTGGATTGGGCCGCCGCCAGTTGCGCCTCGGCCTGGGCGACATCGGTGCGGGTGTCCTCACCCACCGCAAACCGGTTGCGGGCGGCGCGCAATTGCTCGGAAACAACGCGCACATTGCTTTCGCGTACCTCAACCTCCTGAATATCGCGCCAGACATTCGTGTAGGCCACCGCCGCATCCAACAGCACCTGCTGCTCAAGTGACACAAGGTCGTACCGGGCTGCAAGGACGATTTCCCGCGCGGATTCCAGCAAATCCCGGCTGCCGCCGTTGTCGAACACCAGCAAATCCGCCACCAGGGACAGGGTGTGGGTGGTTCCGTCGGGAAGCCTGCGGGGGGGCCCGATGTCGGACGACAGCCATCTGCTTTCGGCCACGAAATTCACGACCGGGCGCAGATTCGCAATCCGCTGTGCCGCCCTTTCATCCTGCAGGCGCAGCAACTGGCGGTTCTGTTCAAGGACTTGCGAATTGGCATAGGCATCGCCAAGCGCGGCGCGCAAACTGTCGGCCTGGGCCGGCGCAACCGCCATGGCCACGGCACACCCGCCTGCCACCACCCCGGCCCACGCCAGGCGCAGGGGGGATGATATCATGGTTCGGAATGTCATATCGGCCTTTCTGCTGTTCCCAATCGGCGGTTGTGCCGGTGAATGTGTCCTTGTCTGCCTTGCGGGACCGGTTGGCCGCGCACTTAAGACGGTATCTTTTCCGTGGGGCCGGGTCAACCCCGTTTGTGCACCCCCGTTTTACCCTGAATTGTCGGCACGCCCTGGAACGCAAAGCCTAGAACGCAAAGCCCGGCGTGACCTCAAAACCGGGCAGGACCGGCGCGGTGGCGTTGAACGCCATCCGCCAGGTGATCCGCGCACCGGATTTGTGGCCAACCCGGCATTCCCCCAAGGCACCGTCCATGAACAGGGCCACGATCCGGCCACCGGTTTTCAACTGCCCGGCAATCGCGGCGGGTATCCTGGCAACGGCACCGTTGAGCACAATGGCGTCATAGGGGCCATGCCGCGCCCCCCCCTCGGCCAGCGGTGCCTTGATCACCACCGCATTGTCAACGCCCTGGTCACCCAGCAGGCTCTCGGCCTCTGCGGCCCAGTCCGCGACCTCTTCAACCGCGATGACGGCCTGGGCCATGCGGGCCAGAATGGCCGTTGAGTAGCCCATGCCGCAGCCCAGATCAAGGACAAGATCCCCCTGCCCGATATCGACTGCGTCCAGCATTTTTGCGAACACGCGGGGATCAAGGATCACGCGCCCGGGGGCCAGCCCCACGTGCGCCCCGATATAGGCCAGGCCCTCCTTGCCATCGGGCATATAGACCTCACGCGGGACAGAAAGCATCGCCTCAATGATCGGGAATTTGGTCACATCGGACGGTCGGACTTGCGTATCAACCATCGTGCGGCGCAGTGTGGCAGTGTCGGCCATAACGGAACCAGACGCGTCTTGTTTTGTCAGCGTCATTCATCGCATATGAACAGGCGGGGCGCAACATCCAAAACCGCCCCCGCGACCATTCTGTGCGACACAGGGATCAGGGCCATCCATCATTGCCGCTTGCACAGCACCGGGCGACAAGCTACACCCTGGTCCACACCACGGCTGGCGAGTTGGCGGAGTGGTGACGCAGCGGATTGCAAATCCGTGTACACCGGTTCGATTCCGGTACTCGCCTCCACCCTGGCCCTGTGTTACAGTGCAGGTTCCGTCACCCCCGCCCCGTGTGCCCGGAGTACCCACGCCCGAACCGCCCCAATTTGGCGCGATTTTGCACCGCTGCACATCCCGTCCGTCACAGTGCGCCCCCTGGATGATCTGTGTGAAATCCGGCCTCTGCCATCAAACGGTTCGATGCGCCCTCAATATCGGCCTCAAGCCGTTCCATAAACGCCGCGCGCGCCAGGCCAGGGGGGATCGGTGCCAGGAACTCTACCACCGCTGTTCCCGGTTTCCGGGTGATCCCGCGCCTGGGCCAGAACACGCCGACATTTGTCGCCACAGGGACGCAGGGCTGGCCCATCTGCGCATAAAGCAGGCCGGTCCCGATCTTGTAGGGGCGGCTTTCGCCCGGTGCCACGCGCGTCCCCTGGGGGTAGATGATCACCTGCCTGCCTGCCTGCCTGCCGCTTTCAACCCCGGCCCGCATCCTGGCAATCGCGGCACTTCGCCTGCCGCGGTCCACCGGCACACAGCCCATGCGCAGCGCGTATTGGCCCAGAATCGGCGCGTATATCAGGATACGCTTCATGATGAATGCGCTGTGCGGCATGGCGTGGTAGATCAGAAGGATATCAAGAAAGCTTTGATGCTTGGCCGCGACCAGACCCGCACCAACCGGCGGCGTGCCCCGCACCTCGGTTTTCAGGCCCACCATCCAGCCAAGCGTCCAGATCACCCATCGGCAGTAGATGTGGCACGCCACATGGGCCCCCCTGGCTGAGGCCAACACCCAGGGCAGAAAGACCAGGCCCAGAATCAGCATGGCCAGATACATCTGCCCGACGAACAGAAGCGACCGCAGTGTTTGCATCAGCGCAGCCCCCAAAGCGCGCATGGCATAAGGCCCCGCCCCGGCAGGCACAGGGGGATCCGGTTGCGATTCGCTGCCGCCCGTCCAGCGTGATCATTGTCTGGCCCGCGTTGCATGATCGTCCCACCTGTGCCCTGGCTGTGCGGCAGTTTCAATCGCGGCCCCTGTGTAAGCCCTTGGACCCGGGCCGCCTGATTTGGTAAACCCCGTCAGGAAGAACAAAAAACGCGCCGTCTATATGGTGGCGGAGATGAGGTGGCGATGCGCCTGACATGTTCTGCCTGCAGCGCAAGATACGACGTTGCGGATGACATGATACCACCCGGGGGCCGGGATGTGCAATGCTCAAATTGCGGAACGGCGTGGTTTCAGCCGGGCGCGGAACCCCGACCGGGGGACGCGTTTGCCGGGCATGGCGCAACACCCGGGCCGCACGCACCCGTGGCCCGTGCGGAAGGCAATCCTGCGCACCCCGCGCCGCAGCTCGACGGACCCGCAAAGGCAAACCCCAAAGACACCGGCACAGCCCCCCTGATCAAAAGCGGGGGGACCACAGCCCGCCATGACCTGCCCCCCGCTGTTCGCGCAATTCTAAAGGAGGAAGCCCAGCGTGAGCATCAGCTGCGCCGGGTCGAGGCCGTGGACGCCCAGGAAGACACAACCACGACGGGTCCGGCGGCCCGCCTTGGGGATATCGATAAAATGATCCAAGACCGCCGGGGCGCCGGGGGTCGCCGGGATATGTCGCCGGACATCGATACGATGTCCCCAGCCCTGCGGGGGGCTTCGGACCCGGTGGTCGGCCGTAAAACCCTCACGGCACCCCCGCGCCGCCGGGGACGTCGCATTGGCTTTGGTCTGGTGCTGCTCTGTTCCGTCGCCGCCGTGGTGATTTACACCCAGGCCGCGCAGATCACACAGCGGTATCCGCAGGTCGGGCCCACGCTTGAACACTACGTCCAAGGCGTGGATGGGGCGCGGGTATGGCTGCAGGATGTGGCGCAGGGGATCATCACCAGGGGACAGGACGCGCTGGACCGGAACTGATCCGGGGGCCGTAGCGCGTTGCGGACATTCCACCCTCTCCCCGGGGCCGGTGCCCATGCGGGGGGGGCTGGTTCGGGATATGGGCCACATTCGGCCCACACTCAGCCCAGAAGGCCAAGGGCCGGAAACGTATCAAGCAGCCAAAAGGCCAGGGCCGGAAACGCCCCCGTGATCAGGGCAACGCCCACGCCCACCAGCAGCAGGCCCATGCCGCGTTCAATGACCTTCATATGACGCTTCAGGCGGGAAATCAGCCCCACGGCCCGTTCAACAAAGGCCGCCGTCAGCACGAAGGGCACGCCGAGCCCAACGGCATAAACCCCCAGAAGCGTGGTGCCGCGCGGCACGCTGTCCTGGGTCGCGGCCATCGACAGGATGGCCCCCAGTTGCGGGCCGATGCAGGGTGTCCAGCCAAAGGCAAAGGCCAGCCCCAGGATATAGGCCCCCAGAAAGGTACCGCCCCTGTCGCCCGTCTGTATCCGCGCCTCTCGATCCAGGATCGGGATTCGAATCACCCCCAGAAAGTGCAACCCGAACACGATGATGACGCCCCCCGCGATCTGTCCCAGCAGACTCTGGTTGTGCAGAAAAAACCGCCCAAGGACCGAGGCGGTAAAGCCCAGGAACAGAAACACCGTGGACAGGCCCAACACAAAGAACGAGGCCGCAATAACCGCCCTGCGCCGGCCCAGGCCATCGCTGGCCATCGTGTTGCACGAAATCCCGCCCATATAGGCCAGATAGGGGGGCACAATCGGCAAGACGCAGGGGCTCAGAAAGCTCAGCACACCGGCACTTAGGGCCACCATCATCGCGGGCAGAAGCGCGGCGTCGAAAATATCAATCCCGAACATGGGCGTGACCCTACGCCTTGCCCGCGCAAAGGTCACGGGGTCCATGTAGCGGCGCGGCAATATCACCGTATGACCAGGGATCGCGGGATTTATTGATCTGATCAGACGAGGGCATTCTTGTCGCCTTCCTGTCCCATTGTTCGCCATGCGCGGCCACAGAGCCGCCCTGGTGACCCCTCTCCGTGGTCTCTCTTGCTGTTTCCCCCGAACAGGCAAAGGGCCACCCCGGTGGGTGGCCCTTGCGCTGGTTTGCGGCCCTTCGCCCTGGTGCAGCGCACATCAACGCCGTTTCCCGGTTCCCCCCCCAGCCAGCTTGGATGTTCCGGCTTAGAACACAAAATCGGCTTCGGTCAGGTCTGTGTGGTCCACGCCTTCCAGCAGGATACTGCCGCCATCCCAGGTCACAACCACATCGCTGCCATTCAGAGCGTCATGGTAATCTGATCCCTCAATGTTTTCGATGTTTGTAAGCGTGTCGCCCGTGGTGCCGTGGCTGTCTTTGTCGTCGTTGGTATCGCTCAGGTCCACTTTCACGCCTTCCGGGGACTCCGCGTAGCTCGCCCAATCCGGGCCCGCACCGCCGTCCAGTGCGTCCCGGCCCGCGCGGCGGCGATTTGGAGTTTATTTCGGACCGCTTCTGTAGATATTTTTGGCCCGCTACACATCTGCTTTCCCATGCTCCTGGTTTTGCTGGCGGGGCGGGTTTGCCGCTTGTGACCGCCCCCTGAACCGCACCTGATTCCGCTGTTATTTCGCACTGCTGCAGATGTATCGGGGGATCAAGCCATGAGCTGAGGTTGAGGATGCTTACGGGACTTGACGAGGATAAAGGGGATAAACTAGTTAAGTGAAACCGAAATGTCTGGCCAGCAAAGGAACTCTACGATGTTCAGGAACTCCTGCCTTATGTCCTTGGTATTGATAGCCCAATCTGCCGCGGCGTGGGGTGCTGATGAGACCTTATGTGAGGTATATGCCAACACATATGATGGCGCGAACCAGACTATGGCCTCGATTGAGGCTGGGGGAATTTTCGATGACAGTGCGCCGCGCGAGACCATGCGACAGCTCCAGATGCTCAATGAAAGGCTGCTGCAACTCCTGCTGATGCAGCAAATGGAATATCATGGGTGCGATTTGCCCAAAATACCGAGCGGAGCGATAGGCTACATGGTTGATGCCATGAAGTGTGCCAACGAACGACTTCTGGGAAACGGAGAGTCACCAGAGTGCGACCGTGAAGAATGGTAAAATACCTTGGGCGGTTTGGACCACTTCCAATGAGGTTTTCCCGGAAGTTCTTTTTTCTACAGACAGAATCTCGGCATTCTGGCACGTCGCAACGTGGATGACCGCAAGTCTTGAACGGCTGTGAGGAGTTCCCGTACCACCAAAGAAACACCGCCTGTCACAGACCAAACCTCGTAACGCATCGGCTGGAGAATGCCACGGTGCCGAGTCTTCAGTTGATCTGATTCTACGCCGATCTTCTGCCGCACGATATGGGCAAGATGTAGTACCTTGAAAACAGCTGCCGTCGGCTGATCAGAAATCAAAAATGGCGGTGGCAAGCGGGTTGATAATCTTCAGCTGCCCGCGGTTTGGCCCGCATGCGCATCTGGGCCAAGGTAAGGATGCGGTCGGGACGATGCCGAACACCACATGGACCGCCAGAATCTGAAAGACCAGTGCTTTTGGCCGCTGTTCCCCAAAAGTGACAAGGTTTGCCGCGCACATCCCCCGTCGGCGATGAGCAGCGTGACATCTGCCGAGGACGTCGCGGGCAAAAAACCGGCCGTGGCAAAGGTACTGGATTGGTGACCCGACACTGACCACAGTTGCATTGACGTGTTGTGGTGTTTGAGAGGGAAAGAAACACCAGAATAAGAATCGATATCCCAAGGTGTGCATCTATCACCCGATCAGCACGCGTCCTGGTCATCGCAGTGGGTGAGATTGTCTTGGGCTGTGGCAGTGGTGGTGTAGCGGGGCGAAGAGAGTGCTGTATTGCACGATTCCTGTGCCAGTGCTGTGCATCGCTGTACGCAGTCTGTTCTCGTCTTCCGCCGCGTTCCGGGGTAGAAGCGGATCATGGCCTTCGGAGATCATCTGAACACGCTGTCCCTGACCCAAGCGCAGATGCTTCCCGTATGGCGTCGCCCGGTGGCACTGCTGATCGTTATGGCCTTTGCGATGCCGGTCGCTTTCGCTACCTGGTCGGCACTTCTGAACAATTTCGTTATTGAGGCTGCGGGCTTTGACGGGGCCGATATCGGCTGGCTTCACACGGTGCGCGAAATCCCGGGCTTTCTGGCCATCGGTGTGATCTTTCTGATCATGTTTATGCGAGAGCAGGTGCTGGGCCTTGCTTCTCTGATTCTCCTGGGCGTGACCACGGCACTAACGGCGCATTTTCCCAGCCTTGGCGGGCTTCTTTTTATCACGTTCCTCAGTTCGGTTGGTTTTCACTACTACGAGACCGTGAACCAGTCCCTGCAGCTTCAGTGGATTGATAAGAAGAACGCACCGCAAACCTTGGGCTGGTTGCTGTCTGTCGGCTCTGGCGCAACGCTTCTGGCCTATCTGCTGATCGTGCTGACCTGGCGTGCCTATGACCTCAGCTATGATCTGGTCTACTGGCTCGCTGGCGGGGTGACGGCGGTGATCGGGCTGTTGTGCCTGATCTTTTATCCGCAATTCGAAAGCCCCGATCCGCAAACCAAGAAGATGGTGCTGCGCAAGTGCTACTGGCTCTACTATGCGCTGCAATTCATGTCGGGGGCGCGGCGGCAGATTTTCGTCGTCTTTGCTGGCTTTATGATGGTGGAACGCTACGGGTATGAGGTGCATCAGATCACGGTGCTGTTCATGGTCACCCTGCTGATCAGTATGGTCGCGGCACCGCTTCTGGGCCGGGCGGTGGCCTTCTTTGGCGAACGGGTGGCACTCATCTTTGAATACGCGGGGTTGACCCTGATCTTTGTGCTTTATGCCGGGCTTTACCATTTCGACCGGGGCCCGTGGATGGCTGCGGCCTTGTATGTGCTGAACCACATCTTTTTTTCGCTGGCCCTGGCGATCAAAACCTACTTTCAGAAGATCGCATTGCCGGGGGATATCGCGCCGACGGTGGCTGTGGCCTTCACCATCAACCACATCGCAGCGGTGTTTCTGCCCGCGGCCCTTGGTTATCTTTGGCTTGGCTCTCCGATGGCGGTGTTCATCCTGGCAGCCTGCATGGCGATGGTCTCTCTGCTTCTGGCGATGCTAATTCCGCACCGTCCCGAGCCCGGATTCGAGACCGTGTTTCAAGGTGCTTCCCCCCGGCCGACCGCTGCGGAGTAAGCGGACATGCCCACCTTCACCGCCTTTACAATCTTGCCTGGGAACACCGCCGCCGAGGCACTTTGTGAAGCACTGGAACGCCTGTCACCGGCACCGACCGGCGTGGGTACCTTCGAGTTGGAGGATGGCTTGGGCCTTTGGGAAGTGGGCGGCTATTTTGAGGACGCTCCCGATGAGGTCACCCTTGCTCTTTTGGCTGCGGCGTATGGGGCGCGGCCTTTTGCAGTCTCGGAATTGCCGGAAACCGACTGGGTCGTCCAGGTGCGGCGGGAGCTGCACCCGGTCGTGGTGGGCCGCTTCTTTGTCTATGGTAGCCATGATGCGGATAAGGTGCCGGATGGTTCGGTTCCCCTGCTCATCGAAGCGGCGATGGCCTTTGGCACTGGTCATCATGGCACCACGCAAGGCTGCCTGGAGGCGTTGGAGGCACTGCTGCAGGAGGGGTTCAAGGCCCGCTTGGTTGCCGATATTGGATGCGGAACGGCGATTCTGGCTATGGCTGCGGCAAAGGTCTGGGCCAGTCGGGTGATCGCCAGCGATATCGATGAGATCGCGGTGGATGTGGCGCGTGCCAACGCTTCGGCCAATGGCCTGGCGGACCGTGTGACGTGCATCAAGGCCGCAGGCACCGATCACCCCACCCTGACCAAGGCCGCACCCTTTGCCCTGATTTTCGCCAACATTCTGAAGGGACCGCTGATTACCCTTGCCCCGGATATCGCCCGGTCTTGTGCGCCGGGCGGGCGCGTTATTCTGTCAGGCATTCTAATTCCTCAGGCCAGGGATGTGATGGCAGTTTACGAGGCCGAGGGTTTGGCCATTATGCGCCAGGCCGAGATCGGGGAGTGGGCGACCCTGACCCTTGGAGCGTGATCAGCACCTGACCTTTGGTGTTGTTGCCGTGGCTGAACGCATCAAGGTTGCGGCCGCACTTGCCGGGTAAATCCCACCCGCTGCCCCCGCGTGAATTAAAGATTCCAAAGAAAAAGGCCGCATCCCGGAAAGACACGGCCCTGGTCGTTTATCGTGTAGCCTCTCAGCGGCGGTAGGTGCCAGCTGCGATATCGTCGATGTCGCCGCGAACCAGGCCGAGATCGTCGAGTTCACGATCGCTTAGGCGGGACAGGCTTGCACGGGTAACGCGGGCGTCATTCCATGCATGAATGCGGCCAGCGAGACCGGAGATGAGGGTGATAGCGCTGAAACCAGCGCCGAGGGGGCGGTTGGTGATGGTTGCCATCTGGGCGGTCCTTTTCTGATCGCAATTTGAGGCGATGAGCATCGCCGATGAACGCCAATTAGGAGTGCCGATTATAACGGACAAGCGGTATTTTTGCATAGGTCACATGCAATTTTTGCATAGGTGTATTTGCGCTAACAGGCTGGAAAACAGGGCGAAATTACGGCTGCCGCGATGTCGTTTTTAACCTGCCGCATGACGACTTTTCGCTGATTGCAGACCCCAGGAATTGGAAGCCGCCACGCCCGCGGCGCGAATGTTCCTGCACTGGTTAATGTTTACCATTTGTGTTAGTGTCGCAGAATAGCGAGACACGAAGCGATGATACGAATAATTGGAATCGACCCGGGGCTTCGATGCCTCGGTTGGGGGGTGATCAAGGTTGATGGCGGGTGCCTTAGACCTGTTGCCAGCGGCCAGTGCCGCAGTGCAGGTGCGGATTTAGCGATGCGGCTCCTCTCCCTCCATCAACAACTGACCGAGATTGTGGCGCAACACGCGCCGGACCAGGCCGCCATCGAGCAGACCTTCGTCAATCGCGACGGGGCCGGGACGTTGAAACTCGGCCAGGCCAGGGGTGTGGCGATGCTGGTGCTGGCCCAAGCCGGGCTACCAGTTGCGGAATATGCGCCTAATGCGGTAAAGAAAGCGGTGGTTGGCGTCGGCCACGCGGATAAGCGGCAGGTGGATCATATGGTGCGGATGCAGCTGCCGGGGGCTGCGCCGGTTGGCCCGGATGCAGCCGATGCGCTGGCTATCGCGATTTGCCACGCACTTTATGCTCCAGGCGCGGGACGGCTGGCCGCCGCCATCAGGATGGCGTCGTGATCGGCAAACTGACAGGCCGGGTGGATTACCGGGCCGCGGATCACGTTCTGCTTGATGTAAGCGGCGTCGGTTACACGGTCTACTGCTCGGATCGAACGCTTGCCGCGCTGCCGCCGTCGGGACAGATGGTAGCACTTTATACTGATCTGATCGTGCGGGAGGACTTGTTGCAGCTGTTCGGTTTTCAAACGCTTTATGATCGCGAGTGGCACCGGTTGTTGCTGTCGGTCCAAGGGATTGGGGCCCGTGCCTCAATGGCGATCTTGGGCACAGTCGGGGCCGAAGGCATCGCGCACGCGATTGCCATCGGGGATTGGGCGGCGGTGAAGGCAGCACCGGGTGTCGGTCCCAAAATCGCGCAGCGCGTGGTCAATGAGTTGAAGGACAAGGCCCCGGCTACGATGGCCCTGGGGGCCACCCCGGTTGAGGTGACTGAGACAACCGCCCCCGCCGCATTGGCACCCGAACAAGCCGCAATCCAGGCCGAAGCAATCTCAGCCTTGCAAAACCTTGGCTACGGCCCGTCCGAGGCAGCCCGCACCGTGGCCATCGCAGCGAGAGAGGTACCCGAGGCCGACGCCGTCGCCTTGATTCGTGCCGCGCTGCGGCTTCTGGCACCAAAGGAGTAGGTGTTTATGTTCCGCCTCAACGACGTCCTGCACGCCCACAGCCTCCCCCCGGAAGAGACAGTCGTTCTGTTGCATACGCCGCCTGAGCGCAGATTGGCCAAACTCTTGCCGTTTCTGGCGGAGGCGTCGCCGGAAGTCCTGGAGGCGTTTCAAGCCGTACATTCATCGCGGCCGACAAAGACGTTGCGCAAGCGACAATATATGGTCAGTTTCGTGCGCCTGTTGTCGGGGCAAATGGCTTTCGCCGGTGCATTCTGCAACTGCGGTGTCGAAGACCGACCAGCAGCGGACATTTGTGCCGATCCGGCGATGCGGAGGGTGATTGATGAATTTGGGGCCAACACGTACCTGGAGGATGATGGAGTCGAGACCTGGCCCTACTTTAATTTCAAACGCGTGCCAGCACTTGCCGATTATGTTGGTCGCATTCAAATCATCCACCAAGGGCGCACTTATGCCCGCCTGGCTGAAACACTCGATGCGGAGATTGTAGAGTTTACCCAAGCCTCAGTGATGGCCACCCACCCACCCGATTGGCGTGATTTTATCGTTACGGGGCCTGAACTGCGTACGTTGCCGAAATCCTGGGCAGCGCGACTACGTGAGTGGCGCGGCATCTACCTTATCGTCAACGAGAACGATGGTGCCCGTTATGTCGGCGCAGCCTATGGAGAAGATAACCTGCTGGGTCGATGGCGCACCCATGTAGCGCGGGACCGTGGCGTTACCGCCGCGTTGTGCCGACTGAACCCAAGAAACTTCCGGTTCTCAATTCTTGAGCGCGTCTCGCCGGACGCACTTCGTGATGAGGTCATTGCGCTGGAACAATCCTGGATGAAACGCCTGCACACGAAAGACCACGGTCTGAACAGGTGACCGAGCCCGACCCAACCATGCGCCCCGATCCCCTGCCCGGCGAGGACGGCCCCGACCGGGCACTGCGCCCCCGGCGGCTGGAAGAGTTTATCGGCCAAGCCGAGGCGCGGGCGAATCTGCGTGTCTTCATCGAAAGTGCCCGGCAGCGGGGCGAGGCGATGGATCATGTCCTGTTCCACGGCCCACCGGGATTGGGCAAGACGACGCTTGCCCGGATTGTGGCGCGGGAGCTGGGGGTGAATTTCCGCATGACCTCGGGGCCCGTTCTGGTGCGGGCTGGGGATATGGCGGCGATCCTGACCAATCTGGAGCCGCGCGACGTGCTGTTCATTGACGAGATTCACCGCCTGAACCCCGCGGTGGAAGAGGTGCTTTACCCCGCGCTGGAGGATTTCAATCTGGATTTGGTGATTGGTGCAGGTCCTGCGGCGCGCACGGTGCGGATCGAATTGCAGCCCTTCACGCTGGTTGGCGCAACCACGCGGATGGGGCTGCTGACCACACCATTGCGGGATCGGTTTGGCATTCCCATACGGCTGCAATTCTACTCGGCTGATGAGTTGCATGAGATCGTCGTTCGGGGGGCGCGACTTTTGGGCGTGACGGCGGATGCCGCCAGCACCCGAGAGATTGCAGCGCGGGCACGGGGGACGCCGCGCATTGCCGGGCGGCTTCTGCGCCGGGTCGTGGATTTCGCCCTGGTGGAGGGTGATGGGCGGTTGACACGAGAACTGGCCGATGGTGCGCTCAGCCGCCTTGGGGTGGACCATCTGGGCCTGGACGGAGCGGACCGGCGTTATCTGACCCTGATGGCCGAGAACTACGGTGGGGGGCCAGTAGGGGTGGAAACGCTCTCTGCCGCGCTGAGTGAAAGCCGGGATTCCATCGAAGAAGTGATCGAGCCCTTTCTGCTGCAACAAGGACTGATCGCCCGCACCCCGCGCGGGCGGATTCTGACGCAGAACGGCTGGGGGTATCTGGGCCTACCTGCGCCTGCGCATATTGATCAGAGCGAATTGTTTGAAAGCCAGGGAAAGACGCCTCCGGCGGGCGGATTTAGAGGAAAAGTGAAAATCCTTCCCCATGACAGCGAGCATCAGCGTCAATCGTAACGCAGCCCTTTGCCCGTGCCGATGGGTAATGCTTGTTCACGCGGTGGGGGTAGTTGATCGTGTAGCGGTGCGGTGCGATGATTCATTACTGACCGTTCCGCGTGTATTTCGAAGATGCATCCTTGGGAAATGCCCCCCTTCCAGGCCCGGACGACAGTTGTTTGCATCGGACCAGAGGAGTGCACGATCCGGTTTCCCGCGGATATTTGTCAAAATCCTGAAATAATTCAGATACACATCGCCTCGTGACGCATAAATACTGGTCTATCCCCCTTACCTGTTGATAGATGTTCGCCTTAATAAGGTGCACGTCGATCCGATGTGCCCGACCCGATTGCGGGGCATATAGAGCATATAGAAAGGCATGGATGGAAACCGAAACACTAAGCGTCGCTCATGAGGCGGATTTTACGCTGATCGCGCTGTTTTTCCGGGCGACACTGACAGTTCAACTGGTGATGGTCACCCTGTTGCTGGCGTCGATCTGGGTCTGGGCTATCGCTTTCTCAAAATACGCGATATATCGTCAGGCACGGTCGAAGGCGGCAGCGTTCGATGCGGCCTTTTGGTCGGGCGAACCGCTTGATGAGCTGTATGATCGGGTGGCAGAAGCCCCGCGCAGCGCGGCCGAACGGATTTTTATCGCGGGCATGACCGAATGGCGCCGGTCGCTCCGCGATGACGGTGCCTTGATCGCGGGGGTGCAGCAGCGAGTGGACCGTTCGATGGATGTGGCCATCGTGCGCGAGGATGAGCGGTTGACGACAGGGCTGAACGTCTTGGCAACGACGGGGGCAATTGCGCCCTTTTTGGGCCTGTTTGGCACGGTGTGGGGCATCATGCGATCATTCCAGGAAATCGCCGTGTCGGGCAACACGTCGCTGTCGGTTGTCGCGCCTGGTATTGCAGAGGCTTTGCTGGCCACGGGGCTGGGTCTGCTGGCGGCCATCCCGGCGGTTATGTTCTATAACAAGCTATCGTTTGACGCGGACCGGCTGATCCGGGGCTATGAAGGCTTCGCCGATGAGTTTTCGACGCTGCTGTCAAGGCAGTTGGACTGATGGGCGCACGGGTGGTGTCAAAAGGGCGTGGAGGGCGCAGTCGCAGGCGCACTGCGATGCAGCCAATGTCCGAGATTAATGTCACGCCCTTCGTGGACGTCATGCTGTGCCTGTTGATCGTCTTCATGATTGCCGCGCCGCTGATGACGGTGGGTGTGCCTGTGCGCCTGCCCGAAACGGCGGCAGCAGCACTGCCGGGCCAGGATGAAGAGCCGCTGACCGTGACGTTAGCCGCCGATGGACGGGTACTGATCCAAACCAGCGAGGTGCCCCAGGCCGACCTGGTGAAACGGCTGCGGGCCATTGCGGCGGAACGTGACGGTGTGTGGCTTTTCCTCCGTGCGGATGGGATGATCCCTTACGCGCGGGTGATGGAAGTGATGGGTGCGCTGAACGCTGGGGGGTTCCAGAATATCGGCCTGGTCACAGAGGCTGGTGGCCCGGCTTTGGACGGGGCCGAGGAGTGAGCGGGCGGTGCGCCGGGCCCTTTATACCTCTGCCAGTGTGCATGCCGGTGTTATCCTGTGGGTGGCTCTTGGAGGGATCGTGCGCGAAAGCGACCCGGTAAAATTTGAGATGACGGAAGTCAACATCATCTCGGAGGCAGAGTTTCAGGCGATGTTCTCGCAACCCGCGACGCTGGATGCGGCCGTTACGCCCGAAGTATTGCAGCCCGCACCCGATATCGACACACCAGCCCCGTCCCAGGCCGAGGAGGCCTCGCCAGAGGTGGAAAACCCGAGACCCGTGGTGGATCGTGGCCCGGATGTGGCAGGGTTGCAGACGCCCCCTCTCGGTGATGAGGGTGTGAATCCGGACAAGATACCCACGCCGCGCGCTGCCCCGCGCATCGCGCCCACACCTGCCCCCGCACCCGCGCCGGATGTGGAGACAGCCCCCGATGTTGTGGAACAGCCAGCAAATGACACCGCCGGCGATACCCCTGCCAATGAGGTGACGCGGACCGCGCCCGATGAAGCCGCGACAAAGATCGTCACCGAAGTGGAAGACTCCGGCGCGGGTAACGCGATACCCTTCGCTTCAGTCCGGCCGACAAGCCGTCCCAGCCCCCCCGCACCAGTGGAGATAGCCCCCGCACCGCTGGTGACACCCGAGGACACACCCGCCGCCGACCCCATGGCCGAGGCCATCGCCACCGCTGTGGTCGAGGCTACTTCGGCACCCGGCACAGCACCCACCGCCCCAATCGGTCCGCCGCTGACTGCGGGACAGCGCGATAAGTTCCGGAGGGCGGTACAACGCTGTTGGAATCTGGGTGCGCTCTCCTCCGAGGCATTGCAGACAACCGTCGAGGTCAGCGTCAAAATGGCCCGCAATGGCAGGCCCGAAAACAGCTCGATCCGGCTGTTGGAAACAACTGGCGGGTCGCAGACCGCCGTGCGGCAAGCCTTTGAGGCCGCACGCCGTGCGATCATCCGTTGCGGCGCGAACGGTTATGACCTGCCCGAAGAAAGCTATGACCATTGGCAAAGCGTTGAGATGATATTCAATCCCGAAGGAATGAGGTTGAGATGATACGCCTGTTGTCCGTTCTGACCACGACTGCCCTGGTGCTGATGCACAGTGCCACCCTGGTGACGGCACAGTCCCCCCCCGGACCGTTACGGCTGGAGATCACCGAGGGCGTGATCGAACCCTTGCCCTTCGCGATTCCGACCTTCATCGCCGTGACTGCGGCAGCGGCGGATGTGGCGCAGAATATCACCCGGGTGATCTCGGCCGATCTGCGGGGCACGGGCCTGTTCCGGGAGATTCCTCAAGAGGCGCATATATCTCCGGTCATCAGCGTCGACAGCCCGGTGCAATATGCCGATTGGCGGGCGATCAGTGCACAGGCACTGATCATCGGTGCGGTTGAACAAGGTGCAAATGGTCAACTGATCTTGCGCTTTCGTCTGTTTGATGTCTTTGCGGACCAACCCCTTGGCCATGCTCTGCAATTCGCGGGTAGCCCCGAAAGCTGGCGGCGCATGGCCCATAATGTCGCTGATCAGGTCTATGAGCGGATCACGGGCGAGACCGGGTATTTCAACACTCGCGTTGCCTTCGTTTCGGAAAGCGGGCCAAAGAACGCACGGCTGAAGCAGCTGGCGATCATGGATTATGACGGTGCCAATGTGCAATATTTGACCGACGGCCGCGCCATTGTTCTGGCCCCCCGGTTTTCGCCCGATGGCAGCCGGGTCATCTACACCAGCTATGAGACCGGCGTTCCGCACGTCTATCTGATGGATATGGCGACCTTGCAGTACCGCCCACTGGATGTGCTGCCCGACACGATGAGTTTTGCGCCCCGCTTCTCCCCCGATGGCACCCGCGTCGTCTATTCCGAGGAGGCGGGGGGCAACAGCGATATCTACGTGCTTGATCTGTCAACCGGACAGCGTATGCGGCTGACCCAGGCCCCGTCGATCGAAACTGGGCCGGGCTTTTCGCCCGATGGCAGCCAAATTGTCTTCGAGTCGGACCGTTCCGGCACCCAGCAAATCTATGTCATGCCCACGGGCGGAGGCGCGGCGCAGAGGATCAGCCGGGGGGCGGGCCGTTATGGCACACCGGTCTGGTCGCCCCGTGGGGATCTCATTGCCTTTACCAAGCAGCAGGGCGGGCGGTTCCACATCGGCGTAATGCGCACCGACGGGTCCGGGGAACGCCTGCTGACGGCATCTTTCCTAGATGAAGGGCCCACCTGGGCACCCAATGGTCGCGTGATCATGTTCACGCGGGAAACCGCCGGGGCCGATGGTGCGCCTGCGCTTTACTCTGTCGATATCTCAGGTCGCAACCTGCAGCCCGTGCCCACCCCGGGCATGGCATCGGACCCGGCATGGTCCCCACGATTGCCGCAGACAGCTTCCTGATTTGCACGGCATCCGCTTGGTGATATACTCTGCACAGCAAAGCACCTTTGACTCTAAGGAACCCGAGCAGAATGACGAGCTATCTTTCCCCAATTGTCCTTCTTATGGTTGCCTTTGGCCTGTCTGCTTGCGCCCAGGGCGGATTTGGCGGCGGTGATACCGCGGCTTTGAACGCCAGCCATGGCACAGCACCCCATCCCTCCAGCCCGGCTTATTTCAGCCAGACGCTTGGTGATCGGGTATTCTTCGCGGTTGACCAATCGACATTGTCGCCCGGCGCGGTCACCACCTTGGATGGGCAGGCGCAATGGCTGATGGCCAACCCCGAATACATCGCCCTGATCGAAGGCCATGCCGATGAACGGGGAACGCGAGAGTACAATCTTGCCCTTGGTGCGCGCCGCGCGAATGTGGTGGAGGAATATCTGATCAGCCGGGGCGTGGCAGCCAACCGTTTGCGGACGATCAGTTATGGCAAGGAACGCCCTGTGGAAATCTGCTCGGACGAATCTTGCTACCGCCAGAACCGCCGCTCGGTCAGTGTGCTGGCCGCTGGCACCGGGGCATGATCCGCTCGATGATACGCACAGTGATGCTCTCGGTGGCCCTGATGCTGCCCTTAGCCTTGGGCGCAGGTGCCCAGGATCGGGCGCAGACGCTGGCGGATATACGCCAAGAGCTTTTGGTACTGTATGTCGAAATTCAGCACCTGAGGGGGGAGTTAAATACCACCGCAGCACCCTCTGGCTCGGGCGTCAGTGAAGGTACCCTGCAGCGCGTCGATGCGATCGAAGCGGAACTGCGCCGCCTGACTGGTTTAACAGAAGAGTTGCAGCTGCGCATCGACCTTGTTGTACGCGACGGCACCAATCGGGTAGGCGATTTGGAATTCCGCCTTTGTGAGTTGGAGGCCGATTGTGACATCGCCAGCCTCGGCGAAGCCACAAACCTGGGCGGCGAAGCACCGCACCCAAGCACTATCGCTGTACCCGCTACGGACGGAACCGCAACGGATGGCGCAGCACTGGCTGTGAGTGAGCAATCAGATTTTGACCGTGCCCGCGCGGCTCTGGAGGCCGACGGCTACATCGAAGCCGCACAACTGTTCGCGGCTTTCACCCAGACCTACCCCGGTGGCCCGTTGAGTGCCGAGGCGCATTTCTTCCGCGGAGAGGCGGAGGCCGCGCAGAACAACTGGAGCGCGGCAGCCCGTGCCTATCTTGACAGTTTTTCTGGGGCACCTGACGCCCCGCGTGCGCCTGAAAGTTTGACAAAACTGGGCACAAGCCTGGGCCAATTGGGTCAAACCGAGGAAGCCTGCCTGACACTTGCCGAGGTAGAAATTCGCTATCCTGACGCAGATGCTGCTCTGGAGGCGCGTACGGCCATGGCTAACCTCGGCTGTTTGTGAGCGGGCAACTGCCACATCCTGAGGATACTTTAGAGGCCCGTTTCGCCGCGCGGATGGGTCAGCTTCTGGGGCCGGACTTTCCTACTGATCTGGGCCTTGCCGTCTCGGGCGGGGGGGACAGCATGGCGATGCTGGCACTCGGCCATGGCTGGGCGCGGGCGATGGGGGTGCGACTGTGGGTGGTCACAATCGATCACGGCCTGCGGGAGGACAGCACCAAGGAGGCGGCAATGGTCGCCGCTGAATGCGCGGCACTTGGCCATTCCCACGCGGTGCTTCGCTGGCGTTGGAACGGGCAGGGCAACCTGCTGGCTGCCGCGCGCCGGGGGCGTCTGGCACTGATCGACAGCTGGCGCGGCGAGATTGCCCATGTGCTCTTCGCCCACACCCGGGATGATGTGGCCGAGACGTTCTTAATGCGGCTTGCCCGCGGTGCGGGGGTGGAGGGGTTGTCGGCAATGCCCGGCATCCGCCATGTCCAGCCACATCATGACACACCGCCCAAGCTGAAGCGCGGGGAAGTGACGCAGCCCGCAGCCCCACCCGATCACGGAGGGCAGAAGAGTGGCTTCTACTTGGTGCGTCCGCTCTTGCATGAATGCCGCACGGATTTACGCCATTTTATTGAGACGCTGAAAGTGCCTTATGTGAACGACCCGATGAATGAGGATGCACGGTTCAACCGGGTGAAGGCACGGCAGGCCCTGTCCACGCTCGGCATTGACGCTGAAACACTGCACGCCACGGCCGGCCGCATGCTGCGTGCCTCAGAGGCACTGGCGCAGCGCACAGCCAGTGTCGCACAGCATTGTGTAACCGAGGACACATGCCAGGGGGTGCCGACGGGCGATCTAATGATCGACCGCAACCTTCTTGCCGAGATCGAGGAAGACACACAATTGCGACTGTTGGCCGCGGCTTTGCAATGGATATCCAGTGCCGAATATCGCCCGCGGGTGCTGCCGTTAGCAGCCCTTTTGCACCGTGCGCTGGCAGGGGGCGGAGGAACGCTTCATGGGGTCCGGATCATCCCGGCTGGTGCGCGGTTGCGCGTCACGCGCGAATTCGCGGCTGTGCAGAATCTGCGCCTACCCTTGGGCTGCGGCGAGATCACCTGGGACGGGCGTTGGCATGTTCAATCCAATCGGCCCCACGGCCTGACCCTGCGTGCGCTCGGTCCCGATGGTTGGCAGCAGGCTGCGGCAAAGCCAGAGGGCTTACCGCCCCACGATGCAGCAACCACCTTGCCCGCGCTATTTGCCAGCGACCGATTGATTGCTTGGTATCCTGCTGACAGAACAGCGGGTTTCCGGGTGCGCTTCGCCCCGTTGCGCGGTCATTTTATTACATTTTTGCAATCGCATTGAACTTTCCGGCTGATCGCTTATCTTGAAGGGTGAAGGCAGAGTGCTGTTCACTGCTGCATTATCCTTTGAAGGAGAGTTTCCTTGGGAAACGTAAGAAGTATCGCATTCTGGGTCATCCTATTTCTGTTGATACTGGCCTTGTTCAACCTGTTTTTTGGTGGTCAAACCAGCGTAAGCCAACGCGGTATCGCCTATTCCGACTTTGTCCAGCAGGTCGAAAATGGCGGTGTGTTTTCGGCCACGATCGATGGCGAGAATGTGCAATTCACCACCGGAGAGGGTACTTTTGGCACGGTGCGCCCCGGAGATGCAAATGTGACCCGTCTTCTTCTGGATAATGACGTCCGGATTGAAGCAACCCCGCAAGAGAAATCCGGTTTCCTGAGCGTTCTCTCACTCTGGCTACCTGTTCTGGTTCTGCTTGGAATCTGGATATTCTTTATGAACCGCATGCAGGGCGGGGGCCGTGGCGGGGCCATGGGCTTTGGCAAGTCCAAGGCAAAACTGCTGACCGAAAAACATGGCCGGATTACGTTTGATGATGTCGCCGGCATTGACGAAGCTAAGGAAGAACTTGAGGAAATCGTCGAGTTTCTGCGCAATCCTCAGAAATTCTCTCGCCTTGGCGGCAAGATTCCAAAGGGTGCACTTCTGGTCGGCCCGCCGGGCACCGGCAAGACGCTTTTGGCACGCGCCATTGCGGGGGAGGCGGGTGTGCCGTTCTTCACTATATCGGGCTCCGACTTCGTGGAAATGTTCGTAGGTGTGGGGGCCTCCCGTGTCCGGGACATGTTTGAACAAGCCAAGAAGAACGCACCCTGTATTGTCTTCATTGATGAAATCGACGCGGTCGGCCGCTCTCGTGGCGTCGGATATGGCGGGGGCAATGATGAGCGTGAACAGACTCTGAACCAGCTGCTGGTCGAGATGGATGGGTTTGAGTCCAATGAGGGCATCATTATCGTTGCGGCCACCAATCGCCCCGATGTGCTGGACCCTGCGCTGCTGCGCCCGGGCCGATTTGACCGGCAAGTTCAGGTGCCGAACCCCGACATCAAGGGCCGCGAGAAGATCCTAGGAGTGCATGCCCGCAAGGTGCCACTTGGACCGGATGTGGATTTGCGCATCATCGCGCGCGGTACGCCGGGTTTCTCCGGTGCGGACCTTGCCAATCTTGTGAATGAAGGTGCGCTGATGGCCGCCCGAATCGGCCGGCGTTTTGTCACCATGGAGGATTTCGAGAACGCTAAGGACAAGGTTATGATGGGGGCCGAGCGCCGCTCTATGGTTATGTCTGACGAAGAGAAGAAGCTAACGGCCTATCATGAGGCAGGTCATGCCATCGTCGGCCTGAACCTGCCGCAGCACGACCCGATCCATAAGGCAACGATCATCCCGCGTGGGCGGGCGTTGGGCCTCGTTCTGTCCCTGCCTGAACGGGATCGTATTTCAGCTAGCTACATCTGGTTCACCAGCCGCATCGCCATGGCGATGGGCGGACGCGTGGCCGAAGAGATCAAGTTCGGCAAGGAGAATGTCACATCGGGTGCCGCACAGGACATCAAGATGGCCAGCCAGATGGCCCGCGCCATGGTCACGCAATACGGCTTTGCCGATGAGTTGGGTATGGTGGATTACGCCAATGAACAGCAATCCTATCTTGGCAATTTCGGCGGGGGCACCAACCACTCAGAAGAGATGCAGACGAAGATTGATGCCAAGGTGAAAGGGCTGATCGACGAAGGCTATGCTGAGGCTAAACGCATCCTGACCGAGAAGAACGATGATTGGGAACGGCTGGCCCAGGGGCTACTGGAATATGAAACGCTGACCGGGGCCGAGATCAGCAGGGTAATTGCCGGAGAGCCGCTGAACCGTGATGATGACGACGATACTGGCGGAACCGCGTCGATCACGTTGATCCCCAAGACGAAGTCCAAGACGAAACCGGTCGGAGACGATGGCGGGGTAGCTTCAAAGCCAGCCAGCTGATCAATCTTTGTGCCAGTGATAGACCATGATCAAACCCGGCCAAGCGGGATCATGTTCGCCGTACCTGGCAGGCCCAAAGGGCTGCACGCATGCCTTTCATGTCCTCCATCCAAGCTTTGGCTTGCGTCATGATGGTTTTGCCGATCATATACGTCCACCGTGTTCTCCAACATGTGGGGGGTGCGAGAAAACGGCGTGAAGAGTAAAAAGTGTCCGACAGATTCCACAGTGGATGCAAGGATTTCCAGGGTTCAACCGCATTCTGACGACTGGACGACGGAATATGTCGGAATCACGCCTCATCCTTGACAGAAAAGACAATACAGGCGAAGATCACTTAAACCTAGGATCACGGGATATACTGCGATATGGCCTTCAAATCCGACATCGAAATCGCGCGTGAGGCGCACAAGAAGCCGATTCAAGAGATTGGCGCGAAACTGGGTATTCCATCGGATGCGCTTCTGCCCTATGGTCATGACAAGGCGAAGCTGAGCCAGAGGTTCATCAAACGCGTACAGTCGAACAGACAAGGCAAGCTGATCCTAGTCACCGCGATCAACCCAACCCCTGCAGGTGAAGGCAAGACAACGACGACCGTGGGCTTGGGCGATGGGCTGAACCGAATCGGCAAGAAGGCCGCGATCTGTATTCGCGAAGCCTCACTTGGCCCTTGTTTTGGGATGAAGGGCGGCGCGGCGGGCGGCGGTTATGCACAAGTGGTGCCGATGGAGGAGATGAACCTGCATTTCACCGGGGATTTCCACGCCATCACCAGTGCCCATAACCTGCTCTCGGCGATGATCGACAATCACATCTACTGGGGCAATGAGTTGGAGATCGACGAACGCCGCGTTGTCTGGCGCCGGGTGCTCGACATGAATGACCGTGCACTGCGTGATATGGTCACTTCTCTCGGCGGGGTTGCCAACGGCTTCCCGCGTCAAACCGGCTTTGACATCACGGTCGCCTCCGAGGTCATGGCGATCCTGTGTCTGGCCACAGATATTGATGATCTGCAGCGGCGGCTTGGGGATATCATCGTGGCCTATACCCGGACGCGCAAACCGATCTATGCCCGCGATATCAAGGCCGATGGCGCGATGACGGTCCTGCTGAAGGATGCGATGCAACCGAACCTTGTGCAGACCCTGGAAAACAACCCCGCCTTTGTGCATGGTGGCCCGTTTGCGAACATCGCTCATGGCTGCAACTCGGTCATTGCCACCACGACGGCCCTGAAAATCGCCGATTACGTGGTAACAGAAGCCGGTTTTGGTGCCGATCTGGGTGCCGAGAAGTTCATGAACATCAAATGCCGCAAGGCAGGCATCGCGCCGGACGTGGTGGTGATTGTGGCCACTGTGCGTGCAATAAAGATGAATGGCGGTGTCGCCAAGGCCGACCTGCGGGCTGAAAACCTGGACGCTGTCAAGGCCGGATGTGCCAATTTGGGCCGCCACATCAGCAATGTGAAATCCTTCGGGGTGCCGGTTGTTGTGGCCATCAACCATTTCGCGGGCGATACCAATGCCGAGGTGGCCGCGGTGAAAGCCTATGCCGAAGCCCAGGGGCCCAGAGCGGTGTTGTGCAAACACTGGGCCGATGGGTCGGCAGGTACCGAGGAACTGGCAAACAGGGTTGTTGACCTGGCCGAAAGCGGCGCATCGCAATTCGCCCCGCTCTACCGTGATGATCTGCCGCTCTTTGAAAAAATCAAAACCATCGCCCGGCGCATCTACCGCGCCGATGAGGTTTTAGCGGACAAGAAGATTCGCGATCAATTACGGACGTGGGAAGAGGCGGGCTATGGCCACCTGCCGATCTGCATGGCCAAGACACAGTATAGTTTCTCCACTGATCCGAACCTGCGCGGCGCACCAACCGGGCATTCCGTCCCGATCCGGGAGGTGCGCTTGTCGGCGGGGGCAGGGTTCGTTGTGGTGATCTGCGGTGAGATCATGACGATGCCGGGCCTGCCACGGGTTCCCGCGGCCGAGGCGATCATGCTGAATGACGCGGGTGATGTCGAAGGCCTGTTCTGACCAAAGCGACGACAGCGCAAGAGGGAGGCAACCCATGGCGGCAGTGATCATTGATGGTAAGGCGTTCGCGGCCAAAGTGCGGGGTAAAGTGGCCGACCATGTGGCTTTTCTGAAAGCCGAGCACGGGGTCACGCCCGGTCTGGCCGTGATCCTGGTTGGTGAAGATCCGGCGAGTAAGGTTTATGTGCATCACAAACACAAACAGACAGTCGATGTGGGCATGAACTCGTTTGAGCACAGGATGTCAGCCAATGCCTCCGAGGCGGGTATTTTTGCCCTGATCGACCGGTTGAACGCTGACCCCGGAGTTCACGGGGTTCTCTGCCAGTTTCCGGTCCCCGAACACCTGGACGAACGGCGGACGGTGGCGCACATCGACCCAGCCAAGGATGTGGACGGGCTAAGCGTGACCAGCGCGGGGCAACTGTGCACCGGGGAGGATGCACTGATCAGCTGCACACCTTTGGGCTGTCTGCTGCTGCTGCGTGCGCGGATTGATGACCTGACCGGGATGAACGCTGTTGTCGTGGGCCGGTCCAATCTGTTTGGCAAGCCGATGGCGCAGCTTCTCTTGCGCGAGAACTGTACTGTCACCATTGCCCATTCCCGCACGAGGAATTTGGCCGATGTGTGTCGTCGCGCCGATATTTTGGTGGTCGCCGTCGGCCGGGCCGGGATGGTAAAAGGTGACTGGATCAAGCCCGGTGCGACTGTGATCGATGTGGGCATCACGCGGGTGCCGCACCCGGATAAGCCCGGCACAACGCGGCTGATCGGCGATGTAGAGTTTGCCACTGCGTCAAAGGTTGCAGGCGCGATCACGCCTGTGCCCGGCGGGGTCGGGCCGATGACTATCGCGTGCCTGCTAGCCAACACGCTGACGGCCTGCTGCCGTGCCAACGGGCTGCCGGAGCCTGAGGGGCTGACCGCCTAATTGCACCGGTGCTGCCCCAGGTGCCGGCAGGCAGCCTGACTCGCCGAACCCCGGCCAGATCGCGGAGGATCCGGTTCAGATGCCCTTCAAATAGCCCCCCATGCCCACATTCTTGACTACCCAGTTCAGTGTGCCTTCCCCACCATCGCGGCCTATAATTCTGGGGAGCGACCTTGCACCACAACATGTATGCCTATAGCCGAAGGTGCTTGCAACATGGTCAGGTGGGGCGGATATTCTGCCTCCGCCGTATCGCTTGGTTAAACCATTTTCGGTTCAGTGCCCTTCCCATTCGTCCTCTTCCTGCTTTCGGTCCATCTCTTCGGAAAGCCGCTTGCGCCGTTCTGCAATGGTTTCGCCTTCAAACAACCAGTAACGCGGCCCTGGCACCGTTTTCCATGTATAACCCTCCTTTTGAAGCAATTCGGACGCCGCGGCGGTCAGGGTCATGGCCTTGCCATTGAGCCTGACTTTGCGGTCGCTGATAACTTCCGCTGTTACGCTTTGGTCATTTGCGTATTCAAGGGTGTCCCCGATCTTCAGTCCGGAGTCCACCAGCGTGCCTCTTGTTGCACGTTTCGCCTCTGCCCTTTCAAGGGCTTCAATTCCTTCATCGTCACTTGCGATGTCTGATTTCGGTGTTACGTCCTTTCCGCTGGTCAACTTGAGCGCAGCGATAACCCGTTGCGAGTCGATCTCGAAAAACTCCCGCGTTCAGCGTGTGCGGTGATCCGAAAACGCCTGATGGATAAGGTTCTCAACTTGCAAATCCTTGTCCACCTCGATTGCGTAGTCACAGCGAAACGGCAGGGGAACGCTGGTATCGTCAAGACTTTGTAACCTTTGCGTAAGGTTCCTTGTCTTTCCGATCTTTGTGTAACCGTCCATGGCTGGATTGGTGAGGACGTATATTTTTACCTTTTATTTCCGCGCATCACGCATGTTTCACCTCTTCTGTGCATTGCATCGCCCGATTCAGAATAGCACCCCTTGATGCCCTCAACCTCTCTGCGGATATCAGACGAGGGTAGCCTCGGTGGCGGTGACTATCTCCTCCCGGGTGACGCCGGGCGCGAGTTCCCGGAGATGCAGCCTCTTATGAGCCACATCCAACACGCCCAAATTAGTGATGATTCGGTCCACCACCCCTTGGCCGGTCAAGGGCAGGGTGCATTCCTTCAAAACCTTGGACTCACCATGCTTGTTGGTGTGGTCCATCACCACAACCACGCGGCCCACGCCCGCGACCAGGTCCATGGCCCCGCCCATGCCCTTTACCAGTTTGCCGGGGATCATCCAGTTGGCCAGATCGCCCCTCTCGGACACTTCCATTGCGCCCAGGATTGCCATGGCGATCTTGCCACCGCGGATCATGCCAAAAGAGGTCGCACTGTCAAAATACGCGGTCTGCGGCAGTTCGGTGATGGTCTGCTTGCCCGCATTGATCAGGTCGGCATCTTCTTTGCCCGCATAGGGAAAAGGGCCCATGCCCAGCATCCCGTTTTCCGACTGCAACGTCACCTCGATCCCTTCGGGGATGTAGTTCGATACAAGGGTTGGAATGCCGATCCCCAGATTGACATACCAGCCATCTTCCAGCTCTTGCGCCGCGCGCGCGGCCATCTGGTTGCGATCCCATGGCATCATGTTCCCTCCCGTTTGCGCGTGGTACGCTGTTCGATGCGTTTTTCGTGCACACCCTGGATCAGGCGATGCACATAGATGCCGGGCAGATGGATCATATCGGGGTCCAGGCTGCCCACAGGCACGATCTCTTCCACCTCCATCACGCAGGTCTTGCCGCACATGGCCGCGGGCGGGTTGAAGTTGCGCGCCGTCTTGCGAAAGATCGCGTTCCCGGTCTCATCCGCCTTCCATGCTTTGACGATGGACAGATCGGCAAAGATGCCTTCTTCCATGATATAGGTTTCCCCGTTGAACTGCCTGTGGTCCTTGCCCTCGGCGATGATCGTGCCGACGCCGGTTTTGGTGTAGAAACCAGGTATGCCGCAGCCGCCCGCGCGCATCCGTTCGGCCAGCGTTCCTTGCGGGTTGAACTCCAGTTCCAATTCGCCCGCCAGATATTGCCGCATGAATTCGGTGTTTTCACCGACGTAGGAGGACATCATTTTTCTGATCTGCCGTGTGGTGAGCAGTCTGCCGAGGCCGAAATCATCCACGCCCGCATTGTTCGACGCGATGGTCAGCTCCCTGGCCCCGCTTTCGACGATACCGTCGATCAGCAATTCCGGTATTCCGCACAGGCCAAAACCACCCGCGGCGATCAGCATGCCATCGACAAGCAGGCCATCAAGTGCCTCGGCGGCCGAGCCATAGATTTTTTTCATGGGCCGCGTCCCCCCGCTTGCAATCCGCGCACACTCTGGCGTGTTGGTTGGGGAGAGTCAATCCGCCACGCCGCCAGCCACGGAACTGCTTGATGGGAAAACCGGCTGGGGCACTCTGCGGTCCGCCAGGGCCGTTGACAGGCCCCGCCCCCTGGCGATGATAGGGGTATGGACCAAGTATCCGTATATCGCCCGTCAATCGACAAGGTGAAATGTGGTACCCCTTGGAGTGCGCTGGAAACGGAACTGCTGAAACAATGCCAGTCGGGGAATTTCGATTCTCTGCCCGGCAAGGATGAACGGCCACCCGATTGCAGCGACCGTGACCGGCGGGTGCGCGCGGGGTTGGTCCGCTACCTGATCTTGGGCGGGTGCGATAGCTCATGCGGTGCACGACCGCACCCCAAAGGTGTGCGGATCTGGGGCGGCTGGATCGACGGGGTGCTGGATCTTGAAGGGTGTCACAGCCGGTTAGCCCTTGTCCTGGATCGCTGCCGCCTGCCCGAACGGGCCAACATGATGGATGCGCGACTGGGTGCGCTTTACCTGCCTGGTTGCGCCGCACCTGAGGGGCTGCAACTGGATCGGCTGACCACGCGGGGAGATGTGCGTCTGAACGACGGGTTCACATCCATGGCTACCGTTGACCTCGGCGGTGCCAGGATTGGCCATAAGTTGATTTGCAATGGCGGGCATTTCAAGAAGGAGGAGGGCTGGGCACTGAACTGCAACGGGGCGCGGATCGGTACAGATGTGTTTCTGAGGGAAGAATTCCACGCGGAGGCGGAGGTGAATTTTGTGGGTGCCAGGATTGGCCGGCAGTTGGATTGCCGTGACGGGCATTTCAAGGCGAAAAAGGGCCAGGCACTGAACTGCAACGGGGTGCAGATCGGGGCAGATGTGTTTTTGAGCGACGGGTTCAGCGCAGAGGCGGAGGTGAATTTTGTGAGTGCCAGGATTGGCCAGCAGTTGTCTTGCAATGGCGGGCATTTCAAGGCGAAGAAGGGCCAAGCACTGGACTGCGACGGGGCGCAGATCGGGGCAGATGTGTTTTTGAGCGACGGGTTCAACGCAGAGGCGAAGGTGAATTTTGCGGGTGCCATGATTGGTGGGCAGTTGTCATGCAATGGCGGGCATTTCAAGGCGAAGAAGGGCTGGGCACTGAACTGCGACGGGGCGCAGATCGGGGCAGATGTGTTTTTGAGCGACGGGTTCAACGCAGAGGCGGAGGTGAATTTCACACGGGTGGATATTGTCGGCAATCTGCATGTTCATAGGGCACGCTTGGAGGATGGGATCAGTTTCCGTTCCATCCGTGTGCGCCATGGGCTGAACTGGAAATCCGTCACCGGGGAACGGCGGCAGGTCGACCTGACTGAGGCGCATGTCGGCTTGTTAAGCGATGACATGGGCAGCTGGACAGGGGTCGGCACCCTTAAACTCAGCGGGTTTCGCTATGACCGGTTGGAAGTTTCGACCTCGGTTACTGATCGGATCAAATGGCTGGGGCAGGCAGAACATCGCGACATGCCCCACGGGCCGGGCACAGCGGACCATCTGAAGGGCTCTGATTTTGACCCGCAGCCGCATGTGCACATGGCCACCGTCCTGCGTAAACAGGGGGATCGGGAAGGGGCCACCCGGATTCTGGTGGACCGGGAGCGGCGGCAGAGGCGGGCGAGCTGGTTACGGGCACTTGCGCGGATGGACGGAACGGGGTGGGCTGGACAGGAGGTTCTGCAGGTCTTGAAGTGCCCATTCGATTGGGTCTTTGGCGTTACTTTCGGCTACGGGCATCGGCCAATGCGTGCCCTGTTCTGTTCAATTATCCTGATCAGTGCAGCATCCCTTTTGGCTGGTGCAGCCTATCACACCGGACAGTTCGCACCGAATTCGGACATTATCCTGACCTCAGAGGCATGGCATGCGGCTTTGAAAGCGGCTGAGCCCGATGAACTACCCCTTACCCACTGGCTGGAACATGCACCCGAGGCACAGGATTATGAGACTTTTAACCCGTGGCTCTACGGCGTTGACCTCTTTGTGCCGCTGGATTCCCTAGGACAAGAGGCCGCGTGGCGACCCACTACGGGGCGCGGCTGTCTGGGCAACCTCGCGTTCTACAGCCGCTGGTTCTTTCAATCTGCCGGGTGGATCATCACCGCGCTGGCGGCGGCAGTGCTCACCGGGCTGGTGGGGCGGCGGGATTAACACCCCCGCCTGATATTTTAGCGGCGGCGGTCACGGCGGGAGGATGTCGGCTGAACCGCCACAGACACATGGGCCTCGCAATAGGGTTTGCCCTGTTGCACGGGCAGGCCGCAAAAGTATAAATCTTCGGTTGCGGGATCGCCGATCGGCCATTTGCAGGTGCACTCGGTCAGTTCCATCAGTTTGATCCGCCTGGCGTGTTTCTCTACCTCATTGACCTTGGCAATCGCCTCGGGGCTGATTTCATTTGCAGAAGGTTGCGGCGGCAGGGGCTGATCCGCGGGAATGATGGTTTTTTTCCGGAACGGCGCGGCATCGGGTGCGTCCTTGGCTACAGGCCGGGCCGACTCGGTTTTGGGTCCAGGTTTCGCCGCCGGTCGCCCGTCTTTGTCGGCACCTTCCTTGGCGGCTTCCCTGGCCGCTTTTTCCTTGGCCACTTTCGCTGCTTTTATCCGGTTTGGCAGGCCCAAGCGATGCGCCTTACCGATCACGGCATTGCGCGTGACGCCGCCCAGTTCCCTAGAGATTTCGCGGGTCGTTTTTTGGGTATCGTCCCACATTTTCCTAAGCCGCTCAACGCGATCATCGGTCCATGACATGGTCACCTCTCTTGCTCATTTTCTGCATGTGGCCTAGTGTATGGCCACCCTTGCATCCTGCTGCCTTACTGGCAATTTAAGTATCTCAATAATATCGCCTTCGGGCAAATACAAGGCAAATAAAGTCGACACGGAACAAAACCATGCGGAAGCCGCAAATAATGCCCCCCGAGGGCATGGGGGTGCGTCGATTCGGGCGGGTGAATTGGCTGGGCCTCTACACGCTGGCCCTTCGGGAAGTGATGCGCTTTGTCACAGTCTGGAACCAGACCCTGCTGGCCCCGATGGTCACGGCAGGTCTGTTCATCCTGATCTTCTCGCTTGCCATCGGCCAGCAGCGTGGCGATGTGATGGGTGTGGGTTTCCTGCATTTCATCGTGCCTGGCATCCTGATGATGACGGTCATCCAGAATGCGTTTGCCAATACCTCCAGTTCCATTGTGATCAGTAAGGTGCAGGGCAATATCGTTGATACGCTGATGCCACCGCTCAGCCCCTTGGAACTGGTTCTGGGTTATATCGCCGGAGCAACGGTGCGTGCCATCATGGTTGCCATCGCCATCGTGGCGGTGATGTTTCCCATTGTCGGCCTGGGCGTCGCACATCCGGTTTGGGCTTTCGCCTTTGTGGTTCTGGGGGGCGTGATGATTGGCGCAGTCGGGATTGCCGCCGGGATCGTGGCACAGAAATTCGACCAGATCGCGGCGATCACGAATTTCATCGTAGTCCCGCTCAGCTTTCTGTCTGGCACCTTCTATTCCATTGAGGCACTGCCCGACTGGCTTAACACGCTGACACATTGGAACCCGATGTTTTACCTGATTGACGGCGTCCGATTTGGCGTTCTGGGCGTGTCTGACAGCTCGCCCTGGCTGGGTCTGAGTGTCACCAGCCTGGCAAGTCTGGCTGCTATGGTGCTCTGCTGGTGGTGGTTCAGGACGGGCTTCCGGCTGAAATCATGACGGGCGTGTAGCGATGCGCACAGGCCATGGCTGGCCCATTGCGCGGATATTAGCGTGTGTGTCATGCGGCGGTAGTGATGGCCGCGCCGGAGGCGTGGCAGTATGGCGGCAAAAGTGCCGCTATGGCACGGGGCAGGCACGCATCATCGAAGGAGGTGTAGCGCAACCCGAAATAAACCCCAGATCGCCGCCCCCGCGCGGGTGCCGATACGCTCAACGGCGGCGCGGGCGGGACCGGAGAAACAGGTACAACGGCAGCCCGCAGCTAACCCCGATGCAATAGATCGCTGGCACTGACAACAGCGAACGCCAATCCCGCCGGGGGATCGACTCGGTCAGGATCCAAATTGTCAGGGTGATGGCGGCGATGGTCAAATCCCAGACCAGCCCCGAGGTTGCAGTGTTCGCGTGCCATGCATCAACCATCGCCATGAGCGACCAGCCATTTTTCACAAACCACGAGACGAAATAATACATCGGCCACACCGTGCCGATCACCGCAAGGGTCAAGTAGGTCAAACGTGGATAAGTCATAAGGCAAGGTTCCGGATGCAAAGGAGTACCAGCGATTAGATAGCCTGCCTGCGTCCGCTTAAAAACTGCAAAACGGCCAGATGAGAACGCGTTACGATTGACCCGCAGCCCGTTGTCGCGCTACCCCTTGCCGGGTGCCTGCTACGTTATTTCGGTCCAGGGAGCGATTCAGGCCCGCCAGAGAGGATGAAGACGATGTCGAAGATCGTGCGCGAGTCGATGGAATATGACGTGGTGATTGTGGGCGCGGGGCCATCGGGCCTTGCCGCTGCGATCCGGCTGAAACAGATGGACCCCGGAATCACTGTTGTTGTGCTGGAAAAGGGGTCCGAGGTTGGCGCACATATCCTGTCGGGGGCAGTCTTGGACCCGTCGGGCCTTGATGCGCTGATCCCAGATTGGCGGGACAAGGGCGCACCAGTCACCGTGCCAGTCCGCAAGGACAAATTCTACCTGCTGGGAGAAGCCGGTGCCCTGCGCATTCCCAACGCGATCATGCCGCGCCTGATGAACAATCACGGCAATTACATCGTCTCGATGGGCAATGTCTGCCGCTGGATGGCTGAACAGGCCGAGAATCTGGGGGTGGAGATTTTCCCCGGCATGGCCTGTTCCGAAATCGTCTATGACAACACTGGCAAGGTGAAGGGCGTTGTCGCGGGGGAGTTCGGCAAGACCCGCGATGGCACCCCGTCAGATAACTATGAACCGGGGATGGAGTTGCACGGCAAGTATGTTTTCCTGGGCGAAGGTGCTCGTGGCTCACTCACCAAAGAGGTGATCGCAAAATATAACCTGTCGGCGGGCCGCGATCCGCAGAAATTCGGCCTGGGGCTGAAAGAGATTTGGGAGGTTGACCCCGAAAAGCATCGCGAGGGTACAGTAACCCACACCATGGGCTGGCCGCTTGGGAAAAACGCGGGCGGGGGATCCTTCATCTACCACTTGGACAATAATCAGGTTTATGTCGGCTTCGTGATCCATCTGAACTACGAAAACCCGTATCTTTACCCCTACATGGAATTCCAGCGGTTCAAGCATCACCCGATGGTGGCCGCGCTTCTGAAGGGTGGAAAACGCATCGCCTATGGCGCACGGGCGATTTCTGAAGGCGGGTGGCAGTCCATGCCCAGGGCCGTGACCCCCGGTGTGGCGATCCTAGGCTGTGGTGTGGGCCTGGTGAATGTCCCGAGGATCAAGGGCAACCACAACGCAATGCTGTCGGGCAAGGTTGCCGCCGAAGCCGCCTGTGAAGCGATCCGTGCGGGCCGTGCGGGCGATGTGCTGGACGCATACGAAAACGCACTGCGCTCTGGCCCTATCGCCGGGGATCTCAAGCCTGTGCGTAATGTCAAACCGCTTTGGTCGCGTCACGGGCTGATAGGCGGTCTGGTGCTTGGCGGAATGGATATGTGGACTGCCAATATCACCGGTCTGACGCTGTTCGGCACGATGCATCACCAAAAGACAGATGCCGCACACACCGGCAAGGCGAAGGATTTTGAGCCGATCGGCTATCCCGAACCCGATGGCATCATCAGCTTTGATCGACTGACCAATGTCAGCTTTTCCATGACCAGCCACGAGGAACACCAGCCAGTGCATCTGACGCTTAAGGATGCCTCGGTGCCAATCACAGTCAACTGGCCGGATTATGCAGAGCCAGCGCAGCGCTACTGCCCCGCCGGGGTCTATGAAATGGTCAGGGAAGATGGCAAAGACCCGCGCTTTGTCATCAACTTCCAGAACTGTGTGCATTGCAAAACATGTGACATCAAGGATCCGTCCCAGAACATACACTGGACCGTCCCGCAGGGCGGCGATGGGCCGAATTATCCCAATATGTGATCACTTCGGAAACGCAAAAAGGAGAGACGCGTTATTAAACCGAAAGAATTTGTCATCGCTACAGTAAGACAGTAAGCGGGAGTATCCGGGGCGGGATAATCTCATCTTGCCCCCCCCTAAACTTTCCAGGGAGATCGAAAACTATGTACGCTGAAGACATTTTTACACTGCTTGGGACAGGCATGATTCTGTATCTGCTGTCCTTGCTTGTTATCAGTGCAATCTTCTGCGGCTTTGCAGCAAGCCATCGGAAAGGGTATACTCCTTTCGCTTGGTTTGTATTGGGTCTCTTATATGGGCCTTTGGCCTTGTTAGCCCTGATTGCCGTGCTTATCGCTGACAAGAACTCTGAAGGCGGAGACAGCCCTGCGAAAGACTCCCGCCTAACTGACACAAGCACGTAAGGAACACCTTCCTTGTAGTAATCCTCTTGCTGACCCTCTTGGGGGTATCAGCTTGTGTTACCCCCTGATACAGGGTGCGGCCCCATGGTATCTTTTGTCAGTAAAAAGTGTTGCCCATAGATGGCAGCACTCGTGTGAACCCTTCGGACACGCAGAACTCAAATTATCGTGTATTGCCTATTCCAGGGTAGGGGCCTAGTATCTGGGTCAGCGGTGTCACCTGCTGTGCCGCCCGACGTGGAGAGAGACATGCGCCTTGCAGTCCTGCCCATAGCTGTCGCACTGGCCCATGGTGTATTGATGCCCGCAGTTGCGCAATCCAGGCCGGGTATTGCGGGATCCTATCTTGCTGCGCGCCAGGCGGTGATCGATGGCAATCACCGAGAGGCTGCCTTTTATTTGGAACAGGCCCTGATCACCGACCCGAACGATGCAGAGTTGATCGGAAGGGCCATCCTGGCCCACGCCGCTCTGGGCCAATGGGAGCACGCGCTGAACAATGCCGCACGACTGCCAGATAATGCGCCGAGGCGGGAATTGGCAAACCTGGTTGAGCTGGTTGAACTGGCCCGACAGGGCGAATTCGCCGCCGCAAAGGGGATGATCGAAGCAGGACGCGGCGTGGGGCATCTGGCCGACGGGTTGGTCCTGGCCTGGCTGCATTTGGGCGAAGGGGACAAGAGCGCGGCCGTGGACGGCTTCACCGGGCTGGCCAAAGGTGAAGGTGGATCCCTGGCAGAGATCGCCCGATACCATCTGGCACTTGCCCGCGCCGTAACAGGTGATTTCGAAGGTGCTGACGTGATCTTGTCGGGCGAAGCCTATGGCCCGCTTGAGGCAACGACGCGCGGTATTCAGACCCACGCCCAGGTTCTGGTCCAGCTGGGTCAGCAAGACGCGGCACTGGAGCTGCTCGATAACACAATCAGCCTTACCGCTGACCCGGTGCTGCTGGAATTGCGAGAGTTGATTGTTGCCTATCCGGCCCGACCCTACGACTTCCTGATTGATGCGAAGGCGGGCGTGGCGGAAGTATTCTTCAGCCTCGCCCAAGGGATGGGCGGCGACAACGGCGCGGCCCTGCCGCTGCTTTATACCCGCGCCGCCCACCGAATCGACAATGAGCATTCCGATGCTTTGATCCTGGCCGGAGATTTGCTGCGCCAGGATGGTCTCCCGCATTTGGCCGCTGATGCCTATGCCGAGGTTAGGTCGGAAGGGCCAAAGGGTATTGCAGCGCGCCTTGGCCAAGCTGAAGCCATGTTCGACATGGGTCAGGGTGCCGCGGCCGCGGCCTTGCTGCAAGACCTGGCCGGGATGCATCCGGATCTGGCCACCGTCCATGGTGCGCTGGGCGATGTGCTGCGCCGTCAGGAACGCTTCGCCGATGCGGCGGCGGCTTATTCCGATGCACTGGTACTGATGGATCCTGACCAGCCGCGCGCTTGGTTCCTTTACTATGTCCGGGGCATCAGCCTGGAACGCGACAACCGGTGGGATGAAGCTGAGCGTGATTTTCGTCGTGCACTGGCACTGAACCCGGACCAGCCGCAGGTGCTGAACTACCTTGGCTATTCGCTTGTAGAACAGCACCGCAACCTGGATGAGGCGTTGGATATGATTGAGCGCGCCGTCGCGGCGGAACCGCAATCGGGCTACATCGTCGATAGTCTGGGCTGGGTTCTGTACAGGCTTGGTCGATTCGAAGATGCCGTCGATCCGATGGAACGTGCCGTCAGGCTGCGGCCTAATGACCCGATCATCAACGACCATCTGGGCGATGTCTATTACAGGGTTGGACGCAGGCGAGAGGCCGAGTTCCAATGGCACCGTGCGCTGTCCTTCGACCCGACCAGGGAAGAGGCCGCGCGCATTCGCCTGAAGCTGGAGCTTGGTCTGACACGGGTGCTGGAGCTCGAATCTATCGCGGACCGCACCCAGTGACGCAAAGCCGCCTTGCGCCAGCCAAGATTAACCTTGCGCTGCACGTGACAGGTCGCCGGGCGGATGGCTGTCATCTGCTTGACTCTCTGGTAGTCTTTGCGGGGACGGGAGACTGGCTGCATGTCACCCCCGCTCAGGATGTCAGCCTTCAGGTTCTGGGCCCCCGCGCTGCCGGTGTGCCGACCGGGCCGGAGAACCTGGTTTTACGAGCGGCCACACTCTTTGACAGCCAGCGGGGTGTGCGAATATGCCTTGAAAAACACCTGCCCCATGCCGCGGGGATCGGGGGCGGATCGGTGAATGCTGCTGCCGCCTTGCTTAGCCTGGCAGAACTGTGGAATTTGCCCTTGCCGAAGAGTGAGCGGATTCTTGCGCTGGGTGCCGATGTACCCGTTTGCATGGCAGGTCGCCCCACGCGCATGCGCGGGATTGGCGAGGTTTTGGCCAAAGTCCCGGCTCTGCCCACGATCTGGTTGGTCCTGGCGAACCCCGGTGTCGCCATGCCAACGGCCCCTGTGTTCAGAGGCATGAAGACCGTGGACGGAAGTGGTCTCATCCCGCCTGCTTGGAAGGGGTTCGATGATTTTGTCGCTTGGCTCAGCACCCAGCGTAATGATCTGGAGGCCCCGGCCCGTGCGCTTGCGCCTGGGATTGACATCGCTCTGGCTGCGATCTCTGACCAGCCGTACTGCGCTCTTGCCCGCATGAGCGGTTCCGGCGCAACCTGCTTCGGGGTTTTCGCGTCCGAACCCGCTGCCTGCCGCGCCGCAACAGCGATCAGGGCTGCCTACCCGCGTTGGTGGGTGACAGCGACCCCTGTTTTGTAAGGCGTGGTGCCTGTTTGGTGCGCCTAACTTACCCGCGCCACCACATAATCGGCCAGATCGATCAGCATGTTGCGGACGGGGTGAAGCGGAATCTCCCCCATCGCGCCTTTGGCCAGGGCGGCATAGCGCAGTGCCTCATCTCGTGTTTCTTCCAGTGTGCCGTGCCGTCGCAACAGGTCCATCGCGTGATCCAAATCCGCATCTTCCTGCTGGCCCCTTTCGATGGTCCGGACCCAAAAGGCACGCTCGGCTTCATCCGCACGAGCGATAGCCCGGATCACTGGCAGGGTCAGCTTCCGATCCCGGAAATCATCGCCGGTATTCTTACCCATTTTGCCGGATGCGCCGCCCCAGTCCAGCAGGTCATCAACAATCTGAAAGCTCATCCCCAGGGCATCGCCATAGCTCGCCAAGGCGCACATCCGTGCCTGAGGCACAGCGGCGATCACGCCACCAACCTCGGTTGCTGCCTTGAACAGTGCCGCCGTCTTGCTGCGGATCACCTGGGTATAGATCGCCTCGGGCGTGGCTATGTTCCGCGTCGCAGCCAGTTGCAGCACCTCACCCTCAGCGATGATGGCCGCCGCATTCGACAAAATGTCCAGCACAGTCAAGGCTCCGGTCTCAACCATCAATTGAAAGGCGCGGGCAAACAGATAATCACCGACCAAGACCGACGATTTGTTGTCCCAGAGTAGATTCGCCGCAGGTCGCCCGCGCCGCCGTGCGCTTTCATCGACCACATCGTCATGTAGAAGCGTGGCGGTGTGGATGAACTCTACCGTCGCGGCCAGTTTCTGATGCGCGTCGCCCGCATAACCGCACATGCGCGCGACAGCCAGGGTCAGCATCGGGCGAATACGCTTGCCGCCCGCCTGGATCAAATGTGCTGTCACCTCTGGGATACGCGGTGCATGCTCGGATGCCATCCGCGCATGGATCAGCGCATTAACCGCATCCAAATCCTCGGCCAGATAGGTATGCAGGCGATCATGCCGTTTACTTGTGGCTTCATCCAAACTCATCGGTGGCGGTTCTCTCTCGACAAGCGTGACGGGTTTGCCTAAATACCCAATTATGCAAGAAGTTCTACGCAGCAATGACCCGACGATCATCGCCTTTGCTTCGGCACTGCTGTCTGGGGAAGATATAGAGGCGTTTGAAACGGACGTCCATATGAGTGTGCTTGAGGGATCCATTGGTGTTCTACCACGCCGCCTGATGGTTCGGCGCGAGGATGCGTTCATGGCCCGCGCCATTCTGCGCGACAATGATCTGCCCGTGACAGAGTAATCTGCCAGTGGAGTTAGTAGTGCTGACCCATGACGCCTTTCTGGGTGGGTGTGTCATGGCCTGGCAGCCGAAGGCCGGTTATCGTGCGGCGACCGATCCAGTCCTGCTGGCGGCGGCCTGCCCTGCAAAACCCGGGGACACTGTGCTGGAACTTGGCTGCGGCGTGGCAGTGGCAAGCCTGTGCCTCTCCGTCCGTTTGGGTGATCTGACGCTGATGGGTGTCGAACGGCAAGCTGTCTATGCCGATCTGGCCCGTCGAAATGCGCAAGAGGCCGGGATTCCCATGCAAATCTTCACCGCGGATTTGGCTGCGCTGCCCGATGATTTGCGTCGAAAAGGCTTTGATCACGTCATTGCCAACCCGCCTTATTTCTGTAGCGGTGCCGGGATCGCGGCACAGGATGACGGGCGCGAAGGGGCCCTGCGCGAGGCGACGCCTCTGGCAATCTGGATCGACACCGCCCGGCGTCGGCTACGCCCAAAGGGCTGGCTGACCGTGATCCTGGCGGCGAATCGTCTGCCCTGCCTTTTGGCCGCACTTGAACCCGGCTTTGGGGCGGTGACAGTCCTACCCTTGGCCGCCCGCTTCGGTCGGCCAGCCAGTCGTGTTCTGGTCAAAGCGCAAAAAACCGGTGGTGCACCCTTCACGCTCTTGCCGCCGATGGTTATGCATGACGGTCCAGAACATAATGGCGACCGGGATGATTACAGCATTGAGGCCGGAGCGATCCTGCGGGATGCCGCGGCGATTTCATGGGACGCACGGCACTGACCTGGCCAATTCAGGATTGCCCGCTACAGTTGCCGCGTGACACGACTCACTTCTTATGGTGCAATGGGACACATGGTTATATTGACAGGAGGGATAGCGGATGTCACTGGATGCCCATCTTCAGGAACTGCGGAAGAAGCACGAAATCCTCTCGAGGAAAATCGAAGAAGCCCAACGTAGCCCAAGCACGGATGAACTTGCCATTCGCGACCTCAAAAAGCAAAAGCTGCGCCTGAAAGAGGAGATCAGCCGCTTGGACGGCTGACCCTTTTCATGGACATCTGGGGGGTGCGTGATTATGCCACCGCTCCGCGGCCTCATAACCTTGGAGGTGGGACCGAAAACGCACTCCTGCCTGCCGCAGCTGTGTCAATCGCTGGTTTCAGGAACCTATCCCGTTGATCCAACAGCGGCACCTTGGCAAGGCTTGCCACATCAACATCGTCCGGTTCAAAACAAAATATCATGGAACGCGGCCGAAAATGGCAACTCAATCTCGGGGTATGTCCCCAAGAAGTGGAAGAGTTGCGGTACCAGTCACGTTGTAGCGGGGAAGGTCGGAGAAGTCGTGACTGATATGCTGCCCTGTACCGCGCACAATACCCTGTATGTGCCCGCACAAACGAACAACAATAAGACAATCGCCAAGGCAATTAGAATTTGTAAACGGGTTTCCTTTCATAAAGCGCGTGATGCGGCCAGTGGGGGCAGGCATTTGCCCATCCTTTCCCGAATAGAGATTAACCGGCTGTTGAAACGTCTCGCTTGTCGTTGGGCAGGAAAAGGCACATCTCCATTTAGAACTCCCCGCGCCAGTGCCCGATCAGGTAAAAGGCACCCCGCCGCTTTTACGGTGGGGGTATGTTAAACCCTAAAATTCCGAAATCAGACGAAGAATTGCGCACCATTGGCCGAGATGGTGGAACCGTTGATGAAGCCTGCATCGTCCGATGCCAAGAAGCTGACACAGCGGGCGATCTCTTCTGGTTTACCCAACCGGCCCGCGGGGATTTGCGGGATAATCCTGGAGTTCAGAACGTCCTCCGGAATCGCCCGGACCATTTCAGTTCCGATATAACCAGGGCAGATCGCATTGGCGGTGATCCCCGCCCGTGCACCTTCCTGTGCCAGGGATTTAACGATGCCCAGATCGCCAGCCTTTGTTGCAGCATAATTGACCTGACCAGCCTGACCTTTCTGGCCATTGATCGAGGAGATCACGATGACACGGCCGAATTTCCGTTCCCGCATGCCAGGCCAAACTGGATGAACAGTGTTGAACACGCCCGTCAGGTTCGTCGCGATCACCTCATTCCACTGTTCCGGCGTCATCCGATGGAACATCGCATCGCGGGTGATGCCCGCATTGGCAACAATCACCTCGATCAGGCCCAAATCGGCCTCAACCCGGGCGATTCCCGCGGCAGACGCATCATAATCGGCCACGTTCCATTTATAAGTTCTGATGCCAGTCGCCTTAGTAAAGGCGGTGGCCTTTTCGTCATTGCCGGCATAGGTTGCGGCAACCTTGTAACCCTCGGCCTTTAATGCCTTTGATATGGCCTCTCCGATGCCCCGGCTGCCGCCGGTGACCAGTGCAACACGTCCCATTTTTCTACCTCCTTCAAAGAAACGCCCATCCGTTCGCCGGACCTTATAAGGGATTAGGCGGTGCGTCCCCGCAACGCCTTGATTCAGATCAGTCGCGTTCAACGCAAAGTGCCACACCCATACCGCCGCCGATGCATAGAGTGGCCAAACCCTTCCTGGCCTTGCGGCGCTGCATTTCAAACAGAAGCGTGTTCAGAACCCGGCAGCCGGACGCGCCGATTGGATGGCCAATGGCGATGGCACCTCCGTTCACATTCACGATTTCGGGGGACCAGCCCATATCCTTATTCACTGCGCATGCCTGGGCCGCGAAAGCTTCATTAGCTTCCACCAGATCCAAATCATTCACCGTCCAGCCCGCTTTCTCCAGGGCCTTGCGGCTGGCATAAATCGGGCCGACGCCCATGATCGACGGATCAAGCCCCGCGGTGGCGTAGCTGGCGATGCGCGCCAAGGGTTGGATGCCCCGCTTTTCGGCCGTTTCCGCCGACATCAGCAGCACTGCTGCCGCGCCGTCATTCAGCCCCGAGGCACTGGCCGCTGTCACGCTGCCCCCTTTGGCAAAGGCCGGGCGCAGCTTCTGCATCGCCTCGATTGTCGCACCATGGCGGATATACTCATCCTTATCAACGATGATGTCGCCCTTACGGTTCTTAACGGTGAAGGCTGTGATCTCATCGTCGAACTTGCCAGCATTCTGCGCGGCCTCGGCCTTGTTTTGCGAGGCGACGGCAAATTCATCCTGCTGTTCACGGCTGATTTGCCATCTTTCGGCGACGTTTTCCGCTGTCTGGCCCATATGATAGTCGTTGAACGCATCCCACAGGCCATCCTTGATCATCGTGTCAGTGTAGTTTATGTTGCCCATCTTCTGACCTTGGCGCAGGGGCGCGGCATGGGGCGAAAGCGACATGCTTTCTTGCCCGCCAGCGGCCACGATATCGGCATCACCCAGCATGATGTGTTGTGCACCGAGTGCCACTGCACGCAGGCCCGAACCGCAGACCTGATTGATTCCCCAAGCTGCACTTTCCTGCGGCAGACCCGCGTTGATATGCGCCTGACGGGCCGGATTCTGGCCCTGGGCGGCTGTCAGCACTTGGCCCAAGATTGTCTCGGACACTTCGGATTTGTCAACGCTCGCGCGTTTCACCACGGCCTCGAGAACAGCGGTGCCCAGGTCGTGGGCAGGGGTATTCGCGAAGGCACCAAGGAAGCTGCCAACTGGCGTCCGGGCAGCGGAGGCAATAACGACATTTGTCATGGGGGGGATCCCTTCCGTAATGGACGTTGTCAGTATATGGGGTACAAGCCCTAGAGACAAGCGACGGGTTGCGATTAATCTTAATGGTAGGCTATAATGAACACCGGCACAACTGACAGGGTGCCTCAGTCGCTCTAGAAACTCAACCAGGGGTGTGGAGGCATCTGTGCGGATATGGCCCGCGATCCCTGTGGCCCCGTTTGCCTGTGCCCCTTTCGTGGTGGCTTTAATCCAGAGGGCAGCGAAGCCATAGCCCTAAAGGTAATCAACGCCCGCGGTGGTTTCGCTCTATTTGGCAACTTCGGCAAAGGGCGACCTGATGATCAGGCGATGCGGCTGGTGTGGTGGCCCCCGATCTAAGTTGCCCATCACGACGCCGATGCCGAAATATGACAGCCATGCGCTTTGAAAAAGCTAAATTTCATGATGGGTTCAACGCGGGTCTGAACTGGATGACCATCTTGATGAATCACAGAAATTTCCATGCCGCATTTCGGGGCTTTGACCCCAACATGATCGCCACCTGGGAGAGGTGGAGGTCACGCAACTGCGGCGAACCACCGACATCATCCGCCATCGCGGTAGGATCGAGGCAATCATCGGGGATGCCAGGGTGCGGCAGGGGATTGATCAATGATCATGTTGTCATTACGCAGCCCGCTATGCCACTATGCCAAGGAGCCACGCAGGCGCACTGATAGGTTCCAAGAGACAGCATCAGTTGCCCCCCGCGATCAACGCCCGCAACAGTGCCATGGCCTCCGGGCTGGCCCAGTCCGCATTGCCCTGCAGGCGCGCGATCTCTTGCCCCCCAGGTGTGATCAGGACGGTGATTGGCAAACCGAACACGCCCATATCCCGCGCGATCTCTTGCCCCGGATCGCGATACATCGGCAGCGCATCAAGGCTGGCTTCCTCAAAGAACCGGCGGATTGCGGGGGGCGGATTGCGGCCCGTGGCGATCGTGACAACTTTGAAATCCTCTCCGCCCAGCTCACGCTGAAGCGTGTTGAGATACGGCATCTCATGTCGACATGGTGCGCACCATGTTGCCCAGAAATTCAAAAGCACATAGTGTCCCTGCATGTCGGACAACAAGTGCTCCTCCCCCTCCATATCCGTGAACGGAGTTTGTGATACAGGCACGGGTGTTGCGTGAAACACCAGGCTGCGCATAGCACCCGTGCGCAACGCCTCCAGACTCCGGGCATTTGCACCAAACGCCAGGGCCAGGTAAAGCACGGTAAAAAACGCGCCTCGGATCATGGGGGCTGGTTCCTCTGCTTGGGGTAACAACATGACGGGTCGGACATCTAACGCAATGTGGGGCGGGCGGTTCACCGCTGAACCAGACGCGATCATGGAAGCGATCAATGCCTCCATAGGGTTTGACTGGCACCTGGCCCGTCAAGACATTGACGGCTCCCGTGCCCATGCGGCAATGCTTGCCCATCAGGGCATCCTGAATGATAAAGACGCCGAGGCGATTCGGGAAGGGCTGCTCACGATCTGGTCAGAGATCAAGGGCGGAACCTTTACCTTTTCAACCGCACTGGAGGATATCCACATGAATGTGGAAGCCCGGTTGCGAGAGATCATCGGGGCACCCGCAGGGCGACTCCACACCGCACGGTCGCGGAATGATCAGGTAGCCACTGATTTTAAACTGTGGGTTCGGGATCAGCTGGATGCCGCGGTGCAAGGCTTGGAGGCGTTGATTCGGGCACTTCTGTCCCAAGCCGAAGCCGGGGCCGAATGGATCATGCCCGGCTTCACGCATCTGCAAACGGCCCAGCCCGTCACTTGGGGCCATCACATGATGGCCTATGTCGAGATGCTTGGGCGCGACCTGTCCCGTATGCGCGATGCGCGGGTACGGATGAATGAATGCCCCTTGGGGGCCGCCGCGCTGGCTGGCACCTCCTTCCCGATTGACCGTGGGATGACGGCCAGGGCCCTGGGCTTTGATCGTCCCGCGGCCAACTCGATCGATGCGGTTAGCGACCGGGATTTTGCGCTGGAATTTCTGGCCACCGCCTCGATCTGCGCGGTACATCTGAGCCGGTTCGCTGAGGAGCTGGTGATCTGGTCCTCGGCCCAGTTCCGCTTTATCACCCTGTCGGATCGGTTCTCTACCGGATCCTCGATTATGCCGCAGAAAAAGAACCCTGATGCGGCGGAGCTCATCCGGGCCAAGATTGGGCGGATCCTAGGGGCGAATGTTGCCTTGATGACCGTGATGAAGGGCCTGCCGCTTGCCTATTCCAAGGATTTGCAGGAGGATAAAGAACAGGTCTTTGACGCCGCCGACAGCCTGATTCTGGGTCTGGCGGCGATGACTGCCATGGTGGGCGACATGACAGCCAACCGCGCCACGTTACAAGCGGCGGCGGCCTCGGGTTTCTCGACGGCGACCGACTTGGCTGACTGGCTTGTCCGCACGCTGGACATGCCGTTTCGCAAGGCCCACCATATCACCGGTGTCCTGGTGAAACTGGCCGAGGACAAAGAGTGTGACCTGCCTGATTTATCGCTGGCGGAGATGCAGGGTATCCACAGCGCGATCACCGCTGAGGTCTTTGATGTGTTGGGTGTGCGAAACTCGGTGGCATCGCGCACCTCCTATGGCGGTACCGCGCCCAGCCGGGTCCGCGCACAGATTGCGCGTTGGAAAGAGATGATGGGACAATGATGACACGGCTTTTGCTGATCTTCACGCTTCTGGCCGGGCTTGCCGCCTGCGGTGCGGATGGTGATCCCATTCCACCAGGCGATAAGGATGAGGCGAAAGATACCGCGGCACAGGCGAATTTCACCCCCGGGCCGTTTGAACCCCTTTGAACACGCGTTACTCTGCCCTGAACATTGGGGCTTCGATCCGATTTTCCCTAACGATGTGAACAGAATCATGGACAAGATTCCGATGACTCCCGGTGGCCACAAGGTGCTGGATGATGAGCTGAAGACACTGAAAACGATCAAACGTCCGGCGATTATCCAGGCGATTGCCGAGGCGCGTGCGCATGGAGATCTGTCGGAAAACGCCGAGTACCATTCGGCCCGCGAAAAGCAATCTTTTATCGAAGGACGTATCAAGGAGTTGGAGGGGATGTTGAGTTTGGCGCAGGTTATTGACCCCAGAACGCTCTCCGGTCCGATCAAATTTGGTGCCACGGTCAAACTGGTAGACGAAGACACCGAAGAGGAACAGACCTATCAAATCGTGGGAGAGACGGAAGCCAGTATCGAGGGCGGGCGTCTTAACATCAAATCGCCCCTGGCTCGCGCTCTGATCGGCAAGGACGAAGGTGACAGTGTCGAGGTGGATACACCGGGCGGTAGAAAGGGTTACGAAATCGTCAAGGTCTCCTATGTCTGATGTCGCTACAAAGCACCCGCCCGCATTTCTTCCGGCACCTGGCATGTTATACTACAGCCCGAATCCGGCACAGGGCTACCTTCGAGGTCTGGTATACGTGGAAACCAGTTACGGACACATAGAGGTGCAACAGGGACATGCACACGGAATTCGCTGAGTGGCTGGCGGTCTGGCTGACAACAGAACCACAGGACAAGAAGGACACGGTCCCGGCGGCAGGTTTGCCGCCTTGCCCTTGCCAAGGAGCGGTCCCATGATATATCATGAGGAACCGCACAAGGACGCCGCTAACGCGGTGAAGGGTATAACAGGCGCGGCTACGCCGCAAGGAACAACCAAGAAGGACCAGAACCGATGAAACACATAACACTCACAACCGCAGCAATGCTTGCTGTGTTCGTATCTACGCCACTTGCACCCCTGAACGCACAGCATAGGGGGGGACGCGGAAGGACTTGTGATATGCATAAAAAGCATACCATTAAGTGAGGCGACCAGAGATCAAATTTTGGGCGGTGCTTTAGGTCTTGACATATTACATAATATGATGACAGACGACCAATTCTACACCTCTATGGTGACAAGCAGGAGAGAGGCAGGTCTTAAGGGATTGGCAGGTGAATTAGCAAGTATGCGCGACGAATGCATGATCGATTATTGGGAATCGATACGATGAGCAAGGCAAGGCAGCGAAACCGGCAAGAACGGAAAAGGCAGGAAGACGCCGAAGCGTGGCACCTGATGGGTTCCGAGGGAACACTGACAAAGTGGGCAAACCCGGACACTACAGCCCGAACCCGGCATAGGGCAGATAGGTTACTGCGGTCCCTGGCGTGATCTCGGCCGCCTCCATCGGCAGTTCTACCAACCCATCGGCCCAGGACAGGCCAGAGATACGGCCAGACCCTTCGGAAGTGAAGACCTCGACCTCCCCCCGCGAGGTCAGGCGTGCACGGGGATATTCTGTCCGGCCTGGCTTCTTTGATTTCGCAAAAGCCGCCGGGACGGTGAAGCGCAACGGCGAGGACCACCCCGCACCGGACATCAGCTCCAGTGCCGGGCGCGCGAAGAGCAGTGCGCAGACAAAGGCAGCCACCGGGTTTCCCGGCAGCCCGAACACCGGTGTGCCGTGCCACTGGGCCAGAACCAGGGGGCGTCCCGGTTTTAGTGCGATGCGCCACGCATGAAGCCGACCTTCGGCCTGAAGGAGTGCCGATATATGATCCTCTTCGCCCGCGCTGGCCCCGCCAGATGTCATGATCGCATCAGCTCTCGCCCCCTGATCCAGGGCTGTGCGGATGGAATCCGGATTGTCGGGCCAGCGACCGAGGTCGATCACCTCATGCCCCCATCTGGTCAAAAGCGCACGCAGCATCGGGCGGTTGGCATCGAAAACATGGCCCGGCTCGGTTGCTCCACCAAGGTCGCGCAACTCATCCCCCGTGGACATCACCGCCACGCGCAACGGCCGAAGCACCGGCACTGCTTCGTGCCCTGTTGCTGCCAAAAGTGCCAGATCAGGCGCACGCAGGCGATGGCCCGCAGTCAGGATGGGAACACCTTTTGCTCGATCCTCTCCCGCGCAACGGGTGTTGGTACCAGGTTTGATGGGGCCGTGAAAGGCGATTGCCTGACCATCAATCGTGCAATCTTCTTCCAGCACTACGGTATCCACACCTTCGGGCAAGGGCGCACCAGTCAGAATGCGCAGTGCCGAACCCTTGGGTACTGTACCCGCATAAGGATGCCCCGCTGCTGCGCGGCCCTTAACCAGGGGCAAATACTGTGGCCCGTACCCTGTGGCGCAATGGGCAAAACCGTAGCCATCCACCGCCGCGTTCGGATGCGGGGGGGTGGCGCGCTTTGCTGACAGATTTTCGGTCAACACTCGCCCGGCGGCTTGATCCACAAGCAGGGTTTCGGACTGAACCACCGGGGTAAGTGCTGTCTCTAACCGCGTCAGTGCCTCTGACACAGGAATCCAGTCCACACCCTGTGGCAAGGCAAAGCAGTTATCCCGCAGGCGCGGCGGCTTCAGTGTGCCACGCATTTTGCGATCCAACGCGTGGCTACCACGATGATGTACGTCGGCAAATCGCCCTGTGCCAATTCCGCCCGCCTTTTGTCTTGACCTGTACCAAGAACCCAGGCTCCCTCCTGCGCGGACTCGGGCAGCGTGGCCATCCAAGCGACCAGTTCCGCCTTGGGCAACCCTGACAGTGTCATTAACAGGCGTGCCACCTGAACCGCATCGAGGATCAAATCGCGGAGGATATTGACCGCCGAATCAACGAGACCGGTCTCAATCTCGGCCAGCACAACCAGGGCTGATGGCGAACCCTGAAAAGGCCATACCGCAACGCCTGGCGTTCGCCGCAACCTGTGTAGCATCTGTAGTCCCATTAGAACCTGAAATCCAACGGTCGGCGGGAAGCACAATTGAAAACAGCTTGACGACGTCTTGACCACCAGATCGTACTGTCGCCATTCGGGCGGGTCGGAATATGCGATCCATGCCTTGCGACAGGGAATATCAGGCCAGCGGTCACGATCTGGTTTACCCCGGAACGGCCTCAGCCCGGGAAAGATGCGGTTCATCTCGGCGACCACATCGAAGCGGTTGTTGCGGTTCGCGGCATTATCCGTGATCCGCGCCAAAAGTCACGCCCAGACTGCGAAAGGATCGGCACGGTCAGTCAGGGCCTTGGCAACCCCCTTAGGGTAACCGAAGGGAAAACAGAACCCCAAAAGCAGGCGGAGGCCTGCACTCTCCTCTGCTTCAATCAAGGTGACAAGATGTACCTCTGCTTTCGCCCGGCTTCGGAAATAGTGCGGTGGCTCCACGGCCCCGCCCCGTGCCAGGCCCAGCCAGATCGCATCCTTTGATGGCTTGGTCGGTAAGCATTTCGAGGCCGCGGACCAATCCACGACGCCGACCTTGTCAAAACCACTCACAGCCCCAGCTCCGTGGCGATGAAATTGGCGATACCGATTGTATCATTAAGGTGAAAAACCGGGCGATCAAGCGTCAGCACACTGTCGCTGGCAACAGCGCGGATGGTCGGATTCCCGGTGGCCAGAAGGGAATGACCAGCAGCAGATCGATGGGTTTCGATCTTCGGATGACAATCACGCTTGAACCCCTCGGCCAGCACCAGATCAACTGGTGAAAGCCTGGACAAAAGATGATCCAGCACTGGTTCCCCCGCGCCCCGCAACTCGGCCATCAGGGTCCAACGATTGGCCGAGGACAGCAGCACCTCTTGTGCGCCGGCGACACGGTGGCGATGGCTGTCCTTGCCCGGCTGGTCCACATCAAAGCCGTGATGCGCGCGTTTGATTGTTGAGACCTTCAGCCCCCGCGCACTGAACTCGGCCACCAGGCGCTCCATCAGCCCGGTCTTACCTGTATCTTTCCACCCCGTGACCCCCCAGAGATTCATGGCAGCATCGCCTCTGCCAAGGTCAAATCCTCCGGCGTGTTGACATTGAAAAACGGATCGAACGGATCAGAAGGGAAGACTGCCGTTGCCGCGCCGTGGCTGTCTGTCCAATGCACAACCTTGCGCACCCCGTCTTCCAGTGCCGTGCGCAGATCGTCCCTCAACGCGACGGGCCATAACCCGAAGGTGGGGTGACGGATCGGTTTGCCATCAGGTGCCTCGGCGGCCGCTACACAAAGCCCTCCCAACCCCGCGGCTGCAACTAATCGTTCGGCTAAATCGGTCGGGAAAAAAGGTGTGTCTGCCGCAACGGTGACGATATGGCCTACCCCTTCCCCCGCCGCCCAGTCAAGCCCGGCCAGGACGCCTGCCAATGGGCCCAGGTAGCTGCCAACGCTGTCGGATAGAACCGGCAGCCCCAGATCGGAAAACCGGTCCGGGTCGCCATTGGCGTTTAGTGCTATGACCCCGACCTGAGGAGCCAACCGCTCAATCACGCGCGTAAGTAGGCTGTGCCCCCCCAAAAGACTGCGCCCCTTGTCGCCACCGCCCATACGCCGGGCCAAGCCACCCGCAAGGATCACGCCATCGGCGGTCATCCTTCACCTGCTGCCATCTGATGCCAGTGCTGCATTCTGGCAAACGCTTCGGCTACGGTTTCCGGGGGCGAGGGCAAACGCCGCAATCTCGCGCCTGCCCATGAACAGGATGCTTGCTTTCGGTCACGCCCCGGCCCCTTTGCGGTGGTGTTTTCGATCATCTTCCGCTACGGTGGCAGGGTCGGCATCGCAGATCAGGCGTTCCTTCCCGGAAAGACAGTGGAACCGCCTTCCCCGCAGCCGTCCGATCAGCGTCATACCGACCTGATTGGCAATCTCTACCCCCCAGGCCGTGAAGCCCGAGCGTGAGGCCAGGATCGGAATACCCATGAGTGCGGTTTTGATCACCATTTCCGACGTCAATCGCCCGGTGGTATAAATAATCTTGTCCCCTGCTTCCGCCCCCCCGGCGCGCATCCATCCGGCGATCTTATCGACGGCGTTGTGGCGTCCGACATCCTCCATATAGACAAGCGGCCGGTCCCCTTGGCACAGCACCGTGCCATGAATCGCGCCAGCCTTCAGATACAGGCTGGGGGTGCGGTTGATCTTGTGCGACAGGGCATAAAGCCAGCTGGTCCGAAGCGGCGCGGGCGGCAGGCGGTGCCCCTCAATTGCCGCCATCATGTCGCCAAAGACGGTGCCGACAGCGCAGCCACTGGTACGGGTTTTCCTGGCAAGTTTTTCCTCGTGGTCGGTCTCAATGGCCGTGCGGACCACGACCACCTCTGACTCGGCGTCATAATCAATGCCCGTCACCTTATCGGATGGGCACAGCATGCGCTGATTGGCCAGAAACCCAAGCGCGAGGTATTCGGGATAATCCCTGATTGTCATCGCGGTAACGATTTCGCGGCGGTTCAGATAGATGGTCAGGGGCCGTTCCTCAACTACCGAAAGCGCAGCCTCTGCACCCGTTTCATCCACCCCCTGCACACGCCGCGACAAATCTGCACAGGCAGGGTTGGGGGCAATGATATAGCCGTGATCCATCGGATCAGGAACACTCATTTGCATCTCCTGGATGCCTTGTATAGTACGGGTCGATGGCCACTGTAAAGCCTTCTCATGTCAAGTATCAGCCCCCAAAGTGCCTATTGGCAAGGTGTCTGTGCCGGTTTGCCGTTTCTGCTGATGATCGTGCCCTTTGGCGGGGTGTTCGGCGTGCTCGCAACCGAGGCGGGGTTGAATCTGGCCGAAGTCATGGGCTTTTCGGTTCTGGTCATCGCGGGTGCGTCACAACTGGTCGCCCTACAGTTGATGACAGAAAACACACCGATCTTCATCATCCTGGCCTCGTCCTTGGCGGTGAATCTGCGCATGGCAATGTATTCTGCGGCCCTGGCTTCGCATTTGGGTCGGGCACCGCTGTGGCAGCGGGTTTTGGTGGCCTATCTCAATGTGGATCAAACCTATGCTCTGGGTGCTCTGGAGTATGAAGCGCAGCCGGACCGTCCGTTGGCGGAGAAAGTGGCTTTCTTCCTGGGCACGGCCACACCGATCTGCCCGATGTGGTATCTGGCGACATGGGCGGGTGCCGTTCTGGGTGCGCGACTCCCGCCCGATTTTGCGCCTGATTTCGCGGTACCCATCGCATTTATCGCGCTTGTGGCCCCGGCACTTAGGACTGTTGCCCATGTGGCTGCTGCCCTGACGGCGGTTATAATGGCGATCCTGTTTGCCGCACTTCCCTTCAACCTTGGCGTGATCCCGGCCGCAGCCCTCGCTATGGTCGTGGGGGCCAAGGTGGAAAGCCAGACAAAAACCGCCTGATGATCTACAGCAGCACCGAGACTTGGCTTATTATTATCCTTCTGGGTATTGGCACCTTTCTGATACGGTTTTCGTTTCTGGGCCTCATTGGCAACCGTTCGGTACCGCCCCACGTGCTGCGCCATTTGCGCTACACCACGGTGGGGGTGCTGCCCGCACTGATCACGCCGATGGTGTCGTGGCCAGTGGAAACTGGCGGCACAACCGACCCCTCGCGCCTGGCCGCCGCCGCCGCAGCCTTGGCGACCGGATATCTGACCAGAAACTCGATATGGGCCATTATCGCGGGCCTGGTCGTGCTTTACGCGATGCTCCGTATCGCGGTTTAGACTGACAAAGCCGTGGTCTTCACCACGGTCTTCAAGCCGAAACTTGATTACATCCGCGCCCCCCCGTACGGGCAAAGATGCCGGATGCTGGCGGTGTATGCGCACGAAATCCTCGGTATCGCGGGTGGCAACCTTCAAAGGGTGATCCGCACTTTCGGCCATCAGGTGGCATTCCTGAACATCGGGCACCCGGGCTACGGCCCGTTTAAGCGCGCCAAGCAGCTCATCGGCCTGTCCGGATCAGGCGGGCATCAACCAAGGCCACACGTAACCCCGAATGACGCACGCACGCTCAAGCCGTTGCTGTAGCGGTGACAGGCCGAGGGGAGGAAGAACCACCGCCCCCGGACAGAGCGGCATTGATCATCCACCCGTCCCTTTGCAGAAACCGCACGAGGCGGCAATCCATATCGTCAAGCTCGATCATCTGCATTTCCTTTGCGCAAAACCCAGTAATAGCGCAAGTTCCTTGCGTAAAATACGCAGAAGGACAAAATCATGGCCTCATCACTGCATTCGATTACACACGCACATGCCGTTCGGAAACCGCTTGACACCAGCAGAACTCATGCAACAAAGGGGCTTTGTCATGTCAAAAGAATGGGGGCCGTGCATGAGCTATTTTTCCGACTATCTCAAACGCACCGACCATCGCATGATCACTAAGTGGATGCATTATTTTGCCATCTATGAACGGGAACTCGCCCGGTTCAGGGGTAAGGACATTTCGTTTCTTGAAATCGGCGTCTATCGCGGTGGGTCAATCCCGATGTGGAAAGGGTACTTTGGCCCCAATGCCCGGCTGGCCTTTGTTGATATCGATCCCGCTTGTCGTGATCACGCCGAACCCGCCACAACCGTGGAGATCGGCGATCAGACGGACCCTGCATTCCTGGCGGACGTGGCACAGAAACACGGGCCATTCGACGTGGTGATTGATGATGGCGGGCACATGATGAACCAGCAGATCACCAGTTTTGAACACCTCTGGCCCCATCTCTCGGATCAGGGGCTGTATCTGGTGGAGGACACGCACACAAGCTATTGGCCCGGTTTCGGCGGCGGTTTTCGCAACGAGGCGAGCTTTATTGAATATGCCAAACGGCTTGTCGACAAGTTGCACAGCTGGTACACTGATCAGGATGAGATATTTCCGTATCACGAGATCGCACGAGAGCTGAACGCGGTACGATTTTACGACTCTATCGTGGTGCTGGAAAAGCTGTTGAAGACCGAACCGCCCGTATCCGTGGCATCACAGGATGGCAGGATCACCAGGTCACGCAAGGCACTTGAGGTTCGCGGCCGCACGTCGATTTTTGGCAGGATCCCCGTGCCGAACTGAAATGGCGATTCTGACCGGGCCGCTATGTTTCGTTAGTACGTCCCCGTCTGCGCCACCTCCCGTATCGTGTCGAATTCCGTATCGTGTCGAATTCCACCACCTCTTTATGCAATATCTCTTCCAGTCGGGTTTTCACCTCTGGATGAATGTCAAACTTTTGATATTGCGATTTGGGGTTATGATCTGCAGGCTGCTGGAACCTGTCCGGCGCGATGCCAAGAAACCCTGCAACTTTCGTCAGGACGGTGTCAGGGTGTGCTACAATATCATCAAAAAAATTTACCAAAAGGCGATCCTCGGTGAACAGGTCAAACCATGTGGTGCGGAGACCGGTCACCCTTGATTTCCTGATGATGTCGGGGGTGGTGTCAAGCGTTCTCATTTGAACAGCCTTGTCCGCAGGATCAGCACCATCGTCTTTGCTGCGAAGCATATGGTTCAAATGTGACATGGCCCTTGAGACAGGATTCCTTAGATTAAGAATAAACTTTGTGGATGGGAAAGTGCGCCTGATGCGCAAGAGGTCGCCCCGCTCCAGGGTTGCATAAGCGGGGGTGATTTCACCAGTCAGGCCCCAATCTTCGGGAAACAGGCTGGAATACCACGCAAAGTCTCTCTGAACCAAGCGCGAGTCCGGCGTTTTGCCCCTTGAGCTGTGCTCAAGATTCATCGCCTCAGCAGACAGCAAAGCCCGCGAAAAAAAGTGGAAGTCACACTGAAGCCTGTCTTTTAACGCCTCGGTTTGATCCTGGCCGCAGATTTGGTTGCGCCAGAGCCTTGACGACGAGATCAGTTCATCCGCGAACAATGTGTCCTCTGCCTGTTCCATCAGGAATGCCCGAAACATCCGGCGCGTCGATCCGAAATGGAACCCGCTATTGAAAAAATGAAGCTCTTTCTTAATTGGCATCCACACATCAGGATGGGTTGAGAGGTGGCTATAAAGCCAGCCGGTTGCGGCTTTCATTTGACCTATGCCGATAAAGCGGGGCTGTTCAAACATTTCAGCCGTTATTGATTTTTTTCTGTTGCAATTGCGCGGCCTGTTTTTTCATGCGTGCTCTCTTCTCTTTATTATTCAATATTTCCTTGCGTCTTTCTTTGGTGTAGTACGGGGTAAAGGCGGCGGCTTCGGCCTTGGTCAGAACCCTGCCCTCAACAAAGCCCTGTTTTGACGGTGCTCGCGCCAGGTGATTCATCCTGCGCACTGTCTGATACAGGCTTGCGTTGTGCAGGGCGCACAGGTCTGCATCCTGCAACAGCGCGGCGATGCGACCCTCTAAATCGCCCGAGCGAATCGTGCAATCCTCACACGCGTTCATATCGAGCCGCTTCCAATAAGTCAAGTCGCGTTCCCCGAAACGCGCGTCATCACGCACCTGTTGCAAAAGATATTCCTTGCGCGACTTGACCGCGTAATGGTTTACTTGGGCAAGCCCATACATGTAAAACCCCGGTATACTCCTCTTCCCAGGCCACTCCAACAGACGTTCCGGATGCTGCCAATTGCAATTGATCCAGGTAATGTCTGCCAGGTCAATCTTTTTATGGTCGGGCCTGTGTGCGTTAAAGCCATAAGGAAAGGATCGGGGCCGGAACAGGGTTTTGTGTTTCAAGGCCCGTTTCACTTCGGTTGAGGTCACCACATCCTGGGCGCGGGTAAAGCGCCGGGTGACCGGGGCAGGGTAAAAGTTCCGTTGCCCGGCGGACCCAAAGTGGCGCCAGTTGACCGAGATCGCATCGGTATGCGCCGGGACCGCCTCCAGCAGGGCATCCAGGCTGCCATCGCCCGCGTGGATGTTCAGAAACTCATCCGCATCAATGACCAGCACCCAATCCGCCTGCCGCACCACATCCAGGCGGCGGGCGCGACGGTAGGCACGTGTCTGACGATTGCACTCGGGGCTACCCCTATACAGTCCGGCGGAGTTGTCGAAGTGCTGGATGATCCGCATCTTGTGCAGCTGGTTGAGGATCAGGTTGGTGCCATCGGTGCAATCATTGGAGAAGATGACAAAGCCGTCAAAGCCCAGGTTCAGGTGATGGGCAACCCATTCCAGGATGTAGGGGCCTTCATCCTTCATCGTCGCGATGACAAGCCGCCGGGGCCGGGGGGTATTGTGGGGGCGGGGCCGAATGGCATAGGGGTCCGTGGGCGGGTGGGGTGCACCCGCCGCCGTCGTGGTTTCGGTGCCGCCGTGGGGGGGGGTACCGGTGTGCGTGTCGTTCCCATCTGCCATAAAGACGTCCCTTTGCGTTCAGGCGACCCGTTGACCCTACACCCAACCCCGTGCCACGGGCAAGCAAGACATTCCTGCGCCCG
>JACONJ010000016.1:59562-72132 GCA_014323785.1 Paracoccaceae bacterium | reverse complement strand
GATTCACATCACTGCAAGCGATGTCGGGTTTGATGACTTGGCCATTGCTGATAAAGGCAGTGCTGTGGTTGTTACCTGGGCTGGTGGCAGCATCACACTGGAGGGCGTGGACCACACGGCCCTGACGACAGAGGACTTTGTGTTCTGAGCCGGAACATCAAAACCGCTTGGGGGGAACCCCGGAAAGCGGTGTTGATTTGCGCCGCACCGGGGCATAGAATCCGCAAACCAGCGCAAGGGCCCCCGCCCCGGCACCAAGGCCCAAGGGGGGGGAGGCCACCGCCGCAGCGCGGGTGCCGGGCGTTGCCCGCGATGGGGTCCGGCAGACACCGCAACGGTGGCTTGGGCAAAGATACGCTGACCGGCGGTGCGGGGGCCGATACCTTCCTGTTCAGGAAGAATTTCGGCAAAGGCGTGATCACCGATTTCAGGACTGGCGGGGATTTCATCTCCCTGCATGGGGGGGGGGTACAGGTATCCTTAATTTCGAGGATATGAAATTCGGGTAAACAGACCGGGACACGATTATCACCTTTGACAACCGGGGTTCGATCACGCTGGAAGGCGTGACAGAGCTGAAAAACGGATATTTCGACTTCTACTTCACTTGGGGCTGAGCCGGGGCAAAAAGAAGCGGGGACAAAAGCGCGGCAAGGGGCATGGATGCGCCCCTGCGATTCAGAATCGTTCCATATTGCAATACACGGTTTGATTGAACCCCCAATCGGCAAGTTCAACGATGCGGCACTGCCGAAACGTGTGCCGGCTGCCGACATCCAGGCGCATCAGGCGACCAAGACTGCGCAAGGGATAGTAGAGGATGACCTGTGACTCTCCATCGTCCAGCAAAACACGGTATCCTTCCGTACAATGCACATCCCAAAAGCCGCATTCGCGCACTTTCGCAACGGTTCCGGTACCGGAAATCGTGCCCCCGACCGTAGTCCGTTCCAGATGACCCTTCATCAGATCATTGCCATTGCGATAGGTCTCAAGAAGCCCCGGATACCGAAACTCCTCGGACTGGCCTGGGCCCGCAAGTGCCGCCACCGCGAGCACAAAAACGAAAAAACGAACGGCGCACATAACGCATTCCCCCGCAGTCGGTGCCTGTCCCCCGCGTTCAAACGGGCTCGTTCAAACGGGCCCCGGCATCGTCATATCGTTCCCCTTGCCCCTGTCAAGAACCGGAAACCTGAAAATGTCCGCACCGTGGCCTTTTCAGCGTTCGGGGATCAGACCACGGGGGCTAAAGCGCAGCACCAGCAGCAGAACCACCCCCATGGTCAGCAGGCGCATATGCGCCGCACTGCCCAGCAGGTGATCGCGCAGCGCGCTCCCCTGGGCCATGCCGGCGGTGATCATCTCCATCATCGAAAGCCCGATGGGTTCCACCATGATCCACAGCCACCAGATCAGGAATCCCCCCAGAACCGCCCCCCAATTGGTGCCGGACCCGCCCACAATCACCATCACCCAGATCAGAAAGGTAAAGCGCAGGGGCTGATAGCTGCCGGGAACCAGCTGGCCGTCAAGCGTGGTCATCATCGCCCCCGCCAGGCCGCAAACGGCCGAGCCCAGGACAAAGATTTGCAGGTGCCGCGCCCCGACATTCTTGCCCATCGCTGCGGCCGCGACCTCATTGTCACGGATCGCGCGCATCATCCGGCCCCAGGGCGAATGCAGGGCCCTCTCGCTTAGCCAGATCAGGGCCACCAGAACCACGATGAAAAGCCCGCCATAGGACAATTTGACCATGATCGCGGACACCGTCACGGGGTCCGCGCCCAGGCGCGCCGCCAGGGCCAGGACATGCGCGCTGGCCTGAAGCTCCACCTCATAGGGGACCGGGCGGGGAATGTCGGTAACATTCTTCACCCCGCGGGCCAGCCAGTCTTCGTTCTTCAGCACCGCGATGATGATCTCGGCGATCCCCAGCGTGGCAATGGCCAGATAGTCCGACCGCAGGCCAAGCGCCGTTTTGCCGATAATCCAGGCCACACCGGCCGCCAGCACCCCGCCCACGGGCCAGGCCAGCAGAACCGGCAGCCCGAGCCCGCCAAGATACCCCGTCAACGCGGGCTCGATGCGTTCCACCGCCGCAACCCCGCGATCAAAGACCGAACGAAAGATGAAAAAGCCCGCAATCAGGATGGCAGCAACCGCAAATCCCCGCAACCGTCCCGCTGCCATGCGACGCCAAACCAGAACCGCGCCCGCAATCGTTGCGGCCCCAAAGGCCAAGCCCAGAAGCACCTGCCCCCCGCCCGCTGCCCAGGCCGCCGGCACCGGCGGCACAGAGGTCACAACCACCGCCAGGCCACCAAGGGCCACAAAGCCCATGATGCCCGCGTTGAACATGCCCGCATAGCCCCATTGCATGTTCACGCCCAGGGCCATGATCGCGCTGACAAGGCCCATGTTAAAGATCGTCAGGGCCGTGTTCCAGGAGTACACAACGCCGGTGCCGATAAACAGGCAGGCAACCAGCGCAAACAGCACAGGTGGCCCGGGTACTACCCCCTTCAGCACCCCCTTCATGCCGATGTCCCGCGCATAAGGCCCCTGGGCCGGAACACAAGCACGATCAGCAAAATACCAAAACTGACGGCGAATTTGTAATCGGTGGACAGCAGCTGCAGCAGCCCGTCGGGCCTCCACCCCTCAGGGGCAAGGTAGCCAACAACCCTGCGAAAGGCGTAAGTCACGCCAACCTCAGAGAAGGCGATGACAAAGCCCCCCAGGATGGCCCCCGGCGGGCTGCCCAGGCCCCCCACGATGGCCGCGGCAAAGATCGGCAGAAGCAGCTGAAAATACGTGAAGGGCTTGAAGCTTTTATCCAGCCCGTAGAGCACGCCCGCCGTGGTGGCCAGGGCCGCCACGATCAGCCAGGTGTACAGAACCACCCGTTCGGGATTGACGCCGGAAAGCTGCGCCAGATCCGCATTATCGGACCATGCGCGCATGGATGTACCCGTGCGGGTGCGGGTCAGGAACCGGAACAGAAGCACCACCGCGACAAGTGCCACCACGATGGTCAGCCCCTGGCTGGTGCGCAGGGCCAGCCCCTCTTCCAGGCCCGTCATATCCCGAAATTCGCGGGCCGAGATGATAAACCGCTCTCCATCGGCCAGGCGACGGTCCTCCACCCCGATGACAAGGCGCACAATGCCGTTCATGATGAACATCACCCCAAGTGAGGCGATAATGAACGTCACCGGTGCCGCCTTTTGCCCCCTGTAAAAGCGATAAACGGCGCGATCAGTCCCCAGAACCACAAGGCCCGTGGCCAGAATCCCCACGGGCAGGGCCAAAAGCGCGGTGGGCAGCGGCCCAAGGGTAATGCCCGCCGCCTGCAAAGCCCAGGTGACCAAAAGCGTCACCATCGCGCCAAAGGCCATCGTATCGCCGTAGGCAAGGTTGGAAAAGCGCAGAATGCCATAAATCAGCGTCACCCCCAGCGCCCCCAGTGCCAATTGCGCACCATAGGCCGTGGCGGGGATAATCACAAAGTTCATAAGCACCACAAGGGCGTTGAGAACATCCATAGCGCGACACGTATCCTGCCCAGGGTCTGTCCCAGAACCATAGCACCGCACCCGCATGCCCGCCAGCACTCCCACCCCCCCTTGGCCCCGCCCCGCACCCGGTGTAATCTTTGGTTCCCATGCCCACGCTGACCATCCGCCGCCCCGATGACTGGCACCTGCATTTGCGCGATGGCCGAATGCTGTGCGCGGTGCTGCCGGAAACCGCCCGCCATTTCGTGCGCGCGCTTGTCATGCCCAACCTTGTGCCGCCTGTGGTAACGGGGGCACAGGCCCGTGCCTACCGCAGGCGGATTCTGGCGGCCCTGCCCAAGGACATGATGTTTGAACCGCTGATGACGCTTTACCTGACGGAAACCACGGATCCCGATGATATGGCCGCCGCCTTTGCGGATGGCCTGATCCACGCGGTAAAACTCTACCCCGCGGGGGCAACGACCAACTCGGCCTCGGGCGTGCGCGACATGGCGCGAATCCGCCCGGTGCTGGAGCGCATGGCCCGGATTGGCCTGCCCCTGTGCCTGCATGGGGAGGTAACAACGCCCGAAGTGGACATCTTTGACCGAGAACGGGTCTTTATTGACACGGTGCTGGCCCCCCTGTGTCGCGACCTGCCAGAGCTCAAGGTCACGCTGGAACATATCACCACCGCCGATGGAATCGCCTACGTGACCGAGGCCACGGGCCACATCGCCGGCACGATCACCCCCCATCATCTGATGCTCAACCGTACCCACCTGCTTGCCGGCGGGATCAGGCCGCATTACTATTGCCTGCCCGTCGCCAAGCGTGCCGAGCACCAGATGGCCCTGCGCAGGGCGGCCATCTCAAGCAATCCCCGGTTCTTTCTGGGCACTGACAGCGCACCCCATACCGATGCGGCCAAGGAATCCTCATGCGGCTGCGCGGGCTGCTTTACGGCCCCCGTCGCGCTGTCCTGCCTGGCCCACGTGTTTGAGGCGCACGGGGCCCTCGACCGGCTGGAAGGCTTCGCCGCGCGCTTTGGTCCCGCGCATTACGGCCTGACCCCGAATCTGGCAACCATCACGCTGGAACGGCGCGACGCCCCTGTCACATACCCCGACACGCTTGAAACGGGGGTAGGCCCCGTTACCCTGTTCAATCCCGGCCATCCCCTGTATTGGCGGGTTGTCTGAATCCGGTATCCCGAATCACCAGCTGGTGTCGTGCCGGTTCGCCACAGGAGCACCTTGCGCCCATGATGATCCCTTCGGCCTGTCCGGACGCGCGGACCATCGCCCGGATGACGGCGCGCGTGCTTCTGGACATCGGCGCGGTGCAGTTCAGCACGGCCCCCCCGTATACCCACGCGTCGGGCAAACAGGCCCCCACCTATATCGATTGCCGCAAGCTGATCTCTTATCCCCGCGCCCGCGCCATGGTGATGGATTTCCTGATTTGTACAGTTGTGCGCCATACGGGGCCAGAGGTGTTCGATATCATCGCCGGGGGGGAAACCGCGGGAATCCCCTTTGCCGCAATGATGGCCGAACGCCTGGCCCTGCCCATGGCCTATGTAAGGAAGGCACCCAAGGGCCATGGCCGCACCGCGCAGATCGAAGGCGTGCTGCCCCCCGGCGCACGGGTGCTGCTGGTCGAGGATCTGGCCACCGATGGCGGCTCAAAACAGGCCTTTGTCAGGGCAATTCGCACCGCCGGCGCAGAATGCGCACACACGGCGGTCATTTTCTACTATGGCATTTTCCCCGAGGCCAAAGCGAACCTGGCCGCCCGGGGCATCACGCTGCACCATCTGTGCACCTGGGCCGACGTGATGGCAGAGGCACGGCAGAGGGGCGACTTTGACGCCGCCACCCTGGACCAGGTCGCCCGCTTCCTGGCCAACCCCGGGGGGTGGGAAGCCCCGTGAATATCCCGGTGAAGCGGCAAGCACTTCGTGCGGCTCTGGTATTTCCACTCCTGCGCCCGCCCCTGCGGTTGTGGCTCATGCCGCCCCACGCGTAGCTGCGGTGAAAACCCTCACCCAGCGTGCGGAAGAAATTCTGGATGGTAACAGAGGCAACAAGTCTGACGCCATCCGCGTGCTGTATGCCGAAGGCTACCGTCCGCAAGCTGCTATAGCGCGGGCTGTCACCGATTGGTCTGTGAAGCACGGTGGTAAAATCTGCCGCGATCAGATGGTGTCCAACGTCATCCGCCAAATGAAGTCGGATGCCAGAAAGGGCTGATCGCCTCGAAGCCCCCCGTGAGGCCCCTGTGAAGGGCGCGTGAAGCTCCTTTGAAGCCCCCGTGAAGCCTCTTCACAGCCGGTTTACAGTCCGCCCCTGCACCTTGAACCACATCACGCCCGATTGGGCACCCGCCCGCATCCCCGCACGCACCTGTGCCAGGGCAACCGGCCCCGGTTGTTCAGGACACCCCCGGCCCCTCCGCCACCACACCATCCTGCCCCCGGCCCATCGGGCTGGCAGGTACCCGTGCCAGCCGTTCCAGGGCGATGGCAACCAGACGACGATCAAAAATCTTCAGCTTGCGCCCGGCCGCCGGGCCACCACCGGCCCACCCCTTGAGCCCTTCCATCACCGCCTCGACGGCTGGCTCAACGCCAGCGCGTTGAATCATCCAGTCGACAGTCGCAAGAAGCTCCATGCCCAAGGGCGATTCGAAACCGTCAACCATCGTGGTGGCCCACTCCAGCACGGGCGCGAATTCCCTGCCCGCGCCGGAATTCAGGTATGCCTGCAACCGGTCATACCTGGCCTCATTGAACCAGATCAGGTCCGCCGGGCCCGCATCCGCAAGGCGTTTAGCACACCGCAGGTAACTTCCATCAAGGCCATCAAGAAGTTTCGTCAACTTGTGCGAATAGGGCCCGAACCTGTGCGCCCGAAACCCGAACCCAAGCGGTGCCGGGTCCGGCACCTGAACATGCCTGGCCCCGCGTTCAATGAACCAGCCGAGTTTCTGGACCTCAAGAATTGAGCAGTCTATGCCAAGAGTACAATAGCTGCGCACCATCGCGGCCACCAGGGCACGGGCCGGGGTCAGTTTTTCAACACCGGTGCGTTGCACCACATTCTGATACGTCAGGGTCGGCTCATAAACGATGGCATCAACGCCTCCGCGCCTGTGCAGTGCGGCCTCAATCATCGGGCGCACATCGCGCCAGTCCAACCCCCCGTTTCCGCACCCAAGCGGCGGGATCGCGATGGAACGGATGTTGTGCTGATCAATCACCCGGATAAGATCCTTCAATCCATCCTCAACCCATTCGGTTTTCGTTTTGACCCGCCAATGGGTCTTGGTCGGGAAATTGATAATCCAGCGGGGGTTGAACAGCCCCTCTTGCTCTGTGACGAACATCTTGCCAATGCGCACCTCCCCGGCCTTGCAGGCGCGGGCATACGCTTCAAAATTGCGCGGGAACTGTTCCTTGAACATCAGGGCAATCCCCTTGCCCATGATGCCCGCCGTGTTGACGGTGTTTACAACCGCCTCCACGTCGGCTTCCAGCAGATTGCCTTGCGTGAACGTCACCATCAGAAATACCAGCCTGGCCATGCCACGATCCGCGGCTGGTGGCCAGCCTCCCCCCGTTGCTGTTGTTGCTGTTCAAGCGTTCCCTGTTCCGTCTTGCTGTGGCAGACGATGCCTTGCAGCTGCCCGACGGGCAAGTGCCTGTATACAAGGGCCTCCGCCTGGTAGCGTTCCATTTTGCCGGGATCGTTGTCATCCCGCCTGAAGTCCCGCCGCTGCAGGATCTCCCGGTCAATCTTGCCCGGATCGTCAGGTGCCGTGAAAAATCGTGCAGTCTGCAGGTATGCGTGGCGGTCCGTGAAGACAATGGGCAAACCGTTCTGCACCAGCGTTCGAAGGGATGACACCATGATCACGATCTGCGCATTTGAAACATGGCGCGTGCTCCCGTGACCAGTCTTGATGTTATACATCATCACCGGGAACGGCGTGAAGTAAAACGGGATATAATCCGCCAGCGTCCCGCCAGTGGGAACAGGTAACTTCCGTTCGCGGCGTTTTTTGATCAGGTCGGGGTTCCCGATCTGGACAAAATCGTGATCCAGGGTGCAGGAATTCTGGCAGTGCAGCCCGTTCCCGAGGATCCACGGCACATTGTCGATATGCGTGACCCTGAAAATCAGGGCTCGATTCGGGTTCAGCCATCGAAACATTTCAACCCCGGCCCATCGGGCTGGCAAGGCCCCATAAAAACGCCCCCGCCGTTCATATTCCGGCTTGACAGCACTGCAAGGCCGTGGTTTCTGGTGAACATCGCTGACCTTGTGGGGGAGTGCAAGACCATGATATCGACATTTCCAACGGACTACAAAACCGACCCGGCAGTGCTAAAAGCCCTTTCCGACGCGGCCGGAACAGAAATGACGCGGGAGCAGGTGCGAGAGCAGAAGATTTCCTACGCCTTGGGCATGCTTGGCGCAAAGAGCAAGGCAACCCGCGCAGATATCGAGAAACTCATCGAAGAACAGGACGGCAAGGCCGCGTGATTATTGCGGCTGGTCAGAACACCTTCTCAAGACCCGCCTGCTTCAAAGTCTCGTTCGCCGTGTGTCGGGATGTGCAGCCGCGATCTACGGTAAAATACCCGTCACTGATCGGGTTGTACCAGATCTCGTGATCGCCCTGCCTCTGCCTGTGGAACCAGCAGCTGGCGTCCCGTAGCCTGGCCTTCAACTCCCTCAGGAAACTGGCCACAGCCTTAACCTGGCATGGCGACGCGAAAGGTTTTTTGCGCAACGATATGGGCGGGTATGTCCGGCAGGCTGCCGTCAAAAGCACCCGCCCCGTTCAGGTCGATAAGATCCCGCAGGGCGGCGGCCACCTTGTCCTGCAAGCCCTCAAGGGTTGCGCTTTCAACGGCAAGCCCGTCGATAGCACCGCTTGTCGCGACCCAGACCCGGGCGTCCTCATCCCAGTCAGCCCGCACCGTGATTGGCACGCGTTCGGTGTGCATCATGCCCTCCTTGGCTGGGTTCCCTGATTCGGGAAGCCTTTGCATATGCCGGGCAATCTGCCCGCATCCCCAATCCGGCGCAAGGGGGGGCTGCACCGTCCCGCCCCTGCCGCGGACATCGCCGCAGTCAACATCGAAACCACCTTTGCCGACCCCACCGGGGCAAGGTGAAAAGGGGCGCGCGCGGGTGCCTGGCTTGTGCATTTTTTGTGGGCTTGCAATCGGGGGGCAGGGGCGTTAATATCTCACCATCCAGCCAAGGGAGAGGCCAGGGAGAGGCGCGGACGATGCCGAAAAAACCCAAAAGCGGCGGTGACAGGCACAGCGCAGGCGGCAAGGCGAAGCCCCCGACACTTTTGGAACACGCCCGTGGTGTATCACCAACGCGCCCTGCACCCAGGCCCCCTGCCCTACCCCGCAAACCAGCAAAAGAAGACCAGGGAGGAGGCACCAATGGAACATGATCTTCACGATGTGATATGCCGCATCCAGCGCTCAATCCGCTATCACAAGGCGCGGGAACGCTTCTTTCGCTTCTGGTCGGGGCTTGCGGGGATGTTGTGTCTTCTTGCCGGGTCCGCCGTTGTCGTATCCATCCTGGCACAGGGCCCCGGATGGCTTGCGCTTGGCTGCGGGGCCGTGGTGGCGGTGGCCCAGGCCGCTGAAGCTGTCCTTGGATGGTCCGGCAAGGCATCGGCCCATTCCGGATTCGCATCGGAATTCGCGGCCCTTGAACGCACGATGGCCCTGCTGCCCGAAACGGATGCCCGAACCCTCAAAAATATTGGGGCCGAAATTCTGCGCATCGAGGCGCGGGAGCCCCCCATCTACCGCTACCTCGACCTGATCTGCCATAATCAGGTCGCCCGTGCCATTGGTTCCGATGATGTGGAACATCTGGCATGGTGGCAGCGCACCTTTGCCCATATCCTGCCCGGCGCAAGCGCAATGGAAACCCTGCCCCGCAGTTAACCCCCCCCTGCCGTCAAATCCCCACCCCCCGAACGCCGCCAAAGCGCAGGGGGCCTGCCCACACACCCCCACACCCCGGACGCCCCAGTATGCCCCAGGCCCCCGCACCGCCGCCCCACACCTCCCTTCGGGGGCTTCTGGACCGCGCCCGCGCCCATGCCCGCTCAGAACGTGAAAAGGGCGCATATTTTGAAAAGGTGGCGCGCACCTGGCTGCTGCACGACCCGGTGCAAAGGGACCGCTTCACCGATGTGCAGCCCTATGGCGAATGGGCCACCGCGCGGGGCCTGCCCGCCACCGATACCGGGATTGATCTGGTCGCCACCCTGGCCGATGGCACCGGCCACGCCGCCATCCAGTGCAAATTCATGGATGCGCCGCGCATCGATAAACCCGCCATTGACAGTTTCATCGCCGCCGCCGCAGGCGCGGATTTCGCGGAACTGATCCTCATCGACACAACCGCCGAAGGCCCCGGCCCGAACGCGCAAACCACCATGGACCGGCTGTCAAAACCCTGGTGCCGCATCCCCCTGGATCACCTTGCGGCCAGCAGCATCAACTGGCCGCAATTCCTGCACCAAGGCACCGTCGCCCACGCCCCAAAGAAGCAATTGCGCCCCCACCAGGAACAGGCCCTGCAGGCGGTAACAAAGGGCCTGGACACGGCGGACCGGGGCAAACTGATCATGGCCTGCGGCACTGGCAAAACCTTCACCGCCCTGGCCATTGCCGAACGCATGGCGGGGGATACCGGCCGGGTGCTCTATATGCTGCCCTCCCTGGCCCTGATGCAGCAAACGCTGCGCGAATGGAAAACCGATTGCACCCGTCCGTTCACCGCCTTTTCTGTCTGTTCCGATACCGCAATCGGCAAACGGTCGGACCCGGACAGCCTGGATCTCACCCGCCACGACCTGGCCATTCCCGCCACAACCGATGCGGCCCGCCTGGCCCGTCAGGTGGCCCGGGCCCCGGCCGGGCGGATGACGGTGATCTTCGCCACCTATCATTCCATCGATGTGCTGTCCCATGCGCAGCAGGACCACGGCCTGCCGCCCTTTGATCTGACCATCTGTGATGAGGCGCACCGCACCACCGGCGTCACCCTGCAGGGGCAGGAAGAAAGTGCCTTCAAACGCATCCACAGCGATGCCCATGTGGCCACCCGCAAACGCCTGTATATGACGGCCACGCCCCGCATCTTTGCCGAACCGGCAAAGCGCAAGGCCGATGACCACGGGGCCACCCTGGCCTCCATGGACAACACCGATATGTTCGGCGAAACCCTGTATCACCTGGGCTTTGGCACGGCGGTCCAGGACAGGCTCCTGACCGATTACAAGGTGGTGGTCCTGGCCGTGGATGAGCGGCACATCCCCGCCGCCACCCTTGACCGCCTGCGCGATGCCCCCGGAACGCACCCGGAACTCTCCACGGATGACGCCACAAAGATCATCGGCTGCTACAAGGCCCTGACCAAGGCAGACATGCCGGGTGAGGGCAGCCACCCGATGCAGCGCGCCATCGCCTTTTGCGGCAGCATCAAAACCTCCCGAAGCATCGAACAGGAATTCGCCCCCGTGGTGCAGGAATACACCGAAACCACCCCCGATGCCCCGGCCCAGGCGGTACAGGTGCGCCATATCGACGGCACGTTCAACGCCACCCAACGCGAAGCGCACCTCCGCTGGCTCAGGGCCGGACCCGACACGGGCAACGGCACCAATGGCACCAGCGGCACCCCCTGCCGCATCCTGACCAACGCCAAACTCCTGTCCGAGGGCGTCGATGTCCCCGCCCTGGACGCCATCCTGTTCCTTCACCCCCGCAAAAGCCAGGTGGACGTGGTCCAGGCCGTGGGCCGCGTTATGCGCCGCGCCGCCGGCAAAACCCTGGGCTACGTTATCCTGCCCGTCGTCATCCCGCCGGATACCGACCCCGCACAGGCCCTCAACAGCAATGAACGCTTCAAACCCGTCTGGCAAATCCTCAACGCCCTGCGCGCCCACGATGAACGGCTGGACGCCCGCATCAATCAGGCCCGCTTGGGCGAAGACATTCGCGACAAGCTGGACATCCTCCTGCCCGCCCTGCCCACAACTGCCCAGGTCAGGGACTTCGCCACCAAACCCCGCGCACCGGCCCGCGCCAATATCGGCGGAACCACCCCCGACCCCGACCACCCGGCACCGGCCCCCGCAGCGTCCGACATCGGCGGGTTCAGTGAGGCCGCCGCGCAATACGAACTCGCCCTGGATTCGTTCACCCGCGCCATCATGGCCAAAATCGTGGAAAAATGCGGCACCCGTGAGTATTGGGAAGCCTGGGCCGCCGACATCGCCACCATCGCCCAGGCGCACATCACCCGCATCACTGCGGCCACCGCGCAGCCGGGCCCGGCGCGCGCGGCCCTCGCCACCTTTCTGGCGGAACTGCGCGAGGAACTGAACCCCGCCATCACCCCTGCCGAGGCCATTGAGATGCTGGCCCAGCACCTGATCACCCGGCCGGTCTTTGACGCCCTGTTTCAGGGGCGGGCCGCCGCCGCCCGCAACCCCGTGTCCCGCGCCATGGCCACCGCCCTGGGCCACCTGGCCGGTCCTTCCCCCGAGTCCGGCGAGGCGGACCGCCTCGAACGCTTCTACGCCAGCGTCCGCACCCGTGCGGAGGGCGTGCGCAGCGCCCGCGCGCGGCAGGCCCTGATCCTGGAATTGTATGACCGCTTCTTTCGCACCGCCTTTCCCATGGTCGCCGCCCGCCTGGGCATCGTTTACACCCCCGTCGATGTGGTGGATTTCATCCTCCACTCGGCCCGGGATGCTCTTGCCGAATATTTCAATACCACCATGGGAGATCCGGGCGTCCACATCATGGACCCGTTCACCGGCACCGGCACCTTTATCACCCGCCTGCTGCAATCCGGCCTGATCCCGCCCGCCGACCTGCCGCGCAAATACGCCGAAGATATCCACGCCAATGAGGTCGTCCTGCTGGCCTACTACATCGCCGCGGTCAACATCGAAACCACCTTTGCCGAACAGACCGCACCAAAAGACGCCCCCCCCCCCCCCCCCC
>JACONJ010000016.1:0-59542 GCA_014323785.1 Paracoccaceae bacterium | reverse complement strand
CCCCCCCCCCCCGCAGATCTCACCCCCTTCACTGGCCTGACCCTGACCGATACCTTTCAGCTGTTTGAACAGGATCGCGATCTGGTCGCCGCCTCCCTGTTCCTCGATAACGCCGAACGCCGCGCCCGTCAGCGCGCGCAGGACATCACCCTTATCGTCGGCAACCCGCCGTATTCCGCCGGTCAGCGCAGCGCGAATGACAACGCCGCCAACCTGCCCTACCGCAACCTGGACGCCCGCATCCGTGCAACCTACGCCGCGCAGTCCACCGCCCACCTGAAAAACGCGCTGTATGACAGTTACATCCGCGCGCTCCGCTGGGCCTCGGACCGCATCGGCGATTCAGGCATCATCGCCTTCGTCACCAATGCTGGCTGGATTGATGGCACCGCCACGGACGGCCTGCGCAAGTGCCTGGCCACCGAGTTCAGTGACCTCTACATCACCCACCTGCGCGGCGACATTCGCAAGAATATGCTCTCCGGCGGCGCAGCGGGGGAGGGCGCAAACGTCTTTGGTCAGGCCAGCATGACCGGCATCGCCATCTCAATCCTGGTCAAAAACCCCGACGCCCCGCACCAGGGCCGCATCCACTTTCACGACATCGGTGACAACCTGTCCCGCGCCGAAAAACTGGCCAAACTGCGCGCCTTCAAATCCATCAACGGCATCACCCAGGCGAACGCCTGGCAGCACATCACCCCGGACGCCGCGGGCATCTGGCTGAACCAGGACGCCCCGGGTTTTGATCAATTCCCCATCCTCGACGCCAAACGCGGCACAGAGGCCGGACTCTTTGAACTCTACTCCATTGGCGCGAAAACCCAGCGCGACGCTTGGGCCTGTAATTCCAGCCGCACCACCCTGGCCACCAATATGGCCCGCATGATCGCAACCTATAACGCCGAAGTCGATCGCTGGAACGCCTCCGACAAAACCCAAAAGCCCGCCGACTTCATCATCAAAGACCCGCAACAAATCAGCTGGACCCACGCCCTGCACCAGGATCTGGCCAGGGGCCGCCGCCACACCTTTGATGAAACGCGCATCACCCCGTCCCTCTACCGCCCCTTCACCAAACAATACCTGTATTTTGACAGACACTTGAATGAACGTATCTTCCAAATGCCCGCCATCTTCCCCCACCCGGGGGCGGAAAACCGCGTCATCATCACCACCGGCCCAGGCGCAAAGTCTGAATTCTCGGTGCTGATGACCGACACTTTGCCGGATCTGGGCGTCATCGAATCCGGCCAGTGCTTCCCCCTGTACCTCTACGGTCCCGCCCCGCCAGGCACACCCCCGTCCCGCCGCCCGGCCATCACCAACGCCGCCCTGAACCGCTTCCGCACCGCCTGCCCCGATGAACCCATGGACCACACCGACCTGTTCCACTACATCTACGCCCTGCTGCACCACCCGGACTACCGCGCCCGCTTCAAAAATAACCTGTCCCGCGCCCTCCCCCGCATCCCCCCGCCGCACACCGCGGAAACCTTCCGCGCCCTCCGCAATGCCGGCCGCACCCTGGGCGACCTGCACGTCAACTTCTGTACCGCCACCCCCTGGCCCGTCACCTTTGCCGAATGCGACCCCGCATGACACCCCATGGCGGAACAGGACCCGGCCGCCCTCTACCGCGTTGCCAAAATGCGCCTCGGCGGCACCGCACGCGATAAGGACCGCACAACCATCCGCTATAACGACCACATCACCATAACAGACATTCCCCCGGAAGCCTGGGAGTATGCGGTCAGCGGCCGCCCCGCCCTCCAGTGGGTCATGCAACGCCAGGGCGTGCGCACCGATACCGCCAGCGGCATCGTGAATGACGCCAACGCCTGGGCCATTGAAACCATGCACACCCCCCGCTACCCCCTGGACCTGCTGGCCCGCGTCATCACCATCAGCGTAAGGACGATGGAGATCGTAAACGCCCTGCCGGAATTACGGCTGGAGGGGGATTGAAAATAGGGGACGGGGGCGTTACAATTGGGCCATGGGGCCAAGGTAAAGGCTGCGGACGATGCCGGACAAACCGAAAAGCGGCGGTGGCAGGCACAGCACAGGCGGCAAGGCGGAAAAGCCTTCAACGCTTTTGGAAAACGCCCGTGGTGTATCACCAACGCCCTTGACACATCAACATGGGCGGGCACATTATGCGATGGACCAGCACCCGCCCCCGCCCGATCCCTGGGAGAAACCGGAAACCATGACCACACACATTTCCCCTGCTTTCCGCGCTGGATTGCGCCGGGGCTTCTCGGCGCATATCGGTTCCCTGTTCGGCCCGCGCAAACCTTACCCGCGCCCCAGGGGCGATCTGCTGCATCAGGCCTGGGCCGATGTGGGCAATGTGCTAAGGGAAGCGACCGAGGCCGAGGCCCGCAGACATGCCAAAACAACCCAAAACCGGGAACAGCAGGACCGGGCAAAACCCACCTCTTGAACTGCCTGGGGCAGAACTCGAGGCCGAGATTGACCGCCAGCTCGGCGACCTCATCCCCCGGGAAACGCGGGGTGAGGTCTCAAGAAGGGTGTCAACTGTTCTGCTTTCGGAACGTTTCTCCGGGCCGATCCCGCACCCCAAACACCTTGGGGAATATGAATCTGTCATGCCGGGGGCCGCTGATCGAATAATATCAATGGCTGAATCACACCTGGAACACCGTCAGACCATGGAACGCGCGACGACCGAGGCCGAAATCAGGGATACACGGCGCGGCATGTTTCTGGGCTGCTCCGCGCTTATGATGCTGGTCGCGGCGGCCTTCGCCTCTGCCGTGCTGCTTGAAAGCGATGTTGTGCCAGGGCTTTTTCTGGGAACAGCGGCACTTGGGTCGGTCGGAATGTTCATCAAGGGCCGACAAGGCTAACCCCCCGCCCCTGCCCCCTTGTCGAATCGGGGCGTGGGGCACTCAGTCCCCTGTGCCGTTCTGCTGTGGGAAGATGTAGCGCAGCACAATATAATAAAGCCCGATCAGTTTGATCGTGGCACCGGAAATAAGGGCCAAAAGAACCGCATCCGAACGCGATGACCAGATAAGAAAACCCGCCACGAACAAAAGCCAGAATAAAAGCAGGCCATAAGTGGCCCAGGAAAAATGCTTTCGAAGCGTGGTATCCTGTTCGAAATCTGCAATATACGCATCCTGCCACCGCTTCGTGGAATCATCCACCTCGGGCGGTGCGCCTTTGGCCTTGTCACGAACCACCAGGGCGGATGTACGAACATCAGCTGTGCTTTCAGCTTGCCTCGACTTTGACATTGAAAACCTCTGCAATTAATTTATTCGGAATCGTTGGTTTCCCGTCCAGGCCCAGCTTGTCCTTAACTACGGTCCACGGTTCGCCATCGGCATGCGTTGAATTGGACAGCCTGATTCCGGAATACACTTTGTAAGTATCCCAGACCTGCTCAAGATACGGTTCAAGGTCGCCCTCGTAGACTGGCCTGTCGATCTGGAATTTCCCGTCGCGTTTTACCAATTGCTTTCCAAGCCCCCTAATCGCGCCGCGCCCGGTCCTGTGGAACTCAATGTAAAGATCACGCACAACCGGGCCATGCGGCCAAGCCTCAATATCCTCTTCAAAAAGCGGGCCGCGCCCGTTGCCAAGATACCATGCATGCGCATAGTAAACCAGTTTATAAAGTTTCAGCTGGTCAACCACGGGAACGTTCGGTTCGCGCCACGCACGGGTCAAAAACCAGTTCGCAACCGCCATGGCAGAAGTCGGCGGATACAATGCAGCATTCATCACTTTCCCCTCCATGCGCTGATTCCAAGTTCCGCGCCCCCATCCCCGCCACGGGGTAAGGGCCGGATTAAGGTTTCATATTGAATCCCTGGCATGATATGCACATGATTCGATGAAATGTCAACCCAATGACACGGGCGCACGCACAGGGGCGCGGCGGGTGATGCCCTTGCCGCCGGGTAAGGTCCAGGCCCCTGCCTGCTGTCAAATCCCCCCGAACGCCGCTGGCGCAGAGGGGGCTGTTTACAGGCACCCACCCGCAGATTATGGACTGGCCCGATGACACCCCTGTTCACCATCGGCTATCAGGGCAGCACGCCCGACCGGTTCATCGCCACCCTGCACGCGGCGGGGGTGTGCCGCCTGGCCGATGTGCGGGCCGTTCCCCTGTCGCGCAAGCCAGGGTTTTCCAAGGCGAAATTGGCCACCCGGTGCGTCGGGGCGGGGCTGGACTACAGCCACCTCCGCGCCCTGGGCAACCCGGCCCCGGGCCGCGCCGCCGCACGGGCCGGCCGGACCGATGAATTCCGCACCATCTTTGCCGCCCATCTGCGGACCAATGCGGCCCAGGCCGCCCTGCGCGATCTGATTCGCATGGCCCGCACCGCCCCCACCTGCCTGATGTGCTTTGAACGCGACCCGGACACCTGCCACCGCAGCATGATCGCCGCCGCCATCGCCGAACAGGCGGGGTTCACCATCCGCCATCTGTGCGCCGACGCACCCGCCCAATATGTCCGCAACGCTGCGTGAGTGCCGCGTGGCCATCCTGGTAAAGGCATTGCCGCAACAAAGCAGCGTCCACGGGGAAACGGTCTGCTGTGCCGGGGTAACGGCCAGCGGCGCGTTGAAGCGGCTGTATCCTGTACGATTTCGCCGTCTGTCTGGCGAATCTTCATTCAACAGGTGGGATTGGGTCAATTTCAAATACCGCCCGCCAACGCGCGACCAGCGGCCGGAAAGCTGCCACGTCATGGAGGATACGATCAGCGTTTCGGGCAAAATGCCCGTAAAGGATCGCGCCGGGTTCCTTGCCCCGCTCATTTCGTCATCTGTCAGGGACGCGGCGGATGCCGGAAAATCCCTGGCCCTGATCCGCCCCCGCAGAACGCGATTCTACTGCAAGGCAAAGACACCCGAACAGGTGGAGAAAGAACGCGAAACCTACCGGCAGGCCGCACGCCAGGGTGCGTTCTTCGACGAGGAGCTGAAGGTACTGGAACCAAGCCCCTACACGTTCCGGTTCCGTTTTGAAGACGGCACGGGACCGCACGATTACGCAAATGGCGACTGGGAAGCCCACGCCATGTTCTTCAACGGAAGGCAGCGGGAGGGCTCAGATGAGGCTGTGCTGAAATGGATGTGCAAAATATTCAACGAAGAATACCCACAGAAGGGCGTGCTCTTCTGCGTCGGGAATATGGCAAAACGCCCGCACACATGGCAACTGCTGGGCGTGCTGCGGGTGGATGACACGGGCCAGAGTGCCTTTCACCTTTCACCCTCCGCTCCCCGCGCTGCCTGACGTGCCCGCCGTTCCGCCCGCTTTACGCGGCCCCCCGGGTCACATCATGGCCATACAGCCATTCAAACCGGCCCGCCACAACACGGGGCGCGAACCGGCCCGCCAGCCGCAGCGCACCGTGGGCGGCATAACGGCACGGCCCCGGGCGCAGATGGTAGAACCAGGCGTTCCGCCCTGCGGCCCTGACAATGCGGGCGCAGCGGTTCCGGCGCAGGGCCTGGTATCGGGCAAACCCCGCGCGCTGGTCCGCCGCCGCCGCCAGGCAATCGGCCAGAACCCATGCATCCTCCAGGGCCATATTCGCCCCCTGCGCCAGAAAGGGCAGCGTTGGATGGGCGGCATCGCCGACCAGAACGGCGGTGGCATCATGCCATGATTGCGCAACCGGGTGGCGGAACAGGCCCCACAGAAACACCTTGTCGACCTGGGCCAGCATCTGCTGCACGTCGGGCGCGAAATCACGAAAGGCGTGGCGCAGGTGGTCCGGATCATCCCGATGGTGCCAGCCCTCCGCGGTCCAGCCTTCACGCTCAATCACCGCAACACCATTCATCCATGCCCCGTTTCGCAACGGATAGCGCACCAGGTGCCGGCCCGGGCCCACAAACACCTCAACCTCGGCCGGGGGCGCGGGGGCCTGTAACGGCATAATGTAACGCCATGCCGCTTGCCCGGTGAAAAACGGCCGCGTCCCCGGATTGAGTGCCGCACGGGTTGCAGACCGCAGGCCATCGGCGGCAACCAGCGTGGCAACCTGTTCCGCGCCATCGCTAAACCGAAGCGTGGCACGACCCGCCCCCAACGCCACGCCTTTCACGGTGCGGCCAGGTTCCAGCCTGGCCCCGGCCGCGCGCGCGGCATCCGCCAGCAATGCGATCAAATCCGCGCGATGCACCAGATAACAGGGGTGCCCCGGCCGCGAAAGCGGCATCCGAAAGACATCCGCACCACACCGAAAATCCCGCAAACGCACCCGTTCGGCGCGGGGGGATCGCACGGCCAGATCCCGTTCCACCCCCAGGGCGCGCAACACCGCCGCGCCATTGGGGCTGATCTGGAGTCCTGCCCCGACCTGTTGTTGCATCGCGCTGGCCTGTTCGATCACCCGAACCTGTGCGCCGCGGCGGGCCAGGGCGGTGGCACAGGCAAGCCCGGCGATCCCGGCCCCCAGTATCGTGATCTGATGTCGGAACAGCATCGCATCCCCTGTGATACGGCGGAGGGCAGCCACCGCGCGACGCCGCCCTGGCCGCATCCGGCCGCAAGCGCACTGTCAATTGCGCTGTCAATCGTCGCGGTGCACCCTTTCGTGCCGTTCGTGCCGTTCCTGTGCCTCTAGCCCCAGGGTTGCAATCGGCCGCGCATCAAGCCGCCTGAGTGAGATGGGATCGCCGGTTTCATCGCAATAGCCATAGCTGCCGTCATCAATCCGGCGCAGGGCGGCATCAATCTTGGCGATCAGCTTGCGCTGCCGATCCCGGGTGCGCAGTTCCAGGGCCCTGTCCGTTTCTTCCGACGCCCGATCTGCCTTATCCGGAATGCTGCGCGTGCCATCCCGCAGCCCGGCAACCGTATCGCGGCTTTCAGCGAGCAGATCGTTTTTCCAGGCCGTCAGCTTGCGGCGAAAATACTCTGCCTGGCGTTCGTTCATGAACGGTTCATCCTCGGCAGGGCGATAGCCCTCTGGCAGAACGATGTTGCCTGTCATCTCACTCTCCCCCTTTATCGGGCGGCGCAAGGTGCTGCATATCCTGCGCCGCACCGCATCCGGCCACGCCCCGTGCATCGATTATCCCAATCCCCGCCGCTTGTCATGTCTTGTCATGCCCGGCATATGCCCTTATAAAAGCACACGCGGCATATCCGCACAGATTCGCGTTCGGACGCGGGAACGGGGGTGGGGACATTGGGTACCAACGAAACAGCGCACGCGTTCAAACCCGCGCACCAGCAGGGACATATCAACGTGACGCATTTTACTACCCTGGTTAATATTGCCCATATCGGGGCAACGGTTGCGGCACTGATCATCGCCATCGGGGCCAGTCTGGGCTTCTATCACATGACGGGCAGCCTTTGGACTGCTGTGCTGGCGGGGGTTGGCATCGCCTCTCTGCTGGGCTTTGGGTGGTGGGGCCTGATCTCTTTGGGTTCCCGTGCGCGGCGGCTTACCGTGCGGATTTTGACTGTGGTTCTGGGAATTACGCTGGTCTTTGTTGCGCTGGGCACCTCGGGCTGGGCCATCGCAACGGCCATCGGCGGAAAGACAGCCCTGACGGACTACCAGCTCGAAAACCTTTCAGCCTACGAGGAGGCCCTGGCCGAGGCGGGTGGCCGTATTGACCGCCAGCACCAGGCGATAAGACAGGTGCGCATTGCCGAAGCGGGTATGCGGCTTCTTCGGGATGAAGAGGGCCTGACCGGTCAGGGGCCAAACTATCGCACCTTTACCCGTGCGCAGGCACGGCTGATCGACTTGGCAAACGCCATGGAGGATGTCCTGGACGAATCCGAGCTCCGCCTGAAGGACGGGGAAGCCGCCCTGGAACGCGCATCCACCCTGTTGGGAACAGAGGAACCGTTCCGCCTGGCCCTGGCAGAGGTTGAGGGGGTAGTGCGTGCTATCAATACCGTCGATGTGTCTGTTCAGCTGAACGAGGTGGGCGTTGTGACCCGGGACTCGGACGGGCTGCCGAAACTGACCGGGCTGTATCAGGATCTGGATCGTGAGGTCGGGAGTCTGGATTTTGCCCCCGTAGAGGTTCCCAAATATGCCCCGAAAACCCGGTCCGAGGCGGTCCTGTCTGGCGGTGCGCCGGGGGCCTGGATTGCGGCAGTGGCCATTGATGCGGCACCGCTTTTGTTTCTGTTCATGGTGATGCTGGCGTCCTATGAACCCTTGATGCGCGAGGCAAAGGCATCGAAGACAAAGAGCAACGAAACGATTCGCGAAGAGGAAACCGACCTTGAACGCCCTGTGCCTCGCGAAGGGGACACCGATCCTGAACGCCCTGTGCTTCACATACATGACACCGATCCTGAACGCCCCCTTGAATATGGGCAGGTGTCGGAACTTCGTAACCCGCCGCCGCGAAGTTGATGAACAGAAGCGACCGGGGGCAGATATGCTGCAGATTCCTGGCCTGATCATCGGGGCCACCTGGGGCGGGTGGACAGCGCGGCGGCGCGGCGGCAATCGGCTGGATGTGCTGCATTACGGGGCCGTCTTTGGGCTGGTCGGCTTTGTCCTTGGCACCTGTGCCATGCTGGTGATTCCGCCCCCCGGTTAACAGGGCCGGGGCCGGGTTCCTGCCGTTTTTTTGACACCCGGCGCACGCTGCGGGGCCACCCTGCTCCTTGGGAATATGCGTGCACCATCCGGCCCCATGCACAGCGGGGTTTTGCCGGGGGCTTGCCATGTGGCCTGCATACCCCATATCCTTGGGTATGCTGAAATTCGCCCCGATCCTGCTGGCCGTGCTTTATGGGCTTGTCATGTATCAGCTCTCGGCCTGGCGCACCCGGCGCGCGCTGGATCGGCACTCGACTGAACTGCTGGATACCCCGCTAAAGGCCCTTACCGACCGGATGGCAGCCGCATTGGGGATTGAGCGGATCAGGGTACATCTTTACGAGGTCGCGCCGGTCAACGGCCTGGCCACCCCCGACGGGCGCATCTTTATTACGCGTGGCTTCTATAACACATACCGGTCAGGCAACATCTCGGCCCAGGAAATGGCCAGCGTCATCGCCCACGAATTGGGCCATGTCGCCCTGGGCCATACCCGGCGGCGGATGATCGACTTCTCTGGCCAGAACGCGGTGCGGGTGGTGCTGGCCACGGTTCTGGGCCGTCTTATTCCCGGCATCGGGGGCTGGGTCGGGGGCTGGATCGCACAGGCAGCCACCGCGCTTCTGATGGCACGGCTTAGCCGCCAGGATGAGTATGCGGCTGATGCCTATGCCTCGGCCCTGCTGGTCAAGGCCGGGATCGGAACCACCCCGCAAAAAACGCTGTTCAGGAAGCTCGAAACCCTGGGCGGGATGGGCGGGCGCGGGATACTCGCCTGGCTGATGAGCCATCCGAGCACCCGCAACCGGATCGCCGCAATTGAGGCCCTGGAGGCACGATGGGCGCGGAAATTGCCGCCGGGGTAAGATGCGACCCGGCACAACATCAAACACGGGAACGGTCGCCCCGCTGCAGTGGCCTGTTCACGTGGGGGGGCTACAACGGGATTATTACCCGACAGGCGGCACCTTGTCCGTTTCAATTGCACGAATGCCCGCAACTTCGGCCCTGGCCCCTGCCAGCATCCAGGCGTGTTCAGACGCGATGAAGAACCCGCTGACCCCGTGACACCGAAGCGCGGCAGCCCTGGCCGCATCGGGAACAAAGGTCATAAACCCTTTGCCGTGCGCGGCAGCGGCCTGGCCAACCCGCGCAAAGGCGGCGCGAAGTTCGGGGCTGTCCTGGCTGGTTTTGCCGTAGGCCACGCTTAGATCCGCGGGCCCCAGAAACAGCGCATCAACCCCATCGGCGGCGGCAATGTCATCGGCGGCCAGAACCGCGCCCGGATCCTCAATCTGCGCAATCACCACCGTCTCCTCGGCACTTTGGGCCAGAATGTCGTGCATCGTGCGGGTGGCATAGCCCGCCCACCGGCTGGACCCGGCATAGCCGCGCCCCCCCGCACCAAAGCGCGCGGCCCGCGCCACGGCACGGGCGGCGGCACCATCCCCGACATGCGGCACAACAACGCCCGTTGCGCCAAGGTCAAGTGCCTGAAGGATGTTGTCCGGTGCCGCGCTGGCCACACGAACCAGGGCCGGAAATCCCGCCGCCCGGGCAACAGCCAGGATCGGGTTCAAAGCGGCGCGGTCAAACGGGGCATGTTCGGCATCCAGGCAGATGACATCCAGACCGGAACGCATCAGCACCTCAAACACCTCTACCGAAGGCGTTTTCATGAATGTCCCCGCCAGGGGCCACCCGCCCGTGACCGCGTCCTTGAATGATACCCGCGCCATTACCCAAGCCTCCCCTTGTGCTTCCTTTGTCACATCTGCGGCACAGCCTGCAAGGAAACGGGCGGGATTGCAATCAGCCTGTTTTTGCCGCCGCCCGCTTGCGGCCCGTGCGCATCAGGGCTACACCCCGCGGGTGGCAAACGCATAACGGAACGCCCATGCATATCGACAAGGATACCGCCGCCAAGGTGGCGAAACTGGCCCGTATCAGGGTTGAAGACCACGACCTTGACGCCCTGGCCGGAGAGTTCAACGCCATTCTTGGTTTCATCGCGCAATTGAATGAATTGGATGTCACCACCGTGGATCCGATGACAAGCGTTACGCCCATGCGCCTGAAGCGGCGGCCGGACGTGGTGGCCGATGGCAACCGGCAGGATCAGATCCTGGCCAATGCGCCTGATGCGCGGGAAGGGTTCTTTGCCGTGCCCAAAGTGGTGGAGTGATGGACGATCTGTCGAACCTGACCATCACCGAGGCCCGCGCCGCGCTGCGCAAGGGTGAGGTCACCAGTGTCGAATTGACCAAAGCCTGCCTGGCCGCAATTGACACCGCCGGGGCCCTTGGGGCGTTCGTGCACACGACGCCCGGGACCGCGCTGGACCGCGCCGCGGCCGCGGATGCGCGCCTGGCAGCGGGGGACGCACCCGATATGTGCGGCATCCCCGTGGGCCTTAAGGATCTGTTCTGCACCAAAGGCGTGCCAAGCCAGGCGGGATCCGGAATTCTTGCAGGGTTCAAACCGGAATATGAATCCACCGTCTCGGCGCAATTGCGCGATGCGGGCGCAGTGATGTTGGGCAAGCTCAATATGGATGAGTTTGCCATGGGATCGTCCACCGAGACCTCGACCTATGGCCCCGCTGTCAACCCGTGGAGGGCGAACAATTCCGACGCCGCGCTGACCCCCGGCGGGTCTTCCGGCGGGTCGGCCAGTGCTGTCGCCGCGCACCTGTGCCTGGCGGCCACCGGAACCGATACCGGCGGATCCATCCGGCAGCCCGCGGCCTTTACCGGCATCGTTGGCCTTAAGCCGACCTATGGCAGATGTTCGCGGTGGGGGATCGTGGCCTTTGCCTCTTCCCTTGATCAGGCGGGGCCGATGACAAAAACCGTGCGCGATGCCGCGATCATGGGCCGCGCAATGATGGGCCATGATCCAAAGGACAGCACCTCGGCCGATCTGCCCGTCCCGGATTTTGAGGCCATGCTGACCGGCGACATCAAGGGCAAGGTCATCGGCATTCCAAGGGAATACCGCATGGACGGCATGCCCGGAGAGATTGAGGTGCTGTGGACCCGGGGCCGTGAGATGCTGGCCAGTGCTGGTGCCGATATTCGCGATATTACCCTTCCGCATACGAAATACGCCTTGCCCGCCTATTACGTTCTGGCCCCGGCCGAGGCCTCTTCGAACCTTGCCCGCTATGACGGTGTGCGCTTCGGCTATCGTGCCAGGCAATCCCCCGGCGACGGGATAACCGAGATGTACCAGAAAACCCGCGCCGAGGGCTTCGGGGCCGAGGTAAAGCGCCGGGTGATGATCGGAACCTACGTCCTTTCTGCCGGGTTCTACGACGCCTATTACAACCGTGCGCGAAAGGTGCGGGCGCTAATCAAAAAGGATTTCGAGGACGCCTTTGTTCAGGGCATCGACGCGATCCTGACACCGGCCACCCCGTCCGCCGCGTTTGAACTGGGCCAGGCCCATACCGACCCGGTGGACATGTACCTTAATGACGTGTTTACGGTGACCGTCAATCTGGCCGGTCTGCCGGGGATTGTCGTACCCGCCGGGCTTGACACGCGCGGCTTGCCCTTGGGCCTGCAGCTGATCGGAAGGCCATGGGAAGAGGGCGCATTGCTCAACATCGCCTGTGCATTGGAACGCGCCGCGGGGTTTGTGGCACAACCGGCGAGATGGTGGTAAATGCCGCCGTCAAAGCGCGGACCATTAAGGGGGGGGGATCGTCAATGCAACATGCCTGTTTCGCCTTGGTCGCGCTGCTGGGCGTTGCCGCCTGTAGCGGTGCGCCTCCCGCTGAAACCGCCGCCCGTGGCGGGTTCGGCGGTGTCGGCAATCCTTCCGATACCCGCACCGGAGCCGAAATAAGGACTGCCCTGGCACCAACCGGGGCCGCGCCCGCAAACCGCCTGGCCGCAATGTCCGATGAACAGGATTTTCAGGCCGTCAGCACCCGCGAAACCATCGAAAGCGATGCCGAACGCCTGGCACGGATGCAGGAACAGCGCGTCATTGTTCCGCCAGAGGCGATCCCGGATCGGCCGGCCGGTGCCAGGCCCAATGTCATCGAATACGCGCTGCGCACCTCGCATCCGGTGGGGCAGCAGATTTATAATCGCTGGTTGCGTAGCCGGGACCGACACGTGCGGAACTGCCTTGCCTATCGCTCGGCCGATCTGGCGCAAGAGGCGTTTCTGTCCCTGGGCGGGCCCCGGCGGGATCGCCAGGCACTTGACCCCGATGGCGATGGCTATGCCTGCGGCTGGGATCCCTTGGTCTATCGCAACGCCGCGCAATCTGCCCGGGGCGGCTGATGCGCTCACCCAATTTCGGGCCAAGGCGGGACGGGCTGCGCCCTGAACTTGTCGTCCTGCATTACACCGCGATGGAATGTTGCGAAGCTGCCCTGCGCAGGCTTTGCGATCCCGTGCGCAAGGTCTCGGCCCACTATCTGATAAGCGAAACCGGCACCATCCACGCCCTGGTCGGGGAAGACATGCGCGCCTGGCACGCTGGCGCGGGTGCGTGGCGCGGGGCGGGTGACGTGAATTCACGCTCGATCGGCATTGAACTTGCCAATTCCGGTGCGGTTCCCTTTGCAGCGCGGCAGATTGACGCACTGGAACATCTGCTTGGCGGCATCCTGTCGCGCTGGCACATCCCGCCCTGGGGGGTGATCGGGCATTCCGATATGGCCCCGGGCCGCAAACCGGACCCTGGCCCCCGGTTTGACTGGCGGCGCCTGGCCCTTTGCGGCCTGTCGGTGTGGCCCGCCGCAGCCAGTGCCATGGCCGCGGCCCCGGACGGGCCCCGGTTCCGCGCCGCGGCAACGCGCTTTGGCTATCCTGACACGGACACCGCGCTGCTGTTGCAGGTCGTCCGTGCGCGGTTTTGCCCCTGGCGCACCGGGGCTCTTGGCCCCGATGATATGGGGGTGATCCTGGATCTTGCCGCCCGCTTTGGCATTGACCCGGCCACAAAAGCCCCCTAAATGCGTCCCGCGCGGGGGGCCGGATGGCCGCGGGTATACAGGCCCGAGGAAAGTCCGGACTCCGGGAAGCAACGGTGCCGGGTAACGCCCGGGCGGAGCAATCCGACGGAAAGCGCCACAGAAAACAGACAGCCCCGATACCGGGGTGATGGTGAAACGGTGGGGTAAGAGCCCACCGCGCCCCTGGCAACAGGGGCGGCACGGCAAGCCCCACCGGGAGCAATGCCAAATAGGAACCACGCGGGGGGATCCCCCCCAGGGCCGCTTCTGCCCCAGTGGTTCGGGTTGGCAGCACGAGCCCGCGGGCAACCGCAGGGCCCAGAGGAATGGCCATCCCTTCCCTCCTGCAGGGGGGGGGAACGGACAGAATCCGGCTTACAGGCCCCCCGCGCACGCTTCCTCCACCGTGGTACACCAACAGAACGATAGCGGCGCGAAATTAATCCCCGAATCACGCGCGATGCGCCACGAATCGGGGCGGGTGATCTTCTGCGGTGAGGACGCACCGGAAGGTTTCGACGACCTCGCCCTTATCGAAATTGACACCGATTCGGGCTGGTGCAGTTTCACAGCCACGCTTGTAACCTGGGGCGGACGCTTGCCCGAAGGGGCGCGGCCAGATTATGCTTGTCGGCAGCCAGAGAGAGAGCAGAGTAATGGACACAGTCCCGGGAAATCGCTGTCCTGGCGGCACGCACATCGACGCAGTTGTGTTTGACATCGGCAATGTCCTGATTGCGTGGCAGCCCGAGCGGTTCTACGACCGCGAGATCGGAGAGGCTCGGCGGCGCGCGCTGTTCAACGCCGTCGACCTGCATTGTATGAATGAACGCATTGACCGCGGAGAACCGTTTCGTGATGTCATCTATGCGACGGCCGAGGCAAACCCCGCCTTCCGCAAGGAAATCCGCATGTGGCATGATCGCTGGATTGAGCTGGCCGCGCCGATCATTCCCATGTCGGTCAAACTGCTGCACGCATTGCGGGCGCGGGGCGTGCCGGTGTTCGCACTAACGAATTTCGGGGCCGAAAGCTATGCCTATGCGCAGACGCAATTCGACTTCCTTAATGCGTTTGATCGCGCGTTTGTCTCGGGCCGTATGCGGGTGACCAAGCCGGACCCGCGAATTTATAAGATGGTCGAGGAGGGTTCCGGCATTGCGCCCGACAGGCTGCTGTTTACCGATGATAGAACCGAGAATATCGCGGCCGCACGGGCCCGGGGCTGGCAGACGCATGTGTTCACGAGCCCCGAAGGCTGGGCCGATTCCCTGGTGGCCCACGGCTTGCTGCCCCCCGAAGAGGCCACCGCCCCCCTGTGAGTCGGCCGCATTCATAGTCAAAAATCGCATCGCGAGGGCAGAAAATGCTTGACCTCATTGAGGGGGGATGTGCTAAGATTTGGCTTGGTGGCACCCTCCGCCAGTGCAGAACATCCAAAACGGCCATGATTCGGTCACGAACATGTGAAGGGAACCAAATGGAATTAAATCCGAAGAAACTGGTAACAAAATTCGCTCTGAAAAAACTGGCGGACTTGCTGGACCCAGACAAATCTGGAGGACTTGCTGGAAAAAGCCAAAGAACGACTTCCGGTGGAATGTGTCGGGGTTGCTGTGCTGGGCTCGACAGGTACGGGCAAAAGCACACTTGTGAACGCCTTCTTCCCAGGGGCCAAGGCTAAAACCGGATATGGTGCCCCGATCACCCAAGAAGCCGAGTGGTTTCCAAAGAAGCGTGACAAGCACACAAGGTTCAGGATCCTGGATACCAGGGGTTTTGAGGAGAAAGACTACGAAGAGACCGTTGAAGCGGCCCTGGAGGCAGTGGATGAGACCAACGAATCCGAGGATCGGAATGATCATGCGCATATTGCATGGCTTGTGATCAAGGAAGGCTCCGGCCGCGTCCAGGACAGCCACAAGGACATCGCCACACGCTTCACGGAAGCCGGAATTCCTGTCATCGCGGTTCTGACAGAGGCGATTGCAGACGATGAGGAATTCAGGGGCGAGGTTCGGAAACTTCTTCCCGAGGTCAAGGATGTGATCCCGGTCAATTCCATCCCGAAGGGGACACGTGCTGGCTCCATTGAGCCGTTCGGTCTGGACACCCTGTATGGGGTGACGTCGCGTTCTGTGCCGCCCAGAAGTGCCCATGCCCTCACGGAATCGGCTGATTCATCCCTTGTTCCCATCGAGGAAAAACGCGAATTGGCGAAGCGAAGGGTCAAGTGGGCGGCTGCAGCTGCGGCAGCAGCAGGTACTATACCTATTCCCATTGTGGATGCGGTTGTCTTAATGCCGATTCAAGCCAGTATGATTGTCAGCATTTCACGTGCCTATGGAATGAAGGTTGACAAGGAATCTTCAATGGCACTGGTGGCAGCGATTGCAGTGCCTGTTGCAGCAACATCTGGGGGATCGGCTCTGACTGCCTCAATCATGAAATTTGTTCCGGGCGCGGGTACCTTGGCTGGTTCTGCTATCGGGGGAACAACGGCTAGCGCAATTACCGGTGCCATTGGGCGGGTTTATATGATGTTCCTGCATAAACTTTGTGAGGCAAACGGTAACAATCCACCACAAACCAGCCAAGTGGTTCGCCAGTTTGGCGAGTTCTACAAGGAACATGGTGCAATAATCGCGGAAGCACTGAAAACAATCGCGGAAGCACCAAAGAAATGACAAATGGGCGCATCCACCGGACGGCAGGCCACCGCCCCCCCCCTGTGAATCAGCCAGTTCAGATTCCCAAATAGAAAAGGGCGGTAACCCCGATAGCCCTAAGTGCGGCGGCAACAATCCATTTATCAGCCGATTCCATTAAGGCAATGGCATTTTCTTCTTCCGGCACAAAACGCAACGTCTCTCTAAACAGGATGTCCAGACCGAACGACTCAATGGTGCCGGCGCGTGTACTCTTCGGGATGGAGTTGACCCGGATCACGTCCTTGACCTCGGGAAGAAGTTTCCGAACCTCGCCCCTGAATTCCTCATCGTCTGCAATCGCCTCTGTCAGAACCGCGATGACAGGAATTCCGGCTTCCGTGAAGCGTGTGGCGATGTCCTTGTGGCTGTCCTGGACGCGGCCGGAGCCTTCCTTGATCACAAGCCATGCAATATGCGCATGATCATTCCGATCCTCGGATTCGTTGGTCTCATCCACTGCCTCCAGGGCCGCTTCAACGGTCTCTTCGTAGTCTTTCTCCTCAAAACCCCTGGTATCCAGGATTCTGAACCTTGTGCACTTGTCACGCTTCTTTGGAAACCATTCCGCGTCTTGGATGATCGGGGCACCATATCCAGTTTCAGCCTTGGCGTTTGGGAAGAAGGCGTTCACAAGCGTGGTTTTGCCGGCACCAGTACTGCCGAGCACGGCAATCCCGACACATCCTACCGAAAGTTTATCTTGGGACTTGTCCAGCAAATCTTCCAGTTTTTTCGGGTTTAATTCCATTGGTCTTCCACCTGTTCAGGGCCGAATCATGGCTGTTTGGGATGTTCTACAGCTGCAACGGGTGAGACAGCCTGCTTTATCGCCTTGACAGTTACCTGCACCCGCCCCCAATGTCAACACGGTCAAACGCATTGATCGGTTTTGTCACCTTGATCGTTCCCTGCACTTGCCCCTCGATGAAGGCGGCAACACTCCGTGCAGACAGTCTTCAGGCCGCGACCGCCGGGGCGGGACGCTCCCCAAGGGGGATTTCCTTGACGGGCAGGTGAACAACGGCTGACAATGCGCCGACGCCGACACCAATCCACCAAACGGCAGTGTAATCGCCATAGATGTCATAAAGCGCGCCGCCCAGCCACACGCCCAGGAAGCTGCCCAGCTGGTGGCTGAAAAAGACGATCCCGTACAGCGTACCCATATAGCGCAGCCCGTAGATATAGCCGACCAGCCCCGAGGTCAGAGGTACTGTCGCCAGCCAGAGTGCCCCCATAACCAGCGAAAAGACGATGACACTTAGCGGCGTGATCGGCAGCAGGATAAAGAGCCCCGCGGCCAGGGTGCGGCCCGTATAAATCCAGGCCAGAAGGTATTTTCTGGGGAAGCGGCTACCAAGCCACCCGGCCAGGATCGTCCCGCCGATATTGGCCAGACCGATCAGCGCGATGGCCACCGCCCCCAGGGCCGAGGCGGTGGTAATCCCCACCGAATGCAAAAGCGAGCCGGGCGCGATCGGCCCGCACATCTCGGTCACGAAGGCCGGGAAATGCGCGGTGACAAAGCCGAGCTGATACCCGCAGGAAAAGAACCCCGCGAAGATCAGCGTGAAAGACGGATCGCGGAACGCCTTGTGCATGATTGCGCCAAGGCTTTCTTCATGCACATCCTTGCCGGCCGGGGCGGGGGACCGCAGAATTGGCAGCGCACACAGTGCCAGGAGGATCATGCCCGCAAAGATCAGGAAAACGCCTTGCCAGGGGATAAAGGCCATCAATGCCTCTGCCAAAGGCGGGCCAACGATCTGCCCGCCCGACCCCGCCGCGGTGACAATGCCAAGTGCCATGGAACGATGCGTGTCCGGGGTGGCGCGGCCCACGATGGCCAGGATCACGCCAAACCCGGTGCCGGCAATGCCGAACCCCACCAGAACCTCCAGAATCTGGTGCTGCCCCGGCGTGATGGCATAGGCCGACAGGATCAGCCCGACGGCATAGAGGATCGCGCCCAGCACAATCGCCTTTCTGTCGCCAAAGCGTTCGGCAATTGCACCAAAGATGGGCTGGCCAATGCCCCAGGCCAGGTTCTGGATCGCAATGGCCAGCGAAAACTCTGCCCGCAGCCAGCCGAATTCATCCGCTATGGGGATTTGAAAAACGCCAAAACTGGCCCGGATTGCAAAACTGATCAGGATGATAATGCAGCCCCCGATCAGGACTGGCGTAAAAAGGGATGCGCGGCGCACCATTTCCAAAGGCTCCGTCAGGACACCCGCGCAAGGATGCATGTCCGGGCGGCGGTGTCAAATCCGTTCTGTTGATAATTCCTGATGCCGTGCAGTGCATCTTGTTATTGCGGCGGCTATCGGGCTAGGTCTGGGCCGCTATGGGACAGCATCTGACCGCCATCTACGATACCCGCGTGGCCGAGGGGCTTTTGCGTCCCGACCCGAAACAACGTGCGGTTCTGGCCCGAATGGAACCGTTGCGCGAACGGCTTGAGGCACCGAAGAAGGCCTCTGTCTTTCCGCGGTTTCGCACGCCGCCCAGGACGGGGGCCATGGGCATGTACCTTTGGGGCGGCGTCGGGCGCGGCAAGTCCATGCTGATGGATCTCTTCTATGCCCATGTGGCCATACCACAGAAGTGCCGGGTGCATTTTCACGCCTTCATGCAAGAGGTTCATGCCGCCTTGCATGAGGTGCGCAAAACCGGTGTTGATGATGCAATCCGGCCCGTGGCCATAGTGGCCAGCCGCGACATGCGGCTTTTGTGTTTTGATGAAATGCAGATCACCGACATCACCGATGCGATGATCGTGGGCCGATTGTTTGAAAAACTGTTTGAGGCAGGGGTGACTGTCATCACCACCTCTAACCGGCCCCCGGGGGATCTTTACAAGGACGGCCTCAACCGCCAGCTGTTTCTGCCCTTCATCGCGCTTTTGGAAGAGAAGCTGGAAATCAACGAGTTGGCCGCGATGACCGATTACCGGCAGGATCGTCTGGCCGGAGAGCAAACCTGTTTCACCCCGGCCGACGCCGCCGCGCGCCGGGCGATTGACATGATCTGGCAGGATTTGACCCATGGCAAACAGGAAGAACTGTGCCTGAAGGTCAAGGGCCGTACGCTGCGCCTGCCGCGCTACTGGTCCGGCATGGCGCGCACGGGGTTTTGGGATTTGTGTGGTCAGCCCCTGGGCCCCGCGGATTACCTGGCCCTTATCGGCGCGATCAAACTACTTGTGCTGGAGGACGTACCCAAACTTGACAGGTCCAAATTCAATGAGGCCAAGCGGTTCGTAACCCTGATCGACACGCTTTATGAGGGGCACGTGCGCCTGATCCTCTCGACCGAAGCGGAACCGGAACATCTCTATCCTGAAGCGGCTGGCTGTTTCGAGTTTGCACGTACGGCCAGCCGCCTGCGTGAAATGCAGGGGGCCGACTGGGGCCGGGCCGGGCGTTAGGAGCTCGTCCGCCCCCGGAACACCCGCTTTGCACCCGCCTTGCAGTTGCCCATTTTCGTCACGCTTCATCGGCGGCGGTGCAGGGCGTCCCCGGCCCCTTTTTCAACCCTGGTGTTCCACATCGGCACACCCGACCGGAACGCAGCCCGACCGATCATATGGGCGGCCACCGGCGCGGTGATAAGCAGAAAGACAATCGTTGCCACTGCGCGGGTCACCGTTGCCAGATCGCCGGACATGATCGCCACCGCCACCAGGATCAGGCCACTGCCCAAGGTGCCCGCCTTGGTTGAGGCATGCATCCTGATCAGCACATCGGGCAGGCGCAGCACCCCCAGCCCCGCAACAAGGCAGAAAAAACCGCCCAGCAGGACCAGCGCGGCCAAAAGACTCTCTCCAATCATGGCTGACCCTCTTTATCGGTGCCGGGGGGCAGGTCCGGGCGGTCGCCAAAGTGCGCCTGCCGCCGCTCAACGAATCGCGCCAGGGCAACGGTGGCCAGGAACCCCACCAGTGCCATCACGATTGCCACATCCAGAAAGGCCACCTCCCCCGACAGAAGCGCAAAGAGGCCACAGAAGGCCACGATCAGCACCGTCATCATATCCAGTGCCACCACGCGGTCTGGCAGGCTTGGCCCTTTGATCAGCCGCACAAAGGCAAAGACCACGCCCAGCATCACCAGCACGAATGAGATGTTGATCGCCGTTTCCAGAATCTCCACCGCTCTACTCCATTGCCTCGATCACCCAGCGTTCCATGCCGGCCTTCAACTGCTGACGGATGGCTTCGGGATCATCGGCGAACATCGCGTGGATATAAAGCGTTTTGTTATCCTCGCTCACGTCCAGGCTTAGCGTCCCGGGGGTAAGAGAGATCAGGTTCGTTACCAAAAGCACCTCCATCTCGCCCTTCGCATCAAGCGGCATAGAAATGATGCCAGGCTTTGACAGTTGCGGTGGTGTCAGAACATCCCAAACCACCTGGATCGAGCTGACTACCAACTCATAAAGAAACAGGGTGATCAGTTTTACCCAGCACCAGACGCGCTTGAAGTAGCGTTCAGACCCGGGAAACAGCGGTTGTGCCAGCCACAACGCGCCTGAACCGATGGCAAACCCGACGGCCAGGCCGGACAAGGTGAAACCGCCGGTCAGTGCCGCCCAGGAAATCGCAAGCGCAATGTTCAGCGTGAAGATGTTCATGGCGGACCCTCTGGTTGCGCCAGACCGGTCGCACCGTATGGCCCCGTATCTGGACCGCTGCCCAGAACCCTGGCAACATAAGCCCCGGGGTCCAGCAATTGCGCGGCGGAACGCTCGGCGAATTGCACGAACGGTTCAGGGTGCAGCCCGATGACACAGGTCAAAAGCGCAAGTGCCGCAATCGGCGTAAGCAGAACCCGGTGCTCCCACGGCGTCAGGCTGGCCAGTTTCGGCTGTATCCCTTTCGGGTGCGGCTTCCAAAAGGCACCCCCCCAGATTTTTGTCATTGAGTAGATCGTAAGCAGCCCCACCACCAGTGCCACGGCGGCGGCGAGTCCCATCCCCAGATCCAGGCTTGCCTTGACCAGGATGTATTTCGCCCAAAAGCCGCTAAGCGGCGGAAAACCTGCCAGTGAAAAGGCCGGGATCAGGAACAGCAGCCCAAGAAACGGCGCGGTTTTGTAAAGGCCACCGATATCATTCAACCGGGTAGAGCCAGCAACCCGCCGGACCACACCCGCGACCAGAAACAGGTTTGCCTTCACGATGATATGATGCACCAAGTAGAACACCGCACCCGCCAGGGCAAGCGGCGTATAAAGTGCCAGGCCCAGGATCATGTAGCCGATCTGGCTGACAATATGGAATGACAGGATGCGGCGCACATCATTCATCGCCGCGGCCCCCAGAACGCCTGTGACCATGGTAAAACAGGCAACCCAAAGAAGGATTGTATGCGTGTAATCCACATCACCGGTGAAGACCAGCGTGAACATCCGGATCAGCGCATAGACCCCAACCTTGGTCAAAAGCCCCGCGAAGATCGCCGAAACCGCGACCGAGGGCGTGTGGTAAGAGGCAGGCAGCCAGAAAAACAGGGGGAATACCGCCGCCTTCACCCCAAAGGCCACCGTGAACATCACCGCGATGACGGTTAGCAGGCCCTGGTTTGCGATCTTCTGCACTGCCAGGTGCAGGTCTGCCATGTTCAGTGTACCAGTCATCCCGTAAAGCAGGCCGATGCCGCCCAGGAACAGAATGGTAGAGACCAGGTTGATCGTGACGTATTTGATCCCGCCATCAAGCTGTTGACGCCGCCCGCCCAGGATCAACAGCCCGAATGAGGCGATCAGCATTACCTCAAACCAGACATAAAGGTTGAAAAGATCCCCCGTCAGGAACGCGCCGCAGACACCCGCCAGCAGCACCTGAAACAGCGCATGATACCCCAGCCTTTCCAGTCGTTCCCCGATATCGCCCAGGGCATAGATCGCCACAGCCAGACCGGTGAGGCCGGTGATCACCACCATCACCGCGCTTAGCAGGTCAGCGACCAGCGTGATACCAAAGGGCGCGGGCCAATTGCCCATCTGCCCGGCCACCACGCCCCTGGCCAGAACCGCCTGCATCAACAGCCCCGAGGCGACCAGCAGGGCCACCGAACCAGTGACCGAGATCCACCGCCCCGCCGGCCCGTTACGGAACAGAAACGCCAGAACCGACGCGGCAAAGGGAATAATCAGGGGTGCCGCCAGCAGCCAGCTCATTGGCCGTCTTCTCTGGGCTCGGCCAGGCGCATCTCGTCGCTCATCAGGGTGCCAAGCGACTGATAGCCGCGATAGACCAGCGTCAGCGCAAAGGCGAAAAGGCCGAAGCCGATCACGATGGCGGTCAGCACCAGTGCCTGCGGCAGCGCATTGGCCACGACCCCGGCGGGGAAATCGGCCCCGTCGGGGATCAGGGGGGGACGTTCCGGGGTCAGCCGGCCCGCAACGAAGATCATCAGGTTCGCGGCATTCGAGATCAGGATCAGCCCGAAGATAAAGCGCAGCACATTGCGTGCGAGCATCAGATAGGTGCCGGTGGTAATCATGATGCCAACCATAAGGGCAATCAGAAGTTCCATGGCCTCAGACCTCCTCTTCCAGGGCCAGGACGATGGTCAGGATCGAGCCGAACACCACCAGGTAGACACCGATGTCGAACACCAGGACCGAGGACAGGGGCAGGCCGTAATCCCCCTCGGTTGTGAAGATGAAGAGCCATTGACCAGTGAACAGCGCATCGCCGAAGAAGACCGCGAAGACACCCGCGGCCAGGGCAATGCCAAGCCCCGCCATGGCAATCCCCTGCGGTTCAACCCGCAGTGCGGCACGGGTGGCACCGCAGCCATGGGCGATGGCGTAAAGCACAAAGCCCGTGGCACCGATGAGCCCGCCGATAAAGCCACCGCCGGGCAGGTTGTGGCCGCGCAGCAGCATGTAGATTGAAAAGAGCAGCAAAAGTGCCACCAAAAGCCGGGTCGCGGCATTCAGGATCAGTGAATTCATCTTGGCCTGTCCTGTGCACTTCTGCCACCGGGGCGCATGTAATGGGTGCCGCGCAGCAGCGCATAGGCCGCCAGGGCCGCGATCACGACCACCGCGATCTCACCGAATGTGTCAAGTGCCCGAAAATCCACCAGAATGACGTTGACGATATTCCGGCCATAGGCTTCGGGCCAGCTTGTCACCTCAAAATAGTCGCTAAGGCGGCGGTCTATATCGCCTTGCAGAACGCCAATAAGCACGGCGGTTGTCACCGCACCCATGCCGATGGCCAGGATTGCATGCCAGAGCCGCGTGTCGCGCACGCGGGTGCTGACCTCCAGATGCGGCAGTTTCAGCATCGCAACAGCCACCAGAACCACGACCAGCGTTTCCACCAGAAGCTGGGTGATCGCCACATCCGGCGCGCTGAACATGATGAAGATCAGCGCAACCCCGATGCCGACAACCCCAAGCGAGGCAATCGCCGTCATCCGGCTGGAGGTCATGGCCGTCAGGATCGAGCCGGCAGAGACGAACACCAGCACCGCCCAGTGCTTGAACACAAGCCCGTTCAGCTCAGCCGCCAAATCCAAATCAAAAGCCAGTGCCTCACGGTTCCAGAGGGTGACGGCAACGGCCACGCCAAGGAACGCGAAGATCACAAACAGATAGTGCTGCAGCACACCCGATTGCAGATACCGTGTTTGCCAGGCCGCCAGTTCCTTTACCCCGTCAAGCAGACGGTCCCAACCCGGATCAAACCTGATTGGGCTGGCGGCACAAACCCGGCCCAGCCAGCCCCGCAAGGGCCGGTGGAGCACATAGACACTCGCGCCCGCAGCAAAGGTCACCAGCGACAGGATGAAGGCGGCATTCACCCCCTTGAACAGGTAGATTTCCACCTCTGTGCTGTAATCGCCATAGATTGCCCATGTCCCCGGCGCGATCAGCCAGGCCTCCGCATAATCCGGGAACACCCCAAACCCGAGAGAGAACGCACCCAGAATCAAGGGGCAGATCACCATTGCCCATGGCCCTTCCCGCGCGGGTTTTGGCGTGTCCCCTGGCCTGCCGGTGAAGGGCCGCAGCACCGAGATACCAGCTGCCGCAAACATCAGGACCGAGGCGGCAAAGATCGTGCCGGTGATCCAGAGCGTGGCTGTCCCCATCTCCAGCCCGGCCTTGTAAAGGAACTCTTTGCCGATGAAGCCGAAGAACGGCGGGAGTCCCGCCATCGAGATGGCCGCCAGCGCACCGCCAAGGAAGGTCAGCGGCATCTTCCGGCCCAGTCCGCGCAGCGCCTCGGCCTCACGCGTGCCGGTCTTATGATCGACGATCCCGATCATCAGGAACAGCGCGGCCTTGTACAGCGAATGCACCACCAGAAACAGCATCATCGCCTTGATCGCATCCGCCGTGCCCGCGCCGATAAACAGCGTCAATGCGCCCAGGGCCATTAGCGTTGTGTAGGCCAGGATTTGTTTTATGTCGGTCTGCCGTATCGCCAGGATTGAGGCAAAGACGGTGGTGAAGCCGCCCGCAATAACCAGGGCCCAGAACCACAGATCCGTGCCGCCCAGGGCGGGGTTTACCCGCGCCATCAGGAACACACCCGCTTTCACCATCGTGGCCGAATGGAGATAGGCACTGACCGGTGTCGGGGCGGCCATCGCGTTCGGCAGCCAGAAATGGAACGGGAACTGCGCCGATTTCGTGAACGCGCCCGCCAGGAACAGGATCACAATCAGCACATAAAGCGGGTGTGCGCGGATCATCTCACCCCGGGTCAGGATCACGCTTAACTCGAACGATCCCGCGATAGTGCCCAGCAGGATCATACCCGCCAGAAGTGCCAGCCCCCCCGTGCCGGTCAGCAGCAATGCCTGCAAGGCAGACCGGCGCGATTTGGCATCATCCGAGGTGAACCCGATCAGCAGGTAAGAGGAAAGTGTCGTGACCTCCCAGAACACGAACAGCGCGATCAGGTTGTCGGCCAGCACCAGGCCCAGCATGCCGACCATGAAGGCCAGCAAATACAGGACAAAACGCGGGTATTCCGGATGATTGCCCAGGTATCGGGTAGAATAAAGCGTCACCAGCGCACCGATGCCCGAAATAAGCAGTGCAAAGGTCAGGCTGAGGCCATCAAGCAGAATTGACAGCCGGATGCCCAGGGACGGCACCCAGTCATATGCCCAAAGCACGGCATCTCCGGCGGCGATGGCCGGGACAAACCGCACCAGATACGCAAAGATCACCGCCGGGATCAGGATCGAAATCCATCCCGCCAGACCACCCGCGATCCGCGGCACCCCACCCGTTGACTCAACCAATTCTCGCCTGCCTTTCGCTTTTGCCGAATCATTCACGGATAACCCCGCTGATACCCGTGCGCCCGACCTTGCCCGGGATGATCAGAACAGGCTTTTGTGCACCAGTTTGCCTCAGAATGCCACCGCCGGGCAAGTGCCTGCCCGTCGATTGCTGGCGGATGGTGTTCCCTTGCCGAATGAGCCCGTCGAAACAACAGGGGTTTTGACAGGCATTTCCGATTAAACCTGCAATCCAACGCGACATCAGGCCCGCCATGCAGCAGTGGCCCCATGCGCATGGCCGCATGCCAAACCCGATTGGCGGGCACCGTTTGACACATGCCTTGCCAACGGAACAGGCAAGGGCTTATAAACGCTTGAAAGAAAAAGCTGGCAAGTACACATTCGCTGTCGGTTCAGGTCAAAACGCTGGAGGATACACTTGGCCTGACCCTGGTTGAACGCGGCCGCGGGCCTGTCCGGCTGACCCTGGCGGGCCGCGAGGTCGCGGCCCGGGCGCACGACATACTGGAGGCCGCCCAGGGCATTCTTGATCTGTCGGTCACGCTGAAATCGGGGCCTGGCGGGACGATTCGTCTTGGCACCTCGGCAACGCTTGGTCCCTATCTGATGCCGCATGTGGTGGGCGACCTGCACCGCAGCCACCCCGATCTACGTCTTTATATCCGCGAAGCTGCCCCGCGTGAATTGCGGCGCGAGTTGAATGACGGCATACACGATCTGATCCTGACGCAGCTGCCGGTCCCGGGGGCGACACTTACGACCGAGCGGCTCTTCCGCGAACCGCTCTTGGTGGCACTCCACGCGGATCATCCGCTGGCCGGGAAGAAAATTCTGGATGATTCCGACCTTGCGGACCAAACGATCCTCTCGCTCTCGCCGGCCTATACGCTGCATGATCACATCTCGGCCATGTGCATTGAGACCGGCGCAACGCTTTTGCATGATTACGAGGGTACTTCGCTTGATGCGCTGCGGCAGATGGTGGCGATGAATATGGGCGCAACCTTTCTGCCCGCACTTTACGTAAAGTCCGAGATCGAGGGCCGCGCCCGGGATGTTGTTGTGCGCCCGTTCCGCGGCCGCCGCTTTGCGCGATCCGTCGGGCTGGTCTGGCGCACGGCCGCGGGGGCATCGGCAGCCTGTGGGCGGCTTGCCCATCTGATACGGGAGACCGCCCGACGCTTCCCCGAGTTGGTGATCGAAGGCTAAGACGAAAACCCGAATATAGTTTAGCAGCCCAAAGTAAAGTCTGGAATCGCGCCCGATGAATCCCAAATCGCCACCATTGCGGGGGCTGATATGCTGAACGGATCGCCCTTTGCCCTGCGCAGCCGGGGGCACAGGCCGACCTGCTCCGTTTTTGCACATGTCTGCGCGAAAACACTGGCGTTCCCACCGGTCATCCGGCACGTCTTTGCTGTCAGGCACAGATGACGAAGGTAGGCGGAATGGCCGAGGCGCGGGCGGAAATTCAGGCGTTTTTGACCGAGCTGTGGCGGTGCAATGCAGCCGACCCAGAGGGGGTTGCCGCAACGCATCTGGCCAAAGATGCGGTGTTTGACATCAGTGCCCCGGTTGGCACGCTCCGGGGGCGGCAGGCGATATTGTCAGGGCTTATCTGGCCGATGCGCGCAGCCCTTGGCCACCTGAACCGCCGTGATGAAATTTTCATCGGCGGCCGGAACACAAGGGCCGAAGGCGGCACCTGGATGGCCAGCCTGACGCATTATGCTGGCCGGTTCACCGCGCCGTTGTTCGGGGTTTTGCCCAGTGATCGGCTGGTTTTTCTGCGCACCGGAGAGTTCTACCGGATCGAGAATGGCCAAATCACCCAGGGCCGAATCATAATTGACCTTCTTGACCTGATGCACCAGACCGGGTGCTTCCCGCTTGCCCGATATGACGGGGCCGCGCTGACATTCCCCGGCCCCATGACCCATGACGGGGTCTGCCCGCCGGATCGCGGGAATGGCGCACGCAGCCTGGGCATCGTCGAGGCGATGCTGGATGCGCTGCATGATTACAATCCTGCCACTTTCGGCTCACCCGCCCAGACCGGGACTGGCGGGTTTTGGTGCAAGGATATGATGTGGTATGGGCCGGGCGGCATCGGCGCAACCATCGGGTGGGACGGTTTCGTCGACCACCACCGTGCGGGGTTTCTGCGCGCCTTTCCGGACCGCAAGGGCGGCAATCACTATTGCCGCATCGGCGACGGGCATTATGCCGCCGTTTCGGGCTGGCCCTCGATGACGATGACCCATCTGGGCCCCTATCTGGGCGTACCCGCCACCGGCGCATCTTTGACGCTGCGGGTGATGGATTTCTACCGATGCACGGATCGACAGATCGCCGAGAACTGGGTGCTGCTGGACTATATTGACCTGCTTGGGCAGATGGGCCGCGACCCCATCGCGGACTCACATACGCACCCGGGCCTGGCAAACGCCTGAGTCCTGTTGCGGGACATCCCCCGTGCCAGATTCCTGACGAATCGCGCAACCCTGTGGCTATGTCATCAGCCGAGTTGACTTTTGCTTCACGGGCCTTGTATATAAATTTCGCTGGCTGATTCATAAAGGCTGAAAAATATGTTACAGAGGACGCATGCGGTGGCAAAAGCCTGTTTCAATTCTGATCAGGATTATGTAAACACAGCCGCAAAGGTTCCGCACTGCAAGCCCGTAACACAGGGTAAGCAGGCGGTACCGGACAGGAGAGACCGGATCAAACACGTGCCCAGAGGACACGTTCCAGGAGCACTGGTTAAAGTCCGTAACCCGCGCTGGCACCCTTACAGGGAGTAGAGACATTGCCCAAAGACATTCCTGACGTGCTTTCCGGTGCCCATATTGACGCCGCTGCCTATGAAGAGATGTACGCCGCTTCGATCAGCAACCCCGAGGCGTTCTGGGGCACGCATGGCAGGCGGATCGACTGGATCACACCGTTCACAAAGGTCAAGGATACCTCCTTTGCCCCTGACAGCGTGCATGTGAAATGGTTCGAGGACGGCACACTGAACGTCGCGGCCAATTGCATTGACCGGCACCTGGCCACGCGCGGCGACCAGACCGCGATCATCTTTGAGCCGGATGATCCGGGTGACCCCGCCCGGCACATCACCTATAACGAGCTGGCCGGGCACGTCGGAACCTTTGCCAATGTGCTAAAGGAATGCGGTGTGCAGAAAGGCGACCGGGTCGTCCTTTATTTGCCAATGATCCCCGAAGCCGCCTATGCCATGCTGGCCTGTGCGCGCATCGGCGCGATCCATTCGATCGTTTTTGCCGGTTTCTCACCCGATGCACTGGCGGCCCGCATCAACGGCTCGGGTGCCAAACTTGTTATTACCGCCGATGGGGCCCCCCGGGGCGGTCGGGTGACCGGGCTGAAGGACAACGTCAACAAGGCACTTCTGCACAACGTTCTGGGAACGCGGTGTCTGGTCGTCAAGCGCACCGGCGAACAGGTCGCCTGGATCGGCGGGCGGGACATCTGGTATGATGATGTCGCCGCGCGCGTCCCGTTCGACTGTCCACCGGAAGAGATGAACGCCGAAGATCCGCTGTTCATCCTTTACACATCGGGATCCACTGGTCAGCCCAAGGGCGTGGTCCACACCAGTGGCGGCTATCTGGTCTATGCCTCGATGACGCACCAATACACGTTCGACTACCATGACGGCGATATTTTCTGGTGTACCGCCGATGTGGGCTGGGTGACGGGACACAGTTACATTGTCTATGGCCCGCTGGCCAATGGGGCCACCACGCTGATGTTCGAAGGTGTGCCAACCTGGCCCGATGCCGGCCGCTTTTGGGCGATCTGCGAGAAGCACAAGGTCAACCAGTTCTATACCGCCCCCACCGCGATCCGCGCACTGATGGGCAAAGGCACCGAATGGGTCCAGAAATACGACCTGTCCAGCCTGAAACTTCTTGGCAGTGTGGGCGAACCGATCAACCCCGAAGCCTGGAACTGGTACAACCAGAACATCGGCAAGGGCCGCTGCCCGATTGTTGACACATGGTGGCAGACCGAAACCGGTGGCCACATGATGACCCCGTTACCGGGGGCACATACCCTGAAACCGGGTGCCGCGCAAAAGCCGTTCTTCGGCATCAGGCCCCTGGTGCTGGACCCGACATCGGGTGAGGTGATCGAGGGCAACGGGGTTGAGGGCGTTCTGGTCATCGCCGATAGCTGGCCAGGCCAGATGCGCACGGTCCATGGTGACCATGATCGCTTCGTGAAAACCTATTTCAGCGATTACAAAGGGTATTACTTCTCTGGCGATGGCTGCCGCCGGGATGAAGATGGTGACTACTGGATCACCGGCCGCGTTGATGATGTGATCAACGTCTCGGGCCACCGGATGGGTACCGCCGAGGTCGAAAGTGCGCTTGTTGCGCATGAGACAGTCAGCGAGGCCGCCGTGGTTGGATACCCGCACCCGGTCAAGGGTCAGGGAATCTATTGCTATGTCACGCTGATGAACGACGAAGAGCCATCGGAAGAGCTCAGGAAAACGCTGTCCGATTGGGTCCGGGCCGAGATTGGCCCTATCGCCAAACCCGATGTCATCCAATGGGCCCCGGGCCTGCCGAAAACCCGCTCGGGCAAGATCATGCGCCGCATCCTGCGCAAAATCGCCGAGAATGATTTCGATTCGCTTGGCGATACGTCCACCCTGGCTGATCCGTCGGTTGTGGATGATCTGATCAAAAACCGGGCTTCGATGTAAGTGGGGGTCCAGATGACAGCAGACACCATGGCCCGCCCCGTGAACCTGATCCTTCTTGGCCCGCCTGGTGCCGGGAAGGGTACCCAGGCGCGGATGCTGCAGGAACGCTTCGGCCTTGTGCAGCTCTCAACGGGCGACCTTTTGCGCAATGCCGTGGCCGCGGGAACGCCCGCAGGCCAACAGGCCAAGGCCGTGATGGACCGGGGCGATCTCGTCTCTGACGGGATCGTGCTGCAGATCCTGCGCGACCGGCTGGCCGACCCGGATTGTGCCCGGGGGGTTATTTTTGACGGGTTCCCGCGCACCCTGGCCCAAGCCGAAGCGTTGGATGCGCTTTTGGCCAGCACAGGCCGGACCCTTGATGCCGTGCTGGAATTGCAGGTTGACGATGCCGCACTGGTAAAGCGTATTCTCAACCGCGCCGAACAGGCCCGTGCCGCCGGGCAGCCAGTGCGGGCCGATGATAATGCAGAAACGCTGACACAGCGCCTGCACGCCTACAACGCGCAAACCGCGCCGTTGATCGGCTATTACCGCACCCGTGGTACCCTGACCACAATCCCCGCCATGGGCGCGATCAAGGATATCGCCCGCGACCTGTCCAATTTGGTAACACGGCTGACCAAGGCGGCAGGGGGATAAATAAACACCGATTCCGGCGCCCCCCGCCACGGGGGCAGCGGCGGATACGACCCGACCGGTCAAAAGGGCTGGCCGGAACAACCCAAAGAGAGGGAGAAACCTGATGGCTGATAACAACGCATACTGGGCCGAGAACATCCGCTTGGTAACCATCTGCCTGGTCATCTGGGCGCTTGCGTCCTATGGCTTGGCAATTCTGCTGCGCCCGCGGATCAGCGGAATCGCAGTGGGAGGGACAGATCTGGGCTTCTGGTTTGCCCAGCAGGGATCGATCCTTGTGTTTCTTGTTCTGATCTTCTTCTACGCTTGGCGTATGAACCAGATCGACATGAAACATGGGGTGGATGAGTAAGGGACGAACCGAATCATGGATCAGACAACACTGAATATCATCGTGGTGGGGCTGTCATTCGCGCTCTACTTCGGAATCGCGATCTGGGCCCGGGCGGGTTCAACCGGGGAATTCTACGCCGCTGGCCGCGGCGTGAACCCTGTGGTCAACGGGATGGCCACGGCAGCGGACTGGATGTCGGCCGCTTCGTTCATCTCGATGGCGGGTCTTATCGCCTTTGTGGGCTATAACAACTCGCTGTTCCTGATGGGCTGGACCGGCGGTTATGTGCTTATGGCCATGCTGCTTGCCCCCTATCTGCGGAAGTTCGGCAAATACACGGTGCCCGAATTTGTGGGCGACCGGTATTACAGCCAGCCAGCCCGTGTGGTGGCGGTTATCTGCCTTATCGTGATCTCCATCACCTATGTCATCGGCCAGATGTCGGGTGCTGGCGTGGCGTTTGCCCGCTTCCTTGAGGTGCCCCGCGAACTGGGCCTGTATATCGCCGGCGGTGTGGTTTTCGTTTATGCCGTGCTCGGCGGGATGAAGGGCATCACCTATACCCAGGTGGCGCAGTATTGTGTGCTGATCACGGCCTACACGATTCCGGCCATCTTCATCTCATTGCAACTGACGGGCAACCCCATCCCGGGTCTGGGCCTGTTTTCCAGCATGAACGAAGGTCTGCCCGGCGGGATTCAGGGCGGCGAGCCGCTGCTGACCACGCTGGACGGTCTGCTGACTGATCTGGGCTTCAATGAGTATACGGCAACCACCAACCCATGGCTGATGGCACTTTATACCCTGTCGCTGATGATCGGAACCGCGGGTTTGCCGCACGTGATCATCCGCTTTTTCACGGTACCGAAAGTGGCCGATGCCCGCTGGTCTGCCGGCTGGGCACTGGTGTTTATCGCATTGCTGTACCTGACGGCCCCGGCCGTAGGGGCCATGGCACGGCTGAACATCACCACCACCATGTGGCCCCAGGGTATCCAGGGCGAAGCCGTGGCTACCGATGAACTGCCCGACTGGTTTGAAACCTGGGCCGTCACTGGCCTTCTGGGCGTCGAGGACAAGAACGGCGACGGCCGGATCCAGTACTACAATGACGGCAATCCCGCCATGCAGGCACTGGCCGCCGAACGCGGCTGGGAAGGCAACGAGCTTGTCACGTTCAACCGTGACATCCTTGTGCTTGCCAACCCTGAGATCGCGCAGCTCCCGGGCTGGGTGATCGCGCTGATCGCGGCCGGTGGTATCGCTGCCGCGCTCTCTACCGCGGCGGGCTTGCTTCTGGCCATCTCCTCGGCGATTTCGCACGATTTGATCAAATCGGTGATCAACCCGGAGATCTCGGAACGGGGCGAGCTTCTGGCTGCCCGGATTTCCATGGCCGGTGCCATCGCGGTGGCGGTCTATCTGGGCCTGAACCCGCCGGGCTTCGCGGCACAGGTGGTGGCACTGGCCTTTGGTCTGGCCGCGGCTACCCTGTTCCCGACGCTGATGATGGGCATCTTTTCCAAGCGGATGAACTCTGCCGGGGCGGTTGCGGGAATGCTGGCCGGTCTTATTTCGACCTGCCTGTACCTGTTCGCCTATCTCGGCTGGTTCTTCATTCCCGGAACCAACATGCTCGACTCCAGCCAGTATCTGTTCGGCATTCCGCCCACGCATTTCGGCCCGATCGGCGCGTTGTTCAACTTTGCCGTGGCCTATGTGGTGTCCAACGCCACTGCGGCCCCGCCGAAGCATATCCAGGATTTGGTCGAAAGCGTGCGGATCCCGCGCGGTGCCGGCGCAGCCCTGAGCAAGTAACGGCTTCGGTCCAATATGGGGCCTGCGGTCTGCAGCAGGCCCCGTTCACCCCCGGCGCATCCCGAAGGATTGGGGTGCGCCGATCTGGTTCAGGGACAGACCACCCATGCCCGACATTGCAACCCTGCTTTCCGAAACGCCCCCCTATGACACGCTGCCCGAAGACGACCGGGCGCAGCTTGTCAACAGCGTCGGCCTGCACTCTGCCGTAGCGGCAGAGGTCATCTTTTCCCCCGGAATGCCGCAATGCGCGCTTTACCTGATCGCCGCGGGGCGGGTTGACATTACCGATGCCAGCGGCGCACTGCTTTCGATCCTGGGGCCGGGCAATTCCTTTGGCGAACGCGGGTTGATGCAGGGCGGCACCGCCAGCACCACCGCGACGGCGTCCGAGGACAGCACGCTTATCACCATCCCCGCCGGGGTGTTCCATAATCTTGTGAAGGATCACCCCGGCGTTTTGAAATTCTTTGATCATACGCACCCGGCTTCGGCCCGAAGGCAAAACCTCACCACGATGACACTGCGCGACCTGATGACGCCCGCGCCCCTGGCCTGCCCACCCGACACACCGCTGGTTGAGGCCGCGCGCGCGATGCGGAACATCCACGTCTCTTGCATCATCGTGGCCGACGGCAAGACTGTGCACGGCATCCTGACCACGGGTGACATTGCCTCTCGCGCGGTGGCCGAAGGGCTGCCGCCCGACACCCCGATCCGGCGGATCATGACCACCGACCCCGTCACCTTGCCGCCCACCGCACTGGTGGCCGATGTGCTGCACACAATGGTGGAACAGGGCATCACCCATATGCCCGTGGTACAGGCGGGCGCACTGGTGGGCATCCTGACGCAAACCGATCTGATGCGGTTTCAGGCAACTTCTTCCGCTGGACTGATCCGGGATATCGCCACCGCCCCCGACAGTGCCGCAATTGCCGGGATCGTTGGCAAAATTCCCGACCTTCTGGTGCAGCTTGTGGCCGCGCAAAACCCCCATCATGTCGTCACTCGGCTGATCACGGATATCTGTGATGCCACCACGCGCCGCCTTCTGGCCCTGGCTGAAAAAACACTCGGCCCCCCGCCGGTCCCTTATCTGTGGCTGGCCTGCGGTAGCCAGGGCCGCCAGGAACAAACCGGCGTCAGCGATCAGGACAACTGCCTGATCCTGTCCGATGACACCACAGCCGAACACGACGCCTATTTCGCCGGGCTTGCCAAATTCGTCTCGGACGGGCTGGATAAGGCGGGCTATTTTCATTGCCCCGGCGATATGATGGCAACGAACCCGCAATGGCGGCAGCCGCTGAAGGTCTGGCGTGATTACTTCCGCGGCTGGATCACAACGCCCGGCCCCAGGGCGCAGATGCTGGCCTCGGTCATGTTTGATCTGCGCCCCATCGGCGGGAACGGCGGTTTGTTTGAGGATCTCCAGGCCGAAACACTGAACGCTGCTGCCTCAAACTCAATTTTCGTGGCGCATATGACCTCAAACTCACTGAAGCATCAGCCGCCTTTGGGCCTGTTCCGTGGTTTTGCCACCGTGCGTGGGGGTGAGCACAAGAACACCATCGACATGAAACATAATGGTGTTGTGCCGGTGGTGGATCTGGGCCGAATCTACGCACTGAAGGGGCAATTGACCCCGGTCAATACCCGTGCGCGCCTTCTGGCCGCGATGGACGCCGGCACCGTGTCTTCCTCGGGCGGGCGCGACCTGCGTGATGCCTATGATATAATCGCCCAGGCACGGCTGGACCATCAGGCCAGACAGATCAAAAGCGGTACCCCCCCGGATAATTTCATGCCCCCCGCCGATCTCAGCGATTTTGAGCGGAACCACCTCCGCGATGCCTTTGTTGTGATCAAAACCATGCAATCCGCGGCCGGATCTTCCGGTGGCGGCTACCTCAACTGACGCACGCACAGCCCCCGCAATGTTCTGGAGCCTTCTAACCGCCCTTGTCGCCGCCTTTGCCGGGGCCGGGATTGGCTTGGGGCTGCGGGTGCTCAGCCGTAAACGCCTGCCCAGGGGCATTGTGCCGATCTGCGCGGGCCTGGCGATGCTTGTGGCCACTGTGGCCACGGAATATGGCTGGTATCCGAATGTGCTGCGCACCATGCCCCCGGATTTGGTTATCGTGTCGGAACGCGAACAGCAGGCATGGTATCAACCCTGGACCTTTGTGCGCCCCTGGGTGCGGGGCTTCATCGCCTATGCGCCGTCAGAGGTTGTGGAAACCGCGCCTGGTTCGGGCATCCGGGTGGTGCAATTGCGCGTCCAGGAACGCTGGCAGCCGCAAAAGGTTCTGCCCCATCTGGTCGATTGCACCCCCCCGCGCCGGGCCAGGCTTGGGCCCGGGGTGACATTTTCAGACACCGGCGCGCCCGCCAATGCCAATTGGCAAGCCTCCCACCCCGACGACCCGATCATCACGGCTGTTTGTGAAGGAAGGAACACACCCGGCTAACCCAACCGGCCTGATCCCGTGGCCCTGCGCACCCGTGGAACCGCCAAAGGCCAAACCCCGAACCGCGCGGGGCAAGAAGGAGGCCCCAAGCAATGCTTATCCATCTGTCCTTGCGTCTGCGCATCTTTCTGTTCTTTGCCCTGTGTGCCCTGGGCGGCGCGGTTCTTATCATCGGCGGGCTGACCATCGGCTATATCCGCCTGGGTGAAGCTCACGCGCTTGGGGCCTTTGTGGTTGCGGGCGTTATTGGTGCGCTTGCGATTGTCGGGCTGACAACGTGGGTCTGGGTACTGTTTGACGAACATGTCGCCCGGCCGGTGGAACGTCTGGCCACCGATATGCGCGCCCGCGCCCACGCTGATGTAGACCGGGATATTGATCACGCGCCCGCGCGCTACCTGGGCGATCTGGCCCCGGCAGCAGCGGCGGTGGCACGCAACCTGGCCCAAACGCGCAACGCGCTTGCGCTGGAGATCGGGCGCGAAACCGCTAGGCTGGGGTTGGAAAAATCGCGGTTAGAGGCCCTTTTGGCCGAGGTGCCCGATGGCGTTCTGTTTTGCACCGCCGGGCATTCCATTGTGCTGTATAACGGTCGGGCGCGGGAAATCCTTGATGACAGCCCCGCCCTAGGCCTCAACCGCCCTTTGGCGGATGTGCTTCTGCCCGGCCCTGTGCGCCAGGCCTATGACCGGCTGGTTGCTGCCGAGGCCCGCGAAAGTGCCGATATCCTTTGCGCCACGCGGTCCGGCGCACAGCTTCTGGAAGGACGGATGCGGCTGATGTGGCTGGAAGGGCACGAGGGCAAACAGCCTGGCTATATCCTTGGCCTGCGCGATGTCAGCGGTGATCTGGCGATCCATGCCGCGCGAGAGCGGCTTTTGTCCGACCTTATCCGGGGGGTCCGGGCAGCCCTGCCCGCCCTGCCAAAGGGAAGCCCCGCTGCCGCCCCTTTGCGGGATGTGCTGGCGCAGACGATCGCCAGGAAGGCCAGAACCGACACAGCGTGGTGGCCGATGGAGGCACTGGCCACCAGTGATCTGGGTACCGCGCTTTGCGCCCGGCTGAAGCGTAAGGGGCTGCACCTTGGCTGTGACCTGCCCGCCACCAGGCTGCGCTGTGATGGTTTCGCGGTGACCCGGCTTCTGGAACGGCTTGCGCTTAACTGGGCGGGTGACGGTGCGGCCGACCTGACGCTGCGGCTGGCCGACTTCCCCACCGGCATGGGTACGCTTGTGCTTTCGGCCATGGGCGCACCGCCGGGGGACGCCACGCTTGCTGCATGGCTTAACGCGCCCCTGAGCCCTGGTCTGGCACAATTCGCTGGCCGCGATGTACTGGTCAGCCACGGCACCCGCGTGACGTGCGATCCCTCTGGTGCGCTGCATCTGCCCCTGCCCCTGGCCGCGCCGCGCCCGCCTGCGGCCACCCGCGTCATCCAGTACGATTTTGAGCTTCTGCACGCCGAATTGCCCAAAGACATGTCCGAGGCCGCGTTAAGGCAACTGAGCTACGTGATTTTTGATACCGAGACCACGGGCCTTAATCCCCAGGTTGACGAGATTTGCCAGATCGCCGCGGTGCGCATTGTCAATGGCCGAATCCTGGAGGCGGAAGGCTTCAACACGCTGGTCGATCCGGGCCGCAAAATCCCGCAAACCTCCATCGACGTCCATGGCATCACCGATAAGATGGTCCAGGGCGCGCCATCGGTTGCCCAGGCCCTGAAACAGTTCCACGCCTATGCCAGCGGCGCGGTGCTGGTGGCCCATAACGCGCCCTTTGACATGCGTTTTCTGCAACGGCGAGAGGCCGATATCGGCGCACGGTTTGATCAGCCGATCCTGGATACCGTGCTGTGTTCAGCGATTCTGTTCGGGCAATCGGCGGACCACACGCTGGACGCGCTTTGTGATCGGTTGGGCGTTTCCATTGCCGTGGCCGATCGCCACACAGCCATCGGTGATGCCATCGGCACGGCGGAAGCGTTTCGCAAGATGATCCCGATGCTGGAAGCGGCACAATTGCCCAGTTTGGGGGCAACGATCCGGGCCTTTGACAAACATGCACGCCTGATCGCCCATTTGAACTGACGCAATAGCCACGCCGGAACACGTGCGGGACGGGGGTGAAACAGGGCGGGCTGTCCGGCGGTTCAGCGACAAACGCGAACGGCGGCCGGGGTTCGGGGCCAGCCACCGCGCAGGGGGGGGGCGGGTGATCAGGGGATCACGACGTGGTGGCGTCGGGGTCAAACGAACAGGAACACATCCGCGGTATTGATGTCATCCAGTTCAGTATCCTGGACAGTGAGGGTGCTGAACCAAATGGTGATAAGAACATCATCTCCGGACGCTGTGAATCTGTTGGAGCGTGCCGCGAAGTCCGCGAAGTCGTCCCAGTCCTTATGAAGGACGATCTTGTCCTCGGTCACGTCAAAGTCCGTGATGGTATCTTTACCAAAAGTTACGGGACCTCTATTATGATCGTAATCCAGGAAGCGGAAGTGGTCAGCCCCGGCACCACCGTGCAGTTCGTCGTCACCGGCACCGCCATCCAGCGTGTCGTCACCGGCACCACCGTTCAGCGTGTCGGCCCCGGCACCGCCATCCAGCGTGTCGTCACCTTCACTGCCAGTCAGGCTGTCGTTATGGGCGGAGCCCCGGACGCGCTCAATATTACGCAGCACATCGCCCTCGGCGTGGCCACCGCTGCCCGTGCCAGTGGCAAGGTTCACCGTGACGCCCGCGTCCGAACCCGTATAACTGGCCCGGTCCGTGCCAGCACCGCCATCCAGCGTGTCGGCACCGGCACCACCGATCAGCATATCGCTCCCGTAACCGCCCCTCAGCCAGTCGTCACCTTCACCACCGATCAGCGTATCTTTCCCGTCCCCGCCCCAAAGGCTATCGTTACCCGCCCCACCGTTCAGCACGTTGTTACGATCATCACCATCCAGGTCGTCGGCATGGTCCGAACCAACCAGGTGCCCAATATTGCGCAGCACGTCGCCCTGGGCGTGGCCACCGCTGGCCGTGCCATTGAAAAGGCTTACAGTCACGCTCGCGTCCGAACCCGCATAACTGGCCGTGTTGTTATGGTCCCGCCAGCCATCCTCCTCGCCATCCAGCGTGTCGGCCCCGGCCCCGCCAATCAGCGTGTCGTCACCCGCGGCACCAGCGATCCAGTTGTTCTGGCTATCCCCGGTCAGGGAGTCGTTATGGCTTGATCCGTGCAGGTTTTCAATATTGCGCAGCACATCGCCCTGGGCGTGGCCACCGCTGGCCGTGCCATCGGCAAGGCTTACAGTCACAGCAGCACCCGAACCCGTATAACTGGCCCGGTCCGTGCCAGCACCGCCATCCAGCGTGTCGGCCCCGGCATTGCCGCGCAGCAGATTGTCACCAGCATCCCCGGTCAGGCTGTCATTATGGGCGGAGCCGCGGATGCGCTCAATATTGCGCAGCACATCGCCCTGGGCGTGGCCACCGCTGCCCTTGCCTGTGGCAAGGTTCACATTCACGCCCGCGTCCGATCCCGCATAACTGGCCGTGTCGTCACCGCTACCACCGTTCAGCGTGTCGGCCCCGGCCCCGCCTTCCAGCGTGTCGGTCCTGCTACCACCGTTCAGCGCGTCGGCCCCAGCCCCGCCGTGCAAGGTGTTCCGGCTACCATCGCCGGTCAGGGTGTCGTCATGCTCCGAACCAACCAGGTTCTCAATATTGCGCAGCACATCGCCCTGGGCGTGGCCACCACTGCCCTTGCCAGTGTCAAGGTTCACATTCACGCCCGCGTCCGAACCCCAATAACTGGCCCAATCAGCGTTATCATAATAACCTGTATAATCATTATAAAAGATCCAGCCTCCTTCCAGCGTGTCGGCACCGGCCCCGCCTACCAGCGTGTCGGCCCCGGTATCGCCTCCCCCGGCATCGTCGCCTACCAGCGAGTCGTTCCCGTCACCACCATACAGCGAGTCGGCCCCGGCATCGCCTTCCAGCGAGTCGTCCCCGTCACCACCATACAGCGAGTCGGCCCCGGCATCGCCTTCCAGCGAGTCGTCCCCGTCACCACCGATCAGCACGTCGTCCCCGTCACCACCATACAGGGTCTGGCCAGTAACCTCGTCATCATCATCCGAGCCGGCGAGCATGACAAATCCATGGTCGTTTTGCTCGCTGGTCAATGCTGTCCTGGCCGCCGCATCATCAGCATACCCATGGCCTGTCTGGGTGAACGTGACGCTGTTACCATCACCCGGCAAAGCAAGGCGCAGGGTGTTGGCGTCAACAACCTCTACGGCAGCAATAACCGCCGCGGCATCCGCGAACTCTTCCGTGTCAAGGTAGAGTTTGTCCTCATCCGTGTCAAAGTCCGTGATGGTATCGGCACCAGACCCGGATTCCACAAAGCGGAAGTGGTCAGCCCCGGCACCGCCCGTCAGGATGTCATCACCGCCACCGCCGGTCAGGGTATCGTTACCCGCGCCGCCTTCCAGCGAGTCGTCACCGGCACCGCCGCGCAGCCAGTTGTCCTGGCTATCCCCGGTCAGGCTGTCGTTATGGTCCGAGCCGTGCAGGTTCTCTATATCGCGCAGCACATCGCCCTGGGCATGGCCACCGCTGGCCGTGCCCGCCGCAGGGTTCACATTCACGCCCGCGTCCGAACCCCAATAGTTGGCCCAGTCATCGTCGCCATCACCGCCATCCAGCGTGTCGGCACCGGCACCACCCCAGAACGCGTTGTTGCCAGCATCCCCGATCAGGGTGTCGGCATGGTCCGAGCCGTGCAGGTTCTCAATATTGCGCAGGACATCGCCCGTGGCGTGGCCACCGCTGGCCGTGCCCGCCGCAAGGTTCACATTCACGCCCGCGTCCGAATCCCCATAGGCAGCCCAGTCGTAATCGCCGTCACCGCCATCCAGCGTGTCGGCACCGGCACCGCCGCGCAGCCAGTTGTCCTGGCTATCCCCGGTCAGGCTGTCGTTATGGTCCGAGCCGTGCAGGTTCTCTATATCGCGCAGCACATCGCCCTGGGCGTGGCCACCGCTGGCCGTGCCTGTGGCAAGGTTCACCGTGACACCCGCGTCCGAACCCCAATAGGCGACCGCGTCGTCATCGCCATCACCACCATCCAGCGTATCGGCACCGGCAGCACCGGTTAGCACGTCGGCACCCGCACCGCCTGTCAGTACGTTCCTGCTGGCATCCCCGGTCAGGCTGTCGTTATGGGCGGAGCCGCGGATGCGCTCAATATTGCGCAGCACATCGCCCTGGGCGTGGCCACCGCTGGCCGTGCCTGCCGCAAGGTTCACCGTGACACCCGCGTCCGAATTTTCATAATCGGCCGTGTCCTTGTCACCCGCACCACCATCCAGCGTGTCGGCCCCTGCACCACCGCTTAGCCCGTCGCGGCCAGCAGCACCGCGGAGCAGGTCGGCACCTTCGTTACCGATAAGCGAGTTGTCGCCAGCATCCCCGGTCAGGGTGTCAGCATGGCGTGAGCCAATCAAATCCTCAATATCGCGCAGCACGTCGCCCCGCGCCTGGCCACCGGAACCCGTGCCAGTGGCAAGGTTCACATTCACGCCTTCACCCGAGCCCGCATAACTGGCCCGGTCCCTGCCCGCCCCGCCTTCCAGCGTATCGGCCCCGGCACCACTGGTCAGGGAATCATCCCCCGCACCGCCTTTCAGCGCGTCGGCACCGGCACCGCCCCAAAGCCTATCGTCACCGGCACCGCCGCGCAGCGAGTCGTCACCGGCACCACCTTGAAGATGGTTAGCACCAGCATCCCCGGTCAGGGTGTCAGCATGGCGTGAGCCAATCAAATCCTCAATATCGCGCAGCACATCGCCCGCGGCCTGGCCACCGGAACCCGTGCCAGCCGCAAGGTTCACATTCACGCCCGCGGCCGAACTGCCATATCCGGCCCGGTCCCTGCCAGCACCGCCATCCAGCGTGTCGGCACCGGCACCACCGGTCAGGGAATCATCCCCCGCACCGCCTTTCAGCGCGTCGGCACCGGCACCGCCCCAGAGGGTGTCACGACCATTGCCACCATTGAGAACATCATTGTCCTGGCGTCCGGTCAGCTTATCGTTACCGGCACCGCCGGTCAGTGTGTCGGCAGCAGGGGTTCCTGTAAATTTTGCCATAGTCAGAGTTCCTTCAGTTCAAGGGTTGCTGTTGCTGATGTGGTCCGGCAGGCTGGATCGCCGTTACCGCTGTTTCGTGCTGGCCCGCAAAAACACGCGGCCCCGGCGCATGGCCAAAGCACGGCACCCGCCCCAAGATTGGGGCGAATCCCGTTTGCAGTGGTTCTGTTTTGGTAAGTCTGCGGGTGTGCGGGGCGGGGGGCTTGACAGGGCCACCTGTGCGGGTGTAATTACGCGAAGCCGCGAAGCCGCGAAGCCGCGAAGCCGCGAAGCCGCGAAGCCGCGAAGCCGCGAAGGCCCAACCTGCGCCCGAACACCAGCCCCCCGATAAGGGGGAACCGCACGCCCATTATGTCAGCACAAAACGCCATAAACGAATCAATACCCCAAGCCACGCGCGGGCGCAACCCCCTATTTCAACCCGCCGTGCAAAAAAGCCAGACATCGAATTCCTACCCGAACACCCCGCACAAGCGCAAGGTTTTTTCACAGCGGGCGCATTTTTCCGGTCACGGGCCGGAATTCAGGCGATCTGCACGGGCACAGAGGAAGAAGATCAACAAACCAAAGAGCCCCCTGCCAAACAGATTCTGAACCGGGGCATATTCTTTCTGTGCGTTCGTCATGGCTCCCCCCCCAAAGATTCAGGCCAAGGCATCATATCCCGTCAATACAAGTGTATTTCGTCTCAAGATACTCATCAAGGCCCTGGCTACCACCCTCTTTGCCGATGCCCGACTCCTTCACCCCGCCAAAGGGGGCCTCTACCGTGGTGATCAGCCCGGAATTGATCCCGATCATCCCGTAATCCAATCCCTCATTCAGCCGAAACGCCCGGGAGAGGTCCGAGGTATAGGCATAGGCCGCCAGGCCAAAGACCGTGTCATTGGCCATTGCAATCGCTTCGGCCTCGGTTCTGAACATGAAGATTGGGGCCAGGGGGCCAAAAATCTCTTCCCGGGCAAAGGTCATGGCCTGTGTCGCGCCGGTCAGCACCGTAGGTTCAAAAAAACTGCCGCCCTTGGCGTGACGCCTGCCACCGGTGGCTACCGTGGCACCCTTTCCGATTGCATCCCGCAGCAGGCTTTCAATCTTTTCCACCGCGGCCATGTCCACCATAGGGCCCTGGGCCACGCCCGGCTCACGCCCGTCGCCCACTTTCAGGGCCGCGGTCTTTTCGACCAGCCGGGCAACGAAGGCATCATGGATGCCGGACTGAACATAAAACCGGTTCGCGCACACGCAGGTCTGGCCCATATTGCGATATTTAGAGGTCATGGCCCCCTGCACCGCGGCGTCCAGATCGGCATCATCAAACACCAGGAACGGCGCGTTGCCGCCCAGTTCCATAGAGATTTTCTTGACTGTCCCGGCACTGCCGCGGATCAGCTCCTTACCCACCCCGGTTGAACCGGTAAAGGTGATCTTGCGCAGGTCCGGCCGGGCCATCATCGCGCCGGAAATGGCGCGCGCCGACCCCGTCAGGATGTTGACGACGCCGGGCGGAAACCCGACCTCTTCGGCCAGTGCACCCCAGGCAAGGCCCGAATAGGGGGTGGCCGTCGCGGGTTTGGCCACAACGGTGCAGCCCACGGCCAGCGCGGGGGCCAGTTTGCGCGCGAGCATCGATGACGGAAAATTCCACGGCGTGATCATGCCGACCACGCCAACCGGATGGCGCGTAACCAGAATGCGCCGCCCGGTCACGCCGGCAGGCACAATTTCCCCTTTTGCCCGACGGGCTTCTTCGGCGAACCAGCGGACATATTGCGCGCCTATGGCGATCTCTCCCATAGCCTCGGCAAGGGGCTTGCCCATCTCAACAGTCAGCAGTTCCGCCAGGGCGGATTGATGATCCATCAGCGCATCATACAACCGCCACAGCAGTGCCAGCCGGTCCATCAGTGCCATGGCGGCGAAACCGGGAAACGCTGCTCCGGCTGCGTCAATCGCGCGCGTCGTCTCGGCTGTTCCGGCCTTGGGGACTGTGCCAATCACCTCTTGACTGGCGGGGTTGATGACGTCGATCACCGCACCATCATCGGCCCCGACCCATTGACCGGCAATGAAATTCGCCTGCCGCTGCCATGTTGTCCAATCGCTCATTCCTGTACTCCCATCCTGTGGGCCACATCCAGCATCCGGCAGGAAAAGCCCCATTCATTGTCATACCAGCCAAAAACCCGCAGCATACCGCCCCTGGCGCGTTTGATCTCGGGCCCGGCAATGATGACAGATTCGGACCGGGCGCGCAGATCGGCAGACACAAGGGGACGGTCCGTATATCCAATGATCGGTCCAGACGCAGCACTGAACCGGGCGCGCACCTCTTCCGCCTGGGGGGCCTCGCGCGTGATCACCGCCATATCCACCGCCGACACGCTGGCCGTCGGCACCCGCACGGCAGACCCCGTGATGCGCCCGGCCAGATGCGGCAGAACCAGATCGACCAGGTGCTCCGCACTGGTGGATGTGGGTACCATGGACAGCGCGGCGGCCCGCGACCTGGCAAGGTTGTCCCCCGCGGGCGCGTCCACCGTGGGCTGGCTGCCAGTATAGCAGTGGACCGTGGTCACCAGCGCGGTTTCCAAGCCATAGGCATCGTCCAACAGCCGCATCAGGGGTGCGATCGCGTTGGTGGTGCACGAGGCGTTGGAAATGATACGATGCCGGGGCAAAATTGCCGCGTCATTCGCCCCCAAAACCAGTGTCAAATCCGCTTTGGGCGAAGGGCCAGAGATAAGCACCCGTGCGGCCCCGGCGGTCAGGCCAGCCTCGGCCACCGCCCTGTCGCGTGCGCGGCCAGTGCATTCCATCAGGATATCGACCCCTGTCAGGTTCATATCCCCCGGCGCGGCGATTCGGGTAAAGGGAATCGTGCGACCATCAACAATCAACGCATTTTCGGCCACCTCTACCGTACCGGGATAGGGACCGAAGACGCTGTCAAACTCGAAAAGATAGGCGCAGGTTTCCAAAGGTGCGACATCGTTGATCGCCCTGATCTCAACCTTGGGCCAACGGCCCCGATGCGCCAGGGCCCATGCCCGCAGAACCGACCGCCCGATGCGCCCGAAACCGTTTATCGCCACCCTTGTGCGCATATCCATCCCCCTTGCCCTGGGACAGTCAAAGCCAAAAGCGCGGGACAGGCGCAACCGGGACAGGGGCTAGTTCGCCAGGATGCGGCCACCGACGTTGACCAGATGTGCGTCAACATCCACCTCTATCCCCATACGGTCAAGTTTATCATCGATCAGAAGAAAGGAGAGCCCGTGTACGAAACTCCAGAGCTGGAACGCCCGTTGGATCGCGTCCTCGCCGGGCGGCCGGTGGCCTAGGACGGCGGCAACCTCGGTGCAGACCATTTCAAAGATTTCCCTCCCCCGAGAGATAAGTTCATCCCTGTCAGCATGGTCCCTGGTCAGGCCAAATATCAGGCAAAATACCCCGGGCTCGCGCCGGGCGAAGTCAACATAACCGCGCCCGAGCCCGTTGATCCGCGCGGCCGTACCCATGGCGTGATTGCCAGCGGCAGCAAGCATGTTTTCCAGCTGCCGATGCATTCCCCCCGCGGCCACGGCAACCAGCATTTCATCCTTGTCTTTGAAATGCCTGTAGGGCGCAGCGGTGGATACACCAGCAACGCGACATGCTTCCGACACGGAAAAACGATCAGGCCCCTTCGCCTCTACCAATTGCCGCGCCGCCTCTACCAAATGGGCGCGCAGATCACCGTGATGGTAGCCTTCTCGCCTAGTGATTTCTGGTGCGGTTTCCATAATCCAAATCCTTTCGGATATTTTATCCCTTGTCAAAGTAAGAATCTCTAACATATGTTAGATATACCAACATTGTAAGGATGACGCCATGACACAGCCCGCCAGTGAGTGCCCCCGCCCGTTGCACGGTCCCCTGAAACGGGTGGTCTCCACGGGCCTGACCCTCGCGGTGATCGGCACCGCCGGAGCCGTGGTTGTGTTTGGCAGCAATATGCTGGCCGAACGGGCCGGGGCAACGGTATCGCACGCGGTGTCGAATCTGGTGCCGGTCTCGGTATCCCCTATTATCCCGCAGGCGGGCTATGAGGTCGAGCGGCGGTTCATCGGCCAGATTGAGCCGCGGCTGTCGGTGCCGCTTTCTTTTGAGCTGGGCGGGCGGGTTGATCAGGTGCTTGTGGCCGAAGGCGCGGCGGTAGCCAAGGGGCAGATCATCGCCCGGCTTGACACTGCGCTGCTGGATGCCGACCGCGCCCGGCTTCTGGCCACGCGAGAGGCACTGGAGGCACGACAGCGGTTCGCCCAGCAAGAGTTGATGCGCAACGCCTCACTTTTGGACCAGGGCTTTGCCAGCCAGGCGCAAGTTGATCAGGCCCGCGCCAGCCGTGATGAGCTGGACGCGCGGATCGCCGAGACCGTGGCAGCCGTGGCAGCTATTGACATCCGTCTGGAAAAATCCGTTTTGACCGCCCCCTTCACGGGCCGAATCGGCGCACATATGATCGATGGGGTTCAGACTGTGGCGGCAGGCCAGGTGCTGATGACGCTTCTGGATGACGCAGCGCCGGAATTGCGCGTGGGCCTGCCCCTGGGCATTCAGGCCGAGGGATTAAGCACCGTCACGGTCGATGTTGCGGACCGCAGCTATCCTGCCCGGCTGGTGCACATTCGCCCTGATATTGACCCGGTCACGCGCACCCGAACCGCGATTTTCCGCATTAATGCAGAGGTGCCGCTTACCTTTGGCCAAACAGCCGCCGTTATCGTCCCGCGCCGGATTGATACGGCGGGGTTTTGGGTACCGCTTGATGCGCTGAACGAAGGTACGGGCGGGATTTGGACCGTCCTGCTGATCGATGGCGGGGATACCGTGCGCAGCGCGGCGGTAGAGGTGCTCCACGCCGAAGCGGGCCGGGTGTTCGTACGCGGTGCGGTTCCGGCCGATGCAAGGCTGATTGACAGCGGGGCCCATCGCGTGACCCCAGGCCAGACAGTACGCCCCGAACCGCAGGGGGGTTGACACGATGGCCACCCTGCCCTTTCGCCAGCCACGCCTGGTGGTACTGATCCTGCTGGTGCTGATCTCGGCCGGTATGTCTTCGTTCCTGTCGCTTGGGCGGCAGGAGGATCCGACGATCACCAACCTTTTCGCCACGATCACCACCAGTTTCCCCGGCGCGGATCCGGCCCGGGTCGAGGCACTGGTAACCGCAGAGATTGAGGAGGAGCTGCGCGAGATCGCCGAGGTGGACACGATCCAGTCGGTCTCCCGTTCCGGTGTCTCGGTGGTGTCGGTCGAGCTTTTGGAAACCCTGGACGAAGCAACCATCGAGCGCGTCTGGGCCGAGGCGCGCGACGCAGTGGAGGACGCGCGCAGCAACTTCCCCGCCGGGGTTCAGGCCCCCGAATTCGATGCCGAAAGCATCGCGGCCTATTCCATGGTAATCGCCGTCACCGCCGAGGCCGATAGCATGCCGCCAGGCCTGGTGCACCGCCATGCGGAGGCCTTGGCGAACCGTCTGCGCACCATCCCTTTGACCCGGGCGGTAAACCTGTTTGGCAGCCCCGAGGAAGAAATCATCGTTGAGATCGACCCCGGGGCCAGCGCGGCTTTGGGGCTGAGCCCTGATGCCATCGCCGCCCGGATCGAAGCCGCCGATGGCAAGGTACAGGCCGGGCGGTTGCAGGGCGCAGAGCAGGATCTGTCGATCAAAATCTCGGGCGAGATCGAACAATTGGACCGTCTGCGCGATGTGGTGCTGCGGGAAAACGTCGATGGCGGCACACTGACCCTGGGCGATATCGCCAGGATTGATCGTGCCCCGCGCACCCCGGCAGAGGAATTGGCGCGGGCCAACGGGTGGCCCGCGATCCTGATCGGGGTTCTGGCGCAGGACGGTGTGCAGATTGATCGCTGGGCGGGCTTTGTCCGCGAAGAGCTGACCGCAGGTGCCGCGGCGATCCCTTTTGGCCTGTCCGAACGGCTGATGTTTGACCAGAGCACTTACACCGCCGAACGACTGGCAGAGGTCGGCACCAATATGGCCATCGGCGTGGCACTGGTGGTGGCCGTCCTGTTTGTTACCCTCGGCGCACGGGCGGCGGCGTTCGTGGCACTTGTCTTGCCCGTTGTCGCACTCGCCACGCTGGCAACGATGAATTTCATCGGCCTGCCGATCCATCAGATGTCGGTTACTGGCCTGATCGTGGCACTTGGCCTGCTGGTGGATGCCGCGATTGTGATGACAGATGAAATCCGCCAAAGGCTGGATCGGGGCATGGCCCGGATCACGGCGGTGGGTGATTCTGTGCGAAGGCTGGTGGCCCCGCTTCTGGCCTCTACCGTCACCACGGCACTGTCCTTTACACCGATGATTCTGCTACCAGGGCCGTCGGGGGATTTTGTGGGGGCGATCGCCATCGCCGTGGTCTTGATGCTGTTCTGGTCGCTGATCGTGGCACTGACGGTGACACCGGCCCTGGCGGGCTGGTTCCTGCCGGGGGCCGGGCGCGGAACCTTCCTTAGCCGGGGCGTCAGATGGCCCGCGCTTGGCCGGGCCTTTGAAGGTTCGATCCATTGGGCGGTGCGGAACCCGGTGAAATCCAGCACCCTGGCACTGATCATGCCGGTTCTCGGCTTTGCCGCCTTTCCGACCCTGACCGCGCAATTCTTCCCCGGCGTTGACCGCAACCAGTTCTACTTGGAGGTTGATATGCCCCCCGGCACCGCAATTACCGAGACCGCCGCGATCAGCACCGCAATTGATGCGATCCTGGCCAGGGAAGACGACATCGCCTCGGTCTACTGGTCAATCGGGCGGTCGGGTCCGGCGTTTTACTACAACATCACCGGCGGGCGCAGCCGAGAGCCAGGTTTTGCGCAGGCGATGATCACCTCAACCTCGCCCGAAGCCTCGGCCCGGCTGGTGCCGGAATTGCAGGCGCGGCTGGATGCGGCCTTTCCGCAGGCGCGGATCATCCTGCGCGGGCTGGTACAGGGCCCGCCCGTGGCCGCGCCCGTGGAATTGCGTGTGGTTGGCCCGGATCCCGAGGTGCTGCGCCAGGCGGGCGATGCCCTGCGCACCAGCATGGCGGACCTGGACCTGGTGACACAGGTGCGCGCCAGCGTGACCGGCGGTAGCCCGCAATTGCGGTTTGAAATCGATGAAGTCGCGGCCCGGCTTCTGGGCCTGAACCTGACCGATGTGGCACGGCAGCTAGAGGCCGGGCTGATCGGTACCACTGGCGGTTCGCTGGTGGAAGGGACCGAGCAGCTGCCCGTCCGTGTGCGCTATGAGGCAACAGTGCGGGGCGATCTGGCCGCAATTTCCGACCTGCCGATCCTGCTGCCGGGGGCCGGGAGAGTGTCGGCCGAGGGGCGGTTCCCGGCGGTGCCATTGTCGGAACTTGCGGTGCCTGTGCTGGAACCCGCCGAAAGCGTCATCACCCGCCGCAATGGAGAGCGGGTGAACACCGTCCAGGCCTTTATCGCGCCGGGTGTGCTGCCGGAAGAGGCACTGCAATCCGTTCTGGCGGCATTGGAAACACAGGGCTTTGCGCTTCCCGCGGGCTACCGGCTGGAATTGGGCGGGGATTCGGATGCGCGGTCGAACACGGTGGGCAACCTTCTGGCCTCTGTCGGGCTGATTGTAACCCTGTCCATCGCAACCGTCGTGCTGACCTTCAACTCGTTCCGGCTGACGGCGGTGGCACTGGTGGTCTGCGGGCTGTCGGCGGGCCTGTCGATGCTGGCCCTGGCGATCATGCAATACCCGTTCGGAATCACTTCGATTATAGGGGTTATCGGCTCTATCGGGGTGTCAATCAACGCCGCGATCATCATCCTGACCGGGTTAAAGGCCAACCCGGAGGCCACCGCGGGTGACCATGCGGCGATGGCCCGGGTGGTGGGGGGATCAAGCCGGCATATTGTTTCAACCACGATCACCACCTTTGGCGGGTTCCTGCCGCTAATCCTGGCGGGTGGCGGGTTCTGGCCCCCCTTTGCGGTGGCGATTGCGGGCGGTGTGCTGCTGTCGGCGGTGGTGTCCTTCTACTTCACCCCGCCGATGTTCGCCCTGCTGTACCGGGTGCGCCCGGCGAAAGCGGCGACCATGCCTTGATGCCGCGTTCAGACGCACATACATTCTTTCAGCACTGGCAGGGGGTATCCCGACCATGAATGAAGCCCATCGTCTGAAAGTGCGCAAGATCGATCCATCCAAGGGGGCAATCCTGGGCGATGGTACCCTGAACGACAATGATCGGATCGAGATCGGGCCGACCATGCTGGCTTATCAGGAATGGGAGGCCGCGGGGCTGACCCTGCCAAACCTGCCCGCCATGCGCACCTTTCGCCTGAACCGCCTGGTCGAAAAACTGGCAGAGCGGGATTATGGCGGTGTCTTGATGTTTGACCCGCTCAACATTCGCTACGCCACTGACTCAACCAATATGCAGCTTTGGAACACCCATAACCCGTTCCGCGCCTGCCTGGTCTGCGCGGATGGGCATATGGTGCTGTGGGATTACAAGAGCGCACCCTTTCTGGCCGACCACAACCCCCTGGTGCGCGAGGTACGCTCTGGCGCGTCCATGTTCTATTTCTCTTGCGGGGATCGGGGCCACGATGCCGCGACGGCCTTTGCGGCGGATGTGGCACAGGTGATGGCCACCCATGCCGGCCGCAACCAGCGCCTGGCCGTTGACAAAATCATGCTTCACGGTGCCCGGGCTCTGGAAACCCGGGGCTTCAGGATTATGGAGGGGGAAGAGATCACAGAGCGCGCCCGCGCCGTCAAAGGCCCCGATGAGGTTCTGGCAATGCGGTGCGCATTGGAGGCCTGCGAGCAGTCCGTAGCAGCGATGGAAGCCTTTGCCCGTGGCCATGTGGGGGACGGCAAGACCACCGAGGATGACATCTGGGCCGTGCTTCATGCCGAAAACATCAAGCGTGGCGGTGAGTGGATCGAGACGCGGCTTCTGGCGACGGGCCCCCGAACGAACCCCTGGTTTCAGGAATGTGGGCCGCGTGTGCCGTTGCGGAACGAAATCCTGGCTTTTGACACGGATCTCATCGGCTGCTATGGCCTGTGCGTTGATATCTCTCGCACCTGGTGGATTGGCGAAGGAGCACCCCGCCCCGACATGATCGAGGCGATGCGCCACGGGGCAGAGCATATTCAAACCAATATGGCACTTCTGAGACCCGGGGTGCATTTCCGTGAACTGACCTTTGGTGGCCATCAGCTCGACCCGAAATACGACGCGCGGAAGTACTCCTGCCGATTTCACGGCGTGGGCCTTTGCGATGAATGGCCCATGATCGCCTATGCTGACCGCTATACCAAGGGTGCGTTCGACGATGTTCTGGAACCCGGCATGATGCTATGCGCCGAGGCACTGGTCGGCGTGGAAGACGGTGATTTTTGTATCAAGATGGAAGATCAGGTTCTGATCACCGAAGATGGATATGAAAACCTGACGAAATACCCGTTTGACCCGGTCTTGCTGGGAACCGCACCGGACTGAGCACGACAGGCCGGTGCACAGTCCGGTGCCCGGGGCTGCCCGCCCGGCACGTTTCACTGCCTCGTGATTCTTGCACTTCTTTCTTTATAACAGTTGCAACACAAGTTCGTGGAATCAATGGCACGATGATTGCCTTAAGGGGGGCGGCAACGCTACACTTGACGGGTATGTTTGAAGGAGCCCTTGCCCCATGCCAACTGACCGTTTTACCTTCACCGGGTCCACCAGGGCAGCACTTGCCGCCCGGTTGGATATGCCCCACGGACCGCATCTGGGCACCGCAATTTTTGCGCATTGCTTTACCTGCGGCAAGGATATTCCAGCTGCCCGGCGTATTTCGGCCCGACTGGCGGCAATGGGCTTTGCCGTTCTGCGGTTCGATTTCACCGGGCTCGGCCATTCGGGTGGAGAGTTTCAGAACACCTCTTTCACCTCTAATGTCGGGGATTTGCTGGCCGCAGCCAGGGCATTAGAGGCGCGCGGCATGCCCCCCGCGCTTCTGATCGGGCATTCACTCGGCGGGGCTGCGGTGCTGAAGGCAGCGGGCCAGCTCGCCAGCGTCAAGGCCGTTGCCACCATCGGTGCGCCCTTTGACCCGGGCCATGTGATCCATAACTTCGGCGACGCGCTGGACCGTATCGCCGCCGAAGGCGCGGCAGAGGTGAACCTGGGCGGGCGTCCGATCCGCATCGGCCAAGGCTTCGTCGAAGATGTTACTGCAGAATCCTTAAATCCCGAGATATCAAACCTCAAAAAGGCACTGCTTATCCTGCATGCACCGCAGGATGCGATTGTCGGGATCGAAAATGCCACGGAAATTTACCTGGCCGCGAAACACCCCAAAAGTTTCGTCACCCTTGACGATGCGGACCACCTGGTCACCCGCCCCGCGGATGCGGAATACGCTGCCGATGTGATCGCAACATGGGTATCCCGCTATGTTGAACTGCGCCCACCCGCCCCGCCGCCCGGCGCACCCGAAGGCATCACGCGCGTGTCCGAGGCCGACCCCAAGGGGTTCTTGCAAGATGTGCAGGCAGGACCATATCACCACGCCCGCGCCGATGAACCGCTCAGCTATGGCGGCACCAACAAGGGCTTGACGCCCTATCAGTTCCTGGCAGCGGGGCTTGGGGCCTGCACCTCGATGACGGTCCGCATGTATGCGCGGCGCAAGAATTGGCATCTGGCGCATATCTCGGTTGATGTAAGCCATAACCGGGTCCATGCGCAGGATGCAAGGGGTTCGCATGCGCCGCTTGACACCTTCACGCGGGCAATCACGCTGACAGGGCCCCTGGATGTGGAACAGCGCACAAAACTATTGGAGATTGCGGATAAGTGCCCTGTTCACCAAAGCCTGGCACACGGTGCGCATATCGTTACAACACTTGTTCCAGCGGAAGAAGCGACGTCGATTTGATCTCTTCCATGCTCAGAAGCGCGGTCACATTGTAGATTCGCACTTCCGAGATCAGGGCCTGATAGAATGCGTCATAAGCCCGCGCATTGGCCACCCTCACTTTCAGGATATAGTCGATCTCACCAGCCAGCCTGTGCGCCTCCATCACCTCGGGGCGGGCGCGGAGGGCGGCCAGGAACGCCTTCTGCCAATCCGCCTCATGTTCCGAGGTTCTTATCAGAACGAAGAAACAAGCCTCAAAACCCAAAGCCTCGGCATCTAGGATCACCGTCTGACGCCCGATGATTCCCGCCTTCCTCAATTTGCGAATCCTGGTCCAAACCGAGGTCTTGGAGGCGTTCACGACCCTGGCGATCTCATCAAGTGAGCGGCTGGCGTCCTGTTGCAAGGCACCAAGGATTTTCCGATCTATCCGGTCAATTTGAACAGTCATCCGTTTCCCTGTTCCACGTTAGAACGCCCTAATCTGTTTTTCTTATATAAAGAACAAGTGTCCTTTTTAGCAAGTTCTATCTGGCAATTTCTGGGAAAAAGTTCTACCTATAGGGATAAGAGCAATCGAAACGTACTGCCTGGGGCAACACGCATCATGCGGCATTTTCCGATCTTCATGGCCGTTGCTGGCCGTCGCATCGTCGTCTCGGGCGGGGGGGAGGCCGCGCTGGCAAAACTGCGGGTGCTTCTGAAGACCGAGGCACGGCTAAGTGTCTTTGCGGCCACCCCCGCGGTCGAGATCGTGAGCTGGGCTGCCGCGGGTCGTCTGCGCCTGGTCCGCCGCCCCCTGGAACCCGGCGATGCCGTCTGCGCGGTACTCTTCTATGCCGCCAATGATGATGAAACCGAGGACGCCCGCGTCACGCGCCTGGCCCAGGCCGATGGCGCACTGACCAATTGGGTGGACAATCTGGACGCCAGCCGGTTCATCACACCCGCCATCGTTGACCGTGACCCGGTGACAGTCGCCATCGGAACCGAAGGCACGGCCCCGGTTCTGGCCCGCGCAATCAAGGCAGATATGGAAGCGCGCCTGCCCTCGGGCCTTGGCGTTCTGGCGCGGTTCGGCAAAGGGTTTCGCAAGGCTGCGAATGCCCTGCCCTTTGGCCGCGTGCGCCGCGATTTCTGGCGCGAGTATTACTTCAAGACTGGCCCGAACTTGCCGAAGGATGCCGATGGAGCGCAAGTGCGCACGGCACTTGACGGGCTTCTGGCTGATTACCTGTCACGGCGTGTGCAGCCCGGTCGCGTGGCCCTGGTGGGTGCGGGGCCCGGCGATCCGGAACTTTTGACACTCAAGGCCCGGCGCGCCCTTGATGAGGCTGATGTTGTCATCCATGATCGGCTGGTCGCCCCCGAAATTCTGGAGTTGGCCCGGCGCGAGGCAAAGCTGATCCAGGCTGGCAAGGAAGGCTTCGGCCCCTCCATGCCGCAGGAGAATATCTGCCAGTTGATGATCAAACACGCGGCACAGGGCGACTACGTCGTGCGGTTGAAATCGGGCGATCCCGCGATCTACGGTCGCCTGGATGATGAAACCGGCACTCTTGACGCCGCGCATGTCGATTGGGTGATCGTGCCTGGCATCACCGCGGCCTCGGCCGCCACGGCGGCAATTGGCCAAAGCCTGACGAAACGCGGCCGCAACTCGGCATTACGGTTTCTGACTGGTCATGACGTGAAGGGCTTTGCCGAGCATGACTGGCGCGGGCTGGCCCGATCCGGGCAGGTTGCCGCGATCTATATGGCCAGGCGCGGTGCGCTGTTTCTGCAAGGTCGCCTGATGATGCATGGTGCAGCTCCGGACACTCCTGTCACGGTAGTTGAAAACGTCACCCGTTCCGATCAGCGAGTGATTCAGGCACAGCTTGGCGATCTTGCCGCTACAATTGCGGCAAGCGGCGTCACCGGTCCTGCGATCCTGCTCTATGGTCTTGCGCCCCACACGGCAGAGGCTGCCCTGTCCGCGCTGCCCGAACCGCAAGAGGAACACGCCTGATGCCCCGCCCCTTCACGCCCAAGGTTGTCACGGCCAGCGCACTTCTGGAAGGTGATGTGGTCTACATGACCCCTGATAACCGCTGGTCGCGGTACCTGGCCGAGGCCGAGGTGATCGAGTATGAGCCCCACGCCCAAATTCGTCTGTTGGATGCGGAAATGCAGCCCGATCAGGTGGTTGGTCCCTATTTGGCCGATGTCAGGTTTGGTGCGAATGGCCCGGAACCCGCCCATTTTCGAGAAGCGTTTCGGATGAAAGGCCCCTCGAATTACGCCCATGGCAAACAGGAACAGGCTTAGGCCAGTCGTTTCCCTTTTAAAGAAAACACGACTGCCCATGACGGAGTTTCGCAGATGTATCACTACAACGCCTTCGACCGCGCCTTTGTGGCTGAGCGTAGTGCCCAGTTCCGGGCCCAGGTCGAACGCCGGATCGACGGTTCGCTGACCGAGAAAGAGTTCAAACCCTTGCGGCTGATGAACGGGCTCTACCTGCAACTGCACGCCTATATGCTGCGCGTGGCCATCCCCTATGGCACGCTCAACAGCGCACAGATGCTACAGCTCGCCATGATTGCCGAGCGTTGGGACAAGGGCTATGGCCATTTCACCACGCGGCAGAACATCCAGTATAACTGGCCGAAATTGCGCGATGTGCCGGACATTCTGGACGCCCTGGCCGAGGTCGGCCTGCATGCGATCCAGACTTCGGGTAACACCATCCGCAACGTCACTGCTGATCATTTCGCTGGTGCTGCCGCCGATGAGGTTGCAGATCCGCGGCCCATGGCCGAGCTGATCCGCCAATGGTCTACCGACCACCCGGAATTTCAGTTCTTGCCGCGCAAGTTCAAGATCGCCGTGACCGGCAGCCCGAATGATCGCGCTGTAACCGCCGCCCATGATATCGGCCTTAGGATCATTTCACGCGGCGGCGATATCGGCTATTGTGTGCTGGTCGGCGGCGGGCTCGGCCGCACCCCAATGATCGGCAAGGTTCTGGCCGATTTCGTGCCAGAGGCCGATGTGCTGCCCTATCTGGAAAGCATCGTGGCGGTCTACAACCTGCTTGGCCGACGCGATAACAAGTACAAGGCGCGGATCAAAATCACTGTACATGAAACCGGGATCGATGAAATCCGCCGGTTGGTAGAACGGGAATTCACGGCCCGGAAGGTGGCCTTTACCGGCATCGATCAGGAGTGGCTTGCAGGCATTCGCGCACAATTCGCGCCACCTGTATTTGAGCGAGATGCAGCCGCGGCGTTCAATGCCACCTATGCCGCCCAGCCCGCCTTTCGCGCCTTCGTCGATACCAATGTGGCCGAACATCGCCAGCCAGGCTATGCCATCGTCTCGATCTCTCTGAAATCTCATGGCGCAACTCCCGGGGATGCCACGGCCGCACAGATGCGGGTCATGGCTGATCTGGCCAAGACCTATGCCCATGACGAATTGCGCATCAGCCATGAGCAGAATGTGATACTGCCGCATGTGCCCAAACGCCATCTGGCCACAATCCATGCCGCTCTGCACAGGGCAGACTTGGCGACGGCGAATATCGGCTTGATATCAGACATCATCGCCTGTCCCGGTATGGATTACTGTGCACTGGCTACCGCCCGGTCCATCCCCATCGCGCAAGAGATCGCGACACGCTTCGAGGCACTGAAGGTGGAGCATGATGTAGGCCCCTTGAAGATCAAAATATCGGGCTGCATCAATGCCTGCGGGCACCACCACGTCGGTCATATCGGGATTCTGGGCCTTGACCGTGCCGGGGCAGAAAACTACCAAATCACGCTTGGCGGCGACGGCACCGAGGATGCGGTGATCGGTGCGCGCGCAGGCCCCGGGTTTGGTGCCAGAGAGATCGTGCCTGCGGTTGAGCGGCTTGTTTTTGCCTATCTCGATCTGCGCACAAGCCCCGAAGAGACGTTCCTGGATACCTATCGCAGGCTAGGCATGGCACCCTTCAAAGCCGCACTTTATGGCCGGGGGGAGGCTTCGGTCAATGCCGCGTGACACCACATCCGCTTCTGTTAGCACCCGGGTTGCCGCGCTGAATGCGCAGTACCAGCACCACTCGGCAACCGCGGTTCTGCCCTATGCGCTGGCACCCTTCGACGCCTGGATCACAGGCCACCAATGGTTCCAGGGCGAGCAGAGAGAGCCGCTGGAGTTCTTCGAGGCCAAAGGGGATGTCCGGATCAGGATCAACCCGCTGGCGTATTGGACGCCGGGGGATGTTCAGGATTACATCGCCAATGATCGCCTGCCGCGCCATCCACTGGTGGCAAAGGGCGACATGTCAATCGGATGTGCGCCCTGCATCTCCCCCGTCGCCTTGGGTGCAGACTTGCCTACGGCCCGCTGGCCCGACAGTGACAGGAACGAATGCAAGGGCCATTTCATCAACGGCCGCATCGTATGCGCCCCGGTGCAGCGGGCAAGCTGAGAGATCAATGATGACTGACACACCCGGAACACTTCTGGTTCGGGACCATGGTTTCGGCTCCGACGACTGGACGGTGCCTTTCAGGGCAGCATCCGGCGGTGGGGTCGCAACCGCTACAGCACTTGACCTTGAACCAGGGGATGATGTCGAAACCCTCGCCCCACACCTTAGCCAGCTGGAGATGATCCGCATCATCTTCCCGGAATTCACCGATGGCCGCGGTTTCACGCGCGCCCGACAGTTGCGCACCATGGGTTATGCCGGACGGCTGCGGGCCGCGGGGCATGTGATTGCCGACCAATACGCCATGGCCCGCCGTGCGGGCTTTGATGAGGTGGAAATCCCCGCAGCCATGGCCGTGCGCCAACCCGAGGAGCAATGGCTGGCCCGCGCCAACTGGCGCGCCCATGACTACCAGATCCGCCTGCGCGGCCGGGTCTCCTTTCGTGACCCACATCACCCCCCGGGGAAATGACGGTATCACAGCCCCATTGAGGATAACCGAGCAAACAGCCGTGACCCAAACCGATGCCATACCCGCCAGGGCAGTCCCGACCCCGCCCGACACGCAGATGGTGACCCACGTCCAGCATTGGACCGACCGGCTGTTTTCCTTTCGCACGACCCGGTCGCCCTCGCTCCGGTTTCGCTCGGGCGAATTCGTGATGCTCGGCCTGATGGGCAAGCCGGATCCAAAAACCGGCAGGCAGAAGCCGCTCTTGCGGGCCTATTCCATCGCCTCCCCCCCCTGGGACGATGAATTGGAGTTCTATTCGATCAAAGTGCCCGATGGGCCCTTGACATCTCGCCTGCAGCACATCCGGCCGGGTGATCGGGTTATCCTGCGGCCTAAGCCCGTGGGGACGCTTGTACATGACGCACTTCTGCCGGGCAAACGCCTGTGGCTTTTTGCAACCGGCACAGGATTTGCGCCCTATGCCAGCCTGCTGCGCGATCCGCAAACCTACAAGGATTACGAAGAGATCATCGTTACCCATACCTGCCGGGACGTGGCGGAACTGACCTACGGGGCACAGATAATTGAAAGTATCCGCAAGAATAAGCTGCTGGCCGAGTTGATTGGCGAAAGTTTTGCTGACAGGCCGCGCTATTACCCCACAACAACGCGCGAGGAGAGCCCAAGAATGGGCCGGATCACTGACCTGATTCGCTCGGGCGAAGTATTCGCGGATTTGGGCACGGGGCCGCTGTGCCCCGAGACTGATCGCGCGATGATCTGCGGCAACCTGGCTTTCAACATGGAACTAAAAAAGATGCTGGAGGAATACGGGCTGAAAGAAGGTGCAAATTCGCAACCCAGGCAGTATGTCGTTGAAAAGGCCTTTCTTGACTGACATCTATTGTGACAAAGACACCCATGACATCGATACCCTTCGCGCTGCTGGTGTCAATGTTGAAAGGCTGGTCTGGCTGGCTTGCGATGTTGAGTGCAATACAATGGCCGGGATACTCGAATTTGGTGCCGGGTTCCTGCTGGAACGCGCCAGGGGCGGCACGCTTGACCGCGTCCAGTTGCTTGAAATCACTGCGGAAACGGGAAACTGTGATCTGTGTGCTGACGCGTACCGGACCGGATACCCTGCCCTTGCGGTTCCGGCGACAATTACCGCCAATACCGCCAAATCCGGCGATCAGCTTCCGAATCGAAGGTGATACGCGGGCGTTTCGATTCGCCCTTCAACGGGCAGAGGCACGAATCGATGCGCACCCCCTCGCCACGCCCGGAAATGCCAGAAAAACAGGCAGTCGGGTGCAGGAATCCGGTGGGTGCGGGCAAAAAAGTTGTGGATAACTCGCAAAAAGTGGCCCTGCGGCCATTTTTGGGGTTGCAATTATGCGCGGGGGGCTATTTGTGGTCACAGGGAAGCAGGATACTGGTCCAAGAAGAAGCCCATGGCGGTTCTTGCTTTTGAAGCTGCGGTATCAGTTAGCCGCCTCGACAGAAGGAGAAAGGAACGATGTGGTCGCCCGAAAACAAGGCCACTAGGGGCTCTGACACGTTCAAAGGCACCGAAGGAAACAACAATGCCTACAGCTTGAGGGGTCAGGATACCTTGGACGGCGGCAATGGCAATGATACGCTGAGGGGTGGTGCAGACAGCGATACCATAAAAGGTGGCGATGGCAATGATGACCTTCGGGGCAATCGGGGTGATGACACCCTGAACGGCGGCGACGGCGATGATATGCTGAAGGGCGGCGATGACAACGACACCCTGAACGGCGGCAGGGGTGAGGATACCCTGGACGGCGGGGCAGGCAGGGACTGGGCCAGTTACAGGGACTCTGGCCGGGCGGTTCATATTGATCTGGGCGAGGGCGCGGGCTTCAACCGTGACTGGCAAAATAATCGAAACGAAGGCACAAACGATAAGCTGGTCCAAATCGAGAACCTTGAGGGGTCAAG
>JACONJ010000015.1 GCA_014323785.1 Paracoccaceae bacterium | reverse complement strand
GGCACCACCGTGCAGTGCATCGTCACCGCCATCGCCGCGCAGCGAGTCGTTCCCGGCATCACCGTGCAGCGTGTCGGCTTCGAGACCGCCGTTCAGCACGTCGTCACCGTCACCGCCATCAAGACGGTTGGCACCAGCATCACCGGTCAGGGTGTCGTTGTGGTCCGAGCCAATCAGGTTCTCGATGTTGGTCAGCGTATCGCCCGCGGCGTCGCCGCCAGTGTTCGACATGCCATTAACGGTCACATCCACGCCCGCATCCGAACCCGCATAACTGGCCGTGTCGTCGGCACCGTCACCGCCATCCAGCGCGTCGGCACCAGCACCACCGTTCAGCGTGTCGTCACCGGCACCGCCATCCAGCGTGTCGTTCCCGGCACCACCGTCCAGCGTGTCGTTTCCGGTATTACCACTCAGGCTGTCGTTCCCGGCACCACCGTGCAGCGCGTCGTTCCCGGAACCACCTACCAGCGTGTCGTCATCGGCACCACCGTGCAGTGCATCGTCACCGCCATCGCCGCGCAGCGAGTCGTTCCCGGCATCACCGTGCAGCGTGTCGGCTTCGAGACCGCCGTTCAGCACGTCGTCACCGGCACCACCGTGCAGCGCGTCGTTCCCGGCACCGCCATCAATCGTTTGGGCTTCGGCAGTGCCTGTCAGCGTATCGTCACCGTCAGTGCCGGTCACCGTGTTGTCATCGTCGTCGTCATCATCATTGAGGGCAACGGCAATGGCGATGACGGCCAGGCCACCGAGAACCCAAGCAAGGGGGCCGATGTCCTCCAGAAAGCCCTGCGTGGACATATGCGCGGTCAGGTCAGACCCCGTAGCCGCATCAAGCGCGGCCACATCCTCGGCTGAAAGGCCGAAGAGCTCCGCAATCTCGGACCGCGTGCGGGGTTCCCACCCGATTATCGCGCCATCGGTGCCCAATTCGGCAAGGAACAACGCCCCCTGCGGGTCAACCAGCACCAGTTCCCGGCCCTCTTCGGCATAGAAATCCGAGATGACAACGCGGCCGCCGTTGTGCAGGACCACGATCAGGTCGGCCCCGTCGCGGACACTGCGCGCGATGGCCTCTGCGGCCAGGGGCAGCAGGACGCCCTGCGCCCCTTGGGGGACGGCAATGGCCGATGCCGAGGGCTCGGCGGTGAAGATTTGGTTATGGATGGACATGTTTTGTCCCTTTCAAGGTTGTGCGGCGCGGCGTGGATGCCTGCGGCGCGGGGTTGGGTTGGGGTGTTACCCTTGTCAGCTGTTCAGGGCCGCAAGGATTCGGGGAATGCGGCAGCGGTGGCGGGGGATGTCAAGCGAAACCAGGCGGGATTGCGGGGTCGGCCCGCATTATCCCCCCGCGCAACCGCATCCTGAACTGGCAGGACGGACCGGAAAACCGGAATCATTCATGCTTTGCATCCACTTCTGCCAGTTTCAGCGAAATCGCCTCTGTCCGCTCATCGATTCTGGTCAGAATCGCCTCCAGCCTATCGACAAGGCGCTGGTTGTGCATGTCACTGGCGTTCAATATCTGCGCTATCTGTCGGTCCATATACCACGCGGCACCCGCCACCACAGCAAGCACCACCAGCATTGACACGCTCTTCTGAAGCCATTCAGGAATGTGTATGTTTACGATACTCATGCCACGTTCCCTATCATCGTCCCAGTCCCTGTCAAGGGGCATTGTGACTGCAAAGGCGGTTACAGCGCAAGAGGTTTTTGCACAAGGGTTTTTTGTAAGGGGGGCCGGAAAATCCGCCCAAGGGGCGCAAATCCCGTTTGCTGGTGGTTCTGTTTGGGTAAGGCCGCGGCGGGTGTGGGCGGGGGGCTTGACGCGCCCGCCTGCGTGGCTGTAATTACGCGAAGCCGCGAAGGCCCAACCTGCGCCCGAATAAGGGGCGGGCCGCACGCCGATTATGTCAGCACAAAACGTCATCATCGATTCACCTACACCACCCCGCACAAAGCGCAAGGGTTTTTTCAACATCCCGATGGATCTTTTTTAACATCCCGGCCGCGAGGGGCCAGAATCGAATCCTTATATAGGCCAGGCCCCGCGCGGGCGCACCCCCCCCCCTGTTCAAACCTGCCGTGCAAAAAAAACACGGCGCGGCAATCCAGCGGCTTTTCCGATGCGCGGCGCAGACAGACAGGCCAGAACCCGCCAGTCACCTTGAATACCCGCCATGGCATTTCCCCCTCTGGTCCGTGCGCTGTGATCGCGTTAAGGTGGGCCCCCAGATTCGGGGGAAACAACCCGGACGGGCAGAGGCATGAACGGGCGGGTCCATGACAGAAATGGCGCATGGCACTGTGGTTGTACAATCGGGTGAGGCGGTATTGCCACGCTGGTGGCGGACGGTCGACCGGGTAACCATCGGGTGCATTCTGGCACTTCTTGCAATCGGGGTGCTGCTGGGGTTTGCGGCCTCTCCGCCCCTGGCGGAACGTAATGGCCTTGACCCGTTCCATTATGTCATGCGCCATGCGGCTTTTGGCGGTTTGGCACTGACGGTCATGGTGGTGGTGTCCATGCTTTCGCCAACACAGGTGCGGCGGCTGGCGATCCTGGGCTTTTTCGGGGCCTGCGCCGCGCTGGCACTGCTGCCGCTTTTCGGCACCGATTACGGCCAGGGGGCTGTGCGCTGGTTCTCGCTTGGTTTTGCCAGCGTGCAGCCATCCGAATTTCTGAAACCTGTCTTTGTGATCTTCATCGCCTGGATGATCACCGCCGGCCACGGGGCGGGCGGCCCGCCGGGCAAGCTGGCAGCCCTGACAGTCACGATCCTGATTGCGGGCGTTCTGGCGATGCAGCCCGATTTTGGCCAGGCCGCGCTGATCGTTTTTGCCTGGTGCGTCGTCTATTTCGTGGCGGGTGCGCCGATGCTGATGCTGGTGGCGGTCGGGGCTCTTATCGGGGTTGCGGGCGTCTTTGCCTATTCCAATTCTGAGCACTTCGCCCGCCGGATTGACGGGTTTCTGACCCCTGAAACGGATCCGAACACGCAGCTGGCCTATGCTGCCAACGCCATTCGTGAGGGCGGGTTCTTTGGTGCGGGCCTGGGGGAGGGGGTGGTGAAATGGACGCTGCCGGATGCGCACACCGATTTCATCATCGCGGTCGCGGCCGAGGAATACGGGCTGGTGCTGGTGCTGGTTATCATCACGCTGTTTTCCGTCATCGCGCTTCGCGCCTTCTTTCGCCTGATGCGAGAGCGGGAGCCGTTTATCCGCCTGGCGGGTGCCGGTCTGGCCAGCATGCTGGCACTTCAGGCGATCATCAATATGGGCGTGGCGGTGCGGCTTCTGCCGGCCAAGGGCATGACACTGCCCTTTGTCAGCTATGGCGGCTCCAGCCTGATTGCGACGGGCGCGGCGGTCGGGATGCTGCTGGCACTGACGCGGCTGCGCCCCCAGGGCGGTATCGGCGACATCCTGTTGCGCCGTCAGCGTTAGATTCATGGCCGTGGTCCCCCCCCATCTGATCATCGCGGCCGGCGGCACGGGCGGGCATATGTTTCCGGCCCAGGCCCTGGCCGAGGCGATGCTGCGCCGGGGCTGGCGGGTAACGCTGTTCACGGATGCGCGCGGGGTGCGCTATGCTGGCGGCTTTCCCCGCGTGGTAGAGGTGCGGCAGGTTGCCTCTGCCACTTTGGCGCGGGGCGGGTTTGGGATGAAACTGATCGCACCGTTTCGCATCCTGGCCGGGATCGTCGTGGCCAGCTGGCGCATGGTGTGGAACCGGCCCGCCGTTGTGGTGGGCTTTGGCGGTTATCCCGCGATCCCGGCCATGGCGGCGGCCTGGCTGACGCGGCGGCCCCGGATGATCCACGAACAAAACGGGGTTCTGGGGCGGGTCAACCGGCTGTTCGCGAAACGGGTGGATATTGTTGCCTGCGGTACCTGGCCCACTGAATTGCCCTGGGGGGTGAAGGCCGAACATACGGGCACCCCCGTGCGCGCCGCGGTGCTGGACTGGGCCGGGGTGGCCTATATCCCGCCTGGCGACTATCCGATGTCATTGGTGGTCATCGGTGGCAGCCAGGGCGCGCGCATACTGTCCGATGTGGTGCCCGGGGCGGTCGCTGCCCTGCCCGTGGTGTTGCGCCGGCATATCCGCGTGGCACAGCAGGCCCGGCCGGAAGATGCCGGGCGCGTTGCCGCGGCCTATGCCGGGATTGGTGTGAATGCCGAGGTAGAGCCATTTTTCAGTGACATTCCCCGGCGTCTGTCCGAGGCGCAATTGATCATCAGCCGTTCCGGTGCCTCCTCAGTTGCCGATATCTCGATCATTGGACGGCCTTCGATCCTTGTGCCGCTTGCCGCCGCGCTCCGTGATGAGCAGACCGCCAATGCCCGCGCCCTGGTAAGCGCCAATGCAGCGATCCTGATCCCCGAGGAGCGATTCACACCCGAGGCGGTGGCCGAACATATCGCCGCGGTTCTGACCCGCCCCGATGCGGCCATACGGATGTCAGCTGCGGCACTTGCCACAGCACAACCCGATGCAACCAGGCAACTCGCCGGACTGGTCGAAACCCTGTCGAAAAAGGAACGCCAATGAGTGCCGCAACCAAACTTCCTGCCCGATTGGGTCCAATCCATTTTGTCGGGATCGGTGGAATCGGGATGTCCGGGATCGCCGAAGTGCTGCTCAACCACGGGTATCAGGTTCAGGGTTCGGACCTGAAAACCTCTGCAATTACCGACCGGCTGGCCGGGCTGGGGGCCACGATTTTTACGGCCCAGACGGGCGGCAACCTGAAGAACGCCGGAGTTGTTGTGATCTCCAGCGCGATCAGACCGGGCAATACGGAACTTGATGCCGCCCGTGCCATGGGCCTGCCAATCGTCCGCCGGGCCGAGATGCTGGCCGAGTTGATGCGCCTGAAATCGAACATCGCGGTGGCGGGGACGCACGGCAAAACAACCACCACCACCATGGTTGCCACGCTTCTTGATGCAGGCGGGCTCGATCCGACCGTGATTAATGGCGGGATCATCCATGCCTATGGCTCTAACGCGCGGATGGGACAGGGGGAATGGATGGTTGTGGAAGCCGACGAGTCCGACGGCACCTTTAACCGCCTGCCTGCCACCATTGCCATCGTTACCAATATTGACTGCGAACATATGGAACATTGGGGCGATTTCGATGCTTTGCGCGATGGGTTCCACGATTTCGTCTCGAACATCCCGTTTTACGGGCTGGCTGTCTGTTGCGCCGATCACCCCGAGGTGCAGGCACTTGTCGGGCGGATTACCGACCGTCGCGTGCTGACCTTTGGCTTCAATGCACAGGCCGATGTCCGCGCAGTCAACCTGACCCGTCGCGACGGCAGGGCGCATTTTGACATCGCGCTTCAGGCCGAGGGCCTGGTGATCAAAGGCTGCCGCCTGCCAATGCCGGGGGAGCACAACGTCTCTAACGCGCTGGCGGCCGTTGCCGTGGCCCGGCATCTGGGCCTTGGGCCGTCGGAACTCTGCGCTGCGCTGGCCAATTTCAAAGGCGTCAATCGCCGCTTCACCAAAGTGGCCGAGGTGGGCGGTGTGACCATCATCGACGATTATGGTCATCATCCGGTGGAAATCGCCGCTGTGCTAAAGGCCGCGCGGCAGGGTGGCGATGGCAAGCTTATCGCCATTCACCAGCCGCACCGCTACACGCGGCTTTCCCTGCTGTTCAAAGAGTTCTGCGCCTGTTTCGACGAAGCCGATATCGTTGGTATTGCCGAGGTCTTCGCGGCCGGTGAAAATCCGATCCCCGGTGCCGGCCGGGATGATCTGGTCGCGGGGCTGATCGCCCGTGGCCATCCCCATGCGCAGGCATTGAGCGGGGAATCCGGCCTGGAGGCTTTGGTGCGGGCCTTCGCCGGGCCGGGCGATATGGTCGTCTGCCTGGGGGCGGGAACCATTTCAGCATGGGCCCGCAATTTGCCAGGGCGACTGAATGCCCCTGCTGCGAAAAAGGCGGGGGCGGGATGATCCACGCAGGTCGCCGGGTGTGCAAGGCTGTTTCGTCTGACCGGCCGCGTCGAGCAGGCTATGGATGTGAAGAGCCGAAAAACAGATTTCGCCGTCCGGAACACGCGCCGAACTGGTCTGTGCCAGGGCTTTGTGCCAGGAGTATTCCCCATGACTGATTTACCCCGGCCGCGTGGCGCCCTGACCTCAGGGCAATCCATGGCCGATCTGACCTGGCTGCGCGTCGGGGGACCGGCAGAATGGTTGTTTCAGCCCGCCGATATCGACGATCTGTCGCGTTTTCTGGCCGCACTTGATCCCGCGATTCCGGTTTTTCCCATGGGCGTCGGCTCTAACCTGATTGTACGCGACGGCGGGGTAAGGGGCGTTGTGATTCGCCTCGGCCGGGCATTTGCAGGCATTTCCATTGCGGGAAGCCGCGTGACGGCCGGGGCCGGGGCCCTGGACGCGCATGTGGCGCGCACAGCAGCAGAGGCCGGGGCGGATCTGACGTTTCTGCGCACCATCCCCGGCAGCATCGGCGGTGCGCTAAGGATGAATGCGGGCTGCTACGGTTCCTGTGTCGCGGATCATTTTGTATCGGCGGCAGTTGTCCGCCGGGATGGCCGGGTTGAAACCCTGGGCCCCCCTGATATCCAATTCGCCTATCGGCAGACCGATCTGCCCGCCAACGCCGTGGTGACAGAGGTAAGGTTTCGCGCCGCATCAGGCACGCCTAGGGGGTTGCATGCCAGGATGGCCGCGCAACTGGCCACCCGCGCCGCGATACAGCCGGTCAGGGAGCGCTCAGCCGGGTCAACATTTCGCAATCCCGCCGGCTTCAGTTCCACCGGGCGGGCCGATGACTGCCACGACCTGAAAGCCTGGAAAGTCATTGATGCGGCGGGCCTGCGCGGTGCGCGGCTTGGCGGTGCGCAAATGTCCGGGAAACATCCGAATTTTTTGCTTAATGCCGATCACGCTACCGCGGCGGAACTGGAAACTTTGGGCGAGATGGTTCGAAAAAAGGTTTTCAAACACAGCGGAACAGAACTAGAATGGGAAATCATGCGCGTGGGTGAGCCCGCGGGCAGGAACACGCCGGAACAACCGGCGGACAATTGACCCGAAATGGGCGTACACAAGCCTAGGGGAACACGAGGCACAGGTGGCGGCGAGGTTGAGCAGACCCCCCCCCACAGTTGCGGTATTGATGGGCGGTACCTCGGCCGAGCGGGAGGTGTCGCTGTCCACGGGGCGTGAATGCGTCACCGCACTACGGGGTGAAGGATTTGAGGTGATCGGGGTCGACGCGGGCCCCGACCTTGCTGTGCGTTTGGCCGGCCTGAAACCCGACGTCGCGTTCAATGCCCTTCACGGCCGGTCAGGAGAGGACGGCTGCATCCAGGGCATGCTGGAATGGCTGCGGATTCCCTACACGCACTCTGGCGTTTTGACCTCGGCACTGGCCATGGACAAACATCGCAGCAAGGATATCTTTCGCCGTGCGAACCTGCCCGTGGCACAGGATATTCTGGCCCCGAAAGCCAGCGTGATGGCCCGCCACGCAATGCCACCGCCCTATGTTGTAAAGCCAAATAACGAAGGCTCCTCGGTCGGGGTCTATCTGGTGCATGAGGCCGCGAACGGCCCACCGAAACTGACGCCCTCCATGCCCGAGCAGGTGATGGTGGAAACCTATGTGCCGGGGCGCGAGCTGACCACGACAGTGATGGGGGGCCGTGCACTGACTGTGACCGATATCCTGACCGACGGCTGGTATGACTACAACGCCAAATACAAAAAAGGCGGATCGTACCACGTTTTGCCCGCTGACATCCCGCCCGCGATTTTCGACGCCTGCATGGATATGGCAAAACAGGCGCATGATCTGTTGGGCTGCCGGGGTCTTACCCGCACCGATTTCCGGTGGGATGAGGCACGCGGCCAGGACGGCCTTATCATTCTGGAGATCAATACCCAGCCGGGCCTGACCCCAACCTCGCTTAGTCCCGAACAGGCCCGGGCCTGCGGCATTGAATTCGGGCCGCTATGTGCCTGGATGGTAGAGGATGCGTCATGCGACCGCTGATCCCCCGCCGGAATTCGGTTTTGCCGCCGCGTGATCCCGCCCCCTCGATCTGGTCCTACAGGTTCCAGCGGATTTGGTTGACGCCGGTGTTCCGCGCGGTTTTGCGCGTCGGGCTGCCTGCCTTTCTTCTGGTTGCCGGGCCTGGTTTTTACCTGTCTGATCCTGCCAACTGGCGGGGCCTGACCGACCGGATCGCCGAAATCCGGCGCGAGTTCGGGGGGCGTCCGGAATTTCTTGTCACGCGTCTGAGTATCGAGGGGGCCGGCCCCGAACTGTCCGGCGAGATTCGCCAGACCATCGCGCTGGACTTGCCGCAATCGTCCTTTGATATCGACCTGGACCGGATGTTGGGTCAGCTCGCGCAGATTCCTGCAATTGCACGGGCCGAGTTGCGGCTTAGGCCTGGCGGTGAACTTGATGTGATGGTCCAGGAACGTGTGCCTGCCGTGATTTGGCACATTCGCGAAGGGATCGTGTTTCTGGACAAGGACGGTCACTATATCGCCGATCTGGGTGCGCGGGCTGTGACCGGACCCTTGCCCATGATCGCGGGCGAGGGGGCCAACCTGGCCATTGACGAGGCACTGGAACTCTACGCCACGGCGGTGCCCCTGGGTGATCAGCTGTTCGGGCTGGTCCGCGTGGGAGAGCGGCGGTGGGATGTCGTGCTGCATGATGGTCGCCGAATCCTTTTGCCATCGGCAGAGCCTGGCCAGGCATTTGACCGGGTGCTGGCACTCAATACCGCACAAGAGATTCTGGACCGGGACATCCTTCGGGTCGATGTGCGCGACCCGGCACGCCTGAACGTTCAGCTCAGCCCCGCCGCTCTGGCCGAATTGCGACGGGTGCGGGGATATAACCAGGGGGATGGAAGCGAATGAGTATGCTGTATCAGTCTCAACGGGCCATGCGGGCCAAACGCCGGGAAGCCATGCGGCGCGGGGTGATCGCGGTCCTGGATATCGGCAGCCACAAGATCGCCTGTCTTGTCCTGCGCTTCGTCAATTCCGATGATCGCCCCCCCGCCGATGGGGTGGGCGCGATGGCCGGGCAATCCTCGTTCCGGGTGATCGGGGCGGCGACGACCCGGTCGCGCGGCGTACGCTTCGGTGAGGTCGACACGATGCAGGAAACCGAACGCGCTATTCGGACCGCGCTGCAGGGTGCGCAGAAGATGGCGTCGGCACGGGCCGATCATGTGATTGTCAGCCTGGCAGGTGCGCGGCCCCGGTCCTATGGCCTGACGGGTGAGGTCAGCCTTGGGACCGGTCCCGTGGCCGAGTGTGATATTGCGCGGGTGCTGGCCGCCTGCGATCTGCCCGATTTCGGCGAGGGGCGAGAGGTGCTGCATGCGCAGCCGGTCAATTTCGCGCTGGATCACCGCACCGGGCTCAGTGACCCGCGCGGGCATGTGGGCAACCGGCTGAGCACCGATCTGCATCTGCTGATTATCGACGCCAACGCGATTGAGCATATGCTGTACTGCGTAAGGCGCTGCGATCTGGAATTGGCGGGGATCGCCAGCTCGCCTTATGTCGCGGGTATCTCTAGCCTGGTGGAGGATGAACAGGAGCTGGGTGCGGCCTGTATCGACCTGGGCGGCGGAACCACCGGCCTGTCGATCTTTCTTAAGAAACATATGATCTTTGCCGATACCGTGCGCATGGGCGGCGATCACGTAACGTCGGATATCGGCAAGGCGATGCAGATCCCGATGACGGATGCCGAGCGGCTGAAAACCCGATTCGGCGGGGTTGTTGCCACTGGCATGGATGATCGTGAGATGATCGAACTGGAGGCCGACACCGGCGACTGGCACCATGACCGGCGCAAAATCAGCCGGGCAGAACTCATCGGCGTGATGCGCCCGCGTGTCGAGGAGATTCTGGAAGAAGCCCGCGCACGGCTGGACGCGGCCGGCTTTGACCAGCTGCCAGGCCAGCGGATCGTGCTGACCGGCGGTGCCAGCCAGGTTCCCGGGCTTGATACGCTTGCTTCGAGAATCCTTGGCAATCAGGTGCGGTTTGGCCGGCCCCTGCGGGTCCAGGGCCTGCCGCAATCGGCCTGCGGCCCGGCTTTTTCCGCCGCGGTCGGCCTGGTGCTGTTCGCGGCCTATCCTCAGGATGAGTGGTGGGATTTCGAGACGCCTGCGAATCGCTACCCCGTACGCTCGCTGAAACGTGCAGTCAACTGGCTTCGTGACAATTGGTAGCCGCTGGATCGGGTGTATCAGGCCAAATCCTGCCTGATCCGCGCACAAAACCCTTTGTCTTTTGTTTTTTGCAGTTTTTGCGTGACGGGACGGGTGAAAGGGTTATAATGGCTTACAACGAGGCAGAAACAGTGGCCAGGCGGCGTAAAGACCGGAGGCCCTGTAATAAAAACAGGTGGACCGAGCTTATGACATTGAACCTCACCATGCCGCCGGGCAATCAGCCGTCTCTGAAACCTCGAATCACCGTCTTTGGTGTGGGAGGTGCCGGGGGAAATGCAGTCAACAACATGATCGGGCAGTCGCTTGATGGATGTGAGTTTGTCGTTGCAAATACCGACGCGCAGGCCCTGGCGCAGTCCAAGGCAGATTCCCGCATCCAGATGGGCGTGCGGGTGACCGAAGGCCTCGGGGCCGGAGCACGCCCGGACATCGGTGCCAGTGCCGCCGAGGAGAGCCTGGAGGATATCGTTGATCATCTGGCGGGTGTGCATATGGTATTCATCACCGCCGGGATGGGCGGCGGAACCGGCACCGGAGCAGCCCCGATTATCGCGCAGTCTGCGCGTGAACTTGGGGTTCTTACCGTTGGTGTTGTGACAAAACCTTTCCAGTTCGAGGGTGTCAAACGGATGCACCAGGCTGATGAGGGCATTGAACGGCTGCAAAAAGTTGTCGACACGCTGATCATTATCCCGAACCAGAATCTGTTTCGCCTTGCCAATGAGAAGACGACCTTTGCCGAGGCATTCGCGATGGCTGACGATGTGCTCTATCAGGGGGTCAGGGGTGTGACCGATCTGATGGTGCGACCAGGCCTGATCAACCTCGATTTCGCCGATGTCCGCACAGTAATGAACGAGATGGGCAAGGCAATGATGGGCACCGGCGAGGCGGAAGGCGAGGAACGCGCCGTCGAAGCCGCCGAGAAAGCCATCGCTAACCCGCTTCTGGACGAGATTTCGTTGAGTGGTGCACGCGGCGTGCTGATCAACATTACCGGCGGGAATGACATTGGGCTCTTTGATGTGGACAGTGCCGCCAGCCGGATTCGCAAAGAGGTGGATCCGGAGGCTAATTTCATCTTTGGCTCAACCTTTGATTCCGATATGGGGGGCCGCATGCGGGTTAGCGTTGTGGCCACCGGTATCGGTGCAGGAGAGTTCCCCAAAGACATACCCGTCGTACCCTTACCCCGCAGCCGTGTGACAGAAGCACCGGCCAAGGCCGGGCCGGACCCGGTTCAAGAGGATGCGCCTGCTGCGATGGACGTGGCCGAATTGCCACCCGAGCCGAGATTGTTCAAAAACATTAACAATGCGGTTGCCGGTGATGTGCCTGCGCCAGCCTATCAGCCTGGGCCAGAGGCACCGCCCGTTGCGACGACCGCGGCACGTGCACCTGAACCCGCCCGTAAGGCGTTTGTATCCCCGCGTTCGGTTTCCCCGGTCACCCCGTCGCCGGAGACTTTGGCGCGGTTGCGCGCCGTGATCGCCAAGGATACACCTGCCGCTCAGCACCTGCCGGATGAGGCAGAGGCCAACGGTAAACCACCGCGCTTTGGGATCAATTCGCTGATCAATCGCATGACCGGTCGCCATGAGGAACCGCCGGTCCGGATGGAGCGTCGGCCGCCGCCGATGGCCGCACCAGCCCCCGCGGATGAGGCCGGGGTTGACCCTGAACAAGAGCGGATCGATATCCCCGCTTTTCTGCGACGCCAAGCCAACTAGCTGGCCATAAACCCGGCAAAAGGCCGGGAACATACCGGCCTTTTTCTTTGGGCATGCTTGGTTGAAAGGGTTTTCAGAGCCACACAACGACGGCCTGATTTTCTAATGGCTTAAAGCTGACCTCGTCTGTGGTAAGGTCTTCGTCTTTAACAAACAGTCCTCGTTCTTACTGATGATATAGGCATCACACCAGCTTTACGCGGATTCTTGCCGTTGCCTTTCGGCATTGTTGCAAACCGTTATAAAGATTGAATTGTCACTGACAGACCGAACCGGTAGGGATAGTTGCACCCGGAATGCGTTTGGCGCAGATTTATCCGAATCAGGCAGACTTTCAAACATTCAGGTGACCTCGCGTGCAGGCAACGTTGCGTTCGTCGATCAGCTTTGCAGGCGTTGGCCTTCATACAGGCCAGCACGTGCGCGTCATGGTCAAACCGGCCGCGCCCCATTTTGGCATCTGCTTCAAACGCGTTGATGTGGCAGATTGCGATGCACTGATCCCGGCCCGCTATGACCTTGTGCCTGAAAGTCGACTGTGCACCATGCTAAGGAACGGGGCGGGTGTGACCGTCTCGACCGTCGAACACCTGATGGCTGCCTTTGCCGGAACAGGTGTGCATAATGCTTTGGTTGAGGTTAACGGACCGGAATTACCGATTTTCGACGGCTCCTCGGCGCAATTTGTGCGCGGGATCATCGCATGCGGACTGCAGCGTCAGGAGGCCGAAATCCACGCCATTGAAGTGCTGAAACCGGTCACGGTGCGCGATGAACCGGCCCATGCTTCGCTTAGCCCGGCGGACGGCCTGACCATGTGCTTCACGATTGAGTTTGACGATGTCGCGATCGGGCGGCAAACACGCACGGCGGACCTGGCCAATGGTCGCTTCGTGCGCGAGCTGTGCGACAGCCGTACTTTTTGTCGTCAGGTGGATGTAGATACGATGCGGGTCAACGGTTTGGCCCGTGGCGGTGTGCCGGGAAAGAATGCGGTTGTTGTCGACGGCGATGCGGTGACAAGCCCCGGCGGCTTCCGCCATGCGGATGAAGCCGTGCGCCATAAAATGCTGGATGCCTTTGGAGACCTGGCTTTGGCAGGTGCGCCGCTTCTGTGCCATTACGAGGGATTTCGCGCGGGCCACATGCTGACCAATCAGCTGCTGCGGACGCTGTTTGCAACGCCTGGTGCAGCCCGTATGGTCAAATGCACCCCGGCGCAGGCCAGCCGATTACCGGGGGTAGGTGTCAACATCGCCGATCTGGCGGCAGGTGTCCTAAGCCATTCACGGCCGATTCAGGCATTTCACCCCGTGATGTGATGTGCTAGGGACGGGCGTGGAATGGGCAGGCGGCACGGCCTTCCAAAGACGGTGGACGGGGTTGCAGCATATGGGCACGAGGCCAGGGAAGATCGAAGCGCACGGCCGGCTTGGTGTTATGATCCTTGTGCTTATGGCACTGTCAGCCTGCGGGGACGGGAACCGCGAAGGTGGCGGGCTGTTCGCACCCGGCGGAATTTTCGGCCCGCGTGACAGTCGCCAGGATATTGAGGTACTTGAAGCCGGGGAAATCTACCATCTGGCCGAAGCCGAGTTGGAAGACGGTGACCCCGAAGAGGCCGCACGGCTGTTTAATGAGATTGAGCGCCTGCACCCATATTCCGACTGGGCCAAACGTGCGTTGATCATGGCGGCATTCTCGTATCATTCGAATCGCGACTATGAGGGCGCGCGGGGTGCGGCACAGCGGTTCATCGATTTCTATCCGGCGGATGAAGACGCGGCCTATGCCCAGTATCTTCTGGCACTTAGCTATTATGATCAGCTCGACCACGCCGGGCGTGACCAGGGCATCACCATCCAGGCACTTCAGGCGCTTCGCATGGTGTTTGAACGGTATCCGGACAGCGCATATGCTTCATCCGCGATCCTTAAATTCGACCTGGCCTTTGACCAGCTGGCCGCCAAGCAGATGGAAATCGGCCGCTACTATCTGCGGCGCGGGCACAACATGGCGGCGATCAACCGCTTTCGTGTCGTGGTTGAGGAATTCCAGACAACAAGCCACACGCCCGAGGCACTGATGCGCCTGGTGGAAGCGTATTTGTCCCTGGGCCTGACCGATGAGGCGCAGACCGCCGGGGCCATTCTGGGCTACAACTTCCAGTCGTCGCCCTTCTACGAGGATGCGTTCAATACGCTTACCGGGCGGGATTTGGCACCTGAGGCTTCAGGCAAAGGCTGGCTGTGGGATGTCTGGCAGCAAACTGTTCGGGGTGCCCGGCTCTGAGCGTTGCAATTGGGCTGATGGATTGACGGTGGATGCTGCGCCATCTGAACATTCACGATATGCTGATCATCGACCGGCTGGAGCTTGGTTTTCAACCCGGTCTCAATGTGCTGACCGGGGAAACCGGCGCGGGTAAATCCATCCTTCTGGACAGTCTTGGCTTTGTACTGGGCTGGCGCGGGCGGGCGGACCTTGTGCGCACGGGGGCAGGACAGGGTGAGGTGCAGGCAATCTTCGAACTGTCCCCGGAACATCCGGCCCACGCAGTCCTGGCCGAGGCCGGGCTACCGGATGACGGTGAGCTCATTCTGCGCCGCATCAACACGCCAGAGGGACGAAAGGCAGCCTGGGTCAATGACCAGCGCGTCTCGGGTGAGGTGCTGCGCACATTGTCCGATACACTTGTGGAATTGCATGGTCAGCGGGGTGATCTGGAACTTCTTGATACCCGCCAGCATCGCGCAATGCTGGATGCGTTCGGGGGGCTGGGCGCAGAGAAAGCCGCGGTTACCCGGGCCTGGACAGCCCGACAGGCGGCGGAACACGCCCTGGCCCTGGCCGAAGAAGCCATGGCCGGGATGCGCACCGAGGAAGACTTTCTGCGCCATGCCATAGACGAGGTGGATGCGCTTGACCCACGGCCGGGTGAGGAGGAGGCACTGGACACCCAACGCCGCCTGATGCAGGGGGCTGAACGGATGCGCACGGAACTGTCCAGGGCACTGGCCGCCATGGGGCCCGAGGGCGCCGAAGGGAATATGGGGGATGCGGTGCGCTGGCTTGACGGGATGGCCACCAATGCGGAAGGTAGCCTGGATGGTCCCCTTGCGGCACTTGAACGGGCCCTGGTCGAACTGGGAGAGGCACAAACAGGCGTTGCGCGGTTTTCCGAGACACTCTGCTTTCACCCTTCCGCCTTGGAAGAGACGGAAGAGCGGCTGTTTGCGCTGCGCGGATTGGCCCGGAAACACAGTGTTGCCCCGGATGATCTTATCCCCTTCGCCGATAAGATGCGCCAGCGGCTGACCGCGTTTGATAACAGCACTAATCAGACCAGGACACTACAAGCCGCGCTGCGTGCATCGTCGGCTGATTATCAGACCTGTGCTGATGCGCTAAGCCGCGCGCGGACAGCGGCAGCGAAACGGCTGGATGCGGCCATGGCCACGGAATTGGCACCACTGAAATTAGAGCGCGCCGCATTCTCGACCAGGGTAGGCAAGACCGCCCCTGGCCCCGATGGCCAGGATGCGGTTGCCTTTGTTGTTGTCACCAATCCCGGTACGCCTGCCGGACCGCTCAACCGTATTGCCTCGGGCGGAGAGATGTCGCGCTTTCTGCTGGCGTTGAAACTGTGCCTGACGCGCAAGGCAACGGGTCTGACGATGATCTTCGATGAGATTGACCGCGGTGTGGGTGGCGCGACGGCGGATGCTGTCGGGAAGCGCCTGGCGCGTCTGGCGGCCGGGGAGCAGGTGCTGGTCGTGACCCATTCGCCGCAGGTTGCCGCACGCGGGGCACATCATTGGCGGGTCAGTAAGGAAGTCAGCGGTGATGTCACAACCTCGACCGTCCTGTTGCTAAAGGCACAGGCACGGGTGGATGAGTTGGCCCGCATGCTTTCGGGTGATACTGTGACCGAGGCCGCGAGAGAGGCCGCCCGCGCCCTGCTGGTGCAGCGATAAGACATGTGTCGAGGCGAAATAAAGGGGAAATCAGGGGCATGGGTGTGGGACTTGGTGGGATTTGGCGGGATAAAGTGGGACAGGCGAAAGCCCTTGCCGGGTTGAGCCCGGTCGGTGGCGGGCGCGAAAATGCCCCGCACAGGCGTTTTGCGCAATTTCGCACAGGGCCCGGCAACTGATGCAGGAAAGGCCCCGATTAGTCTGAGACGGGCCAAATTTTTGCCTGCCATACTAGGGCAGAAAGCGGCGCGAAATGTCGAGTGTAATTGCGGCGTGAAGGCCGCGTGAGGGTACTTTACAGGGGCTTCACGGACCCTTCACCCCCCATTTTGCCTAGGGAAGGGCCCCCTTCATCCTGCAGCAGGCGGCAGCGGCAGGGCCGACACAGGCGGATCAGCCCGTCCGTATCACCGTCATTTGCGTGACGTCACAATTGTTGAAATGAAAGGTTGACGCGCATGATGCCAGATAGACGTTCCACATCCGGCGGAACCTGTCATCAAACCCAAGTGCGGCCACCTCATCCCAGCGACCGTTGAATGTGTCATACCAGCGGCGCAGCGTCCGGGAATAGCTCGCGCCGAATTCGATTGAGCGTGCAACCTCAAGGCCGGCCTTCCTGACCTCGGCCCGCAAAACCCTGGGTGCGGGCAGCATGCCACCCGGGAAAATGTATTTCTGAATGAAATCCACGCCGTGCCTGTAAAGCTCCCACCGGCGATCCTGTACTGTGATGATTTGCAGCGTGGCACTGCGCCCGGGTTTAAGACAGGTGCGCAGGGTGTTGAAATATGTTCCCCAATAGTTCTTTCCCACTGCTTCGAACATCTCGATGGATGCGATGCCGTCATAGAGGCCGCGCTCATCGCGGTAATCCTGCATCTTGATCCTGACCCGGTCCGACAACCCGGCCTTTCTGATCCGTGCAACCGCATAATCGTGCTGCTCCTGGCTTATGGTGATCCCTGTCACCCGCAGCCCCCGTTCTTTTGCCGCATATTCGGCAAATCCGCCCCAGCCACAGCCGATTTCCAGCACATGATCCCCGGGCCGTGCGCCCATCTGATCGACCATCGAGGCATATTTCTGAATCTGCGCCGCCTCTATCGATTCCTGACCGGTGATGAACAGTGCCGAGGAGTAGGTCATCGTGTCGTCCAGCCATATCTTGTAGAAGTCATTACCCAAGTCATAGTGATATGAGATGTTTTTCCTTGCCTGCCGCTTCGAATTGGACTGCAGCCAGAAGCGCAGCCGCTCATAGGTGCGCAGCAGACGCAGGCCCGGAAATCCGTCGTAGATTTTTTCATTTACGGCGTGGACGAGGTCCATGAACGCCTGCAAATCCGGGGTAGACCACCAGCCATCCAGATAGGCTTCGCAAAATCCCAGGTCGCCCTCGCGGAGCAGCCGGGCAAAGGTACCATGATTGTGAATGACCAGTTCCGCCACGGGTCCCGGCCCCGCACCTGCAACCCGAAACACCCGGCCATCGGGTAGCCGCATGTCCAGCTGGCCGTTATCCAAACCCTGCGCCTGATCGAACACCGCCGCGAAGTAGCGCGGCAGGTTGGCTTCTCCCTTGATGCTTGTTTTTGGGGGCATGTCATCCTCGGCTGTTTCGGGCAAGTTGCGTTAATACCGTGCGTCCGGGCAAGACCGAATCGCGTTAGAATGTCCTGTTCGCATAGGCGTGCAAAGCCCGCGCCCGCCCCTGGACCATCCCGACCACGGGTGCCTTCGGATAGGGCATATCGGGCGACAGGCCCCAGTCTTTCGGGATTGCCTCAAAATACGCCATGGCCTCTCTGCCGGGGTTTGCGTTCAATTCTGCCAGCCATCGGCGGCGATACCGGCCATCCGCATCAAATTTCATGGCCTGGGTCTGTGGGTTAAAAATCCGGAAATAGGGGGCCGCATCGGGGCCGGAACCTGCCACCCATTGCCACCCCATCGCATTTGATGCCGGATCCCAGTCGATCAGGCACTCTTCAAACCAGTGTGCGCCTTCACGCCAGTGCACCATCATATGTTTGGTAAGGTACGAGGCGACCAGCATCCGTGCCCGGTTGTGCATCCGGCCGGTCACATACATTTCCCGCATAGCGGCATCAATAACCTGCACACCGGTGCGGCCCTGTTTCCACGCCAGCAGGCCGGGGCTGTCGTCCCCGGTGGCCCAAGGGAAGGCATCCCACCCCCCGCGCCAGTTGCGCGAGGTGATATGCGGCGTATGATAGAGGAGGTGACAGGCAAAATCGCGCCAGATGAGTTCCCTGAGGAAACGTTCGGCCCCGGCCGCACCCGCCTGCATCGCCTGTGCCCCCAGGTGCCAGCACAGGCGGGCGCTGACCTCTCCATAGGTCAGGTTCTCGCTGAGCCCCGAACAGGCATCCCGATCCAGAAAATCCCGCTCTGCCGCATAACGGCCGACCTTTTCGGCAATAAAGTGCCGCAGGCGCGCGCCAGCCGCCGCTTCCCCCACATGCACGTGTTGCGCCACAACAGACGCGCCGCGGCCCATGGCACACGCCAGCCCCCACTCGTTCAGCTGCGCACTTATGGGCCAGGTCGCCGGGGCGGGCAGGTGTTCGGGCGCGGGCAAGGGGCTACCTGCCTCCCGATCCTTCACAGCACGCCAGAAGGGCGAATACACCTTGTAAAATCCGCCGTCCCTGGTTTGTGCCGTCCATGGCTCAAAAACCACGTGCCCGGGATAGCTCACCGCCGCGATCCCGTCAGCGTTCAGGGCGGCTTTCACCCTGGTATCGCGCCCCCGGGCCTCGGGGTCATAGAGCCGGCCCCAAACCACCTCTTGTGCGCCAGTCTCTGCAATTAGCGATTTCAGGACATCCAAGGCCGTTCCCCGGCGCAGAACCAGACGGCTTCCGCGCCCTTCCAGGGTGTTCCGGAAGCGGGCAATCGCCTGTCCAAGCCGCCATTTGGGTGCGGCCCCAAGTGCCTTGACCTGGGGATCATAAATGAACACCGGAATCACCGGACGCCCGCCCGTGGCCGCTGCGCACAAGGCCGGATTGTCCGCCAGGCGAAAATCCCGCCGCATCCAGTAAATCACCGGCGCGTCTGTCATCCTGTCCCTGCCCGCGTTCGTTTCATGGCAAATTAGCGCACACAGCCCAGGGTCAAGGTTTCGCTTGACATCCCCCGCCACCGCTGCCACATTCACCCCCATGACCACACCGGACATCCACAGCCTTGCACGGCAACTGGCCGTATTGGAGGAACGCATGAACACGCAGCAGGCGGACTACAGCACCGGCTGGGAAGCCATCCGCGCAAACATGGCCGACTTGAAAGCCGAATTCGCAAAACGCGATGCGGAACAGGCCAAACGCGATGCCGAAATGAGAGCCGAAGCCGCAAAACGCGATGCCGACCTGAAAGCCGACGCCGCAAAACGCGATGCGGACTACCGCACCAGCATCACCGACCTGAAAGCCGACGCCGCAAAACGGGATAAGGACAACCAGCGGTTTCTTATCGTCCTGTTCAGCGTTTTTGTGGCCATCTTTATCGGCAGTTTTGTGGTGTCAAACATTTTCCCGTAGAACCTTGTGTTCAGTCAGTCCACCTCTGCCGCCCCTGGCACAAACCGGTCCCCCCCGCAGTCCACACAGGTTTCGGAAAAATGCACCTGCCGCGCAAAAAAACCCTTGCACCCGTGCGGGGTGGTGGTGTAGGATGAGTCGATGATGGCGTTTTGTGCTGACATAATCGCTGTGCGGCACCCCCTGTCGGGGGGCTGGCGTTCGGGCGCAGGTTGGGCCTTCGCGGCTTCGCGGCTTCGCGGCTTCGCGGCTTCGCGTAATTACACCCCCGCACAAACGGCCCTGTCAAGCCCCGCGCCCACACCCGCCGCGGCCTTGACCGGAACCACTGCAAAACGGGATGCGCCCTCTTGCGCTGTAACCGCCTTTGCAGTCATAATGCCCCTTGACAGGGATCGGGACGATGATAGGGAACGTGGCATGCGTATCGTAAACATACATATTCCCGAGTGGCTTCAGAAGAGTGTGTCAATGCTGGTGCTGACACGCTGGATGGTGGTGCCGGGAACGACACCCTGACAGGTGGTGCCGATGACGACTCGCTGAACGGCGGTGCTGGTGCTGACACGCTGAACGGCGGTGCTGGTGCTGACACGCTGGATGGCGGTGCTGGTGCTGACACGGCCGATTATTCGGGTTCGGACGCAGGCGTGAGTGTGGCCTTGGCTGGTGCTGGCGCAGCCACCGTCTCCGGTGGCGACGCCGCGGGCGATACGCTGGCAGGCATCGAGAACCTGATCGGTAGTGCCATGAACGACACCCTGACCGGTGATGCTATGGCCAACCATCTTGATGGCGGAGCCATGAACGACAGCCTGACCGGTGGTGCCGGTGACGACACGCTGAACGGCGGTGCTGGTGCTGACACGCTGAACGGCGGTGCTGGTGCTGACACGCTGAACGGCGGTGACGGAACCGACACGGCCGATTATTCGGATACGGGTTCGAGAACTACAACTGAAGATGGCGTGAGCGTGAACCTTTTCGCTGGCACAGCCAGCGGTGCCAACGCCGAGGGCGATAAGCTGACCAAAATCGAGAACCTGATCGGCTCGGGCCGTGACGACGTCCTGACCGGTGATAATAATGCCAACCTTCTTAATGGCAGTGGCGGTGACGACACGCTGCGCGGTGGTCTCGATAACGACACGCTGAAAGGTGGTGCTGGTACCGACATGCTGGAAGGTGATGCCGGTGACGACACGCTGGAAGGTGGTGCCGAGGGCGACATTCTGGATGGCGATACCGGAACCGACACGGCCAGTTATGCGGGTTCGCGTACGGGCGTGAATGTGAACCTTGGTGCCGACGACACCGTGGCCCAGAGCGGTGGCGACGCCCAAGGCGATACGCTGGCCAACATCGAGAACCTGATCGGCTCGTTCCACGCCGACACCCTGACCGGTGATGAGATGGCCAACCATCTTGATGGCGGTGACGGTGACGACTCGCTGAACGGCTTGGGCGGGAACGACACCCTGAACGGCGGTGACGGGAACGACACGCTGGATGGCGGTGTCGGGAACGACACCCTGAACGGCGGTACCGGGAACGACACGCTGAAAGGTGATCGCGGTGACGACGCGCTGCACGGTGATGCCGGGAATGACACGCTGCGCGGTGATGCCGGGAATGACACGCTGCGCGGTGGTGAAGGTGCCGACTCGCTGATTGGCGGTGCCAATGACGACGCGCTGCACGGTGATGCCGGGAACGACACGCTGACTGGTAATACCGGTAACGACACGCTGGAAGGTGGTGCCGGGGCCGACGAGCTGGATGGCGGTGTCAATGACGACGCGCTGCACGGTGATGCCGGGAACGACACGCTGACTGGTAATACCGGTAACGACACGCTGGAAGGTGGTGCCGGGGCCGACGAGCTGGATGGCGGTGTCAATGACGACACGGCCAGTTATGCGGGTTCGGCTGAAGGCGTGAGTGTCAGCCTCATCGCGGGTGCCTCAAACACCGGTGGCGACGCCCAAGGCGATACGCTGACCGAAATCGAGAACCTGATCGGATCGGGCTATGCCGACACCCTGACCGGTGATGGTATGGGCAACCATCTTGATGGTAGTGCCGGGAACGACACGCTGGACGGTGATGCCGGGAACGACACGCTGATAGGTGGTGCCGGTGACGACACCATGGACGGCGGTGTCGATGCCGACCTGCTGGACGGTGATTCCGGTGACGACGCGCTGAACGGTGGTGCCGGTGACGACACCTTGGACGGTGATTCCGGTGACGACACGCTGACCGGTGGTGCCGGTGCCGATCACTTCCGCTTTATAAAGCCCAGGTCCGGGTCCGGTGCGGATACCATCACGGACTTTGACGCGAGCCAGGGCGACAAGATCATCCTTGACGAAGGCGCGTTCAAGGAATTCGCGGATGTTAAGGCCAAGGCAAGCGGTAACACAGATGCCGTGATTAACCTGGGGTCTGAAAGCAGCATCACCATCACCGGTACTGCGGCGTCTGCCCTTACCGAGGATATGTTCATGTTCGTTGACCCCGATTCCACCATCATGGGGTCGTGATCACCCGCACCTGATCCACTGAACTCTCGCGGCGGCCGGGGCCATAAACCCCGGCCGCCGTTCGCGTTTGTCCACCAGCCTGGGGGGGCGTAAATGCCGCGTAATCCCCCTGTGAAAGCCCCGTGGCAGGGCTTTCACAAAGCTTTCACAGAGATTTCACGTTGAAAAACCCTTGCCCAAAAACTGCCCCCGAGGGCCCGCGCGGCAGCCGGCCCCGTGCTGTTCCGCGCCGTGAACCGCGGGCCCGTGCACCCGGCCTTGACATATCTTGCCCCAGGGGGCAGTTCTGGCCCCCGCGCCGCGCCATCAGACCGCCGCCAAACCGCCGCCAAACCCCGGAGCCAGATACCAATGTCGATTCCCCAGTCCGGTGGCGACCGGATCGAGTGCCATGCGCAATTGGCCGAATACCTTGCCAGTGGCTGCAAACCGAAGGAGGCGTGGCGCATCGGCACGGAACACGAGAAATTCGGCTACTGCCGGGACACGCTGAAACCGTTACCCTATGCGGGCACACGCTCGGTCAAGGCTGTGTTGGAGGGGCTGCGCGACCGCTTTGACTGGGTGCCCCTGTCAGAAGGCGAAACGCTCATCGGGCTGAAGAAGGACGGCGCAAACATCAGCCTGGAGCCAGGCGGGGCACTGGAATTATCCGGGGCACCCTTGCAGACGATCCACCAGACCTGTGACGAGGTGAACGAACACCTGCGCCAGGTCCGGGATGTGGCTGATCGGATCGGGGTAAAGTTCATCGGCCTGGGTGCTGCACCGCTATGGATGCACGGGGACATGCCGCTGATGCCCAAAGGCCGCTACAGGCTGATGGACGGCTATATGCAGCGCGTCGGCACGATGGGTACCACGATGATGCGCCGCACATGCACCGTGCAGGTCAACCTTGATTTCGGGTCCGAGGCCGATTTCGTGCAAAAGCTGCGTGTCGCCCTGGCCTTGCAGCCCGTGGCCACCGCCCTGTTTGCCAATTCACCCTTCTTTGAGGGGGCGTTGACCGGGCACAAGAGCTGGCGCAGCCGCGTGTGGCGCGACCTTGATCCGGCTCGGACGGGTTTGCTGCCCTTTGTTTTCAAGGATGATTTCGGGTTCCAGGCCTATGCCGAATATGCGCTTGACGTGCCGATGTATTTTGTTTACCGCAACGGGGTTTATGTTGACGCGCTTGGCCAGTCCTTTCGGGATTTTCTGAAGGAAGAGTTGCCTGCACTGCCCGGCGAGCGGCCGACGCTTGGCGATTGGGCGGATCATCTGACAACGCTGTTCCCCGAGGCGCGCGCGAAAACGTTCATTGAGATGCGCGGCGCGGATGGGGGCCCCTGGCGGCGGCTGTGTGCGCTGCCAGCGTTTTGGGTCGGCCTGACCTATGATCAGGGTGCGCTTGATGCGGCCTATGACCTTGTCAAGGATTGGGATGCAGGGACACGGCAGGCACTGCGGGTGGCGGCGTCGGTCGATGGGCTGCAGGCCCGGGTGAACGGGATCAGCATGCGCGATCTGGCGCGTGAAGCGCTTGAAATTGCCCAGGCGGGCCTGATCGCCCGCGCGTGTCCGGGGGCCGACGGATTGATCCCCGATGAAACCCATTTCCTGAACGCGTTGACGGAAAGCGTAGAGAGCGGCCAGGTTCCCGCCGATGAGTTGATCGCCAGATACCACGCTGACTGGGGGGGCGATTTGACCCGGATTTACAGCGATTACAGTTACTGATCCGGCCGATCCGGCGGCGTGGACGTACCCCCGCCGATCCTGGGTTCGGTTCCCGCCATCAGCCGCGTGATGTTCGGCTGATGCCGCACAAAGATCAGCGCGGCCAGAACCAGCGTCACGGCACTGGCCCGGGGCTGGCCCAGTATTGCGATCCAGACCGGTGCCAGCGCGGCAGCCACCAGGGCCGACAGGGATGATATGCGGCTGAGCGCGGCAACGGTCAGCCAGGTCAGGCAGGCGGCAAACCCCGCGGGCCAGGACAGGGCCAGAAGCGTGCCGATAAAGGTTGCCACGCCCTTGCCGCCCTTGCCGCCCGGAACGATGCCCGGAACGATGCCCGGAACGATGGGGACGCAATGGCCCAGAACCGCCGCCAGGCCCGCCACCTGCGCCGCATCCTCGGCAAAGACCGCACGGGCAAGCAGCACGGCACCCCCGCCCTTGCCCGCATCCAGAATAAGGGTCAGGGCAGCGGCCGGTCGGCTGCCGGTGCGCAGGACGTTCGTGGCCCCGATATTGCCCGAACCGATCTGCCGAATATCGCCCAGGCCAAACACCCGTGCCATCACCAGACCAAAGGGTATGGACCCAAGCAGATAAGCCGCCAGTGCCACCGCGCCGAGCATCAGAAAGGGTGTATCGAACGCTGGCATCAGCCCGCCCCCCGCTGGTAGATTATCTGGCCGCCTGCCAGTGTCATCTCTACCCGGCCCTGCATCCGCTGCCCGTCGAACGGTGTGTTCCTGGATTTTGACCGCAGGCTGAACCGATCCATGACAAACGGGGTATCGGGGTCGAACAGAACCAGATCGGCCGGTGCGCCGGGGGCCAGCCGACCGCCGGGAAGGCCAAGCCGCCGGGCGGGGTTCAGTGCCATGGCACGGAACAATTCCGGCAGGGTCAGCTGTGCGGCATGATAAAGCCTGAGCGCGGCGGGCAGCAGCGTCTCCAGCCCCACCGCGCCCGAGGCCGCGGCCTCGAATGGCAGGCGTTTGCTTTCTTCATCCTGCGGCGTGTGCATTGAACAGATGATGTCGATTGTGCCGTCGCGCACCGCCGCAACCATGGCACGCCGGTCCGCCTCGGCCCTGAGCGGCGGCTTGACCTTGAAGAAGGTTCGGTAGTCGGCCACGTCCAGTTCATTAAGCGTCAGGTGATGGATTGAGACACCCGCTGTCACATCCAGACCGGCGGCTTTTGCCCGTGCCAGGGGCGGAAGCGCGGCGGCGGTGCTGAGCTGATCCGCGTGATATCGGGCGCCTGTCATCTCGACCAGGGCCAGATCCCGCTCCAGCCCGATCCGCTCGGCCATGGGGGGGGCGGCGGGCAGGCCCTTGAGTGCCGCAAATTTGCCCGACGTGACGGCGGCCCCGTCACTGAGCCCCGGGTCTTGCGGGTGGCCCACGATCAACGCCCCCAGCGTGCGCGCATAGGTCATACAGCGGCTTAGCACCCTGGTATCGGCAGCAACGTGATCGCCATCGGTAAAGGCAGCCGCACCCGCATCCAGCAGAAGCCCAAACTCGGTCATCCGGCGCCCGGCCCGCGCCCTGGTCAGCGCGGCCATGGGGCGGAAATGAACCTCTGCCGCCTCTTGCCCCCGGCGGCGGACGAACTCCAGCACCTCCGGCGTGTCGATGGGCGTGGCCGTGTCGGGGCGCGTGACGATGGTGGTGACCCCCCCCGCCGCCGCCGCGGCACCCGCGGTGCGGAAACTCTCTTTGTGCCGTTCCCCCGGTTCTCCGACCTTGACCCCAAGATCGACGATGCCGGGGGCCAGGCAATACCCGCGACAGTCGATGCGCCGGGCCTCCGCGCCCGCGCTATCCCCGCGCACTGCAGCGATCAGGCCGTCGTGGACCAGCACATCGCCCGGTGTATCGGTTCCGGCCTCGGGATCGATAAGACGCGCGTTTTGCAAGAGCAGCTTACGCATGCCTCCCCCCCTGCGGTATCCGCCTGGTGCGCAGGTTCCGGGCCAGCAAATCCATTGCCGCCATGCGCACGGCCACGCCCATTTCCACCTGTTCCTGAATCACCGAGCGGTTGATGTCATCGGCCAGGGTTCCGTCGATGTCCACACCCCGGTTCATCGGGCCGGGATGCATGACAATCGCATCGGGCCTGGCGGCAGTGAGTTTTTCGGCATCAAGCCCGAAGCGATGATAGTATTCCCGTTCAGAGGGGATGAAAGCCCCCTCCATCCGTTCCTTTTGAAGCCGCAGCATCATCACCACATCGCAGCCCTCCAGGCCCGCTTTCATGTTGTCATAGACCTCTGTCCCCCACTCGGACACGTGCGATGGCATCAGGGTCGGTGGCCCAATCAGGCGAACGCGGTTCCCTAATTTGCCCAAAAGCAGGATGTTTGACCGCGCCACGCGGCTGTGGGCAATATCGCCGCAAATCGCAATGCTCAGCCGCTGCAGGCGGCCCTTGGCCCGGCGGATCGTCAACGCATCCAGAAGTGCCTGGGTCGGGTGTTCATGCTGCCCGTCACCGGCGTTCAAAACGGCACAATTCACCTTTTCTGCCAGCAGGTTTACCGCACCCGAATGCGGATGGCGGACGACCAGAAGGTCGGGACGCATCGCGTTCAGTGTCAGGGCCGTGTCAATCAGCGTCTCGCCCTTTTTCAGGCTGGAGGCCACCATCGCCATGTTCATCACATCCGCCCCAAGGCGTTTACCCGCAATTTCAAAACTGGCCTGGGTCCGCGTTGAGACCTCGAAGAACATGTTGACCTGGGTCAGACCCTGCAGCGCACTGCCGCGGTTCCGGGGGCTGCGCCCCATCTCGGCATAGCGGTCGGCCAGATCAAGAAGCGTGCGAATCTCAGCGGGGTTCAGGGGCGCGATGCCCAGCAAATGCGCCTGATTGAAACTCATTGGGCGTCCCCGACTGCTGCCGCGTTACAAGGGTGCACGGGGCAGCGGGGCAAGGCCCCCGTGGCACTCCGGGCTTGGGTGCAAGCCCTGACACCCCTTGCCCTTCGGCGCAAGCCCGCATATCCTTGGGCCATGGCTGACCCTCTCTCCCCTGCCGATGCGCTTGCCCTGTTAGAGTGGCAGATCGAGCTTGGCGCGGATGAGGCCATCGGCGATGCCCCGGTCAACCGATATGAGGATCCGGCCGCGCCGCCCGAAAATCTCCCTGAGCCCGCGCCCGTTGCAGAACCTCCCCCCGCGCCGCACGTCATGCGTGCGCCCGATGGGGACGTTGCCGTAGCCGAGGCCCGGCGCCTTGCCGCAGGCGCACCGGATCTGGCCACGCTTCGCCAGGCCATGGAGGCGTATCCGCACTGCGAGCTGCGCCATGCTGCCCGAAACTTCGTCTTCTCTGATGGCCGGCCCGGCGCGCGCGTGATGATCCTTGGCGAGGCACCGGGCCGGGATGAAGATTTGCAGGGTAAACCCTTTGTCGGGCGCGCGGGGCAGTTGCTGGACAAGATGTTCGCGGCCATCGGCATGGGACGGGCGCAGGACGGCGATAATGCGCTTTATATCGCGAACATTCTGCCATGGCGCCCGCCCCAGAACCGCGACCCGACACCGGCCGAAATGGCGATGATGCTGCCCTTCGTGAAACGCCACGTGGAACTGGCCGCACCAGAGGTTCTGGTCCCGATGGGCAATATCTCTTGCCAGGGTATCCTGGGGCGGCGGGGCATCACGCGGCTGCGCGGGCAGTGGACCGAGGCTTTGGGTAAACCCGTCTTGCCGATGTTCCACCCGGCCTACTTGCTGCGCAATCCGATCATGAAGCGCGAGGCATGGGGAGATCTACAGGAGCTGCGCACCCGGTTGCGCGACGGATAGGGCAGGACGTTCGCCCGTGATTCGCTGATTCTTCGGGCCTTTGGCGCGATACCAGGCTCCGGGATACCAGGCTCCGGGCGGTTTTGTGATAAACGGGATTGTCGAGGCCACCGCGGGGCGAATCGGCGGGGGGATCGCAGACAATTCCCGAACGGTGCGCGGCCTGTGTTATCTGTGTTCGGGCATCTTTGGCGGGCTGGCCCTGCGTATGCGTATTGGATGGGAGGCCGCAATATCAATGCGCCAAATCAGCACCCCCCGCGATTTCATTCCGGTGCGCATCGCGATTCTGGCGGTGTCCGACACGCGCAGGCTGGCCCAGGATACATCCGGCGGTGTATTGGCCACCCGGCTGACCGCCGCGGGGCATATCTTGGCCGCGCGCGCCATCCTGCCTGACGAGCGGAATCAGATCGCGGCCCGACTGCGTGACTGGTGCGCGGACCCGGAGATTGATGTGATCCTGACAACCGGCGGTACCGGGCTGACCGGGCGCGATGTCACGGTAGAGGCCCATCGCGATGTCTATGAGAAAGAGATCGAGGCATTCGCAACGGTCTTCACCCATGTCTCGATGCAAAAGATTGGCACCTCTGCCGTACAATCGCGCGCCACGGGCGGGGTTGCGCAAAACACCCTTCTGTTTGCCCTGCCCGGCAGCAGCGGCGCGTGCAAGGACGCCTGGGATGAAATTCTGGTCCATCAACTGGACTATCGCCACCGGCCCTGCAACTTTGTGGAACTTTTCCCAAGGCTGGGTGAGCACAGGCAACGGAAATAAACCTCTGGCCTGTGACTCGGCCCTCTCCTCCGATGATTGGCGATTTTAGGATCATTTTACACGGAGTTCTCTGAACCCGCGGCGCGGGCGGATTATCCGGCGGTGCAGCCGTTCAGTTCCACCGCCATACGCTGGCCCAGCACCGTGATCCGCAAATCACCCCGGTTCAAGGCAAAGGGCCCCGCATCGGCAGGCACGATATCGGCGGTTGCGGTCACCTGATTGCCCTGCCGCTGGCTGATGGCATCGGATATCCATATGCCGGGGTCGGGCAGTTCAAACACCACTGTCTCATTCGCGCCCACGGGGGGCACCTGCATCCGCGCCTGAACCTGCACCCCGTCAGGTATCGGCGTGATCACACAGGTTGCAGCCCCTACCCCGGCTTCGGCCGCTGTCAGGGCACGGTCCGCCAGGGCGGCGACGATCTGCGGGTCACGGCGACGTGCGGACGGCAATATCCCCTTAATATCCACCGTCACAGGCAGGCATACATCCCGACACACGCCCATATCCACCCGCCCCTCAATGGCAACCGCCCCATCTGTGGCGGTGGCGAGCTCAACGGGCAGGATCACGCCCCCTTCATAGCCGATACTGCGTATTCCATCGGTGATGAACACCTGGGGCGGCGGCCAGTGCATCCGCATGCCGTGCACCCCGGTTCCCCGATCCAGCCTTAGCCGTGTGGGAATACCGCCCTGACCCGGGGTACGCCAATAGGTCTTCCATCCGGGTGCCAGGGTGATCTGAATGGCCGCCATATGACGCCCATTGCCCATGCGCCATCCTTCAAGCAGGTGCACCTGCACCACCTTATCGGTGGTGACGCCGTTGAAATACGGCCCGGTCCGCGCATGGACAGCCCCAAGGCACAAGGCCGGAATCAAGGCAGCCAGGGCGGCGATGCGGGTACGAATCATCATACCAGAATCTGCTACCCCCCCTTGGGTGAAAAGAAAACCCGCGGTTCAGTGCCATGCCGGCGAAGACCATTTCCCCTGCCTTGAATTTGGCCAATATGACCCGCACAATGGGGGCATGTCCATTCAATCCGATTCGTCCGACCTGACCGGCCAGTTGCTGATCGCCATGCCCGGCATGAATGACCCGTATTTTGAGATGGCGGTGATCTTCCTTTGCACCCATTCCGAAAGAGGCGCGCATGGCCTGATCGTGAACAAGGTCATCCGTGACCTCTCCTTTGCCGATATTCTGGAACAGCTGGACATTGAGGGCGACGACGCCCCCCCCGATCTGCCGGTGTGTTTCGGCGGCCCGGTGGAAAAGGGCAGGGGCTTTATCCTGCACTCCAGCGAATATGCCGTCGGTCAGCGCGATACGGAAAACGACCGGACGCAGCGCGTGGATGACCGGTTTTCGATAAGCATAAAGGTCAATGTCCTGCGCGATATGGTCGCGGGCCGGGGACCGAAGCAGGTGCTTGTGGGCCTGGGCTATACCGGCTGGGGTCCGGGCCAGCTGGAGGCAGAGATCAGGCGCAATAACTGGCTGACCTGCCCGGCCTCATCGACGCTGGTTTTCGGGCACCGCATGGACGGCAAGTGGGAGGCCGCCCTGGCCAGCCTGGGGATTGATCCCCTGGTGTTGTCACCGGATGCCGGTCACGCCTGATTCAATGTCTCATTGCAGCAGCACGGCGCAGCCGGTCATTGATTGCCCGGCCGAGGCCGGTCTTTGGTACCGGGGCCACGTGGATCGCCGGTTCGTTCCGGGCCAGGGCCAGGGACTCGGCCCGGTGCAGCACATCAAACAGGCGGGCCGCGGCCTCTGCCAGGTTCCCGGATTGCGACAGGTGCAGGTCGGCCGCCTGATCGGCGGTGAATCCAATGCGCACTGCCGCATGTTCTGACAGGTCACTGTCCATCACCACAGGCACCGCAGGGGCGTAATGGCCAGCCAGTTGCCCTGGTGCCTGAACCGTGCCTGGTGCGGTGTCAGGGATCAAAGGGCCGGTCATCGCTTCCACCACCTCGCTTGGCAGGCCACCTTCCCGCAGCAGCCGGATGCCTGACAGACCAGGGGCAAGGATGGTGGACTCCAGGCCAACCGCACAGGGGCCGGCATCCAGGATCGCCGCCGGCGCACCCCCCAGACCCTGCCGCACATGATCCGCCGTGGTCGGGCTGACCCGGCCGAAAGGGTTGGCCGAAGGTGCAACAACCGGGCCACCAAAGAGTGCCAGAACCGCCCGGGCAACGGGGTGTGATGGCACCCGGATCGCCACCGTGTCCAGCCCCGCGGTTGCCAGTGGCGACAGGCCGTGCCCTGCCTTTAGCGGCAGAACCAGCGTTAGCGGGCCGGGCCAGAACGCCCGGGCCAGATCGCGGGCGGTGCTACAGACCTCTGCCAATGCCTCTGCCCCGGCGATGTCCTGCAGATGCACGATCAGCGGATTGAACCGGGGCCGGCCCTTTGCCCTGAACACCCTGGCACAGGCCATGTCGCTGCGGGCATCGGCGGCAAGCCCATAGACCGTCTCGGTCGGCAGGGCGAGCACGTGCCCCTGGCCCAGCAGAACCGCGGCACGGGCCAGGCCATTGTCATCCGGCAACAGGGTTTCGGGCTGGTCTTCGGGCATCCGCGCGATGTAAACACAAGGGTTGACAAGGGCGGGCAAGGGCTCCGCCCCCCCGCCGGCCATGCGGGAGCATAGTGCGCAGTTCGGCCCGGCGCAAACCGCCGGCACAGGAGGGATGACATGACCTGTCGCGCCCCGGTATCGGAATTTGCCTTTGTGATGGCGCACGTGGTCCGCATGGGGCGCGTCGCCGCAACCCGGCGGTTTGCCAAGGCCACGCCCGACACGGTGCAGGCGATTCTGGCCGAAGCCGGCCGGGCATTGCCACCTGAAAGCGGCAGCTGCGGATCCGGATGGCCCGCGCACCCGTCTGGCCCGCAGCTTCCTTACACGACAACTGCCGGGGATCGCGGGGCATCTGGCCGAGGCGACCGCCGGGGCCGATGACCTCTACGCGCTTGGCGACGAGGATCTGGCCGCGTGATCCCGTGTGCCGCACCCGTCGCCAAAAGCCGGCCGATCAGACATCCCCCAGACATCCCCGGTGGCATGCGCCTGTCAGCAGAGCACCCCTGCGCACGCTTGCAACGGGTGACAAGCCTTTGGAAATCCGCTACCCTTCAGCGTGGTAAATAAAATCAGACCGCAAGAGGGGCTTCCATGGCCGAGCAAAAGCACAAACATGGTGACATGGACATCACCGAGCAGGAACAGACCTTCAGGGGCTTTATGCGCTGGTCGGTCAATATCGCCGTGGCCTGCATCGTGATCGTGATTGTTCTGGCCATCTTCGCCCGATAAGCCCGCACGATGTGCGCCGCCAGGCCCGTGGAGCGCGGGGCGGACGGGTGAACGGCCGGCCTTCGCCCCCCCTTGGTGCCTGCCTTGGGGGGGGCGTCAGCAGGTCTGCCCTGCCCCCGCGGCGATCTGGAGTTTATCGGTCCAATTCTGGAGATATTTTCGGTCCGCTACAACAAGAACAAAGCCCCCCGGGCCGGGGCGCGGGGGGTGAGTCACAGGGTGGAAAACCGCCGGTTCGCCAGTTGAACAGTGGGCTCAACTGATTACAGCAGACCTTCGCGTTGCGCTTTTTTGCGCGCCAGCTTGCGGGCCCGGCGGATGGCCTCGGCTTTTTGGCGTGCCTTTTTCTCGGACGGTTTTTCGTGATGCTGCCTTAGCTTCATTTCCCGAAAAACGCCTTCGCGCTGAAGTTTTTTCTTCAGAGAGCGCAACGCCTGATCAACATTGTTGTCGCGAACACTAACCTGCATATGGTGTCACCGCCTTCCTAAGTTTGAGTTGCAAGAATTCGCAGGAAGGGGTGATGTAACATAAGCCCCCGGGCGTGTCCAGCCGGCCCGGGCGGCGCAATCGTATAAGGAGAGGATGATGTCCGAACTGGCCGACAGATTGATTGATGCGGCACTGGAACAGGTGGTATTCGACGGCTGGTCCGAGGCCGTGTTCATGGCTGCAACCCGGCAGACCGGGACCGACGAGGCGATGGCCCGGGCACTGTTCCCCCGGGGGGCTGTGGATATGGCCCTGGCCTTTCACCGGCGCGGCGACAGGGCGATGGTGCAGGAATTGCGCCGGGCCGACCTTGGGGCCATGCGTATTCGTGACCGGATCGCCTGTGCCGTGCGCACCCGGCTGGAGGTTGTCGAGGCCCGCAAAGAGGCCGTGCGCCGTGGCATTACCCTTTTCGCCCTTCCGATGTATGCTGCCGATGGTGTCCGCGCCATCTGGGAGACATCGGATGCGATCTGGAATGCGCTTGGTGACCCGTCCGATGATATAAATTGGTACACCAAGCGCGGCACATTGTCCGGTGTCTACAGCGCAACCGTGCTTTACTGGCTGGGCGACCAGTCCCAGGGCCATGCCGCAACCCTGGCGTTTCTGGACCGGCGGACCGAAAATGTGGTACAGTTCGAGAACCTGAAAAGGCAAGTTCGCGAAAACCGGTTGCTCAGGCCGTTTCTGGCCGGTCCCGACTGGCTGTTGAATCGGGTAAAGGCCCCCTCCAGGATGTCACGGATGGATTTGCCCGGCCGTTGGACGGGCCAGAACACGCCTGAGCGGTGAAAGGATCAAGTCGGCATGCGCCTGCCCCCGACGATGCGCGCGGTTGAGATCACCCGCCCCGGCGGGCCAGAGGTGCTGCGGATTGCCGAACGCCCGGTGCCACAGCCAGGGGCCGGGCAGATCCTGATCGCGATTGACTATGCCGGGGTCAACCGGCCGGACACCCTGCAGCGGGCCGGCCGTTATGCCCCGCCCCCGGGGGCTTCGGACCTGCCGGGGTTAGAGGCCGCGGGCACAGTCGCCGCGGTGGGGCCGGGCGTCATGAAATGGGCGGTCGGGGATGCCGTCACGGCACTTTTGCCAGGCGGCGGTTATGCGGAATATGCTGTCACGCATCAGGATCACGCGCTTTCGGTGCCCCGGGGCATGCCCGTGGATCAGGCCGCGGCCCTGTGTGAGGCGTTCTTTACAGTCTGGAGCAATGTCTTTGTGCGCGGCGGCCTGACGGGGGGGGAGCGGTTTCTGGTCCATGGCGGCTCCGGCGGGATTGGAACAACGGCGATCCAGCTGGCCCGGCATTTCGGGGCGCGGGTCTTTGCAACCGCCGGTTCGGCCAGGAAATGCGCCGCCTGCGTCACCCTTGGGGCCGAGCAGGCGATCAATTACCGTGATCAGGATTTCGTTGCGGTTCTAAGGGCCCAGGGCGGGGCGAACCTGATCCTCGACATGGTCGGCGGGCCTTACCTGCCGCGTAATGTGAAAGCACTGGCCGATGACGGGCGGCTGGTGCAGATTGCCTTTCTGCAGGGATCAAAGACCGAGCTGAATCTGGCCCAGGTGATGACCCGGCGGCTGACGATCACCGGATCTACCCTGCGTCCGCAAAGTGTTGCCGCCAAGGCCGATATTGCCGCTGCCCTGGCCACCCGTGTCTGGCCCGTGCTCGAGGCGGGACGAATCAGGCCAGTGATGGATCAAAGTTTTGCCCTGGAAGAGGCCACCGCTGCCCATGCCCTGATGGAACGCGGCGCACATATCGGCAAGATCGTTCTAAGGGTGCGCTAAACGCGCCCTTCAGCCATCCCGGAACAGGGTCCAGCCACTGATGTAGCGCATAACGCCGGTGATCACACAGGCGACAGCGAAACCATAGGCCAGAACCGGAAAGGCCAACGGAAACAGGCAGAAGGCCACGAAGATCACAATCGTCTCAAATCCTTCGGTCAGGCCACCCAGATAGTAAATGCCTTTGACGGGATAATCCTCTGCCGTCATACCGCGTTTGGCGGCAATCACGGAAAACGCCAGGAATGATGTGCCTGTCATCACAAAACTGGCAATCAGCACGGCAGCGGGCAGCGCGTTCGCCCCCGGGTCCGCCAGGGCAAAGCCAAGCGGCACAAAGGCGTAAAAAACGAAGTCAAGGGCAATATCCAAAAACGCGCCGCGGTCGGTCGGGCGCGTCATGCGGGCCACCGTGCCATCCAGCCCGTCCGCCACCCGGTTGGCCAGGATCAGGACAAGGGCAAGGGTAAACCACTCTGCGGCCAGGGCCGGAACCGCCAGCAGCCCGATGGCAAAGCCTGCAAGCGTAATCTGGTCGGCCCGCACACCACGCCCTGTCAGCCACCGGGCGGACGGGTGCAGCGCGCGGCGCTGAAGGGGCAGAAGGGCGGCATCGAACATCGCTTGAACACCAGTGCCGGGGCGCGATTGCCCCCTATCCAACTGTGCGGGGCCGCCAGCTGCAAGTCCATAATCCCGCGTTGAACCCGCCCGAATCGTCGGGATAATCTACCTGGCTACCCTGGGTTGATACCATTATACGGGCTCCAGGACGGGCGCACGGCATACAAACCGCCCCTGGAACGCCTCAAATTGCACCGGGATGAGCCTGCCGGAAATCGCTTCAAATACTCCCCGATAAGGCCACGGTCCGCAAGCCTGATGTGCACCGGCTTCAAGTCCGCAGATGCACGCAAAATGACAAGACTGCCGGGGGCCGGGCGGTGCCGGATCAGGAATTTGAACCGCGCCGGGACAACGTGGAACCTGAGTAGTCGGGTATATGGGCCCCGAATTGTTACAGCATCCTGTGGCCCTGCCCGCGCGGCCTCAGGCGGTATCAATCTCGTGCACCAGGGCCACAACCTCCCCCAGGTCGGCCCGTTCCCGATAGCGCGGATGGCCCTCGGGCGGTGCTGCGTGCTCGAGCTCCCATGTCAGGCCATGGGGTACATAAATGCCCCAGGCCCCGGCCTTGAGCGCCGGAATGACATCTGACTTCAATGAGTTGCCGATCATCATCGCGTGGTCCGGCCCGCCACCAAAGCACCCGAAGGCTGCCCGATAGGTCGCTTCTGTTTTGTTTGAGACGATCTCGACCGCGTCAAAAAAATCGCCCAGGCCCGATTGGGCCAGCTTGCGTTCCTGATCCAGAAGATCGCCCTTTGTGATCAGAAGCAGCGTGTGCGTCTCTGCCAGGCGGCGCACCGCATCCCGTGCCTGGGGCAGCAGATTCACCGGATGGGCCAGCATATCCTGCCCCGCCGCCAGAATCTCGGCAATCACGCTGGCGGGAACCTGGTGTTCGGTCACCTCGATGGCGGTTTCAATCATCGACAGCATGAAGCCTTTGATCCCGAACCCGTAATGTCCCAGGTTCCGCCGTTCAGCCGCTAACAGGCGTTCGTGCAGGTGGTCGCGATCAGTATAATTCGCCAGCAGTTCGGCAAAGCGGTCCTGCGTCAGCCGGTAAAAGGTTTCGTTCTGCCAAAGCGTGTCATCGGCATCGAAACCGATTGTTTGTATCCTTTGTGACATGGACCCAAACGGCAGCTTCTTTTCCGGGGTGTTCCAGGGTAGTATATACTGGCACTTAGCCTGTAACAGTAGCCCCGCGGGGGATCGGATGCAAACCAGACCGCAAACCAGACCCTGGACGATGATGGCCCACAAACCCGAAGACGACGGGGAGGAAGGCGTTATCACCAAGACAAGGCCCGGAACCAGACGGCCACCCTTGTATAAGGTGCTGCTGCTCAATGACGATTATACGCCGATGGAATTCGTCGTGCATGTGCTGGAGCGATTTTTTGGTATCAATCACGTGCAGGCAGTTGAAATTATGCTGACTGTCCACGAGAAGGGCGTGGCGGTTGCGGGCGTTTTTTCCCACGAGGTCGCCGAGACAAAGGTTGCCCAGGTGATGGATTGCGCCCGTCGCAATCAGCACCCGCTGCAGTGTACCATGGAGAAAGAGGACTGAACCCCGCCTGACGGATTGGGCCATGTGCAAGCGGTAGCAGGGTGTACCCCGCTCCCCAAGGATTGGCCGCACGCGGGGTTGCTGCGGATATGGGCAGGGACGCGCCGTTGTGATGCGGCCCCCGTGCAGGCCCCCGTGCAGATCGTAAAATCAAAGGCCAAACCCTGATCGCAAAGGCACCGGCCCCCACGCGCCCCGGCAAGGTCGTGGTGGCTGATGAACAGAAGAAAGCAGGGCGACAATTTCGGTCAAACGGCCAGGTTCAAGTGGGCCCGGCACCAGGATGAAAGGCAAACGTATGTCGTTTTCGATCCAAGGCAAGACCGCCATCATCACCGGGGCTGCCAACGGTGTTGGCCTGGCCCTGGCCCGTCATTTTCTGGATGAGGGCGCGAATGTGATGATGGCCGACCGGGACGAGGTCCGCCTGGCCGATGAATGCGGCACTTTCGGGGAACAGGGAAAGAACACGCGGTTTTTTGCAGGCGATCTGCGCGAAAAGCTGACGGTGGCAAACCTGTTATCGGCCACGATCAGTGCGTTTGACCGTGTCGACATTCTGATCAATGCCAGTCGGCAGATGCTGACGACGAATCCTTTTGATCCCGCTGACACCTCGGTCGGGACGCTTCTGGACCAGAACATACATGCCGCGCTTCGCCTGAGTCAGACAGTGGCCCGCCGCATGATCCTGCAGGCGGAAGAGGATGGGGGCGGGGAGGACTCGATCGGGGCAATCATCAACATCTCATCGATCACGTCACGCCGCACGCATCCGGATCTTCTGGGGTATTCGATCAGCGCGGCGGCACTGGATCAGGCGACGCGCAGCCTTGCCATCGCCCTGGCCCCGCACCGGATTCGCGTGAATGCAGTTGCGTTCGGCTCGGTTATGTCGGCCAGCCTGCGCGACAGTCTGGCCGTGACCGATGGGCTGCGCAAGGAAATCCTGCAATGCACGCCCCTGGGCCGCATCGGCGCGGCGCGGGAAGTGGCGGGCGCGGTACAGTTCCTGTCCTCGGATGGGGCGGATTTCATCACTGGTGAGATACTGACGGTCGATGGCGGGCGCACACTGCTGGACGCGGTTTCAACCGCCGCGCATTAGGGCGCAGCGGGTGCGCGGTTCACGGCACAGGGCCGCTGGACCGGAACCGCGGATCAGGCGCGTCACGCAATTACACAATCCCTGGCTACCCGGCGTGGTGCGGCCCGGTTTGGGGAAATACGCCCGCCGCGAAAAATCCTGCCTGCGCCCGCGCGGGGATGTGGGCAGGGACGCACCGGTCGCCTTTCGCCATGCGCCCCCGGCCTTTTTGCGGATGCGCCGCCGCGGCGGGCGCACCTTTCAAGGGGGGGGCAGCCCTGGCCCCGGTTTCAGGAAAGGCGAATTCAGGACAGGCGGATAAGGAACCCAAGGATGGCCGTGGCCAGCCCCACGGACCCCAGCACGGCCCCCAGCAATGTCAGGGTCATGCGCAGCTCCCGCCGCGCCAGCTCGGCATCGCGCTGGGCGATATACTCACCCTGCCGCGTATCCCGCTGGGCCAGGTCGGCCCGCAGCCGGTCAAGAGCCCCCTTCATACTGTGCCTGCATGGAACCCATGCTTTCTTCAAGCACCGCCATTTTGCGGCTGGAATCTGCATTATCACGCATGCACAGGAATTTAGGCACTCCTGCCGCCCGTGTCAACCGCCCCCCAAGAGCCCGAAAATGCACCTGCCGCGAGAAAACTTGAAAAACCCCCTTGCATTCGCGCGGTGTGGTGGTGTAAGGATTCGTTTATGGCGTTTTGTGCTGACATAATCGGCGTGCGGCATCCCCCCTGTCGGGGGGCTGGCGTTCGGGCGCAGGCTGGGCCTTCGCGGCTTCGCGGCTTCGCGGCTTCGCGGCTTCGCGGCTTCGCGGCTTCGCGTAATTACACCCGCACGGGTGGCCCTGTCAAGCCCCGCACGCGCCCCTTACCGCCTTATCACACACGGCCCCTGCGAACGGGATTCGCCCCAATCCTGGGGCGGGTAGCCGCGCTTTGGCCCTTGCGCCGGGGCCGCGTGTCTTTGCGGGCCAGCGCGGCGGGCGGTGCTCCCCGCACGACCACGACAGAAACCACAGAAACCCTTGTAACGTCGCACGACCGCGACAAACCCCCTGAACCAGAAGGAACCTGACCCATGGCTCTCACCAACGGAACCCCCAACGCCGACACCCTGACCGGCACCGATGAAGTGAATGACACGCTCAACGGCCTTGGCGGCAACGACTCGCTCAACGGCATGGGCGGCAATGATGTGCTCAACGGCGGCGCGGGTGACGACACGCTGATGGGCGACATCGGCGCGGATCTCCTCAACGGCGATGCCGGAAATGACGTGCTGAACGGGGGTGGTAATGGTAATACTACGCCCGACACGCTGAACGGCGGGGCCGGTGACGACACGCTGATTGGTGGTGCCGGCCCGGATCTCCTCAACGGCGGTGGCGGGAATGACGTGTTTGGCCACGGTGAATTCGACCCGTCGGATGGTTCACTGGACACGCTGGATGGCGGGTCTGGCCGCGACCGGGTGGATTATTCCAACATCCATTTTGCGGGGATCGCGGTGGACTTGGCCACCGGCACCGCCACGGATGCCCATGGCACCCCTGGTCAAACAGATATCCTGCGCAATATTGAGGAGGTCATCGGCGGCAGTTTCGCCAGCGGTGATTCGCTGCTTGGCGATGCCGGGGGCAACCTGTTCCGCGGTGGTGCCGGGGCCGACACGCTGGATGGCCGCGGTGGCCGCGACTGGGCCGATTACACCGGGTCTGACGAAGGTGTGACCGTGAACCTTGGGGCCACGAAGGATTCCGATGGCTTCATCGGTGCCTCCGGTGGCCACGCCACGGGCGACAAGCTGAAGAACATGGAGCACCTCATCGGGTCCGGGCATGCCGACAACCTGACCGGCGATGATGGCAACAACACCTTTCGCGGTGCGGCCGGGGCCGACACGCTGGATGGCGGGGCTGGCCGCGACCGGCTGGATTACCGCGATTCGGACGCTGGTGTCACCGTGAACCTGGCCACGGGTACGGGCAGCG
>JACONJ010000014.1 GCA_014323785.1 Paracoccaceae bacterium | reverse complement strand
GGCAAACCCATTTATCGAATCCCGACCATTGGTGCCCGTCAACGAATTATTGTTGCCATTCCCTTTGATCACCTTATAAGGGGGCTTGGGTGCAGCAGGTGCGGGTTCAGGTGTGACTTCAGCCTCTGGTTCTGGTGTAGGAGTAGGAACAGATTCGGGCGATATATCCGATAGTGATACGCCGCGAATAACAACACTGCCGCCAGTATATGTGGCAAGCACACCATTTTCATGCACGGAATAAGTGACATCAGACGCAAACTCCAGCGTGTCCCTGCCAACCTTGAAGTGCCAGATCATATCATCGCCATCACCATCATCAAAGATGAATGTGGTTTTGGCATCTGACTCCGGAAAGGCAGAATAGAGGCTATCGTTTCCAGTTCCACCAACTTGCACAGTGACAGCACCACTATTGGAAGAACTCTTAAGGGTGTCGTGACCCCGATTACCTTCCAATCGTGTAGTGCCATCTGTTGCAGTCAGTCGATCATGTCCATCACCGCCTTGAACAACGCCACCAGAATCATCTCCTGTAAGCGTATCATGATGGCGTGAACCCTCGACATTTTCAATGTAGAGAAGGGTATCCCTCCATTGGCCATAAGAAGCAAACCCGGCAGACAAGTTCACATTCACACCAACATCAGAGAATGAGTAATGAACCCAATCACTGCCAGTGTATCCGTCAACATGATCATTCCCGGTTCCGGGAACTAAGTGATCATCACCTTCGTTGCCTTCAATGATGTCATCACCTGCACCACCATCCATGTAGTTGGAATCTTCATCGCCAATCAGCGAATCATTCCGTCTGCTACCGATGACGTGCTTGACATCACGAAGATAGTATCTCCAGTGACTATCATGGTCTTGAAACTGATCTACACCATTGATAACATGATACTCTGTATCCTCATCAAGGCGCAAGTTCACATAAACTCTGTGCGGGCTTATACTATAAGCTGCAACAGCGACAGGATCACCATTGCCCCACTTCTCATTCACCCACGGGCGATCATAAACGAGCCTGCCCGTAGCAGGGTTATTAGCACCAGGGATTCTGGCAAAGTTGCTGTTTTCATAGTTAGTCATGGCGGTTTCTTCCTTCCAAAAACCAGAGCCTGTGAATTCACCACACGCTGACGCTGTAAAGCACCAGCAGAGCCACCAAAAGGTAACACAGCTGTTGCAACTAATCACATCCTAGGCACCGAATCTGCCCAATGCAACACCTTTTTTGCCAAAAAACAGAAAAAACACAAACTTTTCGCCACCAAAGGCCAAATTCCCCCGCATCAAGGCCCAAATTCCACCACCGCACGGGGGGCACAGCCCCCCGGACCGATTCGACACCGTCACAACCGAATCGCGGCAACCCGCCCCAAACGCACCCGAATCGCCGATAAGGGCCCCACCAGGCAGGCCATCGTTCCCAAGGGTGCTATCATCATGGGGCGTTTGAGGTGCGCCTCGGCCTCGGACGCGCGGGCGTTAGAGATGATATCAAGCAGGCCGGAACTAAGCCCGATTAACACCGCAGCGATGACGAACAGCACCAGTGTGGTCGCGGCACCGGGAGGCAAGATAAGACAGTGCGGCAAACGCCGCCATCACGGACAAGGCTGCATCACGCAACCGGCGATCAAACGGGGGGCCAGCAAGGTCGCCAGAAGCCCAAGGGGCTGCCCAGAAGCAGTAGGCCGAATAGTGCGTCATCGGCCCCGATCCGGTTCTTCAAAACCAGGACAAGGGCGGTGAAACTGCCTCACAGGATGCCCAAAACCACGAACCCCAATGCGGGGCGGCGTGAGAGTGAGAGGGCCTTCAGCACAGACAGGTCCGTGCACTTGCCACGGGCCGAAGATTGGCACAATCTCTTTCTCTTTACGATCAGAATTGCCTTTTCAATCGGGATGGTTTGACCTATACATGGGGCATCTGGTCACGGGGCCGAATCCTTTGGAGGTGGCCCATATCAAAGGAGAACTGCAATGGTTGGTGCTATTCCTGATCTTGTTGCCGAGGCACGGACGGGGACAGGTAAGGGGGCCGCCCGTCAAGCCCGTCGTGCAGGCATGGTGCCAGGCGTGGTCTATGGTGGCGGGGGTTATCCGATGCCGATCCAACTCCCCTTCAACGTGCTTCTGAAACGGCTGAAGCAGGGCCGGTTTCTGGCAACGCTTTTCAACCTGAAGATCCAAGGCGAGGATGATGTCCGGGTTATCTGCCGCGGCGTCCAGCGCGACGCTGTCAAAGACCTTCCAACCCATGTGGACTTCATGCGCCTGCGCCGCACCAGCCGGGTGAACCTGTTCATTCCGGTTGTGTTCATCAACGAAGATGCAGCACCGGGCCTGAAGCGCGGTGGTGTCCTGACGGTGGTTCGCCCCGAAGTGGAGCTTGTCGTAACTGCCGCCGACATCCCTGAAAGCGTGGTCGTTGACCTTGCCGGGCTGAACGTGGGGGATACTATCACCATCAGCTCGGTCGAACTGCCCTCGGGAGCACGCCCAATGATTAACCGGGATTTCGTAATCGCGAATATCGCGGCACCTTCGGGCCTGATCTCTTCCGAAGAGGGCGAAGCGGCCGTGGACGAGACCGAAGAGTAATCGCGCACCAGCTCGAAGAAGATGTGCAGAAGCACAGATACCACCGAATAGCCTGTTTATACGGTTCTGCGGTGACTGTAATCTGCGTGATGATGGTAGTATCATGGCAGAATCCATAACCATGCGGAAGCGGTTGGACACTGGTGATCGGAGGCCGTTGAAGCACCTGCCCAGCTCAACATGCAACGATCACCCTGACATTACAAGCGAGCCCCTTGACGATTATATCAAGTTAGTCCCTACATCACGTGGGTACTCGTGACAGTACCAAGGTTGACGACCAGCGCGCCTGGAAAATTCTATGATCGCTTATGTAAAATGACTTTATCTTCGGGTGAAGATAACCGAGATTGATAGAATCGACCATTAGACCAGAGGGTGCCAACATGTTTGCCGATGATCCCAAAACGCTTGTTTCCACCGACTGGCTGGCTGTGCATCTGAACGACCCTGATCTGCGGGTGCTCGATGCCTCTTACTGTCCGCCGGGTATAGGGCGTGATGCGAAGGCAGAGTATGACGGTGCGCATATCCCCGGTGCACGTTTCTTCGATATCGATGAAATCAGCGACCAGCGCAGTGTGCTGCCGCATATGGCACCGCCGGTGGAAAAATTCATAGGCCAGATGCGCACCATGGGCATTGGTGACGGGCATCAGGTGGTGGTTTATGACAGTGCGGGCCTGTTTTCGGCGGCTCGAGTTTGGTGGCTGTTCCGGCTGATGGGCAAGGAAGATATTGCTGTGCTGGACGGCGGATTTCCCAAATGGCGGGCCGAGGGCCGGGAGGTCGAAGATAGGACGCCGATTCTGCGTGAGCGGAATATGACCGTGCAGTACCAAGCCCACCTTGTAAAAGATGTAACCCAGGTCGCCGAGGCCTTGAAGCTGGGCGATTGGCAGATTATCGACGCGCGGTCCCCGGCGCGTTTCCACGGAACAGAACCTGAGGTTCGGCCGGGTCTGTGTGCAGGGCACATCCCGGGATCGCTTAATGTGCATTACGCCACGCTTCTGAACGCCGATGGCACTATGAAACGCGGCGACGATCTGCGTGCCGCCTTTACAGCAGGGGGCGTTGATCTGGACAGGCGTACGATCACCACCTGCGGGTCGGGTGTGACGGCGACCATTCTGATGCTGGGTCTGACGATCCTGGGCAACCAGCAGGTTTCACTCTACGATGGCTCCTGGGCGGAATGGGGTCAGTCTGCGGAATGGGGTCAGTCTAAAGAAGCATCATGTTGAAACCGTATGAACGTGATCCCCGCGGGGGCCGAGGTCTCCTATACCATCACCTATCTGGAAATGACTACGCGCCCGGTCGCCGCGCCAGTGACCTTACCGCCGGATGTGCAGCTGGAACGCGCGATCAACCCACCGGTGTGGTATTTCCTGGCGCTCTACGATGCAGTCGGGCGCGACTATGAATGGCAGGATCGCTTTGACCAGGCTTGGGCTGATCCCGGCACCTTACAAGCCTTTGTCCGCGATCCTGATGTGGTGATATGGACGGCCCTGAAACACGGCTGGCCGCAAGGATTTTTCACACTCGACTGGCGGCAGGCGTGTACCTGCGATCTGGCTTATTTCGGGCTGGTGCCGCAGGCGGTTGGCGGCGGTCTTGGCCGCCCACTTTTGGAAACCGCGATTGTGACAGGATGGTCGGGTGCTGGAGTGGCCCGGATGACCGTGAATACCTGCACACTTGATCATCCGCGCGCATTGGGGCTCTATCAGCGGGTGGGCTTCAATCCAGTTCGAACGGAAACGCGAACCCGGCACTTGACCCATGACCGTGACCCCTCAATCCAGCCAGTGTGAGCGTAGATTCATGTTTGAAATTGCCCAGCCCCCCGACCTGGATAAAATCATCCAGCTGATGGGGATATTCAAAGCAGACCCAAGAGAGGGCAAGGTTGATCTTGGCGTAGGGGTTTACAAAACGCCCGAGGGCCTGACCCCGGTGATGAAGGCGGTCAAACAGGCGGAAGAACGGATTTGGGCCGCGCAAGACAGTAAAAGCTATGTCGGGCTGGCGGGCGATCCGGCCTTTCTGGATGCGATGCGCGGGCTGATCCTGGGTGATTCTGTACTGCCCTCTCGTGTCGCGTCGGTGGCTACGCCGGGCGGCACAGGTGCAGTGCGCCAGGTACTGGAACTGGTCAAGATGCTGACACCTGACGCACAGGTTTGGGTTTCCGAACCAAGCTGGCCGAATCATGCGGTGATCATTGACCATCTGGGCCTGACCCGGAAGAGCTACCGCTACTATGATGCCGCGACGGGCGGTGTGGACCGCACCAGGATGATGTCAGATTTGGCTGATGTCAGCCCAGGCGATCTGATCCTGCTGCATGGCTGCTGCCACAACCCTACGGGCGCGGATCTCACGATGGAGGATTGGAACGACATTGCGGCACTCTGCCTGAAAACAGGCGCGATCCCCTTCATCGACATCGCCTATCAGGGCTTTGGCGACGGGTTGGAGGAGGACGCCGCCGGGATGCGCGACTTGGCGGCACAGGTGCCTGAGATGTTTCTGGCGGCTAGTTGTTCCAAAAATTTCGGGCTCTACCGAGAGCGGGTGGGCATGGCACTGGTGATCACCGGTGAGGGTAAACCGCAAGAGGTCGCCGTGGGGCTGCTCGCCTCAATGAACCGAAAGAACTACTCCTTCCCGCCGGATCATGGAGCGCGGGTCGTCTCGGTCATTCTGGGCGATCCGGTTCTGTGTACGGCATGGCGGGCGGAACTGTCAGAGATGCGGCGGACGATAATCAAAAACCGCAAGATCCTGGCCGATGCGCTGCGCGATCTGACGGGATCTGACAGGTTTGGGTTTCTGGCGGGGCATCGTGGCATGTTCTCACGTTGCGGTGCGACGGCAGACGAGGTTATGGCGATTCGCACGGTCTACGGCGTCTATATGGTTGGCGATGGGCGGATAAACGTCGCCGGCCTCACGCCCGGCAACATCCCTATCGTTGCGAAGGCCCTGGCCGAAGGGATTGCATAAGCCGAGGCCCGGTCTGCCCTTAGAGGTCAGCGTTCCGGTCGCCTTTCAAAACGGAAAAAGCCTGTGTCTGCCACATATTTGCCGGGTGTCCTGGCGATGGCCGCGATTATCGTGGCCTCTAATATCCTGGTCCAATTCCGGTTCGGTCAATGGCTGACCTGGGGGGCCTTTACCTATCCGCTGGCGTTTCTGGCGACCGACATTATGAACCGCGTCCATGGAATCGCAACGGCGCGGCGTGTGGTGTTGGCGGGCTTCCTTGTTGGGGTCGCATGCTCCCTGATCGGTACCCGGATCGTGGGAGATTTAGGGTCGCTCGTGACGCTGCGGGTCGCCATCGCCTCTGGCCTCGCCTTCCTGACCGCGCAGCTTCTGGACGTGGCGATTTTCAACCGCTTGCGCAGGGGCATTTGGTGGAGAGCACCGTTTCTTTCAACGATCATCGGATCGTCCATCGATACCGCACTGTTCTTCACTATCGCCTTCGCCGCTAACCTCAGTTTCCTGGATCCGGGCGATGATGTCAGCTGGGCCGGGGAAATCCTGCCGCTTCTTGGGGTCGGGCCGCGGGTACCCCTGTGGATATCCCTTGCCTGCGCGGACTGGCTGGTGAAACTGCTGCTCGCGGTTCTGGCACTGATTCCCTTCCGGCTAATCACTCGGCGCATTCGGACAGATGTCGCATAAAGCCCTTTGACAAGCACAAAACCCCGTGTTAATCTCCTCACCATCGGCATACACAAATGAGGAGAGACTGAAATGGCAAAGAATTGCGCAACTAACGACAATAACACCCTCTGTGGTGTTAAGGAAGGTGCATTTCTCATGCAGCGGTGAGCAATTGTTTTGGGTTTGGGTGCCCTTGCACTGGCTGGTTGTGCTGAACCTGTCCGGCACAACACCGGAAGCGGAAAGCCAGAAATAACCATTGCCACCCGTGACCGAATGGCAGTGAAGTCAGCCTTGGTCGACCGTATGATTAATCGTGGCTATAACCTGACACGTGACAATCAATTTACGGTGGCATTTGATCGGCCTGTTGAGAATATCTTTGCTGCCGCATTGCTGGGCAGCAGATACGACAGCACCCCCAACGCACGCATCAGCTATACCATTGTCGAAAATGCCGGTGCCACGCGGGTGGTAGCGGATATGGCGATAATCACGAATCCCGGCTCGGCCTTTGAGCGCCGAACTCCCATGAACACCTCACAGGATAGTCTTGGCATCCAGCGTATACTGAACGACTTGAAGCGCACTATCGAGGCGTAAACCACACTTTCGCGTTAGCGGGTGGGAAGGTGTCCCCGTGCAGGATACCGCGACCCGGATGGCCATGGCTGGCGGTGCGCGGGTTCCTGCAGACCCGGTTTATGGCATTCGTGCCCCGTAACATTCTAAAGCAGGCTACCGAACCCCACCAAGATTGCCCCGGCCAGGCCACCCACGCCGATCAGCAAGGCCCTTTCCCGCCAGGACGGGCGCAGCGGTGGCGGCTTGTTCCGGGCCAACAGGGCCGCTTCGGCCAATTGCGGCAGACGCGGCCCGAACCGGGCCAGAACCTGCGCGGTTCTTAACAAGTCCGAGACCAACGCCTTTGGGCCGATATTGCGGGTGATGTAATCCTCCACGGCGGGCCGGGCGACCTCCCAGATATTGATATGCGGGTCAAGCGACCGGGCCACGCCTTCAACGACAACCATGGTGCGCTGCAGCAAGATTAGCTCTGTCCGGGTTTCCATGCCGAATTTCTCTGTTACATCGAATAGATAGGCCAAGAGGCGTGCCATGGATATGCGGCTGGCATCCATGCCAAAGATCGGCTCTCCAACCGAACGGAGGGCTTGGGCAAAATCATCAATATCGCGGTCGGCGGGTACGTAACCGGCTTCGAAATGCACTTCGGCCACCCGCCGGTAATCCTTGCGGATGAAGCCCATTAATATCTCAGCATAGACCCGGCGGGTATAGCTATCGATCCGCCCCATGATCCCGAAATCGAGGGCCACGATCTCTCCGCCCGGGCCCACCTTCAGGTTGCCCTGGTGCATATCGGCGTGAAAAAATCCGTCGCGCAGCGCATGGATCAGAAACATCTGCAAGGTGCGCGCGGCCAGGGCGCGTCGGTCATGGCCCGCAGCGTCGATGGCTTCGATATCGCCAAAGGGGATGCCCTTGGCCCAGGCCAGTGTCATCACTTGGCGCGAGTTGAGGAACCACTCCACCGGGGGAACAAAAAATCCCTCATCCTTGGCGGTGTTGGCGGCGAACTCTCCGGCGGCGGCGGATTCGATACGCAAGTCCAACTCGCGCATCACCACGCCTTCGAAATGCGCGACCACGTCATTGGGACGCAGCCTGCGCGATGTGGGGGAAAGCGTCTCCACCAGCCAGGCGATCAGATAGAAGGCGTCAATATCCTTGCGAAAAGCTCGTTCGATTCCCGGGCGCAACACTTTCACCGCCACTTCCTGTCCGGTCCCTGCCTGCCGCGCCCGATGCACCTGTGCGATGGAGGCCGCGGCGACAGCGTCGGAGAACTCGGTGAAAAGCGACTCGACTGGCATCTCCAATTCGCGTGCAACAACACGCTTGGCGGTCATTGTCGAAAAGGGCGGCAGCTTGTCCTGCAAAACGCGCAACTGCGTGGCCAACTCACCACCGACAACATCGGGCCGGGTCGAGAGGATTTGCCCGAATTTGATATAGGCTGGTCCAAGCGCCGTCAGTGCACGGGGCACTGGCGGCAGGTTGGTGTTCCCCTTCAGGCCCAGCCATTTGAACGGCCAACCTAGAACACGTGCGGTGATTCGCAGGCCAGGCGGGGCGTTCAGCGTCTTCAGTGCCACGCGCATCGCACCCGTCCGCTCAAAGGTGGCACCGGTACGGATCACCCGCCAGATGTTGTGAGGGCCGCGCACCTAAAGCATCCACCCCGAATGCAACGCGGCGATTCCCATGCTGAGATTGCGGTATCTAACCTGCTCAAACCCCGCAGAACGAATTATTCCGGCAAATCTCTCTTGGTCCGGGAATTTGCGGATCGACTCGATCAGGTATTGATAGCTGTCCCGATCCCTGGCGATGACTTGGCCCATCCGCGGGATGATGTTGAAGGAATAGAGATCATAGAGATTCCGCAGCCACTCATTAGTTAATTGGCTAAATTCCAGAACCATCAGCCGCCCGCCGGGCTTCAAGACGCGTCGGGCCTCGGCCAAGACGTCAGAAATGCGCGTGACATTCCGTATACCGAAGCTGATCGTATAGACATCGAACGCATTGTCCCCAAACGGCAGGGCCATGGCATCGCCCGCCACCCAATCGAGCTTTTCGGCCAGTGCTGTTGCCTCGGCGCGTTTCTGCCCCTTGATTAGCATCGGTTCGGTCCTGTCCAGTATTGTGGCACTGGCCCCGGGTGCGCGTTTCAGGAAACGAAACGCGATATCGCCGGTACCCCCGGCGGCATCAAGAAGCCGTTGACCTTTGCGCGGGGCCAGCCAGTCCATCATCGCGTCTTTCCAGACACGGTGGATGCCCATGCTCATGACATCGTTCATCACGTCATAGCGCGACGCGACATTGGAGAAGACTCCATACACCAGCTCCGCCTTTTCTCTTTCATCCACCGTCTGATAACCGAAATCTGTGGTCCGGTCGTCGTTGTCCATGGGCCCTTGCCCTCCGTTTCAATTGTCTTTTCTTATAGGGGCCTTGTCAAAGGTGGCAATGTGTGCACCCCGCTGGAAGGAAAGCCCGGTTTGCCCGAACTGCCAGAGGTTGAAACAGTGCGTCGTGGTCTGGTCCCGGTAATGGAGGATGTGCGCATACTGTGCGCTGATATCCGCCGCCCCGATCTGCGATGGCCCTTCCCGCCGGATATGTCGGCAAGGCTGACAGGTGTCCGGGTGAAGCAATTGCGGCGACGCTCAAAGTACATTCTGGCTGATCTCGACACCGGTGAGACGCTAATTATCCACCTCGGCATGTCGGGGCGCATGCTGATCTCGGGCGGCGCGGCGCAGGCAGCCGTGATGCCGGGACGGTTCCGGCATACCCATCCCATGCCTGGAAAACACGACCATGTCGTGCTGGATATGGAGGGCGGCGTGCGTATCACCTTCAACGATGTCCGGCGATTCGGGTCGATGGATCTAACCCCCACTGACAGGTTGGAAGATCACTGGCTGATCGCACCGCTTGGGCCGGAACCACTGGGCAGTATCTTCTCCGATGCCTATCTGGCCGCACGTTTCATGGGCCACCGGACACCGGTGAAATCCGCGCTTTTGGATCAGCGCATCGTGGCAGGGCTGGGCAATATCTATGTGTGCGAGGCATTGTATCGTGCGGGCATCTCGCCTAAACGCCAAGTGGGAAGAATCTCGCGTCCACGGTTGGCCCGGCTTGCGCTCGTGATCCGCGATGTGATTGCCGAGGCGATCAAGTCTGGCGGATCCAGCCTGCGTGATTATCGCCGTGCGGATGGTGATATAGGATATTTCCAGCATAATTTCCGCGTCTATGACCGGGAAGGTGCGCCTTGTCCAAAACCCGGATGCGCAGGGGCAATTCGCCGGATCGTGCAATCCGGACGCTCCACTTTTTACTGCGCGTCGTGCCAAAGATAGCTTGAACACCGGGGCCAGGGTGCTAACCTTGCCCTCTGACACTGACGAACCAAAGGGCGACAATCCGATATGGCCTACGAGACCCTGATCGTTGAGCTCGAAAACCACATTGCCCTGATCAGGCTGAACCGACCCGACGCGCTGAACGCGCTGAACAGCCAGCTTCTGGAGGAGCTGGCCAAGGCACTGAACGCGGCCGAAGAGAATGGCAAGGTGCGCTGTATTGTGCTGACGGGATCGGATAAAGTCTTTGCAGCCGGGGCCGATATTAAAGAGATGTCCGAAAAAAGCTTCGTTGATGTCTTTTCTTCAAATCTCTTCGAGGCAGAGGTTGAGCAGATGCTGCGCTGTCGCAAGCCAATTATCGCGGCAGTCGCGGGCTATGCCCTGGGCGGCGGTTGCGAATTGGCGATGATGTGCGATTTCATCATCGCCGCCGATACTGCGAAATTCGGCCAGCCCGAGATCAATCTGGGCGTGGTCGCAGGCATTGGGGGCACACAGCGGCTGACTCGCTTCGTGGGCAAGTCAAAATCCATGGACTTACATTTGACCGGCCGCTTCATGGCAGCCGAGGAGGCGGAACGTGCGGGGCTGGTCAGCCGGGTCGTACCCGCCAAGAAACTGATGGAAGAGGCCATGGCGGCAGCCGCCAGAATCACTGAGAAATCTGCGCTGGCGACCACGGCGGTCAAGGAAGCAGTGAACCGCAGCTATGAAACCCCGCTGCGCGAAGGGCTGCTGTTTGAACGGCGTTTGTTCCACGCACTGTTCGCAACCGAAGATCAGCATGAAGGGATGTCGGCCTTCCTGGAAAAGCGCGAGGCGCAGTTCCGTGACAAGTGACTCGTCTTGCCGATCAGAATGATGATTCGGTCTTTCCTATTCCCACAAAACCCTGTATCCGTCCTCTCGGCATGCGTGTGTCGCCAGCTTTGGCCAGAGTCGCCTGGTAAAGTACCCATGGTCGGGGGGCGCACAGGATGCCGGATGCTGTTTGAAAACTGAGTTGATGTAAGGAGATACCATGGCAAACTCACCCCAAGCCAGAAAACGTGCCCGCCAGAATGCCCGTCGTTTTGGCGTGAACAAGGCGCGCCGGTCGCGCATCCGCACCTACCTGCGCCGCGTTGAAGAAGCGATTACATCGGGTGACCAGGCAGCGGCACAGGCGACCCTGCGCAAGGCACAGCCGGAACTGATGCGCGGTGTAACGAAAGGCGTGCTGCATAAGAACACTGCCGCACGAAAAATGTCACGGTTGAGTGTGCGCGTGAAGGGCCTGGCTGGCTGATTTTGTAACCATGCTGATCACGGTGCCTGAACCCACAATTTTTATGGCGGATATTTTTGATCGAAAATACGGTGAAAATACGGTGCATGATCAATAATATATCCAAATGTTGCCAGATTCGATTTTGAATTCCCGCCGAGTCAAGCAGTAAAGTTAGTTGCCAGCTGCGGATGACTTCCGCTAGCGTAGTCCCTGTGGTTCAAATTTTGATCTGAGGGGGGGGATAATCGGATGAGGCAAAGGGTTCGGCTGTATCTGTGTGCGTGAGCTGATCGCGGTTTGATCAGCGGAAAGCGCGTACTTACCAGAAGCCCAGCTTACCCGTACTCCGATGTGAAGACCGATGTGGGCATTGGACTCGCTTGCCTGATGGTGCCATTGGTCCGTTGCATGCTCGGTGCGTTTTTTCATATGACGGGGTGGTCTGGTTATGCGGTGCGGCTGGTTTGATCTATCCCCCGCCCGCGTCAGGGAATCGTGGTGAAACAACGACACATGCCGTCACAAAGTGGATGATTCGGCAGACATCTTGATAACAGGAACAGAGGGTTCAAGAATGATGAACGACACGTGGGAACAGGTCCGGGGTGAACTTCTCAGGTCAATTGGAAAGAACAACTTTTCTACATGGATCAAACCGATTGTGTTTGAGTCTTTCGATGAAGGTACGGTTCATTTCCATGTCCCGGCAAGGTTCATCGGTTCTTGGGTGTTGCAGAATTTTGGTGATGCGATTCTGCACCATTTTGCCGCGGCAGGCATGAGAGCTGCCCGTATCGAGTTTAGCGTGGATCCGTCACTGGCAGGCAAAGCCACCAGTGGCGCGGACACCAAGGCCCCCGGAACCGCCGCGGACCACTCGGGCGAAGGGGCGGACGGGCCGGTGACGGTCGCAAATGTCAGTAGCGGATTGCCGGGCGCATTTCTGAACCCAGGCTTTACCTTTGACGCCTTCGTCGTAGGTAAACCGAACGAGCTGTCCCATGCCGCCGCGCACCGCGTCGCTGAGGGCGGGCCGATCACCTTCAATCCGCTGTTCATTTACGGCGGGGTTGGCTTGGGCAAAACCCATCTGATGCACGCCATAGCTTGGGAGTTGCTCGCCCGCCAGCCGGAGCAGCGTATCCTTTATCTCTCGGCGGAGCAGTTTATGTACCGCTTCGTCCGCGCCCTGCGGGAAAAGGACATGATCGGCTTCAAGGAGATGTTCCGCTCGGTCGATGTGCTGATGGTTGACGATGTGCAGTTCATCGCGGGCAAGAACTCCACTCAGGAGGAATTTTTCCATACCTTCAATTCCTTGGTCGAGATGGGTAAGCAGATCGTCATCTCTGGTGATCGCTCGCCGGTGAATATGGAGGATCTGGACAACCGCGTCGCCTCTCGCCTCGCTTGCGGATTAGTGGTGGACTTGCATCCCACTGACTATGAGCTTCGGCTTGGCATCCTGCAGGCCAAAACGGAATCCTATACCAGACGGCACCCAGCCTTGAAGATTGCGCCCGGTGTGCTGGAGTTCATCGCCCAGCGAATCTTCACCAATGTACGTGTGCTGGAGGGAGCACTGAACCGGCTCTTTGCATTCGCCGATCTGATCGGGTCCGAGATCACGGTGGAGATCGCGCATGAATGCCTAACCGATATCCTGCGCGCGACCGACCGCAAGGTCACCATAGATGAGGTCATCAGGAAGGTGTGTGAGCATTATAACATCCGCCAGGCCGATCTGTTGGGCCCAAGCAGGATGCGCAGAAACGCGCGGCCCCGGCAGATGGCGATGTATCTGTGCAAGACACTGACCACTCAATCCATGCCCGATATCGGGCGCAAGCTGGGTCGCCGCGATCACACCACCATCCTGCATGGGGTTCGCAAGATCGAAGACCTGAGGGCTTTGGACAGCCGAATCGCCGAAGATGCAGAGCTGCTGCGCCGGATGCTGGAAGACTAAGTACCGAAATTGCATGAAAATCGTGTGAAAGCGATTGACGCCGCACATGATTTTACGGCATTCCTGAAAAACTTGATCTTGGGGGCAGAGAAGGATACCACGTAACCCCCACCATATCTTGGAGCCTGAGGCATGAAATTCTCTATAGAACGTACGACCCTGCTGGGCGCGGTGAATCAAGCGCAATCAGTTGTCGAACGGCGCAACACTATCCCAATCCTCGCCAATGTTCTGATCGAGGCCGAGGGCGATAGCGTATCCTTCCGGGCAACAGATCTGGATATCGATGTGGTGGACAAAGCTGTTGCCCGGATCGAGCGGGGGGGGGCCACAACTGTCAATGCCGTGACCCTGCACGAGATTGCTCGCAAACTGCCCGATGGCGCGTTGGTGCAACTGGCCGATGATGGTACCTCGGGCCGGCTCAAGGTGGAGGCGGGCAAGTCCCGGTTCGCCTTGGCCACCATGCCGAAGGATGATTTTCCGATCATGGCATCGTCGGAATACACCACGAACTTCACGGCCAAGGCACAGGTGCTGCGTCGGCTGTTCGACAAGTCGAAGTTTGCGATATCAACTGAGGAGACCCGCTATTACCTGAACGGGGTCTACTTCCACACTGCTGATAGTGAGGCGGGCCGGGTGCTGCGTGCTGTGGCAACGGACGGGCACCGCCTGGCGCGGGTGGATACTGTGCTGTCCGAAGGGGCCGAAGGCATGCCCGGCGTGATTGTGCCGCGCAAGGCCGTGGGTGAACTGCTGAAGCTTCTGGATGACGATGACGCCGATATCGCGGTTTCGGTGTCTGATACCAAAATCCGCTTTGCGACACTGGCTGTCACCCTGACATCCAAGGTGATCGATGGCACCTTCCCCGACTACGCGCGGGTTATTCCCACCGACAGCACCCGCAGGCTGGAGGTGGATGCTGGCGCATTTGCCAAGGCAGTGGATCGGGTGGCGACGATCTCGTCTGAGCGTTCGCGCGCAGTGAAACTGCAGATGGAAGAGGATCGCCTGATTCTGTCCGTCGATGCCCCCGAGAACGGCAATGCCGAAGAGGAATTGGCCGTGGCTTATAGCGACGAAAAGCTGGAAATCGGGTTCAACGCCAAATACCTGCTGGAGATTGCTGCCCAGGCGGATCGGGAGAATGCGGTGTTTCTGTTCAATTCCGCAGGCGAACCCACGCTGATGCGCGAAGTCAACGACACCAGCGCGATCTATGTGGTCATGCCGATGCGCGTGTGACGCCATCTTCTATAGGAAGAACGCTCCGGCAGGGAGGCAAGCAATGCGCTGTGTCTTCGTCTCGGATCTGCGTCTGTCTCATTTTCGTTCTCATTGTCGTGCGGTCCTTCCATTGGATGGTCGCCCGGTTGTGCTGTTTGGGGCCAATGGTGCGGGCAAGACGAACGTGCTTGAGGCTGTCTCTCTGCTGTCTCCAGGGCGGGGCCTAAGGCGTGCCACGGCGGATGAGCTGGTGCGCCAACCCGAAGGGCTTGGGTGGAAGATTGAAGCAAAACTTGATGGCGTACTAAGCCACGAGGTCGAAACATGGGCCGAACCGGGGCAGGGCCGCCGCCTTTTGATCGATGGAAAATCCGCGCCACAGATTGCATTGGCACAGCTTTTGCGTGTCATCTGGCTGGTACCACGGCAGGATCGCCTATGGATTGAAGGGGCCGATGGGCGGCGGCAGTTTTTTGATCGCATGGCACTGGGCTTCTTCCCGGAACATGCGGATGCGGTTCTGACCTATGAAAAAGCGATGCGTGAGCGGAATCGCCTTCTGAAGAATCAAATACGTGACACGCACTGGTATAGTGCAGTCGAGGCGCAGATGGCGGGGGCAGCAGCCCGCATCACCAGAACACGGATAGAAACGCTTTTGCAGATTCATGCGGCGCAAGAAGAGGCGGAAACAGCTTTTCCAGCCGCCAAGTTGACCTTGGCGGAGGCCGAAGGCGGGCCGGAGGGTGCTGAAGCAGACGCCAAGGCATATGCAGAGGCTTTCGCCGCGGCCCGCCCGCGCGATTTTGCGACCGGGCGAACGCTATTCGGACCCCATCGCAGCGACATTACCGCGATCTACGCCGCCAAGGGCGTCGTGGCACGGCAATGTTCCACCGGAGAGCAAAAGGCACTTCTGATCTCACTCATTCTATCCAATGCACGCGCTTTGAAGGCGGAAACCGGCACCGCACCGCTTGTGCTACTCGACGAGATAGCCGCCCATCTGGATGCTGATCGCCGTGCCGCGCTTTTTGATGAGGTGTGCGCCCTAGACACCCAAGCCTGGATGACCGGCACAGGGCCAGAATTGTTCATTGCGTTGGGGACACGCGCACAGTATATCGCGGTAGAGGATCGAAAAGGCAAAAGCATGCTTCAGTTATTGGGGTATCGGTCATAATTACCCTGACCGCCATGCATCTTTTGCTTTATGCAGGTGCGCTGTTTATCCTGTTCCTGACACCGGGGCCGGTCTGGCTGGCTCTGATAGCACGGACCTTGGCCCATGGCTTTGCCTCTGCCTTCCCCTTGATGCTGGGCGTGGCCATCGGGGACACGCTTTGGTCGATTCTGGCAATCCTTGGCCTGGCTTGGATTGTGGGCACCTATGCTTGGGTTATGGATGCACTGCGCTGGCTGGCGGTTCTTGTCTTTGCCGGGATGGGGCTGGCCCTGATCTGGAAGGCAGATAAGCGCATCGATGCTGATAGTAGCCTGAACCGGCCTGGGGCCTGGGCCGGTTTTTTAGCAGGTCTTGCGGTAATTCTGGCCAACCCGAAGGCAATCATGTTCTACATGGGAATATTGCCCGGTTTCTTCGATATGACCCGGTTAACAGTTTTTGATATCGCCCTGATCGCCTTGATATCCATGCTGGTGCCATTGATTGGCAACGGTGCTTTTGCCCTGTTCGTCGACCGCACCCGACGTTTGATCACCACGCCCGGTGCATTGCAGCGCACCAACAGGGTGGCCGGGGGCTTGCTGATCTTGGTCGCTCTTGTGATCCTGATGAGTTGAGTCCGTAGGCGATGTTCACAGCCGAGGACGCGCTGAACTGTGAGACAAGATAAATAAAACCGCCACAGCACCCTTAAGTAAGGGGGCTAATAGGTGACAAATCCCGCCAGGACGGATATATATATATATTTACAAACAGAACAGGCAGACTTTACGAATGGCTGAAAACGCACCTGCGCCCAATGATTACGGTGCTGATTCCATCAAGGTTCTCAAGGGTTTGGAGGCGGTTCGCAAACGCCCCGGTATGTATATCGGTGACACCGATGACGGCTCGGGCCTGCACCACATGGTTTATGAGGTCGTCGATAATGGTATTGATGAGGCACTGGCGGGCCATGCCGATGCCGTGACCGTCACCTTACATGCTGATGACAGCGTCTCGGTCAGCGATAACGGGCGTGGTATTCCGGTTGGAATTCACGAGGGAGAGGGCATCTCGGCCGCCGAGGTTATCATGACCCAGCTTCATGCGGGCGGTAAATTCGACCAGAGTTCCTATAAGGTTTCGGGTGGCCTGCACGGTGTGGGCGTTTCAGTCGTGAACGCGCTGTCAGACTGGCTGGATCTGCGCATCTGGCGGGATGGCAAGGAACACTATGCCCGGTTTGAACAGGGTGAGACGGTAAAGCACTTGGACGCGGTCGGCGATTCTGGCGGCAAGACAGGCACCGAAGTCCGCTTCTTGGCCGCCACCAGCATCTTTTCCAACCTCGATTACAGTTTCAGGACGCTGGAAAACCGGCTGCGCGAATTGGCCTTTCTGAACTCGGGTGTGAAAATCGTGCTTGAAGACTTGCGCCACGCTGAACCGCAACGGGCCGGGATGGCCTATGAGGGCGGGGTGCAGGAGTTCGTGAAATACATCGACCGTTCCAAGACCAGCATGATGAAAGAACCGATCTATGTCCGGGGAGTGCGGGAGGGCATTGGCGTTGAAACCGCGATGTGGTGGAACGACGGCTATAATGAAATGGTTTTGCCCTTCACCAACAACATCCCGCAGCGCGATGGTGGCACCCATCTGGCGGGCTTTCGTGGTGCGCTGACCCGCACCATCAACCTTTACGCCAATTCCAGCGGCCTGGCAAAGAAGGAAAAGATCAGCTTCGCTGGCGATGATGCGCGCGAAGGGCTGACATGTGTTCTGTCGGTGAAGGTGCCCGATCCGAAATTTTCCAGCCAGACAAAGGACAAACTGGTATCGTCCGAGGTGCGCCCGGCTGTGGAAAACCTGATAAATGAGAAATTGGCGGAGTGGTTCGAAGAACACCCGAATGAAGCCAGGATCATCGTCGGTAAGATCATCGAAGCCGCCTTGGCGCGAGAGGCGGCGCGCAAAGCGCGCGAGTTAACCCGGCGCAAAAACCCGATGGATATCGCCTCACTTCCCGGCAAACTGGCTGATTGTCAGGAGAAAGACCCGGCAAAATCCGAACTGTTCCTGGTAGAGGGCGACAGTGCCGGCGGCTCGGCCAAGCAGGGGCGATCACGGCACAACCAGGCTGTTCTGCCGCTTAGAGGCAAAATCCTGAATGTTGAGCGTGCGCGGTTTGACCGGATGCTGAGCAGTCAGGAAATTGGCACATTAATCACTGCGCTTGGCACTGGCATCGGGCGGGATGAGTTCAACATCGAGAAGTTACGATATCACAAGATCATCATCATGACGGACGCCGATGTGGATGGTGCACATATCCGGACGCTGCTTCTGACCTTCTTCTTCCGGCAGATGCCGAACATCATAGAGGGCGGATATCTCTATATCGCGCAACCGCCGCTTTACAAAGTCAGCCGCGGTAAATCCGAGGTCTATCTGAAGGATCAACATGCACTGGAGGATTACCTGATCGATCAGGGGATCGAAGGTGCCGTTCTGCGCCTGCTCTCGGGGGAGGAGATCGCGGGCCATGATCTGGCACACGTGGTGGAAGCCGCGCGCAACTTCAGGCGCATCCTTGATGCCTTTCCCACCCATTATCCCCGACACATCCTGGAACAGGCCGCGATTGCAGGGGCCTTTGACCCGGGCCGTGCCGATACGGATTTGCAGCACGTGGCCGATGGTGTGGCCGCGCGATTAGACTTGGTGGCGATGGAGTATGAGCGCGGCTGGCGGGGGAGGATCACGCAGGATCACGGCATCCGGCTGCGCCGTGTGCTGCGCGGGGTAGAGGAAATTCGCACACTTGAAGGGGCTGTTTTACGCTCAGGCGAGGCACGGAAACTGTCGGCTGTGTCCCTGGATGGGCGCGAAGTATACCGCGCCTCGGCGCAGCTAAGCCGGAAGGACCGCAGCGTGACGATCCATGGCCCAACCAGTCTGTTGCAGGCGATCCTGGACGAAGGTGCCAAGGGGCAGCAGATGCAGCGCTATAAAGGGCTGGGAGAGATGAACCCCGACCAGCTCTGGGAAACCACGCTGGATCCGAACGCACGTACACTGCTGCAAGTGAAGATCGAAGATTTGGCCGAGGCCGATGACATCTTCACCAAACTGATGGGCGATGTGGTGGAACCCCGACGTGAGTTCATACAGCAAAACGCGTTGAGCGTTGAGAACCTGGATTTCTGATTGGTCTTTACGGCACTATCCTGAGTATGTGGTGATGGGGGTAGTTGTAGCCTTTGATGTCCTAGAACATCGCTAATTTCGCTTGCGCGTCAAGATGGTGGCTGAATCAATGCGGGATATGGCAACCAGATTCGCACCGCTACAAAAGCGAAGGGTTCCGTAAACAGCACTCAATCGCGGGATGTTTCGCGGATTGTGCCCCTTCTGCTGTCCGTATCCGTCGTGGAAGGATCGTTTCGGCCCCAAAACTGGGTGATCGCACCTCAGCCCAAGTGCTTTTCCCCACGTGCTGCAGCCAGTTCAACCTGTCTCTGGCGTTCCCGAAACCGGGTGCGGGCGGCATCGGTATACTTGTTCCGGCAGTGATGACATTGCACGCCCAGCTCGAACTCCGGGCGGCGCACATCCTCGGGCGAAAGTGCCCGGCGGCAGGCCCGGCACAGCACATGCGACCCCTCCACCAGGCCATGCCCAACCGAGATCCGCCTATCAAAGACAAAGCATTCCCCGTGCCACAGGCTCTCCTCCTCCGGCACCTCCTCCAGGTATTTCAGAATGCCGCCTTTCAGGTGATAGACGTTCTTCACTTCTTGTAACATCAGATAAGCAGTTGATTTTTCACACCGAATGCCGCCGGTGCAGAACATCGCGATGCGCTTGCCGTGAAACTTGTTCGCATTGGCATGCCACCAGGCAGGGAAACCCCGAAAGTTTTCGGTGTCGGGATCAATCGCTCCTTCGAATGTTCCGATTGCCACCTCATAAGCATTGCGGGTATCGATCACCGCCACATCCGGGGCAGAGATCAGGGCGTTCCAATCCGCAGACACTACAGAGTGGCCAGCCGTACGGGTCGGGTCAACCTGCGGCTGGCCCATCGTCACGATCTCTCGTTTTAGGCGCACCCTCAGGCGACCAAATGGCATCTCCCGCGCGGTGCTTTCCTTCCACTCCATGCCCGCAAAACCGGCAAGGGCGCGGATGTGGCTCACTACCGCATGCACGCCCGGACGCGGACCGGCAATCGTGCCGTTGATCCCTTCGCTCGCAAGCAGCAGAGAACCTCTGACGCCGCCAGCCTCACACACATCCAGAAGCGGCCCGCGCAGCACAGCAGGGTCCGGGACGCGGGTGAAGTGGTAGAGGGCGGCAACGCACACCATGGGTGCGATGTAGTCCGTCGCCCCGACCTGATGCAAGGGCCCTCGCATTGACACTCTACATCCAGATTCGTAACCAATGACCCTAAGTTTGAACAGGACGGCCATGCGAGACAGCCGCGAAGCCCTTATTGTCATCGACGTGCAATCCGATTTCTGTCCCGGCGGAGCCTTGGCCGTGCCGAAGGGCGACCAGATCGTGTTTGGCATCAACACGCTGATGAAAGAGTTCGGTACCGTGATTCTGACCCAGGACTGGCACCCGGCTGATCATGCCAGTTTCGCCAGTCAGCATCAGGGTCAGGTTCCCTATGCCGTGGTCGAGTTTCCCTACGGCCCACAGGTGTTGTGGCCCGACCATTGCGTGCAGGGCACTCGGGGTGCGGCACTGCATCCCGATCTGAACACCAACCACGCCGATCTGATCCTCCGCAAAGGGTTCCGGCGAGGGATTGACAGCTACTCCGCCGTTTTCGAGAATGATCGCCGGACGCCCACGGGGCTGGAAGGCTATCTGCGCACGCGCGGGATCGAGGCACTGACGATAGTTGGTCTGGCTACGGATTTCTGTGTGAACTTTTCAGCCGTGGATGCAGCCAAGCTGGGGTTTGCAGTAGAAGTGGTCGGAACACTCACCCGTGCCATCGACCTCAACGGCTCCCTTGCCTCTGCACGACAGGAAATGCAAGCCGCAGGTGTGCGCCTTGTGTGAGGGGGAATGGGGGCTTGGTTTGCAGCTCTGTAAGGTCCAGTAGCCGAATCCCGGCGAGAGGATGCGCCGCCGCGACATCAATCGTTTTCTGCACGCTTGCGTACCCGGTGCGCCCGGTAGCTTGGCAAAAGAACCAACAGAAGCGCGACGACAAGCAGTGTCAATGTCATCGGCCGCTCAAAGATGAAGTCAAGTCCACGATAAAGCTGCATTGAGCGCGCGAAATTATCCTCCAGCATCGTGCCCAGAATAAACCCGATCAGAAGGGGGGCGAGCGGATAATCGGCAAACCGCAGAAGCGTCGCCATCACACCAAGGCCCACCAGGATAAGCAACTCAGTGGCGTTGTTTTGACCAATATAAGCCCCCATCAGCGTGAAAAACAGAATGAAGGGGATCAGGTAGGTGCGCGGGATCGCCAGGATTTTGGCGATATAGGGGATCAACGGCAGGTTCAGGATCAGCAGAACCAGATTACCGATGAACATGGAGATGATGACTGCCCAGAAGATTTCAGGCGTGTCAGTCATTAACCGCGGCCCGGGCGTCACGTTCAACGCGATAAGCGCACCAAGCAGGATTGCAGTTGTTCCCGACCCTGGAATACCCAGCGTCAGAAGCGGCACGAAAGAGCCTACGCATGCCGCGTTGTTGGCCGTCTCGGGTGCTGCAAGGCCCTTGACCGCCCCCTTGCCAAACGCCGCCTGTTCCTCACCTTTGGCAAGATTGCGCTCCACCGCATAGCCAAGGAAAGAGGCGATGGTCGCCCCTGCCCCTGGCAAGACACCTATGAAGAACCCCTGGACCGACTGACGCCCGATTACCGGGACCATGGCCCTCCCCTCTTCGCGTGAAAAACGCAGGTTATCAATTTTGCCGCTCCTGCCACCGCTTGCACTGCGCACGGGGTTGATCACCAGGAACATGGCTTCGGGCAGGGCAAACATTGCCATCGCAAGTGTGATGAAACTGATGCCCGATTGCAGATCCATAAGCCCCATTGTGAAGCGCGGCAGGTTAAAAAGTGCGCCCTCGCCCACGGTGGCCAAAATCAAACCCAGGATCGTCATCATCAGTGCCTTGGCTACTTGACCGGTGCCTGTAAAGGCAGCGATCGCCGACAGGCCCACAACCATCAACGCGAAATACTCGGCGGAATGGAACGAAAGTGCCACTTGCGATAACACGGGCGCAAAGATCATCAGAAGAATTGCACCAAGTGTGCCGCCCGCAAAACTGGCGACAGCAGCGATCGTTAGTGCCTTGCCCGCCTGGCCATTTTGCGCCATCGGGTAACCATCAAAACTCGTCGCAACCGTACCCGCCACGCCAGGTGCGTTCAGCAGGATCGACGAGGTCGAGCCACCAAAAATCGCACCGTAATATACACCGGCAAGCAGGATAAGTGCCGCGGCCGGATCGCCCAGCGTGATCGCAACCGGGATCATGATTGCGATAATCGACATCGGCCCGAGTCCGGGCAGCATCCCGATAAAGGTGCCGATCAGGCAGCCCGCGATGACCATCAGAAGGTTCTGGATCGAAAACGCGGCCGAAAGACCGATCAGGATGCCTTCGATCATCGCTTCATGTTCCCATGAAAAAAGGGAACGGGCGCAGGAAGATACCAAGGACTTCCTGCACCAGATACCACACGAAACCTGTCGCAAGGGCTGCGACCACGACCATGATCAGGAACTTTCGCTCCCCCAGAACGAAGCTGCTGGCCACAAGGAACACCGCCGTGGCTGCAAGGAAGCCCGCCGGGCGCAGCATCAGTGCATAGGCTACCATAAGCCCCAGAAGCACCAGTGCCTGCCCCAGTTTGTAGTCGGTCAAGCGGCGGTAATCGATATCGGTCGTTCTTGGTACCTTCTCGCTCTTGCCAAGCGTCTCAATCCCCAGCAGGACAATCAAACCAGCGATGATGCCGAACACGGCCAGTATCTTGGGGAACGTTGAAGGCCAGACAGGATTGCGCTGCATAAAGGGGGGTAACAGATGGTCCATCGTAAAGAACGCGGCATAGCCGTAGATGCAGCAGAACGTCACAAATATCAGTGCAATCCAGCGATCAAGCACCATCATAGCCCCCTTCAAGTCACATGGCGGACCGCCCGGCCTTAATTCAGGACGGCCCATTCGCCTGCGCACCTGCGGTCGGTTTACAGAAAGCCCAAGGTTCGCATCAGATCACCAATCACCTGCTCCTGTTCTTCAAGGAAGACACGAAAATCGTCGCCATTGTTGTGGATATTGACCCAGCCGTTGCGGGCCCGAACTTCTTCCCACTCGGGTGTGTCATACATTATGGTCAGCGCATCCTGGAAAGCGGCGAGCTGGTCGTCAGAGATGCCCGGTGCCGCAAAGAACCCGCGCCAGTTGACAAAGGTCGTGTTGATGCCTTGTTCCATCATCGTGGGCGCATCGGGGAAGGCCGGAACGCGCTCATCCGAGGTCACGCCGATGATGCGAACCTCGCCATGTGATGCCAAAGCCACAGCTTCAGAGAAGCCCGTGGACAGTGCCCGAATCTCCCCGGACAGAAGCCCGGCCATCGCCGCACCACCTGCATCATAGGGGATATAGTTGAATGCAGTCGGGTCTTCTCCCGCCGCCTGCATCACCATTGCGGCCACGAGGTGGTCCATACTACCGGGGACCGAGCCGCCGCCAATGGCAAAACTCATGCCGTCTTCCCGGTAAGCCGCCAGCAGGTCATCAATGTTTTGGATTTCGCTGTCGGTGTTCACGACCAGCGCAGCATAATCACCGATGGTACCCGCGACAAGCGTGAGGTCACGGAAACTTTGCGGAAACACGCCAGTGAGTGAACGGATCACGATCGGCGTGGAGTTCACCATCATCGTGTTCTGAAGTGAGTCGGCGTTTTCGATGAGATGCGCAATCGCGACCCCGCCACCACCGCCAGACATGTTTTCATAGCTGACAGAGCCTACCAGGCCAGCACTGGTCAGTGCCTCGCCAGTGCCGCGGGCGGTGCCGTCCCAGCCACCTCCGGCCCCGCCGGGAATTAGAAAGTGAACGTTGTCAAGAATCTGGCGATCGTCGGCCAGCGCAGCCCCTCCGAGCACAGTGGCCGTCACCGAAGCCAAAGCATACGCCATCAAAGCGCGTTTCATCTTCATGATATTTCCTCCCTTACGCGGCGGCTTATGCGCCGCTCACATCCCATGAAGCACAGAAGGCACGGCTTGTCCAGCCTTAATCCTTCAAAGCCTGCAGCAGTCTGACTGATCACTTGACCAAGCCGATTTGTTTAGCGACATTTATAACACCCGCAATCAAACCAGATGTTCACCCAAAAGCCCGGCTCCTGACAGCAAATTTTAGAATCTTCTTAGAAAAAACGAAGGTGGCCAACCTGGTCCTAATGGGTCGGACCTTGATCCATGTGGGCATGCGTCTTAGCCTCTTCAACATCGACGAGCCGATCCGCAACCGAGCGCAGCGTATAGTTTGGCACCTCCGCGTCCGTTTGCTGATAATAGACTAAAGAAAGTTTGAGTTGGTCTATTTTTCAATCTGACCACCTAGGATCGGTGCCAGAACTTCCACGTTTTCACTGCACATAGTGACAAAGTCTTCACCTGATAGGCTCTGTTCTATCTCTTCTTGGAACGCGCTCCGTTCAGCGTTATTGTGATAAGCGGAGAAACCAACAGATCTTCGCGCGTTAGTCCCAGGACAAGCCATGTGTAGGGCAGGGCCTCTGCCTTCGTTTCGGCATCTTCAGAGACCGGGAGTGCAGGGCACTCTGGAGCCGTACTTGGTCGTCGGCCAAGGGGTTTCCCTCCGGAAGTGCGCTGTAGAATACCCCGGCTATGTCAGAGAGTTTTTCATCTGAGTGGTTTGGCAGATGTGTATGCGTTGAAATTGCGAAAATCTATGAAACTTCCAAAGAAGTCAAACCAAACTCAAGATTCGGTTGAACGCTCTGGCCCTTCATGATCCGCAATCCATGCCACAACGATACAGAATTTGCGGTCAATACAGGACGTCCGATACGCTGCTCCAGTATCGGTGCCCAAGACAAGCTCGGAAGAGCGGTATCCGGGATCAATAGAGCCTGACATTGAGTCAGATCGAGATCCGAAGCCGCGTCGCGTATGTCCTCACATTGCATAACCGCGGACTGCCAGCCAGATGGATTGCCGATGAAATGCCGCGCGGTGACGGTAGTGCCGAATTCCGAAAGAAAAATGACAAACAGGTCGGTGGCGGATTCCGGGTAGGTGGAAAGAAGGGCAACGCGTCTCACAGACAGCTCTTTAAGTGCAGCGGCAAAGGCCAATGACGTGCTGGTGACCGGAATGCCCAAACGGTTTGAAAGCTGCGCCGCCTGATCCTCGGCAAAGGCCCGGCCGTTGACAAAGCTGCCGGATGTACAGGCCCAGACCAATGCATCCAGATTGCAATCATTCAGCCGTTCAGCGGCTGAAGCAATGCGCGGCACTTCAGCAGTCATGCGCAGGGCGTCGGGATGATGATCCGAGCCGTCAACAATGCCAAATTCCGAATTTGAAAGGAACACGCGTAGCCGCCCTGCCATAACGCGCTCAAAGCTGTAGATATCGCTTTCGGGGCCACCGCCGGGATAGACGAGCCCAAGGTTCAGGACATCCGTCATCGTTGCCTCCTCAAAGTCGGTCAAAGCCAAGGGGCAGCTGAGTAAGAACCTCGGCCCCGGACTCGGTGACCACAACCGTACGGCTTTGGCCGACACCAAACACGCCCTTCTTGCGCAGGGTCATCGGAAAATGGAACGTCATGCCAGGCTGCAGGGGACGGTCATTGGTGGCCACGATTTGCATTTCTCCTTCCTCAATCCAGGTGGGTGGAAAGCCAATACCCACGGAATAGCCGTAAAAGTCATGGAACAGGATACGTTCACGGATCCGGTCTACCACTTTGGTGCCCACCTTGGCCACGTCCGAGGCCAGTGCCCCAGGCCGCATGGTGGCCACCATGGCTTCGAGTGCCTCGCTGCCTACGGAGGCCACTTCTTCGGCAAAGGGGTCGCGCGGTGCGCCAAGGACCGCCGTGCGCATGAGCGGGCTGTGATACCAATTGATCGCGGGGGAACATTCCAGGAAGACCGTATCGCCTGATTTCACCACGGCACCATTCTGGGCGTGGTGTGGTGTGCCGGAGCGCTCTCCCACCGCAATCATTGGAAAGATTGTAAAGCCCTGCGTGCTTGCCCCGATCAGAACCCCGGCAAAGGCTTGGGTGATCTCACGGTCGGTGACGCCTTCGGCGATGACATCAAGTGCAGCGCGCATCGCGGCGTCTGTCCCGGACGCCGCCTGGCGCATAACGGCGATTTCTGCCGCGGATTTGACCGAGCGGACATCTTCCACCAGACCGGAGATATCGACGACACTTGTGCCAAACGCGTCCGCCAAAGCGTCATGGCGGGCCTTGGGTAGGAAGATGCGCTGTGCCTCCATGCCGATGATACCTTTCAGGCAGCCCCGGTCCCGCATGGCATTGGCGGTGGCTGCAATCGGGTCATCGGTGTTGCCGAAATAGACCGGCGCACAATCGGTCGCGCTGGCCTCGAAACGGCCTTGTTCAAACTGCCAAAGCACCATGAAGGGATCACTCTCAAGCGGCAGGATCAGGCATTGGTAGTCCCAGATATTTAACGTGTGATGACCGCAAAGGTAGTAGATGTTTGAGGGCGAATGCAGCACAATCGTATCAACGCCTCGCGCCGCCATCAAAGCGCGTGTTTTGGCGCGACGCTCGGCAAATTCATCAGACGAAAATACATCTTCGCGAGAAATGGTCATGGCGGGGTTCCTCAGAATGTCGTGTTCGGATCGAGGGGCCAAAACGCCCCTCTGATATTGCGATAGGTAAGTTGGTCAAGGTTCGCTGGGCAGATGCCTGGCGTGTCGACAACCAGAATGCGGCGAGCCAGATCACCAAATGCCGCCCGCCAGGCAATCGCGGCCTTGACCACAATGGTCTTCTCACGATCCGGGGCGATATCAACGCTTGTCAACACGCCTACGTCGAAGGGCATGGTTCGCAAACTGGTCACAATCACGCGAAGGGGGCCAGTGCGAACGACGCCAGTCAGCCCCATCGAGGTGACAAAGCCCGTCATGTAGCTGCCAGAGTTGCGGAATTTGGCCTCACCAATCCACTCTACGCTGCCCTGCAAACGGACAGGCGCACCATGCAGGTCATCCACACGCGCACCAATTTCCATGTCGAAAGTCCCGCCAACACCAATCTCGCTACAGCGGGTCGCGGCATCGGGGTCGGTCAGGCTGACGACACCCGCGCAATCTGTGGTCAGAAGAGCACGCAGAATTTCCGTACCATCGCCCGTGCTGCCACCGCCGATATTGTCGGACGGATCGACTACGATTGTCGGGGATATGTTAGAAGCTGCGAGCGCGTCAGGCAGGTCGTGCAATGTGATGAGGTCGGGCCGCAAATCCTCTCGTGCATCCCAGATAGCACGTGACAGCGTATCCGCCTCGGCTTCGACGACGTCCTGGTTATCACCATAGACAAGAACGGTTGCTCCGAGACTCCGGCTGTCGGCATAGGCAAATCCCATGGCCAGCGAATTTGATGTGATCCAAGCCTGCGCAGCCCCATATTCGAAACGCTCCATAAGGTGGACCATCGGGTTATCTGATGTAGCTTGCACCAGCGGGACAGTGATGGCCGGGATTTTACGATAGGCACGATGGGCCGGAAGGGTGTCTGCGGTAATGATCCGCGCTGCTTCGCGCCCACGCTCTGCCATGTCGGTGTGGGGGTATGTGCGATAGATGGTCACGAAATCCGCCGCTTCGAAAATCTCAGGGCTAACATTCGCGTGGTAATCCAAGGTGACGGCCAACCTGGCACCCGAGCCAATTGCGTCACGGACAGACTTCACGAAAAATCCGTCCGCATCCTCCTGACCTTCTGCTGCGGCCGCGCCATGAAGCGAAAGGCAGACAGCGTCACAGGAACCCGACTGGGAGAGATGAAGGAGCGTTTCATCAAGGATGTGCTCAAAGACTGTCCGTACAACCATTCCCGACGGGACAGCCGCAGCAAAAAGAAGGGGTAAAACCTGGTGCCCCGCGTCCTCAAGCCCATCGATCATGCCACCAATTTCGCTATTTGTCCCGCGAAAGCGATCCAGCAGTTCGGGGCCAGTTGCATACTGATAGGTATGGAATTCCTCTAGCCCGGTGGACCCCCGAGAAAACGTATTAGTCTCGTGGTAGAAACCACCAACGGCAACGCGCATGCTGGCTAGCCCGACACAGAGAAGGTCTGCACCTCATCAGGTGCATAGCCCATTCGCCGCGAAATTCCGGCGGTGCGGATTGCCAGAATGATATCTTCGATGCGATCTTTGGTCTGACGCTTGGCTGGCCCTGAGACACTAATGGCCGAGATCATTGCACCATCTGCATTTCGAATGCCACAAGATATGCGACACACCCCGGCAACATGCTCTTCATCGTCAAGGCCCCAGCCCCATTGCCGGGGCAGTTCAAGAGAGGTTTCAAATTCCTCTGACGTCTTTTTAATCATCCCAGCCCCGATGGTTAGTCATTCATTGGCCAATCTGTGGCCGTTGATTGTGTTTACGAAAGAAATGACTTGACATCAATCTATTTATAAAACACTGTTCCGGAAATTTCGGTGCATAGGATCGTAAATCTGTAACATGGCTGTACTCGACGAACTCATCGAGATATCTTACGGGTGCGCGGTCCGTGTTGCCCTGACACTGACGCTTGTTGCAGTCGTTGCCGCTGGTGTTTGGAACTTGAATTGGGATACGGTTCTTAACCTCGATTTTACAGGGCTTTGGCGGTTCAGAGTGGCCATCGTGAAGGGTTTTGGCATGACGCTGGCCCTGACGGCTGCAGCGGTGCTTTGCGGGATTTTGCTGGGAACCTTACTTGCCATCGCAATGCAGGTGCGGTTTCGCCCACTGCAATGGTTGGTGATCGGGTATGTCGAAACGTTCCGGAACACGCCGATCCTGGTACAGCTGATCTGGATTCACTTTGCTTTGCCAGTGATCACAGGCATTCCAACAACGGCAATCGTCAGCGGGGTGATTGCCATCGTATTGCAGGCCAGTGCTTATTTTTCCGAGATTGTCCGTGCTGGCATCCAGGCCGTTCCGAAAGGCTACTGGGAAGCCTCCGACGCGCTTGGCATCCCGGTCATAACGCGGTGGACACACGTGATCCTGCCGCCCGCGTTCCGAACCATGATCCCGCCGCTGGTCAACATGACCATCAGCTTCTTCAAGACAACCGCTATTTTGAGTGTCCTGTCCGTTGGTGAATTGATGACCGTCTCTGGCAGGATCAGCAATGCGACCTTCAAGCCGATTGAGATCCTGACACTGGTCGCTTTGATCTATTTCGTGTTCGGCTGGTTGATCAGCCTGTCTGCCAGAAAGATCGAAACCGCCATGGCCAATCGCGAGGCATGGCGATGAATTTCGATTTCAATGTCCTGACCATTCACTACCCGGCTGTGCTGGACGGTTTGCTTGTGACACTGCGCATCTGTCTGTTTTCTCTCCTGTTTGGGGTAATAGATGCTGTGTTTCTGTGTCTTGGAAAACTGTCTGGCCGCGGTGCGGGATATCGCGTATCGGTTTTTGTGGTCGACTTCTTCCGGACTATTCCGGAGGTAGTTCTGATATTTTGGATATACTCCTGTCTGCCGCTTTTGTTTGGTGCGCGGCTAAGTGCGGAAATCAGCGGCATTCTGGCTTTGTCCCTGCTGGTCGCGGCCAACGTGGCCGAGATCATGCGTGCCGGGGTGCAATCGACCAATCCCGGGCAGCTTGAGGCGGCGATGAGTTTGGGCATACCTGCGCACACGATCTGGCTTCGCATTGTCATTCCGCCTGCATTGCAACGCATGTCGCCAGCCTTTGTGAACTTCCTGACCGAATTGATCAAAGCCACCAGCCTACTGAGCACAATCGGTGTTGCCGAGATGGTCTATCAGGCCAACGTCCTGGGCAACCGGACCTTTGCTTATGTTGAATTCCTGACGCTGGTCGCTGCGATCTATTTTGCGCTGATTTTCCCGCTCAGCCTGTTCGTCCGTCGTGCCGAGGCGCGGCTGGTGGCGCAAAAATGCCGTTAGGAGCGCAAGATGACCGACAAAGAGGTTGTGATTGACTGCCGCAATGTAGTGAAAACATACGGGTCTTTTACCGCACTGAATGATGTCTCAACATCTATTCACCGGGGTGAAGTTGTCTGTGTTGTCGGGCCGTCTGGCAGCGGCAAGTCAACTCTGCTGCGTACCTGCAATGGATTAGAAACGATCCAGGGCGGGACCATCGAAGTGTTGGGCCAGCATATGCCAGGCACCCGCAAGGAGTTGGAAACGATCCGCCGCCGGGCGGGGATGGTGTTCCAGAGCTTCAACCTCTTTGACCACATGTCCATCCGCGAAAATCTCGTGCTTGCTCCGATAACGACCCTCGGTCTGGATAGGAGCACTGCAGATCAACGCGCTCAGGATTCGCTTGATCGCGTCGGCATCGGCAATCAGATCGATAAATACCCCAACCAGCTTTCGGGCGGCCAGCAACAGCGCGTGGCCATCGCGCGCGCGTTGATGATGCAACCCGAGGTCATGCTGTTCGATGAACCTACGTCAGCCCTCGATCCGGAAATGGTGGGTGAAGTCTTGGATGTCATGCGCGATCTTGCTGCTCAAGGCATGACGATGGCCGTCGTTACACACGAGATGGGCTTCGCCCGCGAAGTGGGCGACCGCATTCTGTTCATGGCTGATGGTCAGATTCTGGTTGATCAGCCACCCGACACGTTTTTCACTATCCCGACGGACGAGCGCCTGACAACGTTTTTGTCCAAAGTTCTTTGAGCCCAAACCATCAGGGAGGAATCCAATGAAAATGCTCAAAACAACCCCGGTCGCCGCTCTTGTCGCCACACTTGCACCGCTGAGCGTCGCTGCTCAGGATAATCTGGTCGAGGAAATCCGCGACCGTGGCAGCCTGAGGACATGCCATGCTGAGGCGTTTCCCTGGGCGGTGGTCAACCCGGAAAACAACCAGTGGGAAGGCACCGATATCGAGGCCACCAAAAACCTGGCCGAGACACTTGGTGTCGAGCACGAGCTTGTGCCATCGACCTGGGGAACGCTGATCCCAAGTCTGGAAGCTGGAACCTGCGATATCGTCATGGCACCGCTGTTCCGCACGGCGGAGCGTGCTGTGCGTGTTCTGTTCTCCGAGCCGTCAGGCTTTGAAACCAAAACCATCGTAGCCGCCGATGCTGCCAGTGTCAGCAGCTACGGCGATCTGGATGTTGCGGACAAGACCGTGCTGGTGGTATCTGGTTCCGCAGATGAGAGCTTTGCCAGCCGCTATTTCGAAAATGCCGAAGTGCGCGCGATGGTGACCGACAAGGTAGCAACACTGCTGGTCGATGTGGCCTCGGGCCGTGCCGATGCTCTGCTGGTTGACAGTTCAACTGCGCGCAAGCTGGTGAGCGAGAATGACACAGCACCGGTGGGCATTCTGGAAGAAGACAACCCGCTGGATCCGCAGGGCTATTCCTATGCGATCCGCAAAGGCGAGTACCACTTCCTGAACTTCGTCAACGTCTGGCAGGAAAACGCAGAACAGCAGGGCCTGAAAGATGCCTGGTCCGCAATGTTCAGCAACTGATACCACCGACTACCGGGCGCGAGAGTGCCCGGTGTTTTCTTTCTGAAAGGACTGCCAATGATTGAACGTATCGGTGTCGATCCGGCATCTCCACTCCCACTTGCGCCCGCCGTTCGCGCAGGCGACTTTATCTTTCTGTCCGGCCAAGCTGCCATCGGCCCCAATGGCACCATCATCTGTGCGGACATTGTGGACCAGACCGAACTGACTATTCAGCGGATCATCGATGTCCTGAAGCAATGCGATTGCACGCTGGCTGATGTGGTTAAGGCAACCGTATGGCTGGACGATGCACGTGACTTTGGTGGATTTAACAAGGTCTACTCGAAGTATTTTTCCGAGCATCCGCCCTCACGGTCCACCGTCGTTTCACCGCTCGTGGTGGACGGCAAAATCGAAATCGAAGTCGTCGTCTACAAACCGCAATCCTGACGTGATTGGTCAAAGGAGGAACACCAATGTCTGAATCTCTTCTGTCACCTCAGGAGGTTGCTCAGCTTTGTCAGGCAGAACTTTACTCTGCTGTCCTGTGCGACACCCTTGACAGCTTTGGCCTGCGCAATCAGTCGCCGCAGGCCAGTTTGCGGCTGCTGGAGCCCGATGTAAAGCTCTGTGGATACGCGCGTGTCGGGCTTTACATGCCAGTCTACCACGACAGTTCGGATCTGGATGTTTACGGCGAAGAGATTGACCTCGTGGATAGTCTCAAGCCGGGTGATATTCCGGTTCTGTGCTGTCATGGTATGACCCATATCGCCCCTTGGGGCGAGCTCTTGAGCACCCGCTCTAAAGTCGTCGGTGCCGCCGGATGTGTCACTGATGGCTCGATCCGCGACCTCGCAATGATCCGCAAAATCGGCTTTCAGGTGGCCTATGCGGGCACCAATCCGGTCGACACCAAGTATCGCGGCAAGCTGATGCTCTACGATGTACCTGGCCAGATTGACAGGGTGCGCATCGAAAGCGGGGATCTCATATTTATGGACGAGGATGGCATGGTTGTCCTGCCACAGGATCATATCCAGCACGTCGTCACCACCGCGCTGGAAAAGGTCCGCAAAGAGACGACAATCCGCACAGAATTGGTCGAGGGTCGGACCTTGCGCCAGATTTTTACTGATCACGGTATTTTGTGAAGGCTTGATGACGCATATCAATTATTGACGCGCCCCGGTCTCGTCAGCCGCCGCCCCCAACAGGTTTGCCTATGGTACCACCAAGGCAGCCGTGATCAGACTGACCAAATCGAACCCCACAGAATATGTGACACAAGACACGCACCGATTTTGAGGCCCGTCAGCCGATGAAACGACTTTAGAACCATCGAGAGTGAGTGACTCCGATGGCGGCATTTCCAGCTTCTCTTTTGAAGATACAGATCACAGGTTGCTTTACTGTGCATTCGGACAGGCCCAGCCGCTCCCCAATCTCTCGGTTCAATCGTGTGTGCGTCCCCGCTACACCAGCCTACTCGACTGTTTGGGTAAATTCCATGGCCACCATGATAGTTTGTGCGGGAGTCCAAACCCCATCGGCCAACTCGATGAAATCCTTCATGTGGTCCAGGGAGACGCGATGTGCGCAACTCTTCCAGTCTGTCATTCATGCCCTGCGCGACCATCACCGAAAAACGGTATTTCCACGATCATGACCGAGCAGTAACGGACGGGCGGGAGCAACATTTTCCCTGTAGACAAGACACTTCACGGTGTCATGGAACTTGATCGAAGAAAACTGTGGTGCCGCTGAAGGGACTCGAACCCCCGACCCCATCATTACGAATGACGTGCTCTACCAGCTGAGCTACAGCGGCTTCCGGTGGGTCGTTTAGCAAGATTTCAGGTGTAATGGTAGCCCTAATTTCGGGCTTGGGCATCCACCCGTTCAGGCACCGTTTCGGGCGTAGAAGTGCTGTCATCAGACGCTTCGTTAACGATTCCACCCTCTGCGTCTTCGGCGTCCATTGTTGCGTCAGTGACCTTCCTTTGATCCTCCAGAGCACCAACGATGAGCGGCAGCATTTGCGTTGTTCTGGTCAGCGCGGCATCGCTTTGCGGGATTTCTTGCCAGCTGAGCGTATCGAAACTGTCGCAATTGCTGCACAAAGGTCGCCAGTTGGTGTGGATATGGCCGCAATTGCCGCAAATCCAATGCGGACCGCGAGAGGCCGTCACAGCTTTGGCGAGCCAGGCACGGACAAGCTGATCCTCGCTTCCTTGGCCGCGTTCAATCGCGGCCATGATGGTCAGCGACCTTGCCCCGGGTGCGGTTTCCGCCAGATCGCCAAGGGCCGTGCGGGCGGCGGCGAAATCCTTGGCGGCGATCTTCATCTCCGCATCAAGCAGCCGGGTCTCTGCATGGCCGGGATGCCTGGCCAGGAGCACGTGGAATCGCTTCAACCGTTCGGCGGGTGTTTCATCGGGCGCAACCGCGGCAAAGGCGGCGACCAGGTCCGGATGCGGGGCCACATCCCAGGCTTTGCGAATCACGTGGGCGGCGACCCGAGGCTTGCCTTCATCAATCGCCATCCGCGCTGCCATCACGGCGGCAGGCACCAGATCGGGCGACAGGCGGTTGGCATCCTCTGCAATTTGGCGTGCCTCGGCCACCTGGCCACTGGCCAAGGTATCCCGCGCCTGAGCCAGTGCCAGTACCGCATCGCGGCGGCGATGCACATCGCGCGGCAGATGGCCGGATTTGAGCTTGGCTATCAGGGTTTGGCGTGCGCCCCGCCAGTCCTCATACTGGACCTGAAGTTGAAAAAGCGTGTCTTGTACTTCCTTATGCTGGGGCCGCAGCGCAAGGGCCTTCTCGGCCAATTTCAGGGCGGTCTCGGAATCGCCCGCCTCCAGCTTTTGCTTCATCAGTCCGCGCACTCCGACAAAACGGGTGCGGTCATCCTGCAAAAGTGCTTTCATCGTGTTCGTGGTCAGCGTGTGGTCGCCCACCATCTCGGCCCCTTGGGCAACGATCAGATTGGTGATATCCGGCCGTTTCAGATAGTGTTCCGCACGTTGCGCCTTGCGGACCGCCAGCCGACCCTCGCCCGAGGCCAGTGCCAGCATCCCATCGGCCAGTGCCTGATAGCCCTTCTGCTCCCCCCGGCGGTTGAAATAGCGCGAAATAGCCGTCTCATCACCGTTTAGAAATCGCAAGGCGGCAACCAGCAGGCCCGCCAGCCGGAACAACAGCCAGACCGCCGCCAGAAGTACCAAGGCCGCGATCACCGTGACAAGCGGGGTCAGCGCATATTCCCGGCCCGCAACAGTGATCAAAACCATCTCTTCTGATTCCAGAAGATGGATCAAGCCAAAGGCGAGCCCGGCCACAGTGGCCATGAAAATCACGATTTTGAACAAAGACCACACCATGGCACTGCCCCCTATTCCGCGGTGTCAAGCGTGGCAGAGAACGTATCAAGTGCCTCTGTGGCACTCAGCCGGGTTTCAGCGTCAGTGATCCATGTTGCCATCTGATCCCGTGCGCCTTCGGGAAGGGCCGCAACCTCTGCCAGGGCAAAAGCGATATCGCCCGCGGCTACGGCGGCCCCGGCGCGTGACAGGACGGCGTCCGGGTCATCCCCCTCGCGCGGTTTCAGTGATCGCCCCCCGACATGGCCACGCAGGAAGGCAATGGCGCGGTTAGGGGTATCCTCACCAGCACTTTCGCGCAGGGCTACGGGAAGCGCGGCGCGCGCCACCGCGGGGAAGTCTGCCTGTAAACCCTCCAGTGTCGGAACGCCGGTTTCCGCAATCACGGTAAGTACATCTGGCACCACCACCCCGCCGCTCTCGGCAATGGTGGCCAGGACACTGGAAAAGGGGATACCAGCGGCCACAGCACTCCGCAATTCGCTAAGCGCGACTTGAACGGTGGCATTGCTAATCTGCGTTTCGGCACGGGCCTCGGCCTCGGCGATTCGAGCCCCGGCTTCGGCTTCGGCTGCCGCGACTCGCTTGGCCATCCCGGCGTTCGCGGCTTGTTGCTCCTGCAGTTCGGCCTGCAGCGTGGCTATGGCAGCCGAAGCCGCCGAATTATCGGCATTGCCGTCTTCGGCCACGATCATGCGCATCTCAAGCGCGGCAAGGCGTGCATCCAGCCCGGTCATGCCAGTGCCGATCTCGGCCAATTGAGCCTCCAGCGGACCAAGGTCGATGCTTGGAATCTCGGGCATTTCCGGTGCCTCCGGCGGCGCGGCCAATTGCGACTCGATCCCGCTGGCGCGTTCGGCCAAGATGGCTAGGGCGATGCTCTGCTCCTCCAGCGCGGTGTTCAACGCGGTGAGCAGGCTGTCATCCTCGTGATATTGTCGAGGCAGGAGTCCCAAGGTTGCTGCACCATAACCAAGGGCGGATGCAATCACGCCACCCAGGAGCAGAGGCATGACCCCCGGGCCGCTGTGTTGAACCACCTGCGCTTCGGGTTGTGGGGACGGGCTGGCCCTCTCTGGCTCGGGGGCTGGCTTGGGCTCGGTTTCTATAGTTCTGGCCAAGGTTGCATCTACCCCGCCAATTGCATCACTGCCCGTTGTCTCATCAAGGCTTGCCTCTTCGCCGGGAACCGCGCCTTCGTCGGCTTCTGCCGTTTCATCCGCCGCTTTGTCCTCTGGGGTCAACGTATCCTCACTGGTTGCTGCCTCGGCTTCCCTCTCTCCCTGTACTCGTCGGAGGTTTTTCTCTCCATCTTGCATCAGCACGTTGCGAACAGATTGATAGCTGATGTCAAGGGCCTCCGCAATCTGCGAACAGGTATACCCCTCGGCAGTCAGTGCATGGATGACCGCGGACTTGTTGCCGTTGAGTTCCTCCAGCAACCCGGATGCCCGCTTGTAAGGGGGCGGTGCAGCATCGCCAGTGCGGTTCAGGGTGTTATTTACCATTATTAAGGTCTTCCTTTAACTGTGAAGTGACGTTCTTTGCACGGAACATAACAGAATACCCCCGCGTCAGCCTAAACCAGCTTTGTCTGCCCCTCAAGGCGCGGCCGTTGGGAAATATGGTTTGCTATTGCCGCGATCATTGCTTTGGTGTTTGGGGCGGTGGCGATGGTAGCCAGGGCCTGCAAATCAGGCGGTAGTGCGCCTTTGACGGCAGTGCTGAGGCAGGGCAGCACCCATTGACCAGGTCGAATCCCGCCTGCCGCCTGCGCAAAAAGGGTTGCACTGCGCGGTGAGTAAAGCGGTGCGATAACAGTGGCCGGCCCGCCTAAGGCAGCGGCAAAGCCCGGTGGAGGGCGGGCGGCGGCTTGTTCATATATCGCCGCACCTTGTACCTCTAACCCAGCCTGGGCCAGTTTGCCCGGGATGTCGCCCTGCGTATGTGTGCCATGCAGATGCAGTAGTGGACCATCCGGGCACTGCGCCAGGATATACGCCGCCAGGTCACTTGCGTTCCCCTTGGCGTGTTCAGCCGTCAGGCCGACCTCCCGCGCGATGGCAGCCGTCCGTGGCCCTACGCAATAGGTTAGAAAATCGCGCCGCGGTGACATATTTGCAAAGCATCGCACACCATTTTCCGACGTGAAGATCAGCCCCTCGACGCCTTCCAGGCTTGGTATCCCAGGCAGCGGGTCGATCCGTTGCAAGGGGGCTTCGACGGTGTGGATGACCGCGCCGAACCGCGCCTTGAGCAACCTGGCCATCCTTGCGGATTGGTGGGCTGGACGGGTCAGCAGGATTAGGGGTACGGCCTTGTCACGCATGGGGTTGAACATTACCAGAGGGGGTTACAGCAGGCAACGCGCCCAGCCCCATCCAAACGCCGAGCCCATGACCAAGTCGCTCACCATCCTCGGGTTAGAAAGCAGTTGCGATGATACCGCTGCCGCTGTCTTGCATGGCCACGATACGGGCGTGCGCATCCTGTCGTCGGTCGTCACCAGCCAGACAGATTTGCACGCGGCCTATGGCGGCGTGGTGCCGGAGATCGCGGCCCGGGCCCATGCAGAGCGGCTGGATTTTATCATTGAGCTCGCCCTTGAGGAGGCGGGCATTAGCCTGGCCGAAATCAATGTCATCGCGGTCACAGCCGGACCGGGCCTGATCGGCGGTGTGTTGTCGGGCGTTATGGTGGCTAAGGGGCTGGCCCTTGGGCTGGGTAAGCCGCTCATTGGGGTCAACCATCTTGCCGGTCATGCCCTGACGCCGCGCCTGACCGATGGGCTGGCCTATCCTTACTTGATGCTGCTTGTCTCGGGCGGGCATTGCCAGTTTCTGCGTGTTAATGGGCCGGGCGCGTTCCTACGCCATGGCGGTACAATCGATGACGCCCCGGGTGAGGCTTTCGACAAGATCGCGCGTATCCTTGGCCTGCCACAACCCGGGGGCCCATCGGTAGAGGCAGAAGCACTGGCGGGAAATCAGGTGCGGTTTGCTTTACCCCGCCCGCTTTTGGATCGAGAGGGGTGCGATCTGTCCTTCTCGGGGTTGAAGACTGCCGTCTTGCGTGCCCGCGATGGGCTTGTGGCGGCGCATGGTGGCCTGACGCGCCAGGATCGCGCCGATCTGTGCGCGGGGTTTCAGGCTGCCATCCGCGATGTGCTAACAGAGAAATCACGCCGTGCTCTGAAAAGAGAAACCGGGCTTAACGGCTTTGCCGTGGCCGGAGGTGTCGCAGCAAATCAGATACTTCGGGCCGCACTGGAGGCTGTCGCAGTCGAGGGCGGAGTGCCGTTCGTTGCACCATCCCCGGCACTTTGCACCGACAACGCCGCGATGATCGCCTATGCAGGGTTCGAGGCGTATCGCGCCGGGCATCGCGACGGTATGGATATGATTGCGCACCCGCGCTGGCCCCTGGACACCAGCCACCAGCCACTTCTTGGCGCGGGCAGGAAAACTATCAGGGCATGAACCGGGAGCCCATAGATATCGCAGGGGCAGGTGCCTTTGGCACAGCACTGGCGATCACGCTGGCGGTAGCCGGACATCCCGTTACGCTGTGGGCGCGGGAGGGTGCAGAGGAGATACAACTGGCCCGCGAAAACATCCGCCGCTTGCCGGGCCACACCCTGCCCAAGGGCGTGCGCGTGACCAGCGTGTTTCAGGATTTGCGGGCAGGGACGCTGCTTCTGGCAATCCCGACGCAGTCGCTTGACCGGTTCCTGGCCAGCCATGCGTTCCAGGCTGGCGTGATCATCTCTTGTGCCAAGGGGGTGCACTTCGAAACCGGCACTTTTCCGACTGGACTGATCACCCGGCACTGTCCCGGGGTCATCGCGGCCCAGTTGACCGGCCCAGGGTTCGCCCGGGATATCGCGGACGGCTTGCCGACGGCCCTGACCCTTGCCTGTGCCTCGGCCACCGATGGTGCGCGATTGCAGCATTGCCTGACCACGCCCAACCTGCGGTTTTACCGCGGCATTGATGTGATCGGGGCCGAGGTCGGGGGTGCTTTGAAGAACGTAATCGCCATTGGCTGTGGTGCGGCCATCGGGGCGGGCCTGGGCGACAGTGCCCGTGCTGCCCTGATGACCCGGGGCTTTGCCGAGATGGTGCGCCTTGCTGCCGCGCTTGGCGCACGGGCCGAGACGCTGTCCGGCTTGTCAGGTCTGGGTGATCTGGCACTGACCTGTCATTCCGGGATGTCGCGCAACTTCTGCTTTGGCCTGGCCCTTGGCCGTGCGGATGCTTTTGAGGAACCCGCGACGGTCGAGGGCGTGATGACCGCCAAGGCCGTCGCGCAGATGGCTGGAACGCGCGGGATCGACATGCCCATTGTCACCGAAATCGCCCGACTGCTTGACGGGCGGTTCAGCGTAGCAGAGGCTTTGGCCAACCTTCTGTCCCGCCCCCTGAAACCGGAGTAACGCCCATGCGCTATTGGTTATTCAAATCCGAACCTTCCACCTGGTCCTGGGATCAGCAGATGGCCAGGGGCAATGAGGGTGAGGAATGGGACGGTGTGCGAAACTATCAGGCGCGCAATTTTATGCGAGAGATGGCGGTGGGCGACCGCGGCTTCTTCTATCACTCGCAATCGGAAAAGGCGGTTGTCGGTCTGGTCGAGGTGATCGCCGAGGCGCATCCTGACAGCACCACCGGGGATGCACGCTGGGATTGCGTGGATATCAAAGCTATCGGCCCGATGAAAACCCCTGTCACTCTGGAACAGATCAAGGCCCGGGAGGAGTTGGCCGATATGATCCTGGTCAGGAACTCGCGCTTGTCGGTGCAGCCTGTGACAGAGGCCGAGTGGGCGATTATTTGCCGAATGGGCGGGGTCTGATCTGCGCCCTTTGCACACCTGCAGTAGCGGCGGGGCCCTCTGGTACTTTCTCTGCTACAACCAGGCAAGGTGGCGATTGGGCGTGCCAGTGCTGCGAATTGGGCATTATTTCTATCGCGCCCGGATCACAGTTGCGCCAGGAAATCCTTTGGATCGATAAGCGGGAAGCACCCGTAATATCCGTCGGCCCCGATATCAGACATTTCAACACCTTGGTAGCGCACCAGCAATTCGTCGTAACTGTCCCTTAACCTCGAATTACCCGGGTCAAGGCCCGAGATGCAGGCCAAACCCGTTTTGTGTGCCGCAACAATGCTGATCCGAAGATCAGGGCGCAGGTCCAACAAGGCAGCAACAGTTTTCCATACATCGCCCGTCCAGCCGACGGGATCGATAAGGGCGTCCGGGTCTCTTGTGCTCATCTCATAATCGAAGGGGCAGACATCATGCAGGCAAATCATGCCGCTTTTGGACATAATCGCCTCGGCATTCATGAAATCCCTCAAGGCAAACTCGAACAGATGCATTCCGTCGATGAAGCACAAATCCGGCACCCATCCCATTTTTGGCAAAACCCCAGAGGCAAAGAAATCATCCGAGGTCTGCTGAAAGAACATCATTTGCGGGGATGTGTTGAAGACATCTGTTCGGAGGCTGAACTCCGGATCCACGGCGGCGTAGCTGCATTTGACCCGCGCCAGGGAATCGCCACTGCGCGTCCCGATCTCCAGATACCGCTTAACCCCGCGCCTGGCGACGATTCCGGCCAGAACATCACGATAGCTGACATTGCTGAGCCGGGGGAAATCCGGATGCCGCCGCCCCCTGCGCGCACCTGTTTAAGTTTCCTGAAGAACAAGGGGGTGCTCATCTGCTGACGGCTTGAATGACGGAATGAAGCTGTGCCGCGATGCTTTGATGTGACGTACGATTCTTCAGCTCCATAACGCGGTCCAGTGCCTCTTGCCACGGGGTGTCGCCATAGGTGTCCTTAAGATAACGGAAGCCTTCATTCAGCGAAGAGTCGTCAATATCGTCCAGCATATAAGGGTAATCTTCTCCCAAAAGATCGAGGGCGTCATCAACATTGCGATTGGTAAGGATGCCCGCGTTGCATGCCGCCGCGGTGATGCCTTTGGTAAAGGGAGGAATTGATCTGTCCGGGTCGTCGGCGTAATCGGGCCGCACACAGTAATGGCAGTTGAACCCGGTCAGGTGGCCGACATTCCTTTCAAATGCGGGTCTGAAACCAGCGTCAAGAATGGTGATCTCTGGCGCGATCCGCGGCGTGATAACAGTTTTCTGCGGGCTACCCAGAAACGCAACCGACAGTTTCGGGGGGGGGTAAATCGAAGGGTATCAAGTGCCACGTCATAATTATGCAGAACGGTATGAATGGCACCCCCAACCTTTTGTCCGGCGGTCCGCATAGCATCCTGTTTCCTTTGCAGGGCACGGGTGCCAGCAAAACTTGTCGCGATATGAGCATCAACGCCAAAGGGTACCATGCGCCCCACGGCAAGATCGACATAATCAACCAGAACCGCGATGGCCTTGCGGCGCAGACGTTCAAAAGCCTCCGGGGGCCAGCCGGACGCCACATATTTTGAACAGAAATAGATGCTGTCGCGCGGATGTGCCGCCAGCCAGGCCCTTACCCAGAGTTTGTGCGCCCGGCTGACATAGGCCACACGAACATCATAATCATCGCCGTGAAAGCGGCGCATGTGTGCCGCCAATTGGGTGACGCGCATGATTGAACTGCCCATCCCGCGGCTTGACCAGCGCACAACAAAGATAAGCCGCGGTTTGCGTGCCTTGCTTGCCATGTTCGTCAATACCGGTAATGGTCGGGCTTGAATGGCCCTTCCGGTGCCACGCCGATATAATCCGCTTGGTCCCTGGCCAGTTTTGTCAGTTTCGCGCCGATCTTTTTCAGATGCAGGCGCGCAACCTTTTCATCCAGCACTTTGGGTAGGACATACACCTTATTCTCATATTCCTTACCCTTGGTGAATAGCTCAATCTGCGCCAGTACCTGGTTGGTAAAACTGGCCGACATCACAAACGAGGGGTGGCCAGTGGCGTTGCCCAAGTTCAGCAGACGCCCTTCGGAAAGCAAGAGCAGCCGATTGCCCGTGGGCATCTCGATCATGTCCACCTGTTCCTTGATGCTGGTCCATTTGTGGTTTTTCAGTGCGGCGACCTGAATTTCATTGTCAAAATGGCCGATATTGCCGACAATCGCCATATCCTTCATCTGCCGCATATGCTCAATGCGGATGACATCCCTGTTGCCGGTCGCAGTAATGAAAATGTCGGCATCGGCCAGTTCATCCTCCAACGCCACAACCTCAAACCCGTCCATGGCCGCCTGCAGGGCGCAGATCGGGTCTGCCTCGGTCACTTTTACACGTGCCCCCGCACCGCGCAGGGATGCGGCGGAGCCCTTGCCCACATCGCCATAGCCGCACACTACGGCCACCTTGCCCGCCATCATCGTGTCGGTTGCACGGCGAATGCCGTCCACCAGCGATTCCCTGCAGCCGTATTTGTTGTCAAATTTCGACTTCGTAACGCTGTCATTGACGTTGAATGCCGGAAAGGGCAGGTGGCCCTTTTCCATCATCTGATACAGGCGATGCACTCCGGTGGTGGTTTCTTCCGTCACACCCCGGATCATGTGACGCTGCTTTACAAACCAGCCGGGGCGTTCAGCCACGCGCTTCCTGATCTGGTTGAACAGCGCGACCTCTTCTTCCGAGGTCGGCACCGCGATCAGCTCTTCCTCGCCTTCCTCAACCCGCGCACCCAGCAGGATGTAAAGTGTGGCATCCCCGCCATCATCCAGTATCATGTTGCAGTCGCCGTCCTTGAAATGGAAAATCCGGTCGGCGTAGTCCCAATACTCTTCCAGCGTTTCGCCCTTGATCGCAAAGACTGGTATGCCCGCGGCGGCAATCGCGGCGGCGGCGTGGTCTTGTGTGGAGAAGATGTTGCACGAGGCCCATCGCACCCTGGCCCCAAGCACGATGAGCGTTTCAATCAGAACCGCTGTCTGGATTGTCATGTGCAGCGACCCGGCGATCCGGGCCCCGTTCAAGGGCTTGCTGTCGCTGTATTCCTCGCGCAGGGCCATCAGGCCGGGCATTTCAGTCTGGGCGATATCCAGCTCTTTCCGGCCATATTCGGCCAGCGCGATATCCTTCACGATGTAGTCAGTCACGGGGCAACCTCTCCCTCTCCTCTGGTGTAGCGGGCATTGTTCGGGGCCACGTAGCAGGCTGCCCGCGTTTCGGCAAGGGTGCCCGGCAACATGGGTGGGATGGAGTGCGGCAGGCGGTTGTTCTTTTGTGTCGGGCCACCTATGCCAAGGCAAATTGGATTGTCGCGGAACGCATTATGCCCAAGGTGCCGCCGCGCGCATGGCAGCGGATGCTGTCGGGTCGCCGCCTGGATTTGCTGGACCCCACGCCCGTCGATATCGAGATTGAGGATATCGCCCACGGCCTGGCCTTTGTTGCGCGTTGGAATGGCCAGACGCGGGGAAACTATCCTTATTCCGTGGCCGAACATTCCCTTCTTGTCGAAGATGTTCACCGCCGTCTTGTCCCGTATGCCGCGGCCAAATGGCATCTTGCCGCACTGTTGCACGACGCGCCGGAATATGTGATCGGCGATATGATCAGCCCTGTGAAAGCCGCCGTCGGGCCGGGATATAGTGCATTGGATGCCCGGCTGAGTGCCGCGATCCATCTTCGGTTCGGGCTCCCCGCCAGCCTGCCGAAAACCGTAAAAGCGCGGATCAAACGTGCTGATCGGGTCTCTGCCTGGCTGGAAGCGACGCAACTGGCCGGGTTCACTCAGGCCGAGGCGGACAGGTTCTTTGGCCAGCCCGCCGGGGATTTGGCAGATGGCCTGACCCTGTGTCCGCGCCCCCCGGTTGAGGTCCGCGCCGCGTTTACCGCCCGCCACGCGGCACTGATGACAGCGACCGATGGCGTCTGACTTATACGTGCGTCTGCCCGACGTGCGTGATGCCGAACTGATGGTGCGATATGTGGGATATGCTTGGATCGACGCGACGATCCACACCAAAAATACGCGTGTCCTGTGACCAGTCGCGCACGTTCGGATACACAATGGTCGCTGCGGCAACCCGATCAGCCAGAGCGTTTGCCTTTCACCTTGAACCCCGTGAACGGGCCACCGCCGCCAGAACCGCCTCGGGCGTTGCGGGGGCCTGCAGGTCGGGGAAATGCGGTCCGCAGGCTGCGCAGGCCGCCTGCAATGCCGATAGCACACTGATTGCCAGCATCAGGGGCGGTTCCCCCACGGCTTTGGAGCGATAGATGGTTCCCTCGCGGTTCGGTTGATCCCACAGGTTCACATTGAATATGTCAGGCCGGTCCGATGCGGCCGGGATTTTGTAGGTTGACGGCGCATGGGTTCGCAGTGCGCCCTTCGCGTCCCAGACCAGTTCCTCTGTCGTCAGCCAGCCCGCACCTTGCACGAATCCACCCTCGATCTGCCCGATATCCAGGGCCGGGTTCAGCGATGTGCCGCAATCGTGCAAAATATCCGTACGCAAAATCCGATTCTCGCCCGTCAGTGTGTCGATCACCACTTCTGAACAGGCCGTACCATAGGCGAAGTAGAAGAACGGCCGCCCGCGCCCGGTGCGCTGGTCCCACTCTAGCCCGGGTGTGCGGTAAAACCCCGTCGCGCTTAGGCTGACGCGCGCCATATACGTTTTTGCCACCGCCTCGGTAAAGGGCATTTCGGCCCCGCCTGCGCACACCATGCCATCCCTGAACACCACCGCGCCCGGTTCTGCCTGCAAATCCGGAGCGACCACCCCCGCGATCCGGGCCTTGATCTTGTCGCAGGCATTTTGCACCGCCATCCCGTTCAGATCGCTGCCGGAACTGGCCGCCGTGGCCGAAGTATTGGGTACCTTGGCGGTATCGGTCGCTGTGATTTTCACCTGGTCCAGGGGAACCCCGAATCGCGCCGCGGCCACTTGCGCCACCTTTTGAAACAGGCCCTGGCCCATCTCGGTCCCGCCATGGGTCATGTGGATTGAGCCATCCTGATAGACATGCACCAGCGCACCAGCCTGGTTCAGATGTGTCAGCGTGAAAGAAATGCCAAATTTCACCGGGGTCAACGCGATCCCGCGTTTCAGCACCGGGTTGGTGGCATTCCATGTCGCCGCCGCCCCCCGCCGTTCGGCATAGTTGCAGCGCGCGGCCAAGGCATCGGTCATCTTGTGCAGGATGAAATCGGTCACCTCCATGCCATAGGGTGTGGTGTTCTGCCCGACCATCGGCATCGGGGAATGTGCACCGTGCCCGTGGCCTGTCCCTGTACGCATCGTGCCGCGCCCACCCGGATCGGTTCTGTCCGGAACCGTCCCCTCGGTTCGCGCGGCTTGGTAGTAATTGCGGCACCGCACCTGTAGCGGATCGCGCCCCAGCGCGTGGGCGATATGGTCCATCACCCGTTCAATCCCCGCCATGCCTTGTGGCCCGCCAAAGCCGCGAAACGCCGTGGCACTTTGGGTGTTGGTCCGCAACCGGTAAGAGGTGATGCGCACATGCGGCAGAAGATAGGCATTATCCGCATGCAGCATCGCCCGATCCGCCACTGGCAGGCTGAGATCCTGTGACCAGCCGCAGCGCATGGAGTGCACGAAATCGACCGCCAGGATGCGCCCTTCGTCATCCACACCGGCGCGATACTCGATCCGCAGATCGTGCCGTTTGCCAGTGATCAGGAAATCATCATCCCGGTCATAGCGCATCTTTACCGGCTGCCCGGTGCGCGCGGCGACCACCGCACAGGCGATGGCCAGATGATTGCCTTGGCTTTCCTTGCCACCGAACCCGCCGCCCATGCGCCGCACCTCGACCCGTACAGCATGCATCGGCTTCCCGATGGCCTCGGCCACCTTGTGCTGAATCTCGGTCGGGTGCTGGCTGGAGGACTGGACAACCATATCACCACCTTCCTGCGGCAGTGCCAGCGCGGCCTGGCCTTCCAGATAGAAATGTTCCTGCCCGCCGATATCGATCCGTCCTTCGATCACCCGCGGAGCTTGCGCCAGTGCGGCCTCGACGTTGCCCTTGATGTAAACCCGCGGGCCGTCCTCAAAAAGGCTGCCCGCCGCCAGTGCGTCATCAATGGACAGGATCGGGGGGGCCTCTTTATACGCCACCTCGGCCAGAACTGCGGCCCGGCGCGCCGCCAGATGGCTCCGGGCCACCACCAGAAACAGCGGCTGGCCCAGATAATGCACCGCACCATCAGACAGAAGGGGTTCATCATGGGCTGAGGGGGAGCAATCGGGGATCACATCAAAATCTGCACCTGACAACACGGCAACGATACCGGGGGCCGCGCGGACGGCATCCAGCTGGAGTGTCGTGACCCGCCCTGCCGCGATCCGGCTAAGGCCAAAGGCCAGATGCAGGCAATCCCCCGGCACCGGACCATCATCAATGTATCGCGCCGCCCCGGTGACATGCAGCGCGGCGGCGTCATGGGGCAGGGGGGCGTGCACACTCATGGCCTTACCTCCAGAACGCTGACGGCCTCACCCCGGCTGTCCAGGCAGGCGCGCATCAGCATGTTCTGTGCTGCTGTCAGCCGATAGGTGGCCGAGGCGCGCATGTCACTCAAGGGTGTGAAATCCCTGGCAAACCGCGCCATGGCCCCGCGCACGGTGTCTTCGGTCCAGGGCTGGCCCTGTAGCGCGACCTCAACGCTGCTGGCGCGTTTCGGTACGCCCGCCATACCGCCAAAGGCGATCCGTGCCGCGGCCACATACCCGTTCTCCACCCGGATATTGAAACAGCCGCACAGGGCCGAGATATCCTGATCGAAGCGTTTCGACAATTTGTAGCAGCGCAGATGATCGGGCTGCACTGGCAGGCTGACGGCCTCTATGAATTCGCCCGGCGCACGATCCTGCCTGCCGTAATCCAGGAAGAAATCCTCCAGGGGGATTTCCCGCCGCACCGCACCCTTGCGCAAATGCAGCCGTGCGCCAAGCGCAATCAGCGCGGGCGGGCCATCCCCGATGGGGGAACCATTGGCGATATTGCCGCCCACCGTGGCGGCATTGCGCACCTGGACCGCGCCATAGCGCCGGATCATCTCCGCAAAACCCGGATGCCGACCCTGCATAATAGGCAGAAGCTCGGTCAGCGTGACCATGGCACCAATGCGGAGTGTTTTGCCATCGTCAACAATTCCGCGCAAATCTTCACATTGATTCAAAAACGCCACCGGTGCCAATTCGCGCAGGCCTTTTGTGACCCACAGGCCCACATCCGTGGCCCCAGCAATAAGCGTTGCTTCGGGGTGCGCCTCATACCAATTGGCCAGATCATCGGCACCCTTGGGGATGCAAGGGGGGGGATGACCCGCCGCCCCGCCGTCCGGTGGCAGAAGCTGTACTGCCCGGGCATCGTCCAGCATCCACTGGGGCACGGGCTGGTCCGCCGCCGCCTGCGCCGCCCGGATGATCGGGGCGTAGCCCGTGCAACGGCACAGATTGCCCGCCAGTTGATCGTCGTAATCCGTCCGCCTGTTCAAATGCGCCACCGCCATTGAGACGACGAAGCCCGGCGTGCAGAACCCGCACTGGCTACCGTGATGGTCCACCATCGCCTGTTGCACCGGGTGCATCTGGCCCTCTGGCCCTGCGATGCCTTCCACCGTGCGCACTGCCTTTCCGGCCAGCTGCGGCAAAAACAGAATACAGGCATTCAGCGCGCGGCTACCCTGCGCATCCGTCACCATCACCGTACAGGCCCCGCAATCGCCTTCGTTGCAGCCCTCCTTGGTGCCCGTCAGCCGGGCCTGTTCGCGCAGCCAATACAAAAGCGTTGTGGTCGGCGTGGCCTCCACCTCTTGCGCTTCCCCGTTCAGAAGAAACCGGATCCCCATTTCGCAATATGCCCGCCGCGCTACCAAGTTTGGGGGGAGTGCCCGTCTTCGATGCGGCGTAGAAGACGGCCCCGTTTCCCTGTCGGCCTACCGGGCAGGAAACCCGCCCGCCTTCGGTTTGGCAAGGGGGCCACAGGCGAAAAGCACCGCTGTCAGCGGCGGGTGCAGAATACCGGACTATTCGCGCCGGAAATCCGTTGTAAATCAAGCCCCATCGGGACTCCCTGTTCCTGCGGGTTCAGCCAATCGTGTGATCAATCAGGGCAAAATCGCGATCAGTTGGCATGCAGAACAGGCACCAGCCCGTGCTGGCCTTTGCCCAAGTGTCGCCGATCTGTCGCTTGTCCGCTGCCCCGTCATACAGATGCTGCCCCTTGTATTCAACAGCAAGAATGCGGTCATCAGTCAGCATAGCGACAAAATCGGGATAGAATCTGGCATGCGGCAGTTGCAGCCAGAACGATGATGTCTTGCCTTCAAGATTCCTGATCCAGTAGCGGACCTTGTCGTGCCGGTCAAGGCAGATCGCGCAGTCAAATTCTTCGCCGCTTTCGGCCAGATCGCCGACAAGACGGGTGTAATGCTTGTTAAACACGGTCGTCCCGGAATAGGGCTGGCCGGGGGCATAGGTCTGTTCGTCAAAGATCATGGACAGGTTAGCATTGGCCGCGAAATCGGCCGTGCCTGTTGCCAACAGGGCCTTATACTTGCCAGCCTCCCGTTCACGACGCAAATCCTGGATGAACCTGGCCATGGCTTTGCGCAGATCATTCCTGTTGCGGGCAAGCACATCCAGCGTGAACCCCGAGTCCATCAATGCCCTGATCGCCCGCATTATAAATGCTTTTGCACTTGGCCTGGTGATGTCGGGATGCACAATGCCTGCGTCAATCCAGTTGGCAAGGCGCGGCAGGGTCTAGGCGGGTTCCCTGATAATGCCTGCGAGCTGGCGTTGAAGCTGCGCTGCGAAACTGATTTCAATCCGGCCCTTATTGCTGACGTTAATTGTTCCGGTCTGGCTGGTTTCTGTCAGCCTGAACCTGTTGACAATGTCGGACACATCGCACGCCTCCAGCCGCCATGGCTGGTCAAGGAAATGTTCCTGCGCAAAGGGTTGCATCTTGCCCTGCCTGCGAATCCCCAGCATCGGCACAATGAACGGCGGTTTGGTATCCTCTCCGGCGGCATTGGTCCGGAAGTTATTGGTTTTCGCGTAAAGACGGTCAATATGCTGGCCCATCTGCGGAACAGTTGCCAGGCCAAGGTGCAGGATATTCCGGCTGTCCCGCGTCATGGCACCCTTGTAGGACAGTTTGCGCGTATCATGGTCAAAGGAAACCCGCGTCTTCACAGACGGGGGTAGTTTTCCCAGCGCGGCGGCAATTACCCCTGGCTGTGCGATCTCTTCCGGCAGCGGGTCGGATTCATACAGATGGTTTTCAGCAACCCCTGATATGCCCATGTCCCGCAGCGGGGCCACGATCTGCGCGGCCTCCAGCCAGTTGAAACCCGCGCCTTCTATCAGCCCCGTTTTGAGCTGCTGCGCGGTGGTGTCAAAACTGTGCGATACAATGTAGGCGTAGGATTGGTTCAGCGCATCGCGCCGCTTCCGCCTGGCTTTGGGCATGCGCAGAATGCGGCCCAGGATTTGTTCCACGGCCACCGGAGAGACCTGATCAGCCACCGAACACAGCACATAGGCAAAGGGGCAGTCCCAGCCCTCTTTCAGTTTTGCAACGGTGATGATGTATCGCACGGGGCATTTCGGGTCAAACATGTCCGGGATGGCATCAAGGTCTTTGCGCGGCCCTGTGTGAACGGCGATCTGGTCTGCCGGGATGCGCTGTTCCGTTTTCAAATGTGCCTCGATCCTCTGCCAGGTCAGGCGGTGCGGGTCGGTGCGTGACGCGCTTTGCGCCTGGAACAGGATGATCGGGCGGATATATTCGCCGGTTTCGGCCTGCTCGGCCTGTGCTGCCTCTTCCAGCATCCTTTGGCTGTCCATGGCCGCGCCCACGGTTCTGGTCCACGCGCTATCGGTGGTCAGGCGGATGGGCATTTTGATCATCTCTTCCGCTTTCAACTCGGCGGCAGAAACAGAATGCAGGATGTTTGAGGCGTGTTTGCCCCGCGCCGGGGTATGGTCGGTCTGCGGGGTGGCGGTTAATTCCAGGATCAGCGACGGGTGAAACCGGGCCAGCGTGCGAAAGGACAGATCGGTGCGGCTGTTGTGCGCCTCATCCACGATTACCATCGGGCGATGCAGGCGCAGCAGGTTGGCCAGCGATGCAATCGGGCGGCTGGTGCCGTCGACCTTGTCCAAGGGGGCGTTCTGTTCCTGGGTCAGGGTGGCGAAATGGTCCATAAGCGCGCCCGCATCTTCATAGACTTTCAGGCCCTCGGGATTTTCCCTGCCCTGTTCATCCTCACGGCGGAAGGATTGAATGGTGGACACGATCACCACGGCCCCGCCAGTTGCATCGGCCCGTGCCATTGTCAAAGCCCCGGCCTTGGTCATGATGGACAGGTTGCGGCCAAAATCCCGGGCCAAGGCCGCGCGATAGGGGTGGGTTTCAGTGTTCAGGGCGGTAAGGGTTTGGTCAAGGATCGCGGTCGAGGGCACCAGCCACAGAACCATCGGGTTCGGTGTGGCCAGGTATTCCCGCGCGGCACTGCCGATGGCGTGCGCCGCCAGCAGGGTCTTGCCGCCGCCGGTGGGTACCCGCAGGCAGACATAGGGTGTTTCCGGGTCCACGTGGGGCGCGGGCCGGTAGGGGAATCCGGTGGCCTGGTAAAAGGCCGTATCGGCCCCCGTTTCCGCGGTGGTGCGCAGCCAGGCGGTGAAGCGGTCCAGCGCGATGCGCTGATACTCTTTCAACTCAAAATCGGGTACTGCCATTGTCATGCCCCCTGGATTTGATAGGGGATTTGTTTGAACGTGATGTTTTGGGTGCGCAGGCGGTGCGGGGGGATGGTGGTGCCCCCGGCATAGATCACCTGTGTGCCGTTGAAGCCCTTTGGCGGGGCGGGGAGGGTGGCCAGGGCATCGGGGGTCAGGACGGTGCCGGGGGTGTGCCAGACCCTTCTTCCTGCCTTTCCTCCTGTCTTGGTGTGAACAGCAGATACACGGCGCGGTCCCCGTGGGTGCCCAGCAGGGGTGTTGTGCCCGTGGCCCGTGACGGGATGGGCATGCCGGTTTCGGTAAAGAAGATATGGGCGGCCAGGTCGGCAAAGGTGACGCCCGCGCTGATGTCGCCGAATTCATCGAACAGGGCGGTGCCCAGGCGGCAGTAGCGAAAGCCGCCGCCCAGCCCTTCGACGGGTTTGTCGGGGTCGCCGCCGCGGTTGTAGCCGGTGATGACGCGGTGCAGGCGGGCGGCGGTGACGCTGGTTGCGATGGGTTCTTCCATTTCCACCAGGATGAAGCGGCGGTTGCCGCCGTCCTGTTTATTCAGGTCCAGCACCGCGTGGCCCGTGGTGCCCGACCCAGCGAAGGAATCGAGGATCAGATCGCCGGGGACTGTCACAAGTTCCAAAATTGTGCCCAGTAATCCGATGGGCTTTGGAAAATCAAACGCCCCGCGCAGCCCCATAGATGTTAGCTGGTTTGTCCCGGTTTGATTGATGTATTCAGGCCCTTTGAAAATAGTCTTTGCCTTTTTTGTTGTTTTGCGGGCACGCTGATAAACGCTCCATTTCCCGCTTCTCACTTTTCGGGCAATCAAGTCGGGCGCATTGCCGGACAGGTCTTTTTGGCGGATAAGATTTTGACTCCACCGCCAGCAGTCGTCATTCAATTCACCGTCGAGCGGGAATATCTCTATCTGCTCAGGGGATGACCTTTCCAAAGATACGCGGTGATGGTCACGCTCAAAAGATTCCGGTGCAGCGTAAATCGGGAAAAATAGTGTCGGGCTTGTTTCCCTGTTGAAATAATGGTTTGTATTCCGCAAATTCCAAAGCTCGTAGCCTCCGCGCTCATCTTGGAGTTTGAATGGCCGATCATTATCGGATAATTCAAAAATCTCAACGGCATTTGTTTTCCCATAAACAAGCAGGTGTTCGTGTGTTCTGGCTATGGCTTTATAAGTCTGGCCACGAGCGTTCGCTTCAACGACTATCTGTGTGATAAAATTTCTTTCACTAAAAATCTCATCCATCATCAGGCGCAGGTGACCTGCCTCAACATCATCAATGCTCACAAAGATCACGCCGTCTTGGCGCAGGAAGTCGCGCAGCAGGCGCAGGCGCGGATACATCATGCACAGCCACTTGTCGTGGCGCGACAGGTCTTCGGCCTCGCGCCCCACAACCCGGCCCAGCCAGGCCCGCATATCCGGCGCATTCACGTTGTCATTATACACCCAGCCCTCATTCCCGGTGTTATAGGGCGGGTCAATGTAGATGCATTTCACCTGCCCGCCGTAATAGGGCAGAAGGGCCTTCAACGCCTCCAGATTGTCACCCTGCACCAGAAGGTTGCCCGCGGCGCGGTCCCCGGCCGAGGCCGCGCCATCGCAATGCACCAGGCGATACGGCACCGCCCGGTGATGGTTCACAACCGCGTCTTTTCCGATCCAGTTCAAAACCGGCATGATGGTTCCCCCGCCTGCGCCTGCCTATCAGCACACGGGGCGCACACGCAAGGGGCGGCGCGA
>JACONJ010000013.1 GCA_014323785.1 Paracoccaceae bacterium | reverse complement strand
GTGCTGGGCGGCGGCGGCGGCTCCAGTTCTGATAGTTTCATCATCGAAAGCCACAGCGGACACGACACGATCATGAATTTCGGCCCTGGGGGGGGATGTGATTATCTTTCGCGGCGATGATGTGCCGGACAGCTTTGATGACCTCACCTTCACCCGGACTGACCGCGAGGGGAATATTAAACCAAATTATAATGTGATTACAGGCACCAAACGTAAGGACAATCTGGTCGGCACTAAAGGGCAGGACTTGATAAACGGCGGTCGGAAGGACGATGTTCTGACAGGTGGCACGGCCAAAGACAGATTCGTGTTCGATTATGGCCACGGGAATGATACCATCACCGACTTTGAAGATGGTGTTGACCTGCTGGAATTTACCCCACACTGGCCCGTGTTTGGCAGCTTTACCATTACCGGTGGCAATGGTGATGCAAAGATTGAATGGGATGGCGGCAGCATCCTGTTGAAGGGCGTGGACCATACGGACTTGACGGCTGAGGATTTCATCTTGGACGCCCCCAGAAGACCGTTAAGTGAGTCCGAAAAATATCCCAACACGCTGATAACCTGGGGGGATGAGGAGAACAGCATCTACCTGCAAAAAGTCGGCTACGCAGTGCCGGTCCTTCCGGATGATCTCTCGGCGGAGAATTTCATCTTTGAGGGTGCCGATGATGATGTCGGGGCCGTGGGCAAGGTCAACGAGCTCGAAGGCACCGATGCCAGCGATACGCTGACCGGCTCCAGTGGCCGGGACTCGGTGGATGGCGGTGCGGGTAACGACAAACTGATTGGCCGTGCCGATAACGACGTCATCAATGGCGGTGTCGGGCGTGATACCTTGGTAGGAAATCGTGGGGATGATACCCTTGACGGGGGCAGGTATTCCGACACGCTGATTGGCGGTCACGGGGATGATGTTCTGGCCGGTGGCAAGTGGAAGGATACCTTTGCGTTCGACACTGGCCACGAGAATGACGTGATCACCGACTTTGAAGATGGTATGGATATGATTAACATCACTGCAAGCGATGTCGGGTTTGATGACTTGACCATTGCCGATAAAGGCAGTGATACCGTTGTGACCTGGGATGGCGGCAGCATCACGCTGGAGGGCGTGGACCACACGGCCCTGACGGTAGAGGACTTTATCTTCGGCTGATTTTCACCCTCAACGGAAGGAGAAAACCATGTGGACGCCTGGATCAAAAGGCACGGATGGCGATGACAGGTTCGAGGGAACCCGAAAAAACGACAAAGTCTGGGGCAAAAGTGGTAACGACACCCTGGAGGGTGGCGGTGGCAATGACACGCTCCATGGCGGTGCAGGTCAGGATTCCCTGCAGGGTGGTGAGGGGAACGATACCCTTCGCGGCGGCAATGGCAATGACATCCTGAACGGTGGCGAAGGCAGGGATACCCTGATCGGCGGCGGGGGCAAGGCCGACTGGGCCAGTTATGAGGACTCCAGCCGGGCAGTTCATATC
>JACONJ010000012.1 GCA_014323785.1 Paracoccaceae bacterium | reverse complement strand
CGCCGACCCCGGTAGGCGCTAGGATGCCCGGGCCGCCCCGGGGGCGGCGAGGCCCAGCGGACGCCGCGCGCGGGGCGAGAGAGAGTGGGAGGGCCGCCTACGGGGAGGAGCAGCGCGAGGGCGCGAGCGGAAGGGGCCGCCCCTGCGGCCGGCCCCCCGCCGCCCCGACGACAAAGAACCGGGGGACGGGGCGTGCACCGCTCCCTCCTCGCAACCAAAAAGGGGAGGCACGGGGATGAAAAAACCGAAGCAACAGAGCGCCGACGGGGCGATGATGGACGAGGACATCCACAACAGCGCCGTCCAGTTCGTCAGCCGTTGGAAGGGCAGGGGGCACGAGAGCGGGGAGACGCAGCTCTTCTACCGCGACCTCTTCAGCATCTTCGGCGTGAAACTCGAGAACGAGCCAGAGGCGATCTTCGAGGCACCAACCACCCGGATAAGGGATGGGAACCTAGGTCGTGGATTCGTCGATCTGCTGTGGAAGGGCAAGCTGCTGGTCGAGCAGAAGAGCCGAGGGGAGAACTTGAAAGCGGCGGTGAAGCAGGCCCTCAGCTATCATCTGACGGAGCCCACGCCGTACCTGCTTGTCAGCAACTTCGATGAGTTCAGGCTCTACGACCTGAAGGCGCGCAGGAAGCATTCCTTCGCACTGAATGACCTGCCCGAGTACATACACCTCTTCCGCGAGATCGTGGCGGAAGAAAAGCCGCCGACGGAGGAGGAGCGCGAGCAGGCCAACGAGGAGGCGACTGGGCTCCTCTCCGACTTGTGCGACGAACTCGAGCAGCGGGGGCACGACGAGTCGGAGATGGCCCGCTTTCTCGTGCGCCTCGTCTTCTGCCTCTTCGCCGACAACACGGACATCTTCCGCCTGCAGAATGCGACGGAGGAGAACCGCAGGACTTCCAAGGGAAGATTCTGGAGATTCATCACCAAGCAGGCGAGACTGGGCGTGGGGGAAATCCACACCAGTATCGAGAAGCTTTTCTCGGTGCTGAATGCGCCTGAGGAAACACCCGATGGAAAACTCTGGCGCGAGAGGCATGTCTCCGATGAGATGCGTCAGTTCCCCTACATCAACGGCAAGCTCTTTGATGACGACAACGAAGTTCCAGTCTTCAACGAGGTGATGGCCGAGAAACTGCTGCAGGCGTGCAGATTCAGGTGGTCCAAAATGTCGCCAGCCATCTTCGGCTCCCTGTTCCAGTTTATCATGGGCAAGGACAGGAGGCGGAAGCTTGGCGGGCACTACACCACAGAGGAGAACATCCTCAAGGTGATAGGGCCGCTGTTTCTTGACGACCTAAAGAAGGAGTTCGAGGACATATGCAAGCGCAAGGGATCCGGGCGCGATAAGGCCCTTCGTGAATTCCGCCAGCGACTGGGGGAGATGAAGTTCCTAGACCCCGCCTGCGGCTGCGGAAACTTCCTCGTCATCACCTATCGCGAGCTCCGCCTATTGGAGATGCGCGTGCTCGATGAAATCTACCCCGACAGAAATCTTGGCCTTCTGAACCCGGAGGATTACTCGCTGCTTCGTGTCCATCAGTTCTACGGCATCGAGATAGACGAGTTCTCTAAGCGCATCGCCGAGACCGCTCTGTGGATGATGGATCACCAGCTGAATCAGCAGCTGGGGCGCCGATTCGGCGTTCCCTTCGCTCGCATTCCTCTGAAGGATACCCCGCACATCACGAAGGCGAATGCGCTTCGGATTGATTGGAACGAGGTGTTGCCATCCGAGGAGTGCTCGTACGTGCTCGGCAATCCGCCCTTTGAGGGTTTCGCAAGGAGCGACGACAGAGAGCGAAGCGATGATTTGCGGAGAATAGCAAAGGATTATGGCAACGGCGGCAGGCGCATAGATCATGTGGCCGCGTGGTTCCTGAAAGCGGCCGCGTACATTCAGAGCGGAAGCGCAAAGGTGGGATTTGTCGCCACGGACTCAATAACGCAGGGCGAGCATCCTTCGCAGCTGTGGTCTCCGCTCCTTGACAGGTGGAATCTGGAAATCTCATTTGCATACATGCCCTTCGGCTGGACTTCCGACATTGAGGATAAGGCCCAAGTCCGAGTCGTCATCATCGGCGTGCAGAAGACCGGTAGTGGCAAGCGAGCGAAGCAACTGGTTACCCACCTATCGGAGGGTAAGAACCCAACTCTTCATACTGACACTCCTCGCCATATCTCCCCCTACCTGTTTCCGACCTCCTCATGGCGCGCGAGTCGCATAATCGTTCAGCGTGAACAGGAACCCATTAACAGAATGCCGAGCATACGGGTCGGCTCCAAGCCCGTGGATGGAGGGCATTACATCTTCGACGAGAAGGGTATGGAAGCCCTGCTGGAAAGGGAGCCCCAGGCTGAAGACCTTCTGCGCTCCTATGTTGGAGGGCGAGAGTTCTTGAGCGGAAAAAAGCGCTGGATACTCTACTTCGGAGATCTCTCAGAGGAGAAGATTGCGGCGAAGTATCCCGAGTGCTATCGCCAAGTTCAGAAGGTCAGGGAGTACCGCAACTCGAGTCGGAGCGGCAACCTTGGTGCTACCATCGCCAACATCCCCACTAGGTACCATGTCGTCAATGTGCCCAAGCGCAAGTTCTTCGTGATACCCGAGGTCTCGTCTTCAACCATGCGCTACATTCCCATGGGATGGATGGATCCTCCCGTCATTCCGAGCAACAAACTGTACGTTTCACAAGATATCGAGCTGGAGCACTCAGCTCTGCTGATGTCCAACTTCCATATGGTATGGGTGCGCACCATATCGGGACAACTCGGCGGCAACCCCAGCTACTCACCCGGCTTCGGCTACAACAACTTTCCCGTGCCGAAGGATTGGCAGGGAAGCAGGGAAGAGTTGCGAGTGCTGGCCCAAGGCATCCTCGATGCCAGAGAGAATTGCGGCCTCTCCTGCGCGCTCGGGGGACTATACCGAAATATGCCGCAGGTCCTGGAAAGGGCGCATGAAAAACTGGACAGGGCGGTCGACGGGCTCTACCTGACCTCCCTCTCCTCCAAGCGCACTCGCCCCTTCGTAAGCAACGCCGAGCGCGCCGAGCACCTGCTGCTCCTCTACGAAAGGACGAGGGAACTTTCCCTCTCCGAGGGCAGGGCTCCGAAGCCCAAGACAAAGGTCCGCCGCCGCCCTAAGAAGGGGTAGGGCAGGGCGCCGCCCTCCCGCCTCCCCGCTGGGGGCGATGGAAGGGGCCTCGGGACGGCGCTAGGCTAGGGGCCGCAGAGGGGGCCCTCGGGGGCGCGCCGGGCGCCCGGATGCGCTATGATGCGCGGGGCCGCCCCGGGGGCGGCGAGGCGACGGGGGGGCGACGGCATGGGCGAAGGCGGGGAGTCCGACACGAAGGCGCGGGCCGAGGGCGCGCCCGC
>JACONJ010000011.1:11485-13484 GCA_014323785.1 Paracoccaceae bacterium | reverse complement strand
TGCCGATCAGCGTATCGTTGCCGCCGTTGCCCTCGAGAACATTGGCGTTGCCATCCCCGGTCAGGGTGTCGGCATGGGCGGAGCCGCGCAGCCCCTCAATATTGCGCAGGACGTCGCCCTGGGCATCGCCGCCTGCGGTCTGGCCCGTGGCCAGGTTCACGTTAACGGCAGCGGATGAGGCACTGTAATCGGCCATGTCGCGTCCGCCGTTGCCGTCCATCGTATCGGCCCCCGCGCCGCCGGCAAGCGTATCGTTGCCCCATCCCAGTGAATCCAGTTGCGGTACTGCCGATGTCCCGCCGTCGCCGTGAATCGTGTCATTGCCGGCACTGCCATAAAGCACGTCATGGCCCCGGCCACCGTAAAGCGTGTCATGGCCCCAGCCGCCCTGCAGCGTGTCATGGCCCCGGCCACCATCCAGATAGTCATCGCCCAGCTCGCCATCCAGATAGTCATTGCCCCAATAGCCGGACAAAACATCGTTATGACGACCGCCATACAGCGTGTCATTACCGTTGCCGCCATGCAGCGTGTCAGTCCCGTCGCCGCCGAACAGCCTGTCGTTGCCAGATTCGCCATACAGCGTGTCGTAGCCTTCGAGGCCGACCAGCGTGTCATCACCCCCGCGGCCGATAATTTCATCATTAGATGCGTCGCCATTGAGGTATTCAGATCTACTGGTTCCGGTAATCTTAACCATGGGGTTTCTTCCTTTGGGTAGCGGTCAGGGGGCAGGTGCCCAGTATCCAGATCAGGTGCATTATGCAGGGCGTGTCAAGACCCTTCCTGCATATGTATTTGTTTTTACGTCCGTATCGAGGTGCGATAAAACAGGGATATAGGCGCACCGGGCCGGGGTGTCAACATGTTTTTTCATGTTTTTCACATTATCCGGTTCCGGCCTGCCGGCGCAAGGGGACATGTGTGCGGCTTCGGGGGACGCAACAGCGCGAATCGCCGCAGGCCGCGCGGGCGGGGCGCGGGCCGTTCGGCTGCTGCGGGTGATGATGGGGCCAGTTACCGGGATTTCATACCGGGATTCGGGGCTTGCGCGGGGCAGGGTATTATGGTTTGGTTGCCACCCTTACCCACGCCGTATGGTGCGGGGTAGACGACAGGCTGCGCAGGCTGCACCCTAGCCACACCGAACGTAACCACCTGACCAAAGGGAACTTCACATCATGGCCACATGGTCCCAGATTGAAATAGATGGCAGATTTTTCTGGATCCACATCAATGACAGGCCTGACACCCTGACCGGCACAATCGCGCTGAACGAAATCCACGGCGATGCGGGGGATAACACGATCAACGGCGGGGCGGGGGATGACCGGATTACGGGCGGTCCCGGTGATGACAGGCTGTTCGGTCAACATGGCAATGACCTGCTAGAAGGGAATGACGGTAACGACGTGCTCAGCGGCAGCCTGGGCAAGGATGTGCTGCTGGGCGGGGCGGATAATGACACGCTGTATGGTCACTGGAAGTCGGATATTTTGCACGGTGGTGTGGGGAACGATGTGCTGTACGGGGATTTGGGCAGGGATACGCTGGAGGGGGGCGCGGGCGATGACCGGCTTGGCGGTGGCCCGCACGCCGATACGCTAAAGGGCGGTACGGATGATGACACGCTGATCGGCGGCTATGGCCCTGACGTGCTCGAGGGCGGCACCGGCGATGACCGGCTTAACGGTGGCCCGCATTCGGATACGCTAAAGGGCGGCGCGGGCGATGACCGGCTGGTTGGCAAGCGCGACGCGGACACGCTGGATGGCGGTGCCGGCCGTGACTGGGCCATTTACGCGGACTCGCGCGCGGGCGTGACCGTCAGCCTTATTCCGGGCGCGACAAACACCGGCGACCATGCCGCGGGCGACGTGCTGTACAACATCGAGGATCTGCGCGGATCACACTATGCCGATGTGCTCACCGGCGATGATGGCAACAACCGCCTGCGCGGCCTGGATGGGGCGGATACCCTGACCGGCGGGGGGGGAGA
>JACONJ010000011.1:11372-11465 GCA_014323785.1 Paracoccaceae bacterium | reverse complement strand
GATCGGACCATGCCGATGTGCTCACCGGCGATGATGGCAACAACCGTCTGCGCGGGCTGGATGGGGCGGATACCCTGACCGGCGGGGGCGGGA
>JACONJ010000011.1:0-11352 GCA_014323785.1 Paracoccaceae bacterium | reverse complement strand
CGACTGGCTTCGCGGGGGGGAGGGGGCAGATTCGCTGGATGGCGGGGATGGTGCCGACTGGCTTGATTATCACAGGTCCGATGCGGCTGTGACTGTCAGCCTGGGCAATGGTACGGCAACGGGGGGCCATGCCGCGGGCGATGTGATCAGCAATTTTGAGCACCTGCGCGGATCGGACCATGCCGATGTGCTCACCGGCGATGATGGCAACAACCGTCTGCGCGGGCTGGATGGGGCGGATACCCTGACCGGCGGGGGGGGGGCCGATGTGTTCGTTTACAGGGTCGCCTTCGACGGCGATATTGCCTTCGACGGCGATATCATCACCGATTTCGAGGGTGGCGTGGACAGGCTTCACCTTAGGGGGGATGGTGTCGCGTTCGGCGACCTGACCATTGAGGATGCTGGCGCGAACGCCACAGTCACCTGGAATGGCGGTATCCTGACGTTGCACGGCGTGGATCACGCGGCGATTACGGCAGAGGATTTCATCTTTGTCGCATGACTCGTCATACGGCGAAAGGCACAGCGGGGGCCGGGATTATCCGGCGGAGGCAAGGCGCAGAAAGGCCACGGCCAGCCCGATCATCCCCGCAATCGCCAGAAGCATGCGGGTTTCGCGCTGTGCCGCCCCGGTATCGCGCTGCGCAATGTCGGTGCGGATGTCAGTGTCGCGTTTGGTGATGTCGGCTTTCAGGCCAGCCATGTCGGTGCGGATTGCCTCCCACCCTGTGCGGTAGTCCGCCTGCTGCGTGTTCATGCGCTCCTCCAATACGGCCAGCTGCCGCGCGATGCTGTGGTTGTCGGGCGTGCTCATGCGGCCAATATAGCCGCCGGGGGCGCCAGCGTCAAGCGCGGGCGGCGGGGCGGACATTCCCCCACACTGACCGGGGCGGGGATGGCCCGAATGAACACAGGGTTCTACAGGAAGATGTTCGAGACCACGAAGCCGCCGATGATAATGGCGACAAGCAGGCCAAACAGGGTAACAAGAAACCGCTGGTTGTCCTTGTCCCGTTTGGCCTGCTCCGCGTCGCGTTTGGCGGCGTCCGCATCCCGTTTGGCGGCATCGGCTTTCAGGTCGGCGATGCTGGTGCGGTAGTCCCGTTGATGTTCCACCATATTGGCGCGGATGGCCTCCCACCCTGTGCGATAGTCGGCAATGCTGGTGCGGTTGTCGGCGTCGCGTTTGGCCATATCCTCGGCCAGGCGGGCGATGTCAGTGCGGTAATCCGCCTGCTGCGTGTTCATGCGCGACCTCCGAATACGGCCAGCTGCCGCGCGACGCTGTGGATGTCCGGTGTGCTCATGAAGCCAATATAGCCACCGGGGGCGCGGGCGTCAAGCGCGGGCGGTGGGGCGGGTTCATCCGGGCGGCCCCGCGCCAGCAAGAAGCGGGGGCAGTTCAAAACGCTGTGAGGTCACGCGGAAATCAAGCTCCACCGCAAACGGACGCCGCACATAACGCGGTTCCTGCGCGACGCCATCGGCAACCTCTACAATCGCCAGAATATACCGATCCGGCGCGTGCAGGCATGTGATAATCTCATTCCGCGTCACATCAATGGACCGCGCCCCGGCGACCCGTCCCTTTACCTCAATAAACCGCTGCGTCCCCGCGGCCGGGTCAAAGGACAGAATATCATAGCCGCATTTTTGCGCCGAAACATCCCGGGGCCTGTGGCCCAAATCGCGTTCCGCCTGCATCACCGCCTGCATCGCGCAGACCTCAACCCGCTGCCGCGCCGCGGCATCCTGGGCAAAGGCCACCGGGGCCTGCCCCGTATCGCCTGATTCCGCCCTTTGCAGCCCCTTGAGCAGGCCACGGGGAATCACCACAAAACCGCCCAGGATTTCGGGCCACGCCGATGTCATCTCTTGTTCCGCGCGGCACTGTCGCAGGCGGGTGTGCAGGCGCCCCTCTAACATTTCGGCCCGCCGCTGCGCATTCCGCCAGTTCAGGCGGGTACTGCGCCCGGCCTGTTCCTGCTGCTTCAATTCGGCGGCGCGCCCGTCCCAGTAATTGATCCCGGTCCGCAGGCGGGTGTTCACCTCACGCTCAATCTGTTCAATCTGCGGCAGGCGGCGGGCCCTGACCTCTTCCAGATGTGCGCGGGCCGGCCCACCCGTGGCGAAATCGGTCACCCGTTCCTTTAGCCGGTCCCAAGACAGCCAGGGCTGCGCCAGAGCCGCCCCCGCCATGGCGCGTTCGCTGGCCGTGGCCGGGCGCACGTCCAGATGCGGGGCCATTCCCGCGCCTGCAACCTGTTCCGCCCCCGTCACGGCGGCAAATTCAAGCCGCCGGGAAATCACCCGCACCGCCCCGGTGCCAGTGTCGTTATCGGTGTCGCTGGCCCTGTCGGTAATGCTGTGGTCCAGCAGCACAATCGCCCGAACCTGGGTACCGTGGTCCGACTCATCCACCAAAACCGCCCCCTGGCGGGGCAGGTGGCCATATTGCGCACAGACCATGTCAACCACCACGTCCAGCAGGGGATGACCGGGGCAGATGAATTCGGCAACCGGCTGGCGGTTGATCAGGGCTTTGTCAAAGCAAATCCGTTCATACCGTTTGGGGACCGGGGGGGTGGCCCGGGTCCATTCCCGCAGACGCAGGGGGATGTGCGTAATTTCCCACCGTCCGGCCTCACGCGGCTTGATTGTCCCGCCGAATCGCGCGAACGCCTCAAGAAAAAAGCCTTGGATGTGGTGCGGTTGCAGCCGTGCGGCCGCGGCCCGTTCCATCCGCAGGCGGATGTCTGTGGCATCGGCACCGAACAGCGCATCCTGGGTCAGTTTACGCTTGTGCAGGAGCTGTTCAAGGCGAGTCTGATCAACCGCGCCATCAATCTGCCGGAACAGGTTTGCCTTAACATCCGCCTGATCCCCGTATTGAATGGCCTGCCACAAAAGATCCCGCAGGGGGGTATCCTGAAACATCTCGCCCAGCACATCATAAACCCGCCCCTGAAGCGCACCGCGCGCCGTGTCCAGCTTATCCAGCAGGCGGCCGTACACCTGCCCCTCTCGTGTGTTGGCCGCAACCAGGTTCCACAAATGGCACACCTCGGTCTGCCCGATGCGGTGAATACGGCCAAAGCGCTGTTCAATCCGGTTCGGATTCCACGGCAGGTCATAATTCACCATCAAATGCCCGCGCTGCAGGTTCACGCCCTCTCCCGCTGCGTCATTGGCGATCAGCACCACCAGCGTCTTATCCTGCATAAACCGGTTAATGATGGCCCGGCGGTCCCCCCGGCTGATGCCGCCGTGGATCACCGCTGCCGCCTGGGCCGTGCCCAGCCGGTCGACGATCTTTCTGTGCAGATACGCCAGCGTATCCCGCGCCTCGGTAAAGATGATCAATTTCCGCCGTGTCCCGTCCGCCCCGTGCATCAGCGCCTCATCAAAAATCTTGTCCAGCTGCGCCCATTTTGTATCGCGGCCGGAAGTCAGAACCGCCCGGGCCTGCTTTTCGAGCTGCTTCAGGGTTTCAAGTTCCATCCCTAACTGCGCGATGGATTTGGCACATGTCGCGCCGGAAACGGCCTGGTCCAGGCCTTCCTGCTCTTCCCACTCGTCGTCGGCATCTTCGGGGAACAGGGTATTGTCGGGGGCCGCCAGTGCCCCCTGCCCGCCTGTCCGCGCGGCGTTCAGTGCCGCCTCTATCCGTTCCCGTCGCCGCCGGAGGGAGTTGTAAATCGCCGCTGGCGAGGACGCCAGCCGCCGCTGCAAAATCTGCAGGGCAAAGCCCACATTGGCCCTTGTGCGGCCATCCGCGGCAAATCGTTGCACGCGGTTCATTTCTTCGCGCACATAGGTGGTGACAGCGGCGTATAATGCTGCCTCGTGTTCGGATAATTTGTAATGCACTGTGTAGGCGCGGCGTTCCGGAAACAGCGGCGTGCCGTCAAAATTCACCAATTCTTCCTTGGTCAAACGCCGCATCATATCGCCGGGAACCGCCACCGGTGGCCCCGCCCCGCCACCGCCCCCGAACCTGTCAGCATCCAGCAGGGCCATGAATAATTGAAATTCGGCCTCTTTCCCGTTATGCGGCGTTGCCGACATCAGCAGCAGGTGGCGGGTGTGCTGGCCCAGGCGTTCACCCAGCTGGTAGCGTTTGGTGCGCTTGACCTCGGCCCCGAAACACTGTGCCGACATCCTGTGCGCCTCATCAACGATGATCAGATCCCACTCTGCCGCGCGGAATAACCGGTCCTGCAATGCGGCATTGCGCGAGAGCCCGTCCAGGCGGGCGATCAGGCGGTTATGCGTATCGAACGGATTGCCCGCCCCTGCATCCGCCGCCAGATCCCGCGTCAAAAGATCGAAAGACAGGGCGAATTTCTCGGCCAGCTCATCCTGCCACTGTTCAACCAGGCCGCCGGGGGCAATGATCAGGCACCGCGCCACATCCCCCCGTACCATCAGTTCCCTGATCAGAAGCCCGGCCATAATCGTTTTACCCGCCCCCGGATCATCAGCCAGCAGAAAGCGCAGGGGCTGGCAGGGCAGCATCCGATCATAAACCGCCGTAATCTGATGCGGCAGGGGCCGGACCAAGCTGGTGTGAAGGGCAAGATACGGATCAAACTGATGCGCCAGGCTGATCCGGTGGGCCTCTGTCGCCAGCCGCAGCAGCCCCCCATCTGCCTCAAGCGAAAACGGCGGTGGCGGCGGCACACCGCGCACGTCGCCCGCCCCGTCGCGGTATACCATCCGCTCACGCACGGTCCCGTGCAGGTCTTCAAAGGTAATCCGGACCGCCTGGGTGCCGCACCATTCAGCCGTGATAATCCGCACCACACCAGCGGGAACCAGCCCCGTGACCAGTACCCCTGGCACCAGCACCTCCAGGCCCGTGGGCCGGCCCATGTCGGGCGTGGGCTCACGCATGGTGGCCTGGTGCTCCCGTGCGCCCCGGATCATATGGCGGGGTATATGGCAATCCTGTGAACATCTGCCCCCGTCATTCATCGCCCGCACAGAACCGCGCGGGGCGTCAGCATTCAACGGCCGGCCCGTCCCAACGGGGGGCAGGCAGGGCCACTACAGCCCCGCCCAAACTTCATTCAGCCAAAGCCCAAATCATTCAGGACAACATGCCCGCGATTATGCATGCAACGGTCAATGACCCGACGGGGGCCATAATGAACCATGTCATGGCCATAGACTGAAGACTCGGCAGCAGATGACGCCCCAACAGCCGCCCCATACCAGGCTAATTCGTTCTGGTAATGGCCCCGTCCGCCAACAGCATGCCCGACAGCAGCCCCGATCACGGCCCCTGCAAGGATGTTGCCCGCTTCCTGCCTTTGGCGTTCCTCATACCGGGCCTGCACCTGCAACGCAATGTTACGGCACGCCCGCAAATCCGTTTCAAACGATTCGGACCCCGGCTGGTCCAAATCGACAACCGGCCGATACTCTGTTACAGGTTGCGGTGGGGTACAGGCCGCAAGGGCCAGCATGGCCACCGTGATTGCAATTTTCCGTTTCATCGATGCGCTCCGTTCCAAGGGGTGCTGACACGGGTGTTACACCCCTGCCAGATGGTCACAGGTTATTCCAGTGCAGCCGGGTGCAATTTGCAACCCTTGTCTGCGTGCGCCGGGCCCAGTAGCGTTGGCGTTCTGACAGGTGCCCCCACTGGGCCGCGTCATAATCCCGCAGATAGCGGGCCGCCCAATTCCCATACCCCCCGCCTGCTTCTTTCACGGCGGCAATGCCCCGGCCGATCACGTTGGCATCCACCCGGCCGGGCAAACACGCGGCCCAGACACGATAACCGTCCGCCCTGGAGGCGGCCCCGACAGCAACAGCTTTCAGGTGATCTTCCCCCGAACAGGCCGTCAGGCCAAGCAGGGCAGCAGCAGCGATGGCAATTTTCAGTTTCATGGGTTCGCGTCCTTATGAATGGCACGTCCTGGCATCAACACGAAAGGCCCCCACCTAAGACGTTCATTGTGTCACAACGCATTCTCCGTGTATTCCCCGTCCAAGCGCAACACACGTACCCCCACACTGGCAGGGAACGTCAGCCCTGTCAACAGGATTTGTCGGTTTCCGGCAATCCCGTGCGCAAGGGCTCACACCCGTGCCGATAAGGGGCAACCGCCATTTCAATGGGTAACTTTTCAGCGCGGTTGCACCGTCGGCAGGCCCAATGCCCGCGACAGGGACCAGCGCTTATCCTGATCCGGTGCATCCTGCGGTTTTGTGATCAGGGGCAGGATAAAATCAGCCATCCGCGCGTGGCGGGGAAAGGCAAACCGATCCCAGGGCTTGCGCCGGCTGAGCAACGGGATGGGCCAATTCGCCATTCGCGCGTGGCGGGGAAAGGCGAACCGGTCCGCCGGTGTGCGCCGGCTGATCAGCCGGATGGGCCAATTCGCCATTCGCGGCGCACCGGGGATCAGCGCACCGGCCCCGTATTTGCCGTTGATCAGCAGCGGGAACGGCCAGTTCGCCATCCGCGTGTGGGGGCCGATCAGCGTGCGGGTATAAGGCTTGCGCCGGCTGAGCAACGGGATGGGCCAATTCGCCATCCGCGCGTGGCGGGGAAAGGCAAACCGATCCCAGGGCTTGCGCCGGCTGAGCAACGGGATGGGCCAATTCGCCATCCGCGCGTGGCGGGGAAAGGCAAACCGATCCCAGGGCTTGCGCCGGCTGAGCAGCGGGATGGGCCAGTTCGCCATCCGTGCATCCGGTGGTGTAATAAGCGACAGATTCGCAGGCACCCGGCGGCTGATCAGCGGGATGGGCCAGTTCGCCATGTGAAAATGCGTGCTGTCCGGCAGCCGCCTTCGGGTCAGCATCAGCGGATGATGCGTCAACACCCGATTGGCATAAGGGTCCGGCGCGTCCCTGATCTCAACCTCTTCAACCAGCCTGCCCATATTAACCGCACCCAAGGCGGCGGTTACCTCACGCGTGATCCGCGCGACGCATAACGGGCGATACCCCGCCCGCACCAGTATCACCGCCCCGCCCTTGGCCAGGCGTGCGCGATAGGCCTGCGCCGTTGCCCGTGCCACGTGCGCTTTGGTCAGCATCTTCACCACACCCTTTTGCGCCTGATACAGGTCGATGATGTGCGGCGAGAATCGCCGGCACTCAACCAGTTCGGCCTGCACCTTGCGGGCCGTCGCAACGCTGTTGAAATACCGGGTGATGATTTTGGTCATGGGTTATCCCCTTTGTTCTGCTGCCGCGGGCGCGGCGGGATATGCGCAGTCCGCGGCGGCGGGTGCCTGCCGCGGCGTCGGGTGACGGGCCTGGTCACGCCCGGCCTGGGCGCGCCGAAGCCCAAGCATCACCCCAAGTGCCCCGATCAGAAGCACCAATTCAAGGCTGAATACCGGCGTATAAGGTGCTTCAGGGCGAAAATCCCCACTGTGCGGCAGGGCGACGATAAGGTCGCGGATCAGGCCACCCAAGGCCACAGAGATTCCCGCGGCCGTGGCCTGAACCGCCCCCCAGGCCCCCAGGGCCAGGCCGATCTGGTCGCGCGGTGCGCTGCGCATCGTGGCGGTCAGTGTTCCATGCCCGAACAGCCCGGCCCCGAAACCGGCCAGTGCCGTGCCCAGCACAAACACGGGCACCACACCCAACGGGCCGCTGGCAATAATCAGCGCAAAGGCCGGCACGCCGCACAGGGTACCATACCAGGCCACCTGCATCGGTTCCCCCCCGCCCGACAGCACCCGGGACGCCACAGTGATCCCCAGCAGCCCCCCAAGGGCCAGCACCGCTGTCAGCCGGGTGGTTACGGCCACCGACATATCCAGCACCTGGCCACCATAGGGTTCCAGCAGCACATCGGCCATCCCGAACCCCATTGTCCCCAGCGCAATGACAACCAGCAGCCCGATGGCCCCCCGCCCCCGCACGAACAGGTGCCAGGCCTCACGAAATTCGGGGTGGGTGTCTGCCCGTGCCGCGCGCGCACGATCCCGGGGCTCCTGCTTCCACAGGGCCAGCAGGTTCAGCGCAACCGTGACAACCGCCGCCCCCTGTACAACGCGCACCAGCCGGCCCGGTGTGTACTCCACCAGCAGTGCGCCGAAAATCAGCGCGGCCCCAATCATGCCGACCAGCAGCATAACATACATCAGCCCCACAACCTTGGGCTGATCCTGGGCCGGCACCAGATCCGTCGCCAGGGCCAGGCCCACGGTCTGCACCATATGCACCCCTGCCCCCACCAGCAGAAAGGCCAGCGCGGCCGAGGAGTGGCCAATCCACAGCGGTGCATCCGCCGCTTCCTGATAGCCGGACAAAACCAGCAGCGCAAAGGGCATGATCGCAAAGCCGCCGAATTGCAGCATCGTGCCCTTCCAGATATACGGCACCCGCCGCCAGCCCAGCGCGGATGCGTGAATGTCTGAGCGATAGCCAATCAGTGCCCGAAACGGCGCGAACAGCAGGGGAAGGGAAATCATAATCCCCACCAGTGCGGCGGGAACCTCTAATTCAACGATCATCACCCGGTTCAGCGTACCCACCAGCAGCACCAGGGCCATCCCGACAGTCACCTGAAACAGCGACAGGCGCAGCAGGCGCGACAGGGGCAGCGCATCGCTTGCCACATCCGCAAACGGCAGATAGCGCGGGGCAATCCGGCTGATCTGTTCAAGGGCAAATCTTCGATAATTGATCATAAATCTGTCCCACCCCGCCCGAAGGGGCCCCTGACGGGCGCACCCGTCAGGGAACCGGGAAGCGAAAGCTGCGCAGCGTATGCTCGTCTTTCGCCACCCCGAAACGGGAAAACCCTACCGGGTCTCCACCTGTGGCAGTATCGATGATGATGCAAGTGCCACATCATCCTCTATGACCAGCCGCGCTGTCCGCCCGTCGGGCAGAACAACCAGCAGGCCATCATCCGTGGTCGCCGCGGCGTCCAGGTAGACGGGTGCCTCGGCCCCGGCCGTAGCACGCGCGGGAAGCATGTTGGCCTCGGTCTCCACCGCCGCCATGCTGCTGCCCATCTTGGCACCGGACAGGAAATCCGCAACCCAGGTCGTGTTGGTCAGAACGGCGACATGCACCGCAAAGGATCCAATGGCGACCGCGCTAAGAAACAGCGGCACACCTACGGTGGGCTTCACCACCAGCCACATTTTCGCGTTATTCATTGGGCCAGACCTCCTTTAACCAAGCCAGGGCGTCGAGACAGCCACCAGCAGGTGAGCCACCAAGGCAATCGCCCCAAAGACGCGGGTACCATCGATGAGGTAGCTGTGCACTTCCTCGGCTTCACGTTCCGTCAGGCCAGTGGGCCATACTTTATCGGGATCAGACATGTTAAGTCTCCCACTCCTCTTTGGTTCGGGTGCGGCGCACGAACGGCACGCCGCGAAAACTGGACGTGATCGGCCCCCGGTCCGGGAACAGAACAGCCCCATCTGCTGGTCAGTGTGTCATGTAAATTAGACAGTATCAAGTGTAAATTTTACCAGACACCAAAAATAATTTGCATCCGTGCGCAAAGGGAAAACCGTATAGCGTTCTGCAAGGTATCTGCCAAAATACCATTCTTTTTCAAATATTTACGCGCGGGTATCGCGGCTGTCCCCGCCCTGGTTCGGGGTCTTATCCCCGCACCTCTCCCCCACACGCCCCGCGGCCGGAACCGCACCACCCCCTAACCCGCGAATCGAATCGCACATCGCGCGACAACGGGTGCCACACAGCAGGCCGATGACTGGCCCCCCGAAAGTCATCCGAAACCGCTACAACACCCCTTGCGGCGGAACTGCATCCGTGTAACGTGTAATATAGTGGCGATGGCACAGGGAATCTCGGAACCGAAACAGCAAAAGGCGGTAAGGGCCACCCTGGCTGAACATATCGGCGGGACGGCCAAAACGTGGCATCTAAGGCGCATTTATCATAGTACCGCCCCCCAGGCGTGCGGACAGTGTGGCACGCCAGGCATTCGGGCTACCCCCCCCTCGCCGTCAAATGGCCACAATCACGGGAGGCGACCCTGAAAGAATGGCGGGTGCTGACAGAGCTGGCATCTGCAGGTATGCCCGTCGCTGCCCCCCGCTTTCTTGCAGATACCGAAGCCTTCTTTGCCATCGACTGGATCGAAGGCCACGCGGTTACCCAGCTTCTCAAGACCCCTGCGCGACACAAACACCTCGAGGCAATCGGCGCATGGATTGCCCGGTTGCACCGGATCAACCGCACATCGATCAAACATTGGGATGCCTTCAGGTGGTTTGACCGGCTCCAGAAGGAATGGGCCACGATGCGGGATGACCCCGTCTGCATCGCGGCTCAAGAGCGGTTTCGGATGCTGGTGCACAGAACGGGATCCTTGGACGTCACCCACGCCATCACCCACGGGGATTTTCAACAATACAACATCCTCACGACCGACGCAGGCCCGGTTGGATTTGATATGTTCCGGTATGGGCAAAAGAATTTCGCCATGTTTGACCTGGCCAACTTTCTGGTTAGCATACAGGCCAAATATGTCGATAAGACAAGCCAATTTTCGGCCGTTGCGGAGCAGGATACCAAGGCCCTCCTGGCGGGCTACGGCCCCTTGGCCCCCGGTGACCGCGCCCTGCTGGATGTTTTGATGGCACGGGTGGTTGTGAACAGGCTGCACAGGTGGCCCCAGATTGAGCGGATCACCAAAGGACGCCGGACCCGTGGTATGTTGGTGCTGGACGCCTCGGCAGGCTTTACCGGTTCTGCGGGGCGTGTTCCTCCGACGCAAACGCCACCTGCTATTGCACACCCGCGGACAGGCCCGACAGGTGTAGCGGGGCGAAATAAACACCAGACCATGTGCGAAATTGTGCCAAATTGAGGGGGGGCGGTTCGGGCATCGACAATCGGGGCGGCAGGGCAAGGAAACCCGTGAAGCCCCCCTTTTTTCGGGCTTTATGCCTCTACCTTCATACCCCCCGAATCGCTGCCTCCAGGCGCAATTCCACAAAGGGGATTAGTGCATCGGGCAGCAGTTCCATGCCCTCAAACACGTGCTGTCGTGCGCTCTTTGCCATTTTACACTTCCTTGATCTGCATGGTCATCTGCTGTTCATCGGGCAGCCGTGCCGCCTCCACCACCAGGTCCGTCCACACCCCAACCAGCCCGTTATAGAACACGGCCTCGTGCGCGTCCTTTCGTTTTTCACAGTGGCCGTGCATGGCATAGGCCAGGGCGTTAACATTCCCCGCCTGTTCCCCGCCCATGCGTTTGATGGTGCGGGCGGCTGCCCGTTCCCCGCCTTCCTCATAGGCGTTTATCAGGTATTGGCAGGCCATCCATGCCGGGCATTTCTGAAGGTCCGGTGCCTCACCCAATGCGTCCCGTTGCGTCAGGGC
>JACONJ010000010.1 GCA_014323785.1 Paracoccaceae bacterium | reverse complement strand
CATCACCTGGAACACAGATGGCACAGAGAACAGCCGCGTGCTGGAGGGCGTGGCCCAGGACGCCCTGACCATCACCGACAACGCTGAAGGTGCTGCCGTCATCACCTGGAACACCAAAGACAGCATCACGCTGGAGGGCGTGGCCTCCGCAACCCTGACGGCAGAGGACTTCATCTTTGCAGGGGATGCGGATGATAAGGCCGGTGCCAGGGGCAAGGTCAACGAGCTCGACGGCACCGATGCCAGCGATACGCTGACCGGCACAAGCGGCCGGGACTCGGTGGATGGCGGTGCGGGTAACGACAGACTGATTGGCCGTGCCGATAACGACGTCATCAATGGCGGTGTCGGGCGTGATACCCTGGCAGGAAATCGTGGTGATGATACCCTTGACGGGGGCAGGTATTCCGACACGCTGATTGGCGGTCACGGTGATGATGTTCTGACCGGTGGCAAGTGGAAGGATACCTTTGCTTTCGACACTGGCCACGGGGATGACGTGATCACCGACTTTGAAGACGGCATGGACCTGATCCAGATCACTGCAAGCGATGTCGGGTTTGATGACCTGGCCATTGCTGATGAAGGTGGTGATGCAACCATCACCTGGGATGGTGGCAGCATCACGCTGGAGGGCGTGGACCACACGGACCTGACCGAAGCCGATTTTGTGTTCTGAGGCGGAACATCAAAACCGCTTGGGGGGAACCCCGGAAAGCGGCGTTGATTTGCGCCGCACCGGGGCATAGAATCCGCAAACCAGCGCAAGGCCACCATCAGGGTGGCCTTGTGCGTATCAGGAGCCAAAGACTGGGCCAGACCAGCGCGACACAGGCCGCGCACGTGACACGATGAGGCCAGCGGGCAAGGCCACGGTGGGGGGTGCCATGAGCAGAACAAGAAGGGGGGCCAGGCAAAGCCGTAACAAGGCAGAAGAACGACCAGCACACGATCCCAGATCCCTACACCTCGCCCTTCATCCAGTCCCCGCATGCACAGGATAATTTATGTGGCGTCTTATTATGTAAATTCCGGACATATCCCCCGGCGTCGGAATCGCCACAACTGGGTTTAACCGGCGGTACGCAGATGTGCTATCAAGGCGTCGATATCGCCGCCGCGGCGATCCAGCATTCCGCCGATTTCGGTCCGTTCTGTCGTTATCAGGTTCACGCCCTCAATGATCAGGTTAAAGAACCGGTTCTGCCCGGATCGGTCGGAAACCAGCCATATCAATTCAAACGGGCTTTCATTCCGCAAACGCACGGTCGAGACGATCTCAAAGAACTGGTTCACCTGCCGCCTGCCAGTGACAATGATCCTGCCATCGATGAACTCTCGGAAACGGCGACCATATTTGCGCGCGATATAGCCCTGGAATGCTTCGGTGAAGGCGCGCATTTGGGCGCGGCTGGCACTGCGGGCGGGCGGGCCCAGCACCGATTGCGCGATAATCGGGATATCGGCGTAGCGCACCAGAATCTGTTCAAACTCGCGCAGCACCTGCGCCTCGGACCGGCCTGAATTGATCGCTGCGAAGATGTCGGAAACCAGCCGGTCAACCAGGGTGTGCGCCTCTGCCGTTGTTAAGGCACACGCCGACGGAACGGGCATCAGCGCGGCCAGGCCCGTCGCAAACCCAAGGCGACCAAAGGCGCGTCGGGTCATGCCACGGCATGCTGTGCTACTTTCCTGGGTATGGGTTGAAAAACGGATCGACATAAGGATCGAAATACACGGGTTCACCATCACCCCGCAACTCGAATCTGCGATTTTGCAAATACAGCGACTGCGCCCGGGCGTAGCTGTTGCCATCCTTATGCAGGATGCTGTCGATGGTTTCGCCAAAGCGATACCGATCACCCAGGCGCGATGTGATATTGACCCCGCGTACTGCATTGGCTGGTCGCACATCCAGTCCCCTGAACGGGTTCATCACAATATCCACCACACGGCCCAGCGTATCACGCGAAGTTGAAGGACCGAAGACCGGCAGCTCAACATATGCGCCTTCAGGCACCCCCCAGACATGCAGGGTCTGGCCAAAGTCGCTTTTGCGCTCCTCCAGCCCCATCACAGACGCCGGATCAAAAATGCCCAAAAGCCCGATGGTGGAATTAATCAGAAAGCGGGAAGTGTTGTGCATCGCATCAGCCATGCGGAGCTGTAACAGATCATTAATCACGGTTCCCGGCTGGCTTAGGTTGGATGACATCCGCCCCACCCCGGCCAGCACCGGTTTGGGCAGGGATTGGCCGATGACCTGAGAGGCCGGGCGCACGATTGCGCGATCCAAGCCGCGGTTGAATTCGTGCACGGCGCGATTCTGCCCTTCGTGTGGGTCATTGATGGCCCCGCCCGGCGGCAGGGGGGCAGGACCGCAGGCCGACAGTAGGGCCAAGCCGACAGCCAGGGGAAAACCAGTGAGAACGAATTTTTTCGATACAGGCATCGCTATCCTCACAGGGGCTTTATACCTCTAACACGAAATCCGTGCCTTTAAGGTATTGCAAGAGGCGGCAATTTTCTTTAAACGGCGCAGGGCGGTGCAGAGTCAAGCTGCGCATCCGCATTGACACATGCGAAGAGTGGAACAGGCCATGAGCCAGAGGGCAACAACCCAGGATCCGGTCGGGACCGATGAGTTGACGGCGCAGCGCCGGGCCAATGCCCGGTTGCTTTGGGCCGTGTTCCTGTTCAGCGTGTTCACTAACCTGCTGATGTTGACCGGGCCGATTTACATGCTGCAGGTCTATGACCGGGTTCTGGGCAGCCAGTCCGTGCCAACCCTTGTAAACCTGACGATCCTGATCGCCTTTCTGTTCCTGATGATGGGGCTTCTGGACTACGCCCGGGGCCGTATTGTGGCGCGGGTGGGCGCACGATTGCAGGACAACATGGATGCGCGTGTGTTCAGTGCGGCACTGACGCAGGCCCGCCGTCAGGCAAAACAGCAAACCGGCCTGCAGGATCTGGAAGCGGTTCAGCGCCTGCTCTCCAGCCCTGTTTTTCTGGCCATATTCGATATTCCGTGGACCCCGATCTTTACGGCGGTGATCTTTATATTGCATCCGTGGCTCGGCTGGCTGGCGATCACGGGCGGGGTGCTGCTTATCCTTATCACCGCGGCCAACCAAGCCACGACGCGCGACCCGCTAAAGATTTCCGGCACAGCAAAAATGAACACCGACCGTATGGCCGCGAATCTGCAGTCTGAGTCCGAGGTTCTATACAGTCTGGGCATGCAGGGTGCGGCGTTCAAGCGGTGGCGCGGGCAGCGTGGAGAGGCACTTGGCCAATCGATCAAATCAAGCGACCTTGTGGGCGGTTTCACGACCTTGACCAAGACGCTGCGACTGTTCCTGCAATCCGCGATGCTGGGCCTGGGGGCCTTGCTGGTGTTGCGAGGTGAGCTGACCGCGGGTGCGATGATTGCCGGTTCAATCCTGCTGGGCCGGGCCCTTGCACCCATCGAACTGGCCATCGGGCAATGGGCCCTGTTCCAACGTGCGCGAGAGGGCTGGGCCAAACTGCGACAGCTTCTGAACCATATCCCGCCCGAGCCCGCACGCCTGCCACTGCCCCGCCCCGCGGCGCGGCTTGATGTGCATCAATTGGCGGTGGTACCCTTGGGCCAAAGCCAGCCAAACCTGCGCGGCGTTACCTTTCGGTTGAAACCGGGGCAGGCCGTGGGTGTGTTCGGGCCGTCCGGGGCCGGGAAATCCACGCTGGCCAAGGCATTGACCGGCGTCTGGCCCCCGGCAGCAGGCCAGATTCGCCTGGGCGGGGCGACGCTGGATCAATATGATCCAGAAGTACTTGGCGGGCTGATCGGCTATCTGCCTCAGACGGTGACGCTGTTTGACGGAACGATTGCCGAGAATATTGCACGGCTGTCGACCAACCCCGATCCCCAAGCGGTGGTCAAGGCAGCGCAGAAGGCCGCGGTTCATGACATGATCCTGGAACTGCCCAAAGGCTATGACACGCCGGTCAAGGCGATCGGATCACGCTTGTCAGGCGGGCAAATCCAACGCGTCGGGCTTGCGCGGGCACTTTACGGGGAACCGGTGCTTCTAATTCTGGACGAGCCGAATTCCAACCTGGACGCCAAAGGCAGCGATGCCCTGAATCAGGCGATCCGAGAGATGAAGGCCAATGACTGCGGGGTTCTGATCATGGCGCATCGGCCCTCTATCGTTCAGGAATGTGAAATGTGCCTGATACTTGACAAGGGGATACCCAAGATTTTCGGTCCGCGCGATGAGGTGTTAGAGAAAGCAATTGTAAATTACCAGGATGTCGCCTCGGGTAAAGCGGCCGGGGGGTTAAGCTGATGACTGGAACCGCCGTTGCAACAACCAAATCCACCACCGCCGTTGCCCACCAAACAGAGGTCGCCGCCGAACCGCCCGGGCGCACGGTATGGTCTGTCCGCAAGCCCATGATTCTGGGCATGCTGTCCCTGGCGGTTCTGCTTGGCGGTTTCGGTTCATGGGCGGTCTTCTCTAATCTCGCGGGTGCGGTTATCGCGTCCGGCCAGATTGAGGTTGATCAGAACCGCCAGGTTCTGCAGCACCCGGAGGGCGGTGTTGTCATCGAATTGGCGGTTGAAGAAGGTGAACATGTTAGGGAGGGCCAGGTTCTGGTCCGTCTTGATGCGTCCGAAATTGCCTCTGGTTACGCGGTGGTACGCGCACAGCTGAACGAGATTCGTGCCCGCCGCGCCAGGCTGGAGGCCGAACGCGACGGCCAAGCAGAGGTACTGTTTAGTGCCGCGTTGCTGTCCGCTGCGATGGCCAGTGCGGAACTGGCCGATATCCTTTCGGGTCAATTGAACCTGTTTGCCGCACGGCGCGACACGCTGGATCGCGGGATTGATCAGTTGAATCGCCGTACTGAACAGATTGCAAGCCAGATCGAGGGGCTGAGTGCACGACGTGCTGCCCTGGAACGGCAGCAGGAATTGATCCGGGAAGAGTTAGAATCACAACAGGATTTGCTGGACCGCGGGCTTGCCCCGGCGGCGCGGGTTCTGGCCCTTGAGCGGGAAGATGCGAATCTCCTTGGCAACATCGGTGACATTGACGCCAGAATCGCCCAGGCGCAAGAGCGCAGCACTGAGATTGAGATTGCGATCCTGCAATTGGAAACAGAACAGCGTGAGGAGGTGATTGCCGAATTGCAGCAGGTGCGTGTGCGAGAGGAAGAGCTGGCCGAACGCGCCCGCACACTAGGCCACCAATTGGAACAGATGGATATGCGCGCCCCTGTGTCCGGTCTTGTTTATGGCATGACGGTCTATGGCCCCCGTTCGGTTGTACGCCCGGCAGAGCCAGTCCTGTTTGTGGTTCCGCAGGATCGTCCCCTGGTCATCTCGGCCCGTGTAGAGGCGATCCATGTGGATCAGGTCTTTGTCGGACAGGATGTGGTGCTGCGCTTTCCGGTTTTCGACATAAAGACCCCGGATGTCTACGGGCTGGTCACGCGCATTTCGGCTGATGCGTTTGTTGATGAGGTGACAGGCTTTGGCTTCTATGAGACGCAGATCATCCTTAACGATGGCGAGGCGGAGAGGCTTGGCGATGTCATCCTGCTGCCGGGGATGCCGGTTGAAGCCTTCATTCGCACAGAGGATCGCAGCCCGATCGCCTATCTGGTGCGACCGCTGACCGACTATTTCAACCGCGCTTTCCGCGAAAGCTGATCAGCCGTGTTCCCCGGTCGTGCGCCCGGGGCTCCTCTGGACGGGCAATATCCAGTAGAAGAGGTGTAGATGAACAAGGGTTATGAAGCGCACCTGGCCAGAATGGGAATTACCCTGCCGGATGCCCCGGCACCAGCGGCCAATTACGTCCCTTATGCGGTTGTGGGGGATATCGTTTATGTCTCGGGCCAGATATCGATGGATGGTGACGGCATGATCATCGGCAAGGTAGGTAAGGATCTCAGCACCGCAGAGGGCGCGGCAGCGGCGCGCAGTTGCGCGATTAGCCTGCTGGCCCAGGTTAAGGCAGCCTGTGGCAGTGATCTGGACCGCCTCCTGCGGGTGGTGAAGTTGACTGGCTATGTGAATTCCGGCCCGGAATACCAGGAACAGCCAAAGGTTATGAACGGGGCCTCCGACTTTCTGGTCGAAGCTCTGGGGGATGCCGGGCGTCACAGTCGCTCGGCCGTCAGTGCCGCATCGCTTCCCTTTGGCGTGGCGATGGAAATCGAAGGTATCTTTCAGATCAAACCGTGACCCTGTCAGCAAAATTCCCCGACCCGCCGAGCACGCAACGGAATTTGCATGACGCATCCCATGGTGCCCCTGACAAACGGGGCGATGGCGATGCCCCGGAAGGCATACAGAGGGAAATGGCAAAACCATCAGGGAAGGGGGTGCTTCTGTATATCCCCTTTGTGCCAGCAGTCGGCGAGGCGTTTGTGCAGTGAAGGACAGGGATCAGAAAGGCGCGCTTTGCCCCCTGCAGCGGGCACTCTTGCAGCCTGTGATAACACTGTGCGGGAGCCCCCGGAATGCGCGATGATGTGCACATCGACGTAACGGCATTCGAAAGCCTGTGTGCGCTTTCGGCAGAAGAGTGGGACGCCTGCGCCTGCCCCGAGTCGGCAGCGGATGGTGATCGCCCGATGGATCCGTTTACCACGCATCGCTTTCTGAAGGCACTGGAGGACAGCTGCTCGGTTGGTGCCGGGTCTGGCTGGCAGCCACGCTACCTGGCGGCCCGCGCCCAGGGCGAGGTGATCGCAGTGGCCCCGCTTTATGCCAAGGGGCACAGCCAGGGCGAGTATATCTTTGATCACAATTGGGCCCACGCCTATGAACAGGCGGGCGGGCAGTATTATCCCAAGCTGCAAATCGCGGTCCCCTTCACCCCCGCCACCGGGCGGCGCTTCCTGGTCAAGCCGGGATGGGAGCGGATCGGGCGCGCCGCATTGGTACAGGGCGCGGTGCAGATCGCCGCGGAGAATGACATCAGCTCGCTTCACATCACCTTCTGCACCGAAGCCGAAGCCGAAGCGGGGGCCAAGATGGGCCTGATGCGCCGCGCAAGCCAGCAGTTTCATTGGGTAAACCACGGCTACAGCTCCTTCGCGGGGTTTCTGAACCGCCTTAGCGCACGCAAGCGCAAGAATATCCGCAAGGAACGCGCGGTGGCACAGAACTTCGGCGGGGATGTCCGCGCCTATACCGGGGCCGATCTGAAGCCCGAACATTGGGAGGCGTTTTGGATATTCTACCAGGACACTGGTGCGCGGAAATGGGGGCAGCCCTATCTGACGCGGGCTTTCTTCGATATTGCGCACGAGGCTCTCGCCGATGATATGCTGCTGGTTCTGGCCGAGCGTGATGGCCACCCTGTGGCGGGTGCGCTGAATTTCATCGGGCGCACAACACTTTACGGGCGCTATTGGGGATGCGTTGAGCATCATGCCTGCCTGCATTTCGAACTGTGCTACTACCAGGCCATTGATGCGGCGATCAGGATGGGATTGAAACTGGTAGAAGCGGGCGCACAGGGTCAGCACAAACTGGCGCGGGGCTATATGCCGGTGACAACCCATTCCCTGCATTGGGTGGCCAACCCGGGCTTTCGCCGCGCCATCGCCTCTTATCTAGAGGCAGAATGCGCCGCGATCACCGAGGAGATCGAGGTACTGACAGAATACGGCCCCTTTAAACGGGCCCTTGTGGAGGAGCAGGAATGATTGTCCCTGAACAGCTAAGTGATGAGCAGCGCACGACAGCCCTGCCCGGTTTGCAAGATTGCGGCTGGCGGATGGTGGAGGGCCGCGACGCCATCACCAAGTGTTTTGTTTTTGCCGATTTCAATGAGGCATTCGGCTGGATGACCCGGGTGGCACTAATGGCCGAAAACATGAATCACCACCCGGAATGGTTCAATGTCTACAAGACCGTAGAGGTAACGCTTAGCACCCATGATGTCGGCGGTCTTAGCACACTCGATATCGCCTTGGCCACCAAGATAGATCGCATGGCCAGGTGATCCCGCCCGACTGAACCGCACCAACATTTCACGCAGCCAGATATGGTAACGGTAAAAATTGATGTTGCAACATTGGCAGGCTGTGTTGACGACATGGAAGGTCTTTCCGGGCGCATCAAGCATCCCTTGACGGCACAAACGCCCCGGCGGAACAGTGGAGACGGGCGCGTCCAATAGCCCGGCCAGTGCGCGAACCGACATGGCCACCAGCGGGGTGACACCATCATGGAAGGAACAGAAGAATGCGAAAACGGAAACAGGCAAACGCTGAAAATCATATTGATGGCGTGTAGCCATGTCCCCTTGGCTTGCCCTTTTGGCCATCGTCGCACTCGTCATCGCATACTGGCTTTTTGCCTTTGACACCGACCCGCAATTGAGGTCATCTGCACCCTGTGCTGCGGGCGGTGGCTGCGTGGTTGTCAGGGTTATCGACGGGGATACGGTTGACATGAGTTGCCCGGGCGAGGGCCACTTTCGGGCGCGGCTGATAAACTATGACACGCCAGAGATTTTTGAGCCACGCTGTGCCGCCGAGGCGCAATCCGGGCGCGCCGCGACAGAGCGTCTGCGGCAGATGGTGCGCACAGCCAGCCGGATTGACACGCAGCTGGGCGGATATGACAGATATGGTCGCCGCCTCGTCCGCCTCTGTCTGGATGGGCGCGATGTGGGCGCGACCCTGGTCGCCGAGGGGCTTGCGCACCGCTACAACGGCGGGCGGCGACCGGATTGGTGTGCGCTTTTGGCTGAACGCACAATCAAAACGCGCTGATGGACGCCGGCACCGACAAACCGGCCGCGGACCCCTGATGGTCCGCCTGACAGACGGATGTGAAACATTTACAGCAGGTCATCGAAAGACAAAGACGCAAGGCGCATGAAACACGTAACCGCAGTTGCACTGGTGGTGATGGTGCTAACGCACCAGGGGCCGGACGGCAAAGGCACAGGGCGCAGGATGCAGCCGGGCGAAAGTGCGCTTTCGGGGCATAGTGAGAGCCAGGGGCGCAGAAGACGACATCGACACAGGCGTGAACGTCGAAGCGCAGGCCGAAGGCGGCGAGATGCCGCTTTACCTTGCGAACCGACACAGAATATCCGGCGTGGCGCAGGTGATGGGAGTAAGGCAAGGCTCGTCCGAAAGGGTGGCCTTTGCGCTTGTTAGCGGCACCGCAACAGGATTATCGCCCGATGTGCTGCGATACGCACACACCATTCCTTGCCCTTGAGCGGTTAAAGTGTCAGAATTTGCCCATGACCACGCCACCCGTCGATAACCCGACTGAGCCGTTCAAGAAGGCTTTGGCCGAAGCCACGCGTGTGATCGCGGATGACCCGGACCTGGCAGTCACCTATACCGTCGATCCACCCGGGGCCACAGCGGGCACGATGCGCCTGCCGCAGATCAGCCGCCGGATGACCGCTGATGAGGTTCTTCTTGTGCGCGGCACGGCGGATGCGCTAGCCCTTCGGCATCGCCACCACGACACCACCATGGCGAACCGCTATGCCCCGCAAGGCAGCATGGCACGCGAGTTGATGGACGCGATGGAGACCGCCCGCTGTGAGGCCATCGGTGCGCGTGAGATGCCGGGCACCGCCACCAATATCGATGCCAGGATCGGGCATGAAGCGCACTGCAAGGGATATGGCGAGATCCGCCGCGCCGCCGATGCGCCGCTGGCCACCGCCACGGGTTACCTGATCCGACATTTGGCCACGGGCCGCAACCTGCCGCCCGACGCCGCCAATGTGATGGAACTGTGGCGTGGTTTCATCGAGGACCGTTGCGCTGGCACACTGGAACATCTTGATGTCGCGCTTACAGATCAGCAAAATTTCGCCAGACTGGCGCGGCAGTTGATCGATGATCTGGGCTATGGCGACCAACTTGGCGATGACCCCGACGAACTGGAGGATCAGGGTGAGGATGAGGCGGGCCAAGACGCGGAGGAGCAGCCCGACTCAATCAGCGACAGCGACAATGGCGATGAACAGGACGCCGAAGCCACGCCCGAACGCAGCCAGGAGGAGCAGCAAGATGCCTCTCAAGCCCAGGTTAAGATGGATGAGGCGGGCGACATGGAAGAATCTGAGGGGCAGGAACTGCCCGAGGGTGATATCCCGATGGATCCGCTGCCACCCGCCCCGTACTCCATGGCAGATCCGGATTATGCTGTCTTTTCGACCGGCTATGATGAAGAGGTTTATGCCGAAGATCTGGCTGAACCGGTAGAACTGGAACGGCTGCGCACCTATCTTGACCAGCAGCTTGAACCCCTAAAAGGTGCGGTCGGCCGCCTGGCAAACAAGCTGCAGCGACGGCTTCAGGCACAGCAAAACCGGTCGTGGGAGTTTGATCTGGAGGAAGGTACGCTTGATGCCGGACGACTGGCGCGGGTCGTTGCCAACCCGACCACACCGCTCAGCTTCAAGATCGAGCGCGAGACAGAGTTTCGCGACACGGTCGTGACCCTGCTTTTGGACAATTCCGGTTCCATGCGCGGGCGGCCCATCTCTATCGCGGCGATCTGCGCCGATGTCCTGTCGCGCACCTTGGAACGCTGTGGTGTGAAGGTGGAAATCCTTGGCTTCACCACGCGTGCGTGGAAGGGCGGGCGGGCGCGTGAGGATTGGCTGGCCACGGGCCGCGCACGGCAGCCGGGGCGTCTGAACGACTTGCGGCACATCATCTACAAGAAAGCCGATGCGCCAGTCCGCCGGACTCGTGGCAATCTGGGCCTGATGATGAAAGAGGGGCTTTTGAAGGAAAACATCGACGGCGAGGCATTGGAATGGGCGCACCGGCGCATGCTGCTTCGTTCCGAGGCGCGAAAAATCCTGATGGTAATCTCTGACGGTGCGCCGGTGGATGATTCAACTTTGTCCGTCAACCCCTCGAATTATCTGGAGAAACACCTGCGCGATGTGATCGCCATGGTTGAACGGCGCAATGCGGTGGAGGTGCTTGCGATCGGCATCGGCCATGACGTGACCCGCTATTACGACCGTGCAGTGACGATCACCGATGCCGAGCAGCTGGCCGGGGCAATGACCGAACAGCTCGCCTCTCTCTTTGACAGTGATCGGCGGGTGACGGGGAGCCGACGGGCAAGTTGAAAGGGCAGTTTCGGGCTGAGGCGAACCTGTGAACAGTCACCTCTGGCCACTCGGACGTTGACGCCCTTGGAATTTTGATGTGATAGGCAGGGCTAGCATACCCCTTGATATTTTCGGAATATCCAAGCTGATGTAAGCCCTCATGGGCGTAGACGTGAACATTAAAGTGCGGGCCGAAGGCGGTGGGACGCCGTTTAAAATGGCGGACAGATACGGACAGCCAAGCATGGCACAACATCTGCGAGCCACAGGTGCGAGGGAATGAGGAAAAGCCCTGCGTCCCATCAGGACGGCCTTCGCTTGTGAATGGTCAGGCGACAGGCATCGAAGCAGGAACAGGGTCATAACAAACCGGTGCGCCCAGCAAAAACCGGGTTCGAAAATCCGGAAATGGCCGCCAGTCTAAAAATTGCAGAATGAGCTGTTGGCCAGTGGTTCAACCTCTGGGATCGGCCAGGCGGTGATGGGCCCGGTGAAGCCAGGCCTGTTGGGTAAGACGGCAAAGACGTTCCCGGTTTCTAAGCCGATTTTCATGGATGGAATTGGCATGGCATGTTCCCCCCAAACCGCTACATCTTTACGGAAGGGCAAGGGAGAGGCAGCATGTTTCAATCTTTTACGGCACAGACGACCCCGGACACTGGACCGGTGCGGCTGACGGCCCTGCGAAAGCACTTGCAAGCCGAGGGTTTGGACGGGTTCCTGGTGCCGCGGGCGGATGCGCATCAGGGGGAATATGTCGCCCCGCGGGATGAACGCCTCGCCTGGCTGACCGGGTTCACGGGATCCGCCGGATTCTGCGCGGCCCTGTTGTCCCGTGCCGCCGTTTTTGCCGATGGTCGCTACCGGCTGCAGGCACGGGATCAAATCCACCCCGATCATTTCTCTGTCTTTGACTGGCCCGATACCAAGGTTGAGGACTGGCTGGCCGAGGCCCTGCCCCAGGGGGGGGTGGTCGGCTTTGACCCATGGCTGCACACCATCGCCGGGATCGAACGGATGGAACAGGCACTGAAACACAGACAGATCAGCCTGCGCCCAACCCGCAATTTGGTCGATGCAATCTGGCCGGATCAGCCTGACCCACCTGTTGCGCCCGTCCGCCCATGGCCTGTGGTCTTTGCGGGCAAGACGGCAGAGGATAAGCTGGCTGAATGTGCTGAAATCCTGGCCGATGCTGGCCATGGGGCGGTGCTGATCACGCAGCCTGACAGCCTGTGCTGGCTTTTGAACCTGCGCGGTGCCGATGTTGCCCATACGCCGTTGATGCATGGGTTTGGCATTTTGTACTGTGACGGGCGGTTGGATGTGTTTGTCCAGGCTGCGAAACTGACCGAAGTCACGTTGCCGGGGGCAGTGCATCAGCACCCGCCTGAAAACCTGCTGTCCTCGCTCGCCCGGACCCCTGGCCCGATCCGGCTTGATCCCGCGACCGCGCCGATTGCCGCCCTGCTAACACTTGCCGAAGCAGGCGTGGCAACAGTGCGCGGGGCCGATCCCTGCCTCTTGCCGAAGGCATGCAAAACCCCCGCCGAGATCGCCGCGACGACCCATGCGCATCTGCGTGATGGCGCGGCAATGGTTCGGTTCCTGCATTGGTTTGACGAAACCGCGCCCCGCGGGGGGCTGACCGAGATCGATTGCGTCCGCCGGTTAGAGGCGTTCCGGCAAGACACCGGCGTGTTGCGTGATATTAGCTTCGACAGTATCGCAGGCACCGGTCCCCATGGGGCTATCGTGCATTACCGCGTGACTGAACAGACGAACGCCCCCGTGCTGCCTGGCCAGCTGTTCCTGATCGATTCCGGTGCCCAGTATAAGGACGGAACCACCGATGTCACCCGCACCCTGCCCGTGGGCGAGGTTGGCCGGACCGAGCGCGAGGCGTTCACCCAGGTTCTGCGCGGAATGATCGCAATCCACTTGGTGCGCTGGCCCAGGGGCGTGAGTGGCGCACATCTGGACGCATTGGCCCGTGCTCCCCTCTGGGCCGCGGGTCGCGATTACGACCACAGCACAGGCCATGGCGTGGGCGTCTACCTGGGGGTGCATGAAGGGCCGCAAAGGCTTTCCCGCGTCTCGAGTACAATTTTGCAACCAGGCATGATCCTGTCGAATGAACCCGGCTACTATCGCCAGGGAGCCTTTGGCATTCGGATCGAGAATCTGGTGACCGTGGTCAAGGCCCCGGCCATGCCAGGCGGTGATCCCATGCGTGAGATGTTGCAGTTTGAAACGCTAACCTTCGTGCCCATTGACCGACGGCTGATTGACCACGATCAGTTGACCAAGGCAGACCGAAATTGGTTGAATACCTATCACGCGGAAGTGCGCGCCCGGATCAAACCCCGGTTGGAGGGCGCAGCCGCCGACTGGCTTGACCGCGCAACAGCACCGCTTTGAGATCACACCCGGCGCACCCCGGACCGAAACGGAGCAGGGCCTTGGCCAATCGCATCACGGTCCGCAAGGCGCATGGCAAATGGGGCCACACCAAAGGGGCGGCAGTGGCCGATGCCGCCTGGACCCATGAAAGCCCCCGGCCCGGCCCAAGTCAAGGATCATCCGGTATTCTACGCCGACAGGGTGAGGGTTGAAAACGCCGGGCATCGCCGATCTTAGCCGTGCTCTTCCGCTGCCGTCGCTGCCAAGGCTTTATTATAGGCGTTCAGGGTATCCACGTGAAACAGTGCGCCCTGCAACACGGGCGGACCATCACCCAAGGCTGGTTGCAACCACGGGCACGAAATCAAGGTCTGTCCGTTCAAACATCGGCAGCGCACGTTCAAGTGTGGCGTTGGTATGAGTATAAATCCCCTGATCGATCAGGATGAGCAAAGACTCCTTGGAAGCAACATTTCTGTGATCCATCGGGCGCATCACTTTGCCGACCCGGAACATCTTCAGCAGATAGGCATGGGGGCCCGGCGGCCAGGTGGATATTGCGCCGTTCCAACTGCGTCAGGAAAAAAGATCGATCCACCAGGCGTGATGACAGTGCCGTAGATATGGACACCGCCACCATCACCGCCAGTCCGGTTTGCCAGTCGCCAGTCAGTTCAAAAACAATCAAAGTGGTTGAGATCAGCGCACCCAGAACCGCCGCGGCCACAGCCCCCATCCCGGCCAGGGCGTAAAGCGTTTCTGAACCCGATACCTCGGGCAAAAGACCCGTGGCAATGATGCCAAAGGCCAAACCGCCCAAGGCCCCGATCATCAATGAGGGAGAGAAGATGCCGCCGCCCATGCGGCCCCCGATGGTGATGGCCGCGGCCGCCGTTTTCAGAACCGCAAAGACAATCGCGTCACGCAGGAGTAATTGCCCTGTCAACGCGGCGGAAATCGTCTCATACCCCACGCCAATGATATGCGGATACCCGAGACGGCGATGGCACCCAGGATGAGCCCTGCAACCGCCGGGCGCAGCCAGCGCGGCAGGCCCGTCATGCGCTGGATCAGGCTGGCGGTGTCCTCGGTCCAGAACACCGCGCGCATGAACGCCACAGCGATCACGCCACAGACCAGTCCCAGAATCAAAAAGGCTGGCAGTTCGACGTAGAATTGCAATGCTCCCGCGCGGCCCAGGCTGAACTCGGTCACATTGCCGAATTCCAGCCGGTTGGTCACCGTTCCCGCGGCAGTGGCGATGACGATGGGGGCAAAGGCATGCACCGCGAAATGGCGCAGAACCACCTCCGGCGCAAAGAGCGCACCCGCAATCGGCGCATTAAAAGGATGCACTGACCGCTGCCGCAACAGCGCAGCCCAGCAGACCGCGCCCGGTGATGCTATCGGCTTTGATCCAGTCCGACACCCGCGACGAGATCACCGCCGCCATATGCACCACCGGCCCCTCGCGGCCTGACGACCCGCCAGAGCCGAGCGTTACCAATGACGCCATCGCCGAGGCCAGACCGGCCTTTTGCTCCACCCGTCCATCGGCCAGTGCCGCGCCCTCGATCACATCCGCCACCGAGCGGACGTGCGCATCGGGGGTAAACCAGTGCAAGATCAGCCCCGCCGCCAGTCCGCCGACTGCCGGGATCAGCAGAATCCAATACCAGGGGATGCCCTCGGCAAAACTGTGCAGCATACGCACATCTTCAACACCATAGAGCCGTTCCTGCAGCACGCTGATGCCAAGGCGGAAACCCAAGGCTGCGAACCCCGCAGCAATACCAATGGCCAGCGCAATAAACCAGAAGGTGATCTGGCCCGATCCTTGACGGCGCAGCACCCGCCAACCGCTTCGACAGGCCGCTATGACCTTATCAAGCTGGTCTTTCATGAACGGGTACCGTTTGGGGCTCACTGCCGTCAATCCAATGTCGCGGACCTGTTCCGTCCTGGGGCACCAAAGGCGTGGGGTCCGGCAGTACGCCATCGGTGGGGCCGGGCATTGAATGTGTGCGCTGACTTAAGTCATTCTAGAACAGGATGTCGGGGCTGAAAACCCTGTGATTTCCCCAGGCACAGTCGAAATAGCCAAGGTTTTGTGTGTAAAAATTTCCACAAAAAATTTTGATAAAAATGTATAAAAATCTTTATACACAAGGCATGATATCGCCATATGGCAACGAATTCATAGTCAAAATGCGCTTCATCTGGTTCTTGAACCCCTTAAGAAATAATTCTGCTTTGGTGATTTTAATGCTGAACGCTGCCACCAAAGAACGTACAGTCATTTGAACGGCATCATCCCCAACCGCGCCAGTTCATCAGCGCGTTCGTTTTCCGCATGACCCGCGTGGCCCTTGACCCATTCCCAGGTTACGTTATGGTGGCTCGCAACTTTATCCAGACGCTGCCAGAGGTCTGCGTTCTTTACCGGCTTCCTGCTGCTGGTCCGCCAGCCGTTTGCCTTCCATCTCTGAATCCAGGCTGTGATCCCGCCTTTCACATAGGTGCTGTCGGTAATAATGGTGATCCGAGAGCGGCGTTCCAGCACCTCCAACGCGGCGATGGCAGCCATAAGTTCCATCCGGTTGTTCGTGGTGTCCCCTTCGCCGCCTTTCAATTCACGCGCTTTCAGAACCCTGTCGCCGGATTTGGCCTGCATTAAAACGCCCCAGCCCCCGGGGCCGGGATTGCCGAAACAGGCACCATCAGTGAATGCGTAGAGATCAGGCATGGGTCGTTATCATGATACAGGGTGCGGCGATGGCTGGTCAAATGCCCACAGTGTAACCTGATCCTTGCACCACCCTCTAAGCCGCGCAACCAGCCTTGCATGCGCGGCAAGGCTGCGTTGGGCCACCCTTCCCCTTGCGGCTTCCGTCAATATGTTGCACCAGAGGCAAAGAACAGCGATAGCAGACAGATCAGTGAGCGCAGATATCAAACCCACCGACGAGATTTCTGTCCGTGAGACCTTCGGCATTGACACCGACATGAAGGTGAAAGCTTTTGCCGCGCAGGCAGAGCGTGTGCCCGTGCTTGACCCTACCTACAAGTTTGACCCTGACACCACACTCGCCATCTTGGCCGGGTTCAGCCACAACCGCCGGGTGATGATCCAAGGCTATCACGGAACGGGCAAATCAACCCATATAGAACAGGTCGCCGCGCGGCTGAATTGGCCCGCCGTGCGTGTGAACCTCGATAGCCATATCAGCCGGATCGACCTGATCGGTAAGGATGCGATCAAGCTGCGCGGCGGCAAGCAGGTAACGGAGTTTCACGAGGGTATTCTGCCTTGGGCACTGCGCAATCCCGTGGCCATTGTGTTTGATGAATACGATGCGGGTCGCCCCGATGTGATGTTCGTGATTCAACGCATTCTGGAACATGACGGCAAGTTAACGCTTCTTGACCAGAACAAGATCATCACCCCTCATCCTTCCTTCCGCCTGTTTGCCACGGCGAACACGGTGGGTTTGGGCGATACGACGGGCCTCTATCACGGGGTTCAGCAGATCAACCAGGCGCAGATGGACCGCTGGTCGCTTGTGGCAACGCTGAATTACCTTGGCCATGATGCGGAAACCGCCATCGTTTTGGCGAAAAACCCGCATTACAACACCGAAAGCGGGCGCAAACAGATTGCCCGAATGGTCACGGTTGCCGATCTAACCCGGACGGCGTTCATGAACGGGGATTTGTCTACTGTGATGTCGCCTCGGACGGTCATCAACTGGGCCGAAAACGCGGCCATTTTTCGCAATTTGGGCTATGCCTTTCGCCTGACTTTCCTGAACAGATGCGATGAGTTGGAGCGTCAGACGGTGGCCGAATTCTATCAGCGCTGCTTTGACGAAGAATTGCCGGAGAGTGCCGTATCAATGAGCATAAAGGCGATCTGAATCAATATCTGCGTGTTCCTGTCAACCGGCCGAGAGGCGTGATGTGAATTACCTTTTGCGACGGGACGTCATAAAGCAGATTCGGTTTGGACAGAGTTGACGGTGTCCGTGATGCACAACGTGGCGGCAGGCATGACCATTCGGCACGTTTTTCCTTAGCAAACGGGCGCATCTCGGCAGCCAATTTGTTGACTGACATTGCGACTCTGGTAATATAGGAATAACAAATGGTAAAAAGCAATCCAGCGCACCGGGGCACCAAGCAGGGGGCCGATATGGTACTTGACTGTTCCAATCCGAATGATCTGTCCGCGTTTTGGATGCCATTCACGGCGAACCGGCAGTTCAAGAAGGCCCCGCGGATGTTTGCGGCGGCCGAGGGGATGTTCTACAAGACTACTGATGGCCGTAATGTGCTGGATGGGACGGCGGGCCTGTGGTGCTGCAACGCAGGCCATAAGCGTACCAAGATCGTTGAGGCGATCCAGGCGCAAGCAGCGGAGCTGGATTATGCACCAGCCTTTCAGATGGGCCATCCCAAGGTATTCGAATTGGCGACCCGGCTGCGCGATATGGCACCGAAGCCGTTTGAGCATGTGTTTTTCACCAATTCCGGGTCCGAGTCGGTTGAGACTGCACTGAAGCTTGCCATCGCTTATCAACGCGTGATCGGGCAGGGCACACGGACCCGGCTGATCGGACGTGAACGCGGATATCATGGGGTGAATTTCGGTGGTATCTCTGTCGGCGGTATTGTCAACAACCGTAAGTTTTTTGGCAACCTGATGACCGGGGTTGACCATCTGCCGCACACGCATGTGCCGGAACAGAACGCCTTTACCCGAGGTCAGCCGAAGCATGGCGCATATTTGGCGGAATATCTGGAGCGGCTGGTGGCACTGCATGGGCCCGAGACGATCGCCGCAGTGATCGTGGAGCCGGTGGCAGGGTCAACTGGCGTGCTGATGCCGCCCAAGGGGTATCTGGAGACGCTGCGCGAGATTTGTACCAAGCACGGGATCCTGCTGATCTTCGATGAAGTGATCACCGGGTTCGGACGGCTTGGGGCAAGCTTTGCGGCTGAGCATTTCGGGGTTATGCCCGACATGATTACCTGTGCAAAAGGGCTAACCAATGGGGTGATCCCGATGGGCGCAGTTTTGGCTACTGGCGCGATTCATGACGCCTTCATGCAAGGGCCGGAGCATATGATTGAACTGTTCCACGGCTACACCTATTCGGGCAACCCCATCGCCTCGGCCGCGGGACTCGCGACATTGGAAACCTATCGCGAGGAGGGGCTGTTCCAGTGCGCCGCCGATCTGGCGGGCTACTGGGAAGACGGGCTGCATGCGCTGGCCGATTGCCCCCATGTCATCGACATTCGCAATATGGGGCTGATTGGTGCAGTGGAGTTGGAACCGATCACGGGTGAGCCCACGAAACGTGCCTTTGCCGCTTTCCTTGACGCCTATGAGCATAATGTGCTGATTCGCACCACCGGGGATATCATTGCGATGAGCCCACCCCTGATCATTGAAAAAGCACATATCGATCAGCTGTTTGGCACACTGCACGATGTGCTGCAGCGATTGCATTAGCGGCGCACGGAACACAGGAACAACTGGACCACTCTGGGGGATGATGATGCCGACACCCGGCGAAAACTTGAAGATCAATGGCGAGCGTCTCTGGGATTCGCTGATGGAAATGTCCAGGATCGGTCCGGGCGTGGCTGGCGGCAATAATCGCCAGACGTTGACGGATAAGGATGGCGAGGGACGCAAGCTGTTTCAATCCTGGTGCAAGGCCGCGGGCATGACCATGGGCCTTGACACGATGGGCAACATGTTTGCCAGGCGCGAAGGTACCCACCCCAATGCCCTGCCAGTCTATGTTGGCAGCCATCTGGACACGCAACCCACGGGTGGCAAATACGATGGGGTGCTGGGCGTCTTGGGTGGGTTAGAGATCATCCGCAGCCTCAATGATCTGGGGATTAAGACGAAACACCCCATTGTTGTCACGAACTGGACCAACGAAGAGGGTACACGTTTTGCCCCGGCGATGCTGGCCTCTGGCGTGTTTGCAGGGGTGCATGCCGAAGACTGGGCCTATGATCGGGAGGATGCCGCGGGCAGGCGCTTTGGTGATGAGTTAGTGCGAATCGGCTGGCGTGGTGAAGAAAAGACAGGTGCACGCAGGATGCACGCCTTTTTTGAGCTCCATATTGAGCAAGGCCCGATTCTGGAGGCGGAAGGCAAGGATATTGGCGTCGTCACCCATGGCCAGGGCGTGAGCTGGATCCAGGTGACGATCACCGGAAAGGAGAGCCACACTGGCTCCACCCCCATGCCCGTCCGCAAGAACGCGGGGCTTGGCATGGCCCGGGTGCTGGACCTGGTGGATAAGATTGCCTGGTCCCACGCGCCCCATGCTGTCGGCGCGGCAGGGCATATCGACGTTCGCCCTAATTCGCGGAACGTGATCCCCGGCACAGCGGTTTTCACCGTCGATTTCCGGTCACCCGAACGGGCGGTGATCGAAGACATGGAAAGCCGCCTTAAAACCGGCGCATCGGACATCTGTAAGGCAATAGGTCTGGAAATCGCCTTTGAGAAGGTGGCTGGTTTCGATCCGGTCACGTTTGACAGCGACTGCGTCACGGCCATTCGCGCCGCGGCGGAGCGATTGGGCTATTCTCATCGGGATATCATCTCGGGTGCGGGGCATGATGCCTGCTGGATCACCCGCGTGGCACCCACCGCCATGGTCATGTGCCCCTGTGTGGACGGGCTCAGCCATAATGAGGCAGAAGAAATCCGTCCGGAGTGGGCAACGGCGGGGGCCAATGTGCTGTTCCATGCCGTTGTGGAAACAGCACAGATTGTGGAGTGAGACCATGGGAAGAGGTCTGTTATCGGTATCTGGCGCGCGGTATCTGCGGAGGACACGTATAGTATACCCCGCTTCTGACTTGGGGAAGGCCCGGGCATATGCGCACAAGCACCAGGTCGTGCCGGATTAAGGAGAGACTGACATGCGTAAATTGATCAAAGCCGGTACGGTCGTCACAGCGGATTGCCAGTTCAAGGCGGATGTGTTGATCGAAGGTGAAAAGATTGCCAGGATCGGCGAGAACTTATCGGGCGATGAGGTCGATGAGGTCATCGACGCATCGGACGCTTATGTCATTCCCGGCGGGATCGACCCGCATACCCATCTGGAGATGCCCTTCATGGGCACCACCGCGGCTGAGACCTATGAAAGCGGAACCTTTGCCGCTGCCGCCGGCGGCACGACGATGCTGGTGGATTTCTGCCTGCCGGGCGACGGCTCACTTCTGGCAGCGATTGATGACTGGGACCGGAAATCGAAAGACCAGATATGCGTCGATATCTCTTACCACATGGCTATTACCGATTGGAATGAGCGCATTTTCAATGAGATGGAGGAGGTTGTCAAAACGCGCGGGATCAACACGTTCAAGCATTTCATGGCCTACAAGGGTGCGCTTATGATTGAGGATGATGAGATGTACGCGAGTTTCAAGCGCTGCGCAGAACTGGGTGCGCTACCGCTTGTCCACGCAGAAAACGGCGATATCGTCCAAGAACTGCAGAACAAATATATGGCCAAAGGCATTACCGGGCCCGAAGGCCACGCCTATAGCAGGCCACCCGAGGTGGAGGGTGAGGCCACCAACCGTGCAATCATGATCGCCGATGCCGCTGATACCCCGCTTTACATCGTCCATGTCTCTTGCGAACAGGCACATGAGACGATCCGCCGTGCGCGGCAAAAGGGGATGCGGGTCTATGGAGAGCCCTTGATCCAGCATCTGACGCTGGATGAGTCTGGGTATTTCAACAAGGATTGGCAATATGCTGCCCGCCGAGTGATGAGCCCGCCCTTCCGCGACAAAAACCATCAGGACAGCCTTTGGGCCGGGCTTTCGGCCGGATCGCTGCAAGTCGTGGCCACCGACCACGCCGCCTTCACCGATGACCAGAAACGGATGGGCTTTGATGATTTCCGGACCATTCCGAATGGAACCGGGGGCCTTGAGGAACGCATGGCGATGCTGTGGACCCGTGGTGTGGAGACAGGTCGCCTAACGCCAGAAGAGTTTGTGGCCGTCACCTCCTCCAACATCGCCAAAATCCTGAATATCTACCCGATGAAGGGTGCGTTGGTGCCAGGAGCGGATGCCGATGTCGTGGTATGGGATCCGGGGATCAGTAAAACCATCCACGTGAACACGCAGAAATCCATTATTGATTACAACGTGTTCGAGGGGATGGATGTAACGGCGCAGCCGCGCTTTACGCTAAGCCGCGGCGACGTGGTCTGGGCCTATGGCCGGAACGCGCAGCCGCAACCGGGCCGCGGCCGCTTCGTGAAACGCAAGCCTTATGCCAGTGCCTCTACCGCACTAAGCAAATGGAAGGCACTGACGACGCCACGCAAGATTGAGCGCGATCCGTTGAATATCCCGGGTGGGGTGTGAACAGGTCGGACAAGGTGGAATTCCTCGGACCTCGGCGGGGTTTGAGGGTTCCCTAAAACGATTCTGAATTTTGAGCAATATTTGGTACAAACCTCTGGACACGATACCGAATGGCGTACGTCCAGAGTTGACCGCTTGCATGGGCGACCGCGCAACCAAGGCGATAACAAACTTTATTGAGGTTGGAGTTTACGCGGCCCTCTGTCGGCTGGGGAAATGCCTATGACACCCGCCACCATGCGGCATGGCCACCTGGCAGAGTGGCTGCCATATGCCACACCTCTTCCTCTCTCGGATACCCGGCAGGTCAACGAAAGTAGATGCGGGCTTGAGGGTTCTGTCATGTTGATGGCCAGTTCATGAGCCAGCCAGCCCCTCCAGATCCGGCCGCAACACCACACTCTCCTGTTCATGCGGGTCGGTGCGGGCGATGACCGCGACGGCCTCCACATCGCCGGAATTGAAGGGCAGATGCGGGACACCAGCGGGGATGTAGACAAGATCGCCCGGCCCGGTTTCCATAACGTACTCAAGCCGGGGGCCCCAATACATGGCGGCATATCCCTCCAGCACATAGATTGCCGTTTCATGGCCGTCGTGCTGGTGGGCCTTGGCGCATGCCCCGGGCGGAACCCTGAGAATATGCATACAAAGCCCCTGTGCATCGACGGTTTCCCGTGCGATTCCTTCAAAATAGCTGAAACCCTGTTTGCCCTGATAGCTGTCGCCGGGGCGCAATTTCACGCATGCTTTGTTCATCGGTTGGACGCTCCCGCTGTTCATTCTACCTGCAAGGGTAGCAGCGCAAATGCGTGTTGTCGCGGTCAATGCGCTCATTCCCTCGATGAAACTGTAGCGGACCGAAAATATCTTCGGATAGGGACCGATAAAGTACAGATCGCCGCCGTGCGAAGGGGGGCGGAATCGCCTTGGGCTGCCCCCGGGGCAAGTGCGGAACGCAGTCGAATCGGCCGGATCGACTCAATTGCTCAATATGTGTTCAATTTGGCAATTTGCCCCCCGCAACCCGTGGTGCGGGCAAAAAATTCGCGCACATCCCCCCTGAAACCCTAATTTCCGCCGAGAGTCAGAACGCCTAAATCCCTGTAATACTTCGTTTTTTCTTATATCCCCGCCAATCAGCTCATTTTTCGTCTATCGGGGGTTGCCGAATCCCTGAAAACGCCTATATTTGCCTTTATCGCCGCGACACTGCTGCTGGCGTGACCATGGCCCAACCTGGGGGCTTGACAAGAACGCAGCAAGGTGCCGATACGGGGAGAAGCCCATGGCGGTTCTTGCTTTTGAAGCTGCGGTATCAGTTAGCCGCCTCGACAGAAGGAGAAAGGAACGATGTGGTCGCCCGAAAACAAGGCCACTAGGGGCTCTGACACGTTCAAAGGCACCGAAGGAAACAACAATGCCTACAGCTTGAGGGGTCAGGATACCTTGGACGGCGGCAATGGCAATGATACGCTGAGGGGTGGTGCAGACAGCGATACCATAAAAGGTGGCGATGGCAATGATGACCTTCGGGGCAATCGGGGTGATGACACCCTGAACGGCGGCGACGGCGATGATATGCTGAAGGGCGGCGATGACAACGACACCCTGAACGGCGGCAAGGGTGAGGATACCCTGG
>JACONJ010000009.1 GCA_014323785.1 Paracoccaceae bacterium | reverse complement strand
GGGTGATCGTGATGCCTGATCGTCCGTGCGCCACGCCGCAGCCGGAATGCGCCGATTGCCCCATTCGGCATCGTGCGGTCTGTGCCCGATGCGAAACCGATGAGCTGGCGCACCTTGAGTCTATCAAGTATTATCGCAAATTTGACGCGGGCCAGACCATCGTTTGGGCCGGGGACAGGGTGGATTTCGTGGCCTCGGTTATTGAGGGCATCGCCGCGCTGACCCGGATGATGGAGGACGGCCGCCGCCAGATGGTGGGCCTGTTACTGCCGTCGGATTTTCTGGGCCAGCCGAATCGTGACCTGGCCCCCTATGACGTGGTGGCCACCACGGATATCACCCTGTGCTGCTTCCGCCGTGCGCCGTTTCAGGAGCTCATCGCAACAAAGCCGCATATCAGCCAGCGGCTTCTGGACATGACGCTGGATGAGCTGGACGCCGCGCGGGAATGGATGCTGCTTTTGGGGCGCAAGACCGCGCGTGAGAAAACCGCCAGTCTGCTGTTGATTATCGCCCGCCGCGATGCACACCTGAAGAATCTGCCCCCAAAGGGTGAGGTATCCTTTACCCTGCCCCTGACGCGTGAAGCGATGGCCGATTACCTGGGCCTGACGCTGGAAACCGTCAGCCGCCAAATCTCGGCCCTGAAGCGGGATAATGTGATCCGGCTGGGGGACAAACGCCGCATCACCGTTAAGGATTTTGACCTGCTGGCAGGGGAAACCGGCGATGATGCCGGGGGGGCATCGGGCGGCGTACCCGCCTGACTTTCGCTGGGGGCTGTATCCGTGCAAGCGGCCTGCCATGGCGGATGATCCTGTTCCCTGTGTCCTGCCTTTTGTCCGTTGGAACCAGTTGTGCCTGTTCCCGCACGCCCCCACAATTCCCGCATCCTCCCGCAATTAGTGGCGCAAAGGCACAAATTTGATATGGATCAAGGACATTCCCCCGCACCGGGGTGATACAATGACGGATGAACGCGATTCCGCGGGGCGCAGACGGGGCGCAACCCCAAGCCGGAACCGCAGCACGACAAAGGGATGATCCCATGCTGGATTACGTGAAACTGTCGGCCCTGGGCCTGGTGGCGATTTGTGCGGCCATTGCGGCCAACCACGCGCGGGATTTGGCGTATCTGGTCCATGCCATCCTGATCATGCTGACCGCGGGCGGCCTGTTTATCTGGCAGTTGCGCCGCACGGATGAGCCGCCGGTACCCGTTCCCGAGCATGAATATATGGATGGCCCCGTGCGCGCCGCCGCCATTGCCACGGCCCTGTGGGGGGTTGTGGGGTTCCTGGCGGGCGTGTTTATCGCGTTCCAGCTGGCGTTTCCGCAGCTCAATTTCGATTGGGCGCAGGGCTATCTGAACTTTGGGCGCCTGCGCCCCCTGCACACTTCGGCGGTTATCTTTGCCTTTGGCGGCAATGCGCTTATCGCGGCGAGTTTTTACATTGTTCAGCGCACATCGGCCGCGCGGATGTGGGGCGGCAACCTGAGCTGGTTTGTGTTCTGGGGCTATCAGTTCTTCATCGTGCTGGCGGCCACTGGCTACGTGCTGGGCGCGACCCAGGGCCAGGAATACGCCGAGCCGGAATGGTATGTTGACCTGTGGCTGACGGTTGTCTGGGTTGCCTTTCTGCTGGTGTTTCTGGGTACGCTTCTGAAGCGCAGGGAACCGCATATCTACGTTGCCAACTGGTTTCTGCTAAGTTTCATCGTCACCGTGGCGATGCTGCACATCGTGAACAACCTGTCGGTTCCGGTGTCGATCTTCGGGGCACGGTCGGTTCAGGTGTTCTCGGGCGTGCAGAACGCCATGACGCAGTGGTGGTATGGCCACAATGCCGTGGGCTTTTTCCTGACGGCGGGCTTTTTGGGCATGATGTATTACTTCATCCCGAAACAGGCCGAACGCCCGGTCTATTCCTACAAATTGTCGATCATCCACTTCTGGGCCTTGATCTTTCTGTATATCTGGGCCGGGCCGCATCACCTGCACTACACCGCGCTGCCTGAATGGGCCTCAACCCTTGGCATGGTGTTCTCTGTCGTGCTGTGGATGCCTTCCTGGGGTGGCATGATCAACGGCCTGATGACGCTTTCGGGCGCGTGGGACAAACTGCGCACAGATCCGATCCTGCGGATGATGGTGACCTCGGTGGCCTTTTACGGCATGTCCACTTTCGAAGGCCCGATGATGTCAATCCGCGCGGTGAACGCGCTGTCGCATTATACCGACTGGACAATCGGCCATGTGCATACCGGTGCCCTGGGCTGGAACGGGATGATCACCTTTGGGATGCTGTATTACCTGTTCCCGAAATTGTGGCACCGCCGGGGCCTGTATTCCATGCGGCTGGTCAGCTGGCACTACTGGCTGGCCACCATCGGCATTGTGTTTTATGCCGCGTCGATGTGGGTGACGGGTATTATGGAGGGGTTGATGTGGCGTGAGGTCGACGCCCAGGGCTTTCTGGTGAACTCTTTTGCCGATACGGTTGAGGCCAAGTTCCCCCTGTATGTGGTGCGCGGTCTGGGCGGGGTTCTGTTCCTGACCGGTGCGCTGATCATGGTCTACAACCTTTGGATGACTGTTGCCCGTGGCACCGCAAAAGCGGATGCCGCGCCAGCCATGATTCCCGCGGAATAAGGAAGGGTCCGGCCCATGGCCATACTTGACAGACACAAGAAGATTGAGACGCACGCGACCCTTCTTCTGACGCTTAGCTTTCTGGTTGTGACGATTGGCGGGATTGTTGAAATCGCCCCGCTGTTCTACTTGGAAAACACGATCGAGGATGTGGACGGCATGCGCCCCTATTCCCCGCTGGAACTGGCAGGGCGCGAGATTTACATCCGCGAAGGCTGCTATGTCTGCCACAGCCAGATGATCCGCCCCATGCGGGATGAGGTCGAACGCTACGGCCACTACTCACTGGCGGCGGAATCGCAATACGATCATCCGTTTCAGTGGGGATCAAAGCGGACGGGGCCGGATCTGGCCCGCGTCGGGGGCCGCTATTCCGATGAATGGCATGTTGATCACCTGACAGATCCGCAATCGGTGGTGCCGGAATCGGTGATGCCGCCCTATGGCTACCTGGCCGATACCGTGCTGCGGCCCACCCATATTGCCGAATTGATGGAAACCCATCGCCTTGTGGGGGTGCCTTATACCGATGCGATGATCGAAATGGCCTCCAGCGATTTCATTCAACAGGCGACCGAGTTTGGCGACCCCGCCGTGGTGGACCGCTATCCGGGCGCGCAGCAGCGCGATTTTGACGGCAACCCGAAAGTCACCGAGATGGACGCCCTGGTCGCCTACTTGCAGATGCTGGGCACGCTGGTCGATTTCTCGACCTTCACGCACGAAGAAGCCACGATAAACCGCTAAGGGGGGGGCCAGACCCGATGGAAGAGACCTATGGCACGCTTCAGGTCATCGCCCGCAGTTGGGGCGCGGTGTTCATGTTTCTGATCTTTCTGGGCGTGGTTCTGTTTACCCTGCGGCCTGGCAGCCGGAAGATTCATCACGATACGGCCCGCATCCCGTTCCGCCACGATGACAAACCGGCCCACAAACCAGCCCCCCGCGCAACACTTGCGCCAGCAACCGCGCCGGACAGACCCCGCCAAGGTAAGGAGGCGCGGCCATGAAACACCCCGAAGAGCAAATCCTGCAACAGGGTGATCCGGACACAACCGGCCACATCTGGGACGGTATTAAAGAGTTCAACAATCCCATGCCGCGCTGGTGGCTGTGGACCTTTTACGCCACCTGTGCCTGGGGGCTTGTTTACACGGTGCTTTATCCCGCCTGGCCCTTGATCACCGGGGCAACGCCGGGGGTTCTGGGGTTTTCGGCCCGTGCTGTTGTGGCACAGGATATTGCCGAATTTGATGCGCTGAATGCCCCCATCCGCGCCCGGATGGAACAGGTTGAATTGGCTGCCATTAACCCGGCGGATAACCCCGATCTGTACAACTATGCGCGCCAGGGCGGGGCCGCGATCTTTGCCACCTGGTGCAGCCAGTGCCACGGTGCGGGGGCCGCCGGGGCGGTGGGCTACCCCAACCTGTTGGATGATGACTGGCTGTGGGGCGGGTCCATCGACGAAATCCACTATACGATCAGCCACGGCATTCGGAACCAGGATGATCCGGCCGCGCATTATTCACAGATGACGGCCTTTGATGACATCCTGACGGATGCCGAGATCGCCAGCGTTGTCCACTATGTGCTGAACATTTCGGGCCAGGCGCATGAGGATTCCCTGGCCGCAACGGGGGCGGAGGTGTTCCTGGACAACTGCGCCGCCTGCCACATGGACAACGGCATGGGGGACAGGTTCCTGGGGGCACCAAACCTGACGGATGCCATCTGGCTGTATGGCGGCGATGCGGACGCATTGGAAGAAACGGTGCGCCATTCCCGCTTTGGGGTTATGCCGCCGTGGTCGGCCGCGGCCTCGGATGCGGGCCGATTGAGTGAGGCGGAAGTGCGCGCGGTCTCGGTTTATGTCCACAGCCTGGGCGGGGGGGAGTAACTGGCCCCCGCTGCCCGGCGGGCAAAATCAGGGGTTTGACTTTAAGGTGATGGGGTAATTGGCAACTGCCGCACACGCCGGCAGGTTCACACCGGACGGGAATTCTTTCCCTGCTCTTCCCACCAAGCGTTGAAGTGCCCCTCAATGTCCCAAGCCTGCGCAAGGCGACGCAGAAGCACTTCGCGGCGTTTATTAATATCCTTTGGCGTCCAGGTTTCGTAATCCCGAAGTTGATTCGTCAAAATGAACGGGCTTGTATCGCCGAGTCTAAAATACTCACTTTTCTTCCTTTCGAAATCAAGGTTCCCCGCAGAGGCATTCTTCCGCCGATTCAGCAGAACCAGATTGCCCAGCGTATGCAGCCAGGCGTTATGAACGTCGGCGTCATGATACCACCGGGACCACTGGGAACCTTCTGGCAGAGTCTGGGGACACACATGTTCGACCGAGAGTGTGGGATGGTCGTAGCTGGCAGACCCGTCCGTTGAAGCCTGGTCCAATTTCAGCAGGATCGGTTTCACGACGCGATTTGCCAAATAAACATCCCCGTCAAGTGCGGTGAACAATTCGGCGCATTCTTCTTTCGTCAGGTGCAGTGCTTTGGGTGCCTTTGCGTTCGCATTTTGCGCATCCAGATAGTTAAGCATCCCGGCGTAGCACTTTATACGCGCGTTCACATGCGCCCGGACCATTAGAAGATAATAGGCCCGCCGCTCCAGATTAAACACGAATTTTTTGACATCATCCTGATTCCGTTCACTGCCCAGATATTGTTTCAGGCAGAGCAAGAGAGGCGGCAGCCAGTCCTTGTTATCCAGCCGGTTAAGGGAGCAAATGAGGTTGGCCGTTTGGCCATCAAAACGCGTTCTTAATGCGCTGTTATCCTGGGAGAGCGTGAACGCATCAGCGTATGGTTCCAGGACGCGCTCCATGAACCCGGAGGGATCCCTGTCGAAAATCTTCACATGTTCGGGAAAGCCCGTTTCAAGGGCTGAATCAGGCTTGGCGCGCTGAAAGATCATCCGGATATGGGTAAAAAGGTCGTTGAACGTGTCACGCCCCCAAGGATCCTCAACATCTTCCCAGCGTTGAGAGAGCGTCTTCTCTCTGGCTTGCCCGGCACGTTTAAGCAGCGCAGCTTTCAGGATATCCGTTGCGGCCAGGTCCATGCCGCGCGTATTCAAAACGGTGAATATGCGGCGCGCGGCAGTCTGATTAGGGACTTCAACCACAATCAGATAGCATTTTTGCAAAAGGAAGCTCAGAAGTTCGTGGTGCCCCGCCTCTTCCATTTCTTTCATCTTCTCTTTGATCGTTGCCGCATTTTCAACCAGCCGGGCCTGAGCCCCGAACAGTCCGCCTGTGAGGGGCAGGTTTTCAGTCGATCCCGTGTCCTGGATATGCTTCTTGAAAAAATTCTGGTCTTTCTCACGGAGATGCAGCCGCATGGCCTCGGGGATACCTGCGAATGGGTTGGCACGTTGCTTCACGTATTGGTCGCATATTAAGCGGTGTTCACTAGGATCCTCCATCAAATCCCGTATCACGCTGAACAGAATGGTAAGCGTCGTCAGCCGTTGCTGGCCGTCAATAACATCCGCCCCTGGTTTGTCGTGCTGCTTCACAAGAATAATACTCCCAAGGAAGTAGAATTCATCTGGTGACGTCATCGCTTCCCTGATATCCGCCAGCAGCTCTTCCACGTGTGTGGTTTCCCATGCATATGGGCGCTGGTAGGCTGGAATCGAAAACGCGTATGTGTCTGAAAAAACATCCGCTATTCTCTTGTGGGATGCCTCGATTCGCAAATTTGATCCGTTGGGCATCAGTTCAGGTGCCTTTCTTTACTGTTCACGCGCACCCTGCGCCGTGCTGTGTTTCACGCCTAACCAAGTCAGGCGGCGGTGTCAAGCGGGGAATAACTGGCCCCCGCTGCCCGGCGGGCAAAATCAGGGTTTTGACTTTAAGGTGATAAGGTAATTGGCAAATGCCGAACACGCCACAAGCATGTATTTCGCGTCTGCCTGTGTCAGTTCTGCGCCGTCTTTGCCCTTTTCCATAATGGCGTGGCGGATTCCGTCCGCATCACTGGTATAGGCGTAGAGCTTTTCAAACCCATCGCGCAATGCCGGGTGCAATTTCAGTTCCTCCATAACTTTGCGCAGGGGCCTGCCTACGCCGCCGGTCTTTTCCCCGGAAACGAAGGCCACAGCAGACTCCACCGCGGAAATCGCTTCCTTGATCGCGTTGCGATAGTCTGGTTTCTGGCGGTCTGACAGCAACTCTGCGGAACGCCTGATGTGCTGCCTTACCCCATCCACCGGGGAAACCGACGCGGCGGTAATGCTCTCAATCTCCGCCGGATCAGTTACCAGCACGAACCTTGCATTGATAAGCCGATAGGCGGCACACTCGCGCTCCAGCACTCTGTTGAGTTCTTTTTCAAAGTCACCGCCGTGGAAATATTTCGATAAATCATTGAGCAAAAACTCAAAGAGATCGTAGACGCGATAGAATGGATACGAAAAAAGGAATCCCGAATGAATTGCAATATTTTGCCTTCATCCAAACGACCGTAAATAGAACGTGGCCGCTCGTCTGCTGGAATCTGAAAGAAATCGTGCCAAAGATCAGACGTTACTTCTTCGGAGTATTCATCGAAAGGAAAAGAATTATCTAATCGCGGAAGACAAACATTCCACAACCCGTTTCGCAATGTGTCCGGGAAGTCGTCCTGTCCCAAGGGAACGCGGGGCTTAACATAACCGAATCTTTCTGAGAAATTTGGTTCGCGCATCCTCGAAATCCCCCCTTCAAATCCCCGCAATCGCCCTTGTGGCACCCGTTCACCTTAATCCCGCGGCCGGATGCGGGGCAAAGCTTGTGTGCAATCGCGGCTACTTCACCACCCGCAATCGGTGTGCACCGCCCGGAAGCGGATGCAGTGTGCGCAGATCGTCTTCACTTGAACAGAGCGCACGGGCAAGATCGGATATGCTGTAGCCGAGATCCTCGAAATGCAGCCTTAGAATTTCCGCAAGGACGGTGGGCATCTCGACCTTGAGATCGAGTTCGGGCGGCTCGGTTCGGCGATAGCCCTGCGCACCCATCTGCTGCCAGAGATACCGGCTCTGGTTGTCCGTTATCGCGCCGATCCTTTTGGCCCGATAGAGCAGTGCCGCCATCGACACGCGCCAGATCGGCTTCAGGGTGGCCAGCCTCTGGATCGTGAGCCGCCCGGAAAAGTAGCGGCGAATATCCTGTGCAGGCATCAGCAGTGCCGATGCGAAAGTGTTCGCCTCTGCTTCCATCTCAGGTGCTGGCACCTGATGCATCACGACATGCCCGAGTTCATGCGCAAGCGTGAACCGCTGCCGATCAGCCGGCATGCTGCGATTCAGGAAAATGCACCGCGGCATGTCCGGTATCGTAACCGTGAAGCCATCCACCTTGAGCGCGGCGAAGTCACAATGGACAACGATGCACCCCGCCCGTTCCACCCATCCAACAAGATCCCGGATCGGCCCCGAAGGCACAAGCCAAGTGCGCCTGATGAGATTGGCGATGCGTTCGGGGTTGCCGTTTTCCTCAACATCCAGCTGCGGAAGGCGCAACTCCGGCTCCAGCTCAACGGCACGGAGCAGCCTTCGAATATGCATGATCCTGACGTTGAGCTCGGCTTCCAAACGTTCTTTCGCCTTTTTTCCAACGCTGGCCCGCTTGCGGTATTGCACGCTCATTGGCAGACCGGTGACACGGTCGTTCTGGAAAAAGAAATCCACCGGGAAGTTCAGGGCTGCACCTACGCGGTTCAAAACGTTCTCGGTCGGGCTGATCAGCCCGTTCTCGAGTTTCGACAGGTTGGCCTGTGATACCCCTGAGTGCCTGGCAAGCCCGGTCTGGCTCCATTCCCGTGCCTGCCGCGCTATCCGCAGCAGATCCCCGCTAAAATCCGCAGACATCAGGCTTGAGGTTTCTTGCGGTCGTCTTGGGCGACCTTTGGTTTGACGATTGCCGCCGCCGGGCGTTCGGGGTTCGGTGCCTGCATCGGCAGCGGAACCACAGCTGCGCCTGCTTCCATAAGGCTGTATCCCCAGGCAATACGGTTGCCGTTCCGGGCGACAACGCAAATGTCGTCGATCTGCGTCTCAAGCTGGTTCAGTTTGTAGACAACCTCGACGCGCTGTTCCCCCGGCAAGCCAAGCAAGTCCTGCTCATGGTCATGAAAAGCGAGTTCCATCTGCGTGGGGATATTCGATGATCGGCCTGCCGTATCTGCCTTCTTGAACCGAAACAGCACCGTGTCCTGAACGAGGAACCTTACCGTTTCCTGGCCGTTGATCACACGGACTGCATCGTGATCCTGCAGTGCTGTTCTCGCACGGTTGACAAACTGCTCCCAGACGAAATTTGCCCGGCCCCGCTTGGTCCAGACGCCGTTGTATCCGCTGGCCAGCCAGTCTTCCCACGCACCCAGGATCGCCTGGACGATGGGCTCACGGATCTTGTCCAGGATGGGGCGGACAGTGGCTTCAACAGGAATCGACATGCTTGGAACCTCGGCTTTGTTTTGAGGAATGACGGGGGCAGAATAGCGATGCTGTTTTTCATATGCAACCCCGAAATATTCATTTTTTTATTCACACCCCCCCGTCACCCTGCGGGCGGGTCAACCTTCAGCACTTTCATCACTTCATCGCCCAGATGGTTGATGACCTTGACCGCCACGCGGCCGGATGCGGGGCGGGGGAAGGGGCGGGATGTTGTGCGTTTCAGTTGGTCCCATGCATCGGCGTCGACCTCTGCTTTCAGGGTTGCCTGCAGGTGTTTCCAGGGGATGTTTGCGCCGGGAAAGTACGCCTGGCGGACAAAGAAGCTCTCCTCATCATATTCCGTATCGATGAACCAGCAGGCGATGTCCCCGGCCTCTTCGGACCGCACTTCCCCCGTTTCGGGACGGAAGATATCCACGCCCAGCAGGGCAACGCGCAGCATGTCACCCTCATGCCGCAGCTCAATATCCGGTTCCCCGAACACCACGAACAGGTTGCCGCCGCCGGCCTTCAGCTCCCCGGCCATCTGCAAATCCGGGTTCATCCGCGCCTGCAGGATGGGCAGGCGGCCCAGTTTGCGCAAATCCGCCGTGTGCGCATCGTAGTTAAAGGCACAGGTGATCAGAATGTCAAACCCGGCCTCGGCGGCCTCTCGCGCGGCGGCGGTCAGGTCGGCCCGCTGCAGGGTGCCGTATTGCGGCCCGATCAGGATGCCGGCCCGGCGTTCGGCCTGCCCTTCCAGGTAGCGGCCTTCGGCGGCCAGGTGCGTGCCGGGCCAGGGGGACAGGGCGGTGAATTCCAGCCGGTCGCCCCTGTCCATCTGCTGCACCCCGGCGCGGTTCAGGTTGTCCAGAATGGCGGTGTGGTAATTGCCTGCCTCTTGCGTGCGGGCGGCCTGACGGGCCGGGGGCGCGTCGGGGGCATCGGTGATCAATTCGCCCTCTTCATCCACCGCCTGCGTGCGATGGGGGGACAGGCTCTCGACTGTAAAGGGCCCCGCCACGCGGATGCGCCCCCGGGCCTCAAACGGCTTGTCATACAGGTGTTCGTAATCCGCGCGGGCGGCAATGCTGGCATCCATCGCCTGCTGGCGGGCGCGGCGGGCCGCGTGAAATTCCCCCATGGCTGCGCGGGCGGGGTCCGGCCAATCTTCGGGCGGGTCCAGTGGCACCTCCCATTCCAGCAGGGCATTGGCCGGGGCGGTAGCACCGCAGGGCAGGGGGGTGGTGGCGTCTGGTGCGGCGGCGAAATCCACCCGCTGCCACTTGCGTCCGCCGGCGGATACGGGCAGGGGCGCGGGCGGGTCCGCGGCCAATGCGGTGTTCAGCGTGGCAAGGGCGCGGTCAACGGCGGGCTGGTGTTCATCCCACAGCGTATCGATTTCGGTGTTGTTGGCGATGGATTTCAGGGTGATGTGCGGCACCCGGCGGTAGACGAAGCCGTGGCGAATGTCTTCGTAAACGGGAAGGTCGGCGGGGGCCGTGCCGGCAAGTGCACCCAGTTTCACCTGCCCTTCCTTGGAATCCGCCAGCAGATACCAGGGGAACCGCGCCCCCATCAGGCGGGATCGCGCCAGGGCCAAGGCCACGCGCGACGTATCGATGGCAATCCACCGCCGCCCCCACTGTTCGGCCACATACGCCGTGGTGCCGGACCCGCAGGTGGGGTCCAGCACCAGGTCGCCCGGGTCCGTCACCATCAGTAGGCAACGCTGGATGACTTTCGTAGACGTTTCTACGACATAACGCTTCTCTGCGCCAGCCCCACCGCCGGTATCTGTCCAGACGTTGGAAAGCGAGGATGCAAGATAGTCATTGAGGAAACGTACGTACCGAATCTTTTGCCCGGAAATAGCCAAACGGTTAGACTTGGCCAGCCTTGAAAGTCCCCTCAGATCAGATTTGAACGTTCCCGCACCGGGCGTGAATTTCGCCCCATTATAAACAAAGGTTTTCAGATCATTACCTTGGGCGGGACGCTGGCTGGTTAAGTCACTTGTTGTAAATAGCTTGTGCTGCGTTTGCGAAGGAACCCGTGATGCTGGAATTCGCGTTCCATCAGAAAGCTGTGCGCTTGTATAATGCGTTGCCCCTTCTGCTCCGGCTTCCTTGGAAAGAAGGTAATCTCGAAATTTCACAGCTTCTTTATTTTTCGCATACCAAACAATAACGTCATAAACCCCTGAGACAAGTTCCGATGACGCGCTGCTGGTTTTCACAAAAATGATCTGGCTAACAAAATTCTCCTCCCCGAACACTTCATCCATCAGGGCGCGGACGCGGTGGACGTTCTCATCGCCGATCTGCACAAAGCAGGAACCGGAGTCGGCCAGCAGCGCACGGGCCACAACCAGCCGGTCGCGCAGGTAATTCAGGTAGGAATGGATGCCATCGCGCCAGGTATCGCGAAACGCCTTCACCTGTTCCGGTTCCCGCGTCAGGTGCGCGGCCTTGCCATCCTTGACATCGCGGCTGGTGGTGGACCATTGAAAGTTGGAATTGAACCGAATGCCATAGGGCGGATCGATGTAAATCGCCTGTACTTGGCCCTTTAACCCCTCGCGCTCTGCCAATGAGGCCATCACCTGCAGCGCATCGCCCAGGATCATCCGGTTGGACCAGGCATGGCGGTGGCGGTAGAATTCAATGCGGGCCTCGGTGGCCTGATCCTCCAGCTTGAAATGGTCAAACAGGTTCGGGCCCGGGTCTGTGGGGCTGGTTGTGCCGTCGGGGCCGGGGCCTGGTCCGGGGTTCACGCGGCTGCTGCGGCGCAGATCCTCAATCAGCGCCTGCGGGTGAATCTGTTCCTGGCAATACAGCGGCGGGGCATCGGCGGTGATGGCCACCTGATCCATATCCTTGCCGCGCCAGATCAGCTGCGGGTCAAGGTCCGGGTTGCGGTGCGCATACGCCGCGCGCAGGGGGGCTGCCGCCTCCATCATCGCCGCCAGCTCCGGCGTGGGGATGTTCACGCGCGATTCGCCATGCGTGATGGGCGCGATGGGGGTGGGGGGCTTGCGGCGGTCAGGCATCGGGGCGGGGCGGTTTGTGGTTGGGTGCGGGGTGCGTTCGGGGCGCGGGGCAGGGGGCCAGCATGGGCAGACGCCTGTGCGCCGTCAAGCCCAAATCGTAGCGGTGCGCGATGGGCGCGGGATGGAATGGGGGGGGGGCGCGGCGAATGGCAGCCCGGCCTTTACCCCCCGCCAGGAATGACAAAGGCCAGACGCCCGAAAATCACAACCAGTGCCAGCAGCAGCGCGGCAATTGTGCAGCCGATGCTTTTCATCCAGAATAGATCTTTCTTCACCCCGGTGATTGCGGCGTGCAGGTCGTTCTTCACCCCGGTGATTTCATCGCGCAGGTCAGCCCGCACCAGGGCAATGTCGGACTTGGTGGCCTGTCCCTGCGCGGCACGGCTGGCCTCTACCGCTGTCTGCGCGATAACCTCGGCCTGGGCGCGGTTCAGCCCCGTGGCCTCGATGGCGTGGGCGGCGACGATCGTGTCAAAAGCGTTCATGTCCGGGCCTTTTGTTTTTGCGCCTTCTGTGTTCGCGGATGCTGCGCAGCGGTCCATCAACAGGGACACCCTGCCACGATGTGCGGACGGGCGCAAGGGGGCACGCCCGTAACCGGGCGATGATGTGGCGCGGGGTGAAAAGGGGGCCGGTGGAAAGGAACAGAAAAACACCGGCCCCCAGGAGCCCCAAGGGATTAGCACAGCACACGACCACGATGGGGCCGCGCGTACTGCCAAGGGGCGAATTAGATAATTCTAGATTAGGGGAACGCCCTTTGCAACCCCTGTTCTGCAAATTCTCTGACTTTTCTGAATGTGATGATCTCTCAAACCTGCCCCTTTGGGGCTTCCCCCCCCTTCCAAACGGGCGGCACCCCCCCGTTTTTCCGCCAGCCTCGCCACCTGTGAAGCCACCGTGAAGGCCCCGTGAAGGCGGCTCACAGGCGGCTCACGCGCCGCCCTTGGCCATCATCCCTTCTATTGCGGCATCCAGTTCCGGGCCGAAATCGTGGACGGCGTCCAGTTCGGCAAAACCCCAGTACCCAAAGCGACCCATGCGGTTGACGGCGGGAATCCACTTGTTGCGCATGGCCTCGACCTTGAGCCTCGCATCATGGTCGCGATAGCCCTTGACCTCTATCACCAGCGTTGCGGGGCGGGTGGTATCCAAGCGGATCAGGAAATCCGGGCGATACAGGCGCGGGTGCCCCTCGGACAGGTAGGGCACCTCAAACCCCAGATTGTGGTTTTTGGCATAGGCCCGCACCTTTGGGTGCGCCTCAATGCAGTGGGTCAGCTGCACCTCCCAACTGCTGTCGGTGATGATATAGTTCAGGTGGCTTTTGTCCGAGTGGGGCTGCGTGTAGGGTGCGGATGTACTAAACCGCACGCCCAGGGTGGACCCCTCCGGGGCACAGGGATCCGGCACGGCGCGCAGGATGCCTGTGCCGCCCGGCCCGTCCTGCAGCGCACCCAGCAGGATATCGCACACCTCATCGGCCAGTTCCGGATGCCGCAATTGCGCCGGAACAGTGCCGCCCTTGCAGTGCAGATGGCCCCCCCGCAGCCAGCGCAGCGCGATGCGCTTTACCGCCGGGAACAGGCCCGGCCGGGGCCGGCCATCCCCGTCGGGCAGTTTTTCATAAATCATATGTCTGGCGATATGGCAGGCGATGCTGGCCAGCCGCACATCCCCAAGATGGTCCAGCGTCAGATCCTCGCTTTCCCCCACAATGCCCTGCATCGTGACGCGGGTGGCCGAAACCTTGTCCGGTGTCAGCACATAGGGTCCGGTTTTTGAAAAATCAGCGTCCAGGCAGTCAGGCGGCAGGTCGGTGACATACCCCTGCACCCGGGGAAATGTAATTTCAAGATGGTCGCGGTCCGGGGATACGGCGTGCACCTGAACCACGTCGCGCGGCGGTTGCGGCGGGGCCACCCGGGGCGTGGCCGAAAAATTCAGCCCGTCAATGCCCATGATATCCGCGTATTCGGTGCAGAGCAGCCCGCTGTCCGGGTCAATATCGTATGACAGGCGGCGCAGGGCCCGCCCGATGACCTGTTCACAGATCAGCCGGGTGCCAAAGGCGCGCAGGCCCAGAATATGCGTGACAGTATTGGCATCCCAGCCCTCGGTCAGCATGGACACCGATACAACGCAGCGCACCTGCCCGCCCAGGTGCCCGGCCTTGCCGATGGTGTTCATCACCTCGCGCAGGATATCGGCATCGGTCAGGCTGGCGGGCGCACCGCGCATGGCCTGTTCGCGGCAAAACGCCGCAATCTCGGCCGCGTGGGCCTGACGGAACGCCTTATCGATATCCCCGCCCGCCTCCAGTGCCGCACTGTCCATCAGCACGGTGCGCGGCTGCGCCAGCCGGCTGCCGGTTTCGGTGCAAAAATTGGAAAACAGATCGCATTTGCCGGGAACAACCTGTGATGCGCCACCGGGGGTACCGGGGGTTTTGTGTTCATACCCCGCCATGTAATCGCGCAGCAGTTTCGAATTGGTCGTATTATTGCACACCACAATAAACACCGGTGGCACGCTGACCCCGCGCTGTTCCCACAGGTCAAAGGTTTTCCTGTAATGGCCATAAAGCGCATCGATGGCCGTTTTCAAAGGCAGCGGAAGTGCCTGCGGATCCGGCGTGGCATGGCCCTGTGCCTTGCGGGGCATGTCCCGGCCGATGGTCTTCCACAGGTCGCGATACAGGGGTTCCGCCCCGCCGGGCAGGTTATCGGCCACCGGCACCCGGGGCAGTTTCACAATCCCGCATTCAATGGCATCCATCAGCGAAAAGTCCGAGATGACCCAGGGAAACAGCGTTCCTTCTGTCCAGCCGGACCCGGCCAGAAAAAATGGGGTTGCGGACAGATCGTAAACAATCCGCACCCCGATCTGCCGCTGCACCGCCTCGAGCCCGGAAATCCACAGGCGCGCGGTCTCGGCGTTCTCTTCGGCCTCCCTGCGCGCATCCCCGGTCAGTTGCGGTGTGTCAGCCGGATCCCCCCCGCTGCGGCGGCGATAGCAATGGTGCGCCTCGTCGTTCAATACCGTGATCCGGCCCGATCCCATCAGTTCGGGCATGACCCGCCGGACCATCTGTGCCTCGGTTTCCTGCGTCTTCAACGGGCTGCCATACCCCTGTAACGCGGTGCGGGTTCCCTTGGCCATGGCCATCGTCTCGCGCAATTTAAAGGCATGGTAATTTGTGATCACAATCCTGGCCCGTTGCATATCCTGCATCAGGCCGGGCGGGATCAAACCAGTCCGAACATAAATGCTGTCGGTGTCATTGGGCCGCAGCACCCGCAGCCTGTCGCGGATCGTGATCCCGGGTGTCACAATCAGAAACCCCCGGGACCATGATTTGGCCGCCGGGCTGCGCACGGCGTTCAGCACCTGCCAGGCGATCAGCATCGCCATGACCATGGTTTTACCCGCCCCGGTGGCCAGTTTCATCGCCACCCGGAACAAATCCGGGTTGGCATCCGCACGCGCCGCATCCAGCCGCGCCCGAAACCGCCTGTCCCCGGCATGGCCCGATTTCGGGGCAACTTCGCCCAGGAAAATCGCGGTTTCCACCGCCTCTAACTGACAAAAGAACGGCCTGATCGCCTGGCTGTCATCCTGCTGGAGTGCCCGCCAATGCTGCAACAGGCGCCGGGTTGTCGGCGTCACGCGCCAGTCATTCGGGTTCGGCAGGGTGCGCCAGATATCTACCCGGCTGCGCAGGTCATTCACGAACTGGGTGGGGTTATAGGCGTGATCCTGCGCCTCCAGGCCCGCCGGGTTCAGGCGAAATTCCCCTTGCCCGCCCCCCGTCACGCTTTTTGCCCTGGGCATACCGGATATCAGGTCACAGTGCCGCCGCGCGGGTTTCACCCCATCCGTCGGCCGCCCCTCATCATCAAGAATCCAGTGCCGCGACGGCGCAAGATAGGGGGAATTCAAAATCGGATTGTCAAAAAAACGTCCCATCACCGCAGCTTTCTTTGCCTTGTGTTACCGAACCCCATGGCCCCGCCGGTGTGGCCGCCTGCCCATGTGCCGCGCACCATTGTTACGGCCCGGGCGGTGAAAGGGTACGCAGGTCAGCCATGAAAGATTCAACGGTCATCAAATGGGGGCGGATAGAATTTGCGTATTTCGAGATCTGCCTATCCGGAACGACCAGACAGATACGTTCTTTCGTTATAAGATCGAACTGCTTTTCGGATACGCCTTCCTGCAATGTCAGTAAGTGGCGCTTCGGCAGATCAGGGCATTCCTGTGTCACCTGCCTCCACCTGTCACGGATTGTCGTTTTGGCTGCCAGCATCCGAAACTGTTCGCGGGGATGTTTGTCATCAAGATATAAGTCTTCGTTCGGGAACACGAAATCGGGATTACCCTCTGCCTTCTTCGGCTGCCAGGTAAAATCGCGTCCTTCGACAAAGCCTTCTTCCTTAAGGATTTCCCGCATATGCAGTTCCAGTGCCCTTCCCGCCCGTGCCCTGCGACGTTGCAGGACGGTCTGCGCGGCTACCAGAAAGTCGGCAATCGCGGTGAAGCCCTTTCGCACACGGGGAAGTTCAACGGCCTCTTCAAGGGATTGAAACAACTCAAACTCGCAATCCAGACGACGCATAAGGCGCTTGTCCACGGCAAGTTCACTATCGGGGCGCAAACTGATCACTTCGCGCATGATCTCAGCCCCGGTCGGGAACCTCTTCAGCCACTTAGGCGGCAACGCATGATGTGCCAGCCTGCAATCGGTGCGGGCAGGTGTTGCCAGCAGTGACAGCAGGTCACCGTCAGGCGGGAACATCGCCCAGTGCCCGGGCTCAACCGGCCCGACCATGCGCTCTGCAATGTCGGCTTCGACCTGATCACGACACACCCAGACACAACAGTGATCGGTATCGCTGCCTTCAGACTGTCGGAATGCAAAGACAGCCAGCGCACCAGTGCTTTCCGGATCAAGCAGGGCAGACTGCGCACCGCCCAGATTTGTAACGCGCACCTCATCGCGCGTCCTGCCACGCCACTTGTTATTGTACCAGATAACACGAACCTGCCGGGCGTCGGGGTGACTGGCAATCGTCAGGTCAAACCACGCCTTGGCATTGTCATGCGTATGGGTTTTAAGCGAGGGAAACAGCCGAAAGAAGACCGCCCTGGGAATGTAGGGGCCGGCCTGATGCGATCCGTTGGCAAGCGTGTCATTACCGGAAAGCCGCTTCACATACCAGAACCACCCTTCTGAGTGATCGTCCAACCAGTCAATTAAATCCATGGCATCATCCTACCCAAACTCACCGGCGATCTCACCGGACTTCGCGGCTGATGTGAGCCACGCGGCTGTTTTCATTACTATTTCGGACAGATCAAGCCGCCCGGGGCCGATAAGTGCACATTCCCACACAACCAGTTGCCGCCAGCCAGAACTGAAAAGCGCATGGGTCACCGCACTGTCCCTGCCCGCATTGCGGGCCAGCTTTTCCCGCCAGAAGCCCGCATTTTCACCACCGGGTTGTCTGAACCGGGGACAATCATGCATATGCCAGAAGCAGCCGTGGACAAACACCGTGGCCCGGTATTTCCGAAAGGTAAGGTCGGGTTTACCCGGAAGCGGGGCATTAAGGCGGAACCGGAAACCCGCCCGGTGAAGGGCGGACCTCAACAACCTTTCGGGCACGGTGTCGCGGCCTTTGACAGCCACCATGTTGCGGCTGCGGGTTTCCCTGTCATGAACGTCAGGCAACGCTGTCCGATGCCTCCTTAGCAACGCCTGCGTTTTCGGTTATATGGGGCAGCATCAGCCGTGCCACATCCGTTGCAACGGGTACAACGACAGCGTTACCAAACTGCCGGTAAGCCTGTACGTCCGACACCTTAATCCTGAATTTGCTTTCACCCGGCCTGTCAAAGCCCATAAGCCGGGCGCATTCACGCGGCGTCAGGCGGCGGGGCGGACCACAGGGGCGGCGGATCAGGATTTCCGACCCGTCCTTATAATACCGTGCGGACAGTGTGCGGGCCACATCCCCGGGGCCGTTCAGGCCAAAACCAAATCCGTTTCCGGCTGCACGGTGTTTTTCAGCATAGCACTGAAGGTAATTCCACAAATGCTGCGAAAGAACATACCTGTCACAGACTTTTGCCTTTGCCCCGGTGGTGAAATGCCCTTCCGCAGTCTCGGTACCATCTTCGGGGTGCAGAATGGCGGATAATTTCGGTCCGCTTCGGGGATCACGATCCCTGAGCGGCTGGAGGGTGAAATCAGTGATCCCCCGTTCCTTCGGGAACCCGACAATGAAGATCCTCTCGCGATTCTGCGGCACCCATGATTTCGCATTCAGGATCATCGGGAATATGTCATATCCGAGGTTCTCAGTCAGCGTATGCCGGATAACCCCGAAGGTACGGCCTTTGTCATGGTTGGCAAGATTGCGGACATTCTCAAGCAAAATACCTTTCGGCCTGTGATGTTTTATGATCCGTGCAATATCAAAGAACAGGTTGCCCTGTTCTTCACAGGCAAAGCCGTGGGGGCGTTTCAGGGCATTCTTCTTTGAAACCCCGGCAATCGAAAAGGGCTGGCACGGGAAGCCTGCAAGCAGCACATCGTGCGGCGGAATGTCCCTCTCGCTGACCTCGGTAATGTCACCGGCGATCCCGTCATCGGTATCACCGTAGTTATGGCAATATGTGATGCGGGCGTATTTGTCCCACTCTGACGTGAACACACACTGACCGCCCGTTCCGGTCTCCATGTCGAAAGCACGGCGCAGTCCGCCTATCCCGGCGAACAGGTCAATGAAGCGGAACGCGGGTATGGCGTTTCGGTCGGTTATCAAGCCCCCGCGTACCCGTCCCGGTTGCAGACTTTCTCGTGCGTGTCGGCCCGAAATTTCCGCCGGCCCGGCAGAGAACAATTTTGTCTGATGACGTAGCTCTGTGCTGTTCATTGTGTCTGCACGTGTGACCTTCCCGGAAAGACGTTATCAGAGTTGCGCAGGTTCATCAAGTGAACCCGGCGGGTCGATCCTGATGATGCGCTCCGGCCTGTCCGATGGATGGCTTTGCCCCCCCCCCGCACGAATCGCTTGCCCTCCCTGGACGTTTCGGCGTAAACATCCCGCACAACACAAACTACCGCCCCGTGCGGGGATTCTGCGGGATTCCCGCGCGGAACGGTCGCTCATCCTGTTGGGAGGACTCATGATGACCAAACCGATCACCCGCCACCTTGCGGCCCTGCTGGCCGTAATTTCCGGGCTGTCCGCCCCTGCCCTGGCGCAGGACAATATGGACAGGCTCACCAATATGCAAAAGACGGATGCCACCTTTACCTTTGTTGATCAAGGGGGCGACCGCGCCGCCGCGCTGAACGCGATCCTTGACCACATCAACGTCCCCGATGGTTTTGAGGTCAGCCTTTACGCTATTGTGCCGGACGCACGCTCAATGGCCTTGGCCCCCCAGGGTACCGTGCTGTTTGCCGGCACGCGCAAGGACAAGGTCTGGTCCATCGTCGATCGGGACCGCGACCGGGTCGCCGATGAGGTAAAGGATTTTGCCCCCTCCGTCACCTTCGACATCCCCAACGGCCCGTGCTTTTCGCCGGACGGATTCCTGTACATCGCTGAACGCAACCGCATTCTGGTGTTCCCCGCGGCCGAGTTCTTCTTTGAAAGCCCCGATATTGCGGTGGGTGAGGTCGTGCCACAGGGCGCACTGATCCCGGTTGAAGAGGAAAGCTTCAATCACTCGGCCCGCGTTTGCGATATTGGCCCTGACGGGATGCTGTATGTCTCGCTTGGCCAGCCGCACAACGTTCAGCCCCTGGACAAGATCGCGCTGTACGATGAAATCGGCATCGGCGGCATTATCCGCATGAACCGCGACGGGTCCGGGCGCGAAGTGTATACACGGGGCGTTCGCAACTCTGTCGGGCAGGATTTCAACCCGGCAACGGGGGAGCTCTGGTGGACCGACAACCAGGTTGACGGGATGGGCGACAACATCCCGCCCGGCGAGTTAAACCGCCAGACCGAGGCCGGCCAGCATTTCGGCTTCCCTTGGACCAATTCCCGTATCGAGATCGTCAGCGAAAGCGAATTCCCCCGCCCCGAGGGGGTCACGTTCGTGGAACCGCAGCTGGAACTGACCGCCCATGCGGCGGACCTTGGCATGCGCTTTTATCACGATGACAGTTTCCCGGAGCGCTATCACGGCGGCATCTTCTGGGCCCAGCACGGGTCATGGAACCGCACGGTGCCGGTGGGCGCACGGGTGATGTTCACCGCCCTTGACCCCGAAACCGGAGACGCCCTGGGCGCACAGGTCTTTGCCGATGGCTGGCTGAATGAAGACACCGGTGAATATCGTGGCCGCCCGATGGATATCGAATTCCTGCCGGACGGATCAATGCTGGTGTCGGATGACTTTGCCGGGGCAATCTGGCGCATCGCCTATGTGGGCATGTCCGACGGATGAGGCCCGCCCTGCTGCTGGCACTCGGCGGGGGGATTCTCCTTGCCGGGGCCGCCGCGGTGGCCGACCCTGGGGCCGACCCCGGGGCAGGGCGCACGGTGGCCAGTATGTGCCGCACCTGCCACGGGATTGACGGCTTTGCCACCATCCCGACGGCCCCGCATATCGGCGGAGAGCCGCGTGCTTACCTTCAGGCGCAGCTGCTGGCCTTCAAGACCGGCCGGCGCACGCATAACATCATGAACGTTGTTGCCGCGGGCTTGAGCACGCAGCAGATCGCCGATGTTTCGGCCTGGTACAGCGCACATCAGGTGCGGGCAACGCTGCCCCCGGGGGCAAACCCGAATGACGCACCGCAGCCCTGCATCGCCTGCCACGGGGCCGATGGCATCGCACGCGTGCCCGATGCGCCAAACCTTGCGGGGGAGGCGAACGTCTATATCAGCACCCAGCTGAACGCCTTTCGCCGCGGGCCGCGCGACCACGCGATCATGGCACAGGTCGCCGGGGCACTAACCCCCGCCGAAATCCGCGCGATCGCAGATTGGTATGCCGCCATCACCCTGGAGATTACGCCCCCCGCCCCGTAGCGGGGGGGCAGACCTGGCCCTTTGCTGCAGAATCGCCAGACAGATACGACAGGATGCGGGGTAAAAGGAGCGTGGCTATAATGACGGGCAGGCAGTTGCTCCGTGATCCGTTGCCGTTGGGGAATTGCCTGACGTGGGGAATCACGCATCCCTGCACGAACGGGACGGCGCAAGAACCGGAACTGGCCCTTGTGCTCCCCCCGAACACCACAAGGGTGCGCTTTCTTGACGGGCTGCGGGTCCACAGGACGCGCGAGATTCAAACGCTACGGGCCGCTTCCCCTACGCTATGCAGGCGGCAAAAGCCTTGCCGTGGGGCATGTCGTCAACGCCATACCCGACCACGTGACGCGCATGGTGTCCCCCTTCTTTGGCGGTGGGTCGGTTGAAATCGCCTGCGCCCGTGAACTGGGGATTGCTGTGCAGGGGTATGATGTGTTTGATATTCTGGCCAATTACTGGCAGGTGCAGATAAACGCCCCGCAAAGGCTGGCCAGCCTTCTGTCTGAATGGTCCCCGGATTCCGCAACTTACGCTGCTGTCAAGGCACGCCTGAAAGCTCACTGGAAGGGGACTGATTCGATCAAAGACAAGACGGAGTTAGCCGCGCATTATTGGTTCAATCACAACCTGTCATACGGGCCGGGCTTTCTGGGCTGGATGTCTAAAATCTATCAGGAACCCGACCGGGCAAAGCGGCTTATTGCCAAGGTGCGAGATTTCCAGTGTCCCAACTTGTCCGTACAATATGGCGATTTCCAACGGGTTATCCCGCGCCACAATGGCACGTTCCTGTATTGTGATCCGCCCTACTATCTGGATGGTGATTCCAAAATGTTTCGGGGCATTTATCCCATGCGCAACTTTCCCGTGCATCACAACGGGTTTCCGCATGAAGCCTTGCGCGATCTTCTCGCCAAGCACACGGGCGACTTTGTTCTGTCGTATAATGATTGCAGCACAATCCGCGATTGGTATTCCGCCATGGGCTGCACTATTCGTGAGGTCAAGTGGCAATACACACTGGGACAGGGCGAAACGCGGATCGGCAAGAACCGTGTTGAGAACGACACCCGTAGTCATGTGAAAGCATCACATGAGTTGATTATCACCAGCAACTGAGGAGAAGACAAATGGCAAAACGCGCCATGACTTCAAGCCACGCAAGCCGGGTGAAAAGCCGCTGCCCTCCAGGTGCCGGACCCCCCCCCCGCGGTTCTGTTCATGGGCCATGACACAACAGACCACCCGCCGCTGCATATTTTGTGTTTTTTGTCTTTGCAAATTTAAAATCGTGTGACAGTCTGGGTTAAGAATCGAGTCCATGCATAGGGCAGGGAACGCCCTGCCATCAAACCTGAGGGGGGGGGAACAAACAATGGCCATCGTACAACGTGGCTTCATCGATAGCTATACAGGTGAACACCAAGATGATTACTTCGCCTTCCCCACGGCGAAAGTCTAGGTTAGACTATACGGCTTGGGGGGTAATGACACGCTTATCGGCGGTCAAGTCGATGATTTTATTGACTGCGGGACGGGCCACGACATAGCCACTGGCCTTGCTGGCAACGATACCATGTACGGTTATTCGGGCCGCGACTCGCTTCACGGTGGCGCGGGCAACGATTTGCTTTACGGCCATGCAGACAACGATTCGCTTTACGGCGATTGGGGCAACGATACGCTTTACGGCGGGACGGGCAATGATCTGCTCCATGGCTTCGATGACCATGACCGGCTCCATGGTGATGAGGGCAACGATACGCTGCACGGTGATGTGGGCAACGACATACTCTACGGTGGCGTGGGCAACGATGTGCTCCATGGCGGCGATGGCCGGGACTGGCTCTATGGCGATGCGGGCAACGATACACTGCACGGCGATGCGGGCAATGATACTCTGCACGGCGGTACGGGCCAGAACACGCTCACTGGCGGTGGGGGTAACGACGATCTGAGCGGCGGCACCGAAACGGACTTGATCGACGGTGGCGCGGACAACGACATTCTCCGCGGCGAGGCGGGCGATGACACGCTGCGTGGCGGCGCGGGCGATGATGTGCTCTACGGCGGCGCGGGTGCGGACACGCTGGATGGCGGTGCTGGTGCCGATATCGCCAGCTATGCGGGCGCGGGCGCGGGCATAACGGTGAGCCTGGCCACGGGCCGCGGCACTGGCGGGGATGCTGCGGGCGATGTGCTGCGCGGCATTAAGCATCTCATTGGCTCATCCCACGCAGACCACCTGACCGGGAGTGTCGGTGCCAACCGGCTGGAGGGCGGCGCGGGCGATGATACGCTGGACGGCGGGGCAGGCCATGACATTCTTTATGGCGGGGCGGATAATGACGTTCTGGATGGTGGCGCGGGCAATGACGTGCTCATTGGCGGGACGGGTGGCGACACGCTGCAGGGCAGGGAGAACAACGACCGGCTCTTTGGCGAAGCGGGCAACGACGTGCTGGACGGCGGGGCAGGCGACGACGTGCTGGACGGCGGTGCGAACAATGACGTGCTCACCGGCGGTGTGGGCAACGACTGGCTCGGTGGTGGTGCGGGGGATGACGCACTTATTGGCGGGGAAGGCGACGACGTGCTCTACGGTGCGGCGGGGGATGACACGCTTGCTGGCGGTGCGGGGGCTGACACGCTTGCCGGCGTTGATGGCCGGGATACGGCCAGTTACCGGGGCTCGGGTGCGGGGGTATGGGTGAGCCTGGCTGGCACCACCACCGGCGGGGACGGCGCGGACACCGCATCCTCCCCGGCGGGGGGTGCCATTGGTGGTGACACCGAGGGTATTGACCTGGGCCCCCCTGCAATCCCGGAGAGGGTCACTGGCACGGGCCGTGGCGGGGATGCGCAGGGCGATGTTCTGACGGATATTGAGAATCTGGTCGGCTCAAACCATAACGACACGCTGATCGGGGACGATGCGGTCAACGTTCTGGAGGGCGGCGCGGGGGCTGACAGCCTGGATGGCGGCGATGGTGCCGATACCGCCAGCTATGCGGGGTCAGCCGCGGGCGTGAATGTGAACCTGGGCACTGGCACCGCCTCTGGCGGTGATGCTGCGGGCGATGTGCTGCGCAACATCCAGAAACTCTTGGGGTCGGACCATGCCGACAGTTTGGCCGGGGACGGCGTGGCCAATGTGCTTTACGGCATGGCGGGTGCTGACTGGCTTTATGGCGATGCGGGTGATGACAGGCTCCTTGGCGGTGCGGGGGCCGACACGCTGACCGGCGGTGCGAACAACGACCACCTCTTTGGCGATGGGGGCGATGACCAGCTCTATGGCGGGGCGGGCAACGACATGCTGGTCGGCGGTGCGGATGACGACGTGCTGGACGGCGGCGCGGGCGATGATGGGCTCTATGGCGGGGCCGGCAACGACACGCTCACCGGCGGTGCAGGGGATGACGTGCTCTACGGCGGGGTGGCAGGTGATGACGTGCTGACAGGCGGTGCGGGGGCCGACACGCTTGCCGGTGTTGATGGCCGTGATACGGCCAGTTACCGGGGCTCGAGTGCGGGGGTATGGGTGAGCCTGGCCGGCACCACCCCTGGCGGGGAT
>JACONJ010000008.1 GCA_014323785.1 Paracoccaceae bacterium | reverse complement strand
ACAGCAGTGGTGATGCCAAGGTTACCTGGAATGGTGGCACCATGCTATTGACCGGCGTTGCCCACACGGCCCTGACGGCAGAGGATTTCATCCTTCCCGAAGCCGAAGTTGCCCCGGAACCTGCGCCACAACCTGCGCCTGAAGTCACACCTGAACCCACACCTGCTGCATCCAAGCCCAAGTATAAGGTGATCAAAGGGAATGGTAACAACAATTCGTTGGCAGGCACCAATGGCAGGGACTCGATAAATGGGTATGCCGGAAACGATAAAATCATCGGACGTCAAGATGATGACATTATATCCGGTGGTAGTGGTGATGATTCCCTTATCGGAAACATCGGCAACGATACCCTTAGAGGGAACCTTGGTGACGACACCCTTATAGGTGGCCATGGAGATGATGTTATGACTGGTGGTCATAATGCAGACACATTTGTGTTCAAAACAGGCCACGGAAATGACATCATCACTGACTTTGCGGATGGTGTTGACTTGATCCAAATCACCGCAAGCGGGGTTGGGTTTGATGACCTGACCATTTCCGACGATGGCAGTGCTGCAATCGTTACATGGGATGGTGGAACCATCACGCTGAATGGTGTAGACCACACCGCACTGACGGCAGACGACTTTGTCTTCTAAGGGACACACCCCATAACGCCACAATCACGGCCCCCCTGACCACACATCAGGGGGGCTTTGTCCTCTTGCAAAAGGCGATGGGATCCTGCGGATAATACCATGATGAACGATATGCCCTGGGCCACCCTTACCTGGTTTCAGTTGCATGCCCCCAGGCATCGCCCGTCCGGGGGCATGGGGTTCGTCATGCCACAGGGGGCTGTCAACCGATGCTACCCGCATCGGACGAAAGGGTGTCTGGTGGCGGGTCAACCTTATCCCATTGACCGCTGGCCGTGCCTCCCTGCTGCTTTGCATATGACGGATGTTCCGGGCTAAGGTGTTCCCTTAATACAGAGCGCGAAGAAGAGGGAGGCCAATGATGAGCTATGCAGAGGTTTATGGCACGGCGATGGCCGACCCGGATGGGTTCTGGCTGACAGCTGCCCAAGGTGTCGATTGGGATACCCCGCCGTCAAAGGCACTGTTCACGGACAATGCACCGCTTTACGAATGGTTCGCCGATGGTCGCCTGAACGGCTGCTGGAACGCGGTTGACCGCCACGTTCAGGCAGGCCATGGCGACCGGGTGGCGATCATTCATGACAGTCCGGTCACCCGCACCAGGCACGCGATCACCTATGCCGAATTGCAGACCCGCGTCGCCACCCTGGCCGGGGCACTGCGGGCCCGGGGGGTAGAAAAGGGCGACCGGGTCATCATCTATATGCCGATGATTCCCGAAGTGCTTGAGGCCATGCTGGCCTGTGCGCGCCTGGGCGCGATCCATTCGGTTGTATTCGGCGGGTTCGCCGCAAATGAACTGGCCGTGCGCATCGATGATTGCAGGCCGAAATGCATCATTGCGGCCTCTTGCGGGGTGGAACCGGGGCGCGTGGTCCACTACAAGCCGCTGCTTGACGGGGCACTTGGGATTGCCGATCATGCCCCGGCGTTCTGCGTGATCTTCCAGCGCGAACAAGAGGTCGCGCATCTGGAAGAAGGGCGCGATGTGGATTGGCACGCCTTTCAATACGGGGCAGACCCCGTCGATTGTGTCCCGGTAGAGGGCAACCATCCGGCCTATATCCTGTACACTTCAGGTACCACGGGCCAGCCCAAGGGCGTGGTCCGCCCCACCGCCGGGCATCTGGTGGCACTGAACTGGTCGATGCGCCACCTTTATGACATGAACCCCGGAGAGGTGTTCTGGGCGGCCTCTGATGTCGGGTGGGTCGTGGGGCATTCCTATATCTGCTACGCGCCCCTGACCTTCGGCTGCACCACGATTGTCTTTGAGGGCAAACCCGTGGGCACCCCTGATGCAGGTGCCTTTTGGCGCGTCATTCAGGACCATAGGGTCAAATGCCTGTTCACCGCACCCACAGCCTTTCGCGCAATCAAGCGCGAGGATCCGGGCGGCACACTGGCCGGGGATTACGACCTGTCAAGCCTCGAGTCGCTTTTTCTGGCCGGCGAACGGGCGGACCCGGACACTATCGAATGGGCCCAGGACAAGCTGGGCGTGCCGGTGATCGATCACTGGTGGCAAACCGAGACGGGATGGGCGATTGCGGGCAATCCCCTGGGGATTGAGGGCCTGCCGGTCAAAATCGGCTCTCCCGCCGTGCCGATGCCGGGCTACGACGTGCGAATCCTGGATGAAGGCGGGCAGCCCGTGGCCGATGGAACCCTTGGGGCGATTGCAATCAAACTGCCCCTGCCGCCGGGTACCCTGCCAACGCTCTGGCAGGCGGAAGAACGCTATCGCCAGAACTATCTGGCCCGGTTCCCCGGCTATTATGAGACCGGCGACGCAGGTTATAAGGACGCCGAAGGCTACCTTTATATCATGGCCAGGACGGATGATGTGATCAATGTCGCCGGTCATCGCCTGTCGACCGGCGCGATGGAGGAGGTACTGGCCGCCCACCCGGATGTGGCCGAATGCGCCGTGATCGGGGTGGCCGATCACCTGAAAGGGCAATTGCCAATGGGGTTCCTGTGCCTGAACGCCGGCACCTCTGCCGCGCCCCAGGATGTGGTGGCCGGGTGCGTGGATCTGGTGCGCGACAGGATCGGCCCGGTTGCGGCGTTCAAACTTGCCATCGTGGTTGACCGGCTGCCCAAGACCCGTTCGGGCAAAATCCTGCGCGGAACCATGGCCAAAATCGCCGATGGCAAGACGTATAAGACGCCCGCCACGATTGACGATCCGGCCATCCTGGATGAAATTGCCGCGGCACTTGGCAAGCTTGGATACCCGCGGGCGCACTGACACGTTCCGCAAAGGCCCAGGGTGCGGTGCAAACCGCCCCCACGGCCCCCAGGGGCAGGGGGCGTCCATCTTTTACGCGCCACCTTGGCGGGTGCTTTGATACGCCCTTCGAAGCCTCTTTCCGGAACGGACCGCGCCAGGGGTCGCCGCGCAGATTACCCCCGCCGCGCCGCAAAGAAGCGTTTCAACAGTATCTCGGACGCTTTGGCCTCGATGCCCCCGTAAATTTCGGGCCTGTGATGGGTTTGCGGATGGTCAAACACCCGCGGCCCCTGGGCCACCCCGCCGGATTTTGGATCAGACGCACCATAGTAAAGCCGCGCAATCCGTGCCGCAGCGATGGCCCCGGCGCAGGCGGGGCAGGGCTCAAGCGTTACGTAAAGATCGCAGCCGGCCAGCCGTTCGGACCCAAGTGCAGCACAGGCCGCGCGGATGGCCAGCATTTCGGCATGGGCTGTCGGGTCCGTGAGCTCCCGCATGCGGTTCCCCGCCCGCGCCAGGATGGCATCCCCCCGCGCCACCACCGCACCGACAGGCACTTCTCCCCGGTTGGCGGCGGCGTGCGCCTGTGCCATGGCCTCTTCCATATGGCTGCGAAATCCCTGCATCCCGTTCCTTTTGCTGCTTTCCAATCCACCGTCAAACCGTTACGCCATAGTGGTATGAGTCCCCATGCCCCCGGTGATCGCATTGCCAAGGTTCTGGCCCGCGCAGGCCTGGCCTCACGCCGGGGCGCGGAACGGATGATCCTGTCAGGTCGGCGGGTGGCGGTGAATGGCAAGGTCATTGACAGCCCCGCCCTGGACGTCACGGAACACGACAGAATCACGATCAATGGCATCCCCCTGCCGTCACCTGATCGGCCGCGGCTGTGGCTGTATCACAAACCCGCGGGCCTGGTGACCACCGCCTCGGACGAACGGGGCCGCAGAACCGTGTTTGATGATCTGCCGCCCGAACTGCCCAGGGTCATGAGCATCGGACGCCTGGATTTGACATCAGAGGGGCTTTTGCTTCTGACCAATGATGGACAGATCAAGCGGCAACTGGAACTGCCCGCCACTGGCTGGCTGCGCACATATCGTGTGCGCGTACAGGGCACCCCGCACGAGGCAAACCTTGCCCCGCTGCGCAACGGGATTGTGATTGGGGGGGAACGCTTTCGCCCGATGAAGGTAGCCATTGACCGGCAACAGGGCGCGAATGCCTGGCTGACGCTGGGCCTGCGCGAAGGCAGGAACCGTGAAATCCGCCGCGCGATGTCCATGATCGGGCTCAGGGTGAACAGGCTGATCCGCATCGCTTACGGCCCCTTTCGCCTCAACCAGCTAAAGCCGGGGGCGGTGGAAGAGGTCAAACAGAAGATTCTGGCCGACCAGCTGGGGCTGGGCAGCACCCGGCGCGACCATGCCGCCCCCCAACGCCACCCGCCAGACCACACCGGGGCCAAAACAGGGTGTAAGAAGCGCAGGCGCCAAAGCGCATCACCCCGGTGGCCTGTCGTCGCCCGTACCCGGCACCTGTAAGAAGCGTTTAATCAGCCGGGCCTGGGACATAAAGACCGCAAACAGAAAAATTGGCAGGCCAAAGGTCTCAAACGTCACCCAGAATTCCGTCGATTGTGTGCGCCAGACAATCTCATTGGCCAGGGCCATCAGCGCAAAGGCCCCGGCAAGAGTCCTGGTCAGACGCATCCACCCCTCTCGCCGCATCGGCAGAAGATCCCCCATCACGAATTGCAGCCACGACTGGCCCCGCATCAGCCCGACCCCCAGCATCACTGCAAAGACCCCGTAGACAAGCGTTGTTTTCATCTTGAAGAGGCGTTCATCGTTGAACCAGATGGTCAGCCCCCCGAACACCACCACCAGGATGGCCGTGAACACCTGAATTCGAGAGAGTGTTCCAGTCAGCCACCACAGCACCGAGATGGACGCCAGAAGAAGCGGCACAAAAGCGGCCGTGACCAGGATAAACCCGTCATACTCCACCCCGCGAAAGGTCCAGCTTGCCTCTTGAAATCGCATATAGGCGATGAAGAACAGCAGCGGCGGTCCCAATTCCAGCACTGATTTCAGCCATGGTTTGACGGATGTTCCGGACATGTCCAAGTCTCTCCTGTCCCGTTACAATTATCACTGCACCGGTCGCGATTGCCCCCCACCTCAATGCCACCTCTCCCGCGGGCCAGCCCTGCACGTGCTGTCACAGGGCTGGTCTTGTGGGCTGCGGGGGGCTCGGGCCGCACCAGCCCCGCCCGCACACAGCGGCGGGCCATGCCAGGCAGGGCCGGGGCCGGGGCGCAGACACAAAGGGGGCGCGGGCAATGACATTCGCGCCCCCAAGGCCGGCACCAAAGCAAGCCCCCCACCCCCTGCCCGGGGAAGGCAGGGGGCGGTTCCCGCCCGGCCACCGAGTCGATAACGAACCATGGTGCCGGGCGATGTAAAGACCACGGGCACTTGCATACCCGCATCCCCGCGCAGGCGCAAGGGTTTTTCCGGGGTTTTTCCGGGCGGACGGCCAGACACAAGGCATCACCGCCTGCACGGGTGTTTCAAAACCGGCCCCCCTTCCTAGAATGAGCGGAATGCCTGCCGCACAAGTTCGGCCAGGGCGCGGTGCGATTCTGCCCCCGGCACCCTTGGGCCGTAAAGGTTGATCTTTACCTCTGGGAGATCCGGTAATGCCCCGCCATGGGCGATTCGTTCTACATAAGGGGCCTCGGTGCCTTCGATACAGGCATGCACGGCCAAATCCGCGCTGACCGAGGCCTCGACAGTGCGGGTCGAATCACTTTCAACCGCCATTTCCCAGCTAATGCCTGCCGCATCCAGGGCCTTGTGGACCGCCGCACGAAAGATACACGCATGCTCAAAGGCCAGCCGCAAGGGACGTTGTGTCCAGACCTGCCCAGTGCGCGCACCCACCCAGACCAACGGGCGTTCCAGAAGCGTCTGGCCACCAGGGGCAACGTGACCCTCGGTGGTCAGCACCAGATCGACCTGTCCCCGGTCAAACAAATGCTTCAGCCGCCGCGTGTAAGAGGAAACCAGCTGCACCTTCATGCGCGGGTAGGCCGCGTTGAACCGCTGCAAAACCCGCGGAATGGCCGGATAGATGATGTCATGCGGCACGCCCAGGATCAACTCGCCCTCATATTCATTGGAGGTCAATTTGCCCAGAGCCTCATCATTCAGCTCCAGCATCCGCCGTGCATAGCCCAGCATCTGTTCGCCCGCGCCGGTCAGGGTCAATTTGCGGGCATTGCGGTTCCACAACGCGACGCCGACCGATTCCTCAAGCCGCTTCAGTTGCATCGACACGGCCGATTGCGTCAGGTTCAGAAACCCGCTGGCCCTAGTGACCCCGCCCGCATCGGTAACAGTCACAAAGGCGCGCAGGGTGGTCAGATCAAGGTTGCGGGGCATATCACACCTTTTGATAAGTCAGTTCAAAAACATTCGTTTTCAATATGACACGCAGTGCTGCATATATCAAGCATTCCGATATTGCTTCCCTGAAAGGACGTGTCATGGCAATTTCGCTTACGCATTCCCGCACCACCCAGGCGCGCCGGTTCCGTCTTGTCCGGCTGGTTTCCGCCGCCTTTGCAGCATGGCGGCAGCGCCGGGCCCTAAGCACGCTTGATGCCCATGCGCGCCGGGATTTGGGCCTGAGTGAAGGGGACGTGCACATTGAATCCGCGCGCCCGATTTGGGATGTGCCGCACAACTGGCGGTTATGATAGCTGAAAACTATTGCAATCAGGCGCAATCAGGCCCGTTGTCCGGTATTTCCCGCTTGAAAACGCGCCCGTCCTGGCCTATATATGCGGTGTTGAGGACGGGCGTCGGGCCTTCGACGCCCCGCCCTTATGTCTAACCTGGAGGAACACAATGGCACAGTTTGATACGATCCGGTCCCGCGCCACCGGTGCCCATCAGGCGCAGGTTGATCAGGGCCTGCGCGACCATATGAACAAGGTCTATGCCACCATGTCCGGTGGTATGGCGATCACCGCGGCAGCAGCTTGGGCGATTGCCAACCTGGCCACCACCAGCGATCCGTCCGGTGCCACAACGGCCCTGCGCGATGGGGTCTATCTGACTGTTCTGGGCGAAGGGCTTTATAACTCACCTCTGAAGTGGGTGGTGATGTTCGCGCCCCTGGCCTTTATCCTGTTCGGCTGGGGGGCCCTGATGCGCCGCGGGTCTGCCGCTGCCGTGTCCTTTGGCTTCTTCGCCTTCGCCGCCGTGATGGGCATCTCGATGAGCTCGATCTTTCTGGTCTTCACGTCCTATTCGATTGTGCAGACCTTTCTGGTGACCGCGATCGCCTTTGCGGGGCTCAGCCTGTATGGCTATACAACGCAGCGGGATTTGTCCGGGATGGGCACCTTTCTGATGATGGGGGTGGTCGGCCTGATTGTGGCGATGATCGTGAACATCTTCCTGCAATCGCCAGCGATGATGTTTGCCATCTCGGCCATTGGTATCCTGATCTTTGCGGGCCTGACTGCGTATTACACGCAGCAGATCAAGTCTGACTACGTGGCTCATGCCGCGCATGGTGACCAGGAATGGCTGGAGAAAGCCGCCATTGACGGTGCGCTGAGCCTGTACATCAGCTTCCTGAACATGTTTCAGTTTCTGCTGATGTTCATGGGCCAGCGGGAATAGCATAACATCCGCACCCAAGACGCGCGAAGGGCCGGCAGAACACCGGCCCTTTTGCTTTGCGGGGTGCGCGCCCCTGCGCGAGTGCTGCGCGGCCTTCCGGCCCCGCGTGTCGGCCAGGCTTATTTGATTTTGCCTTCCCTGTATTCAACGTGCTTGCGCGCGACCGGGTCGTATTTGCGTGTGACCATCTTTCCCGTCATGGTGCGGGCATTTTTCCTGGTCACATAAAAATGGCCCGTCCCGGCAGATGAGTTCAGACGGATTTTGATCGTGGTGGGCTTCGCCATAACGCGGGCTCCTTGGGCAATCGGGCCGGGGCCTTTGGGCCTGCCGGGGTCACTTTGGATGGGGGCGCATTATACCCGCCACCAGTGCGGCGTCAACCCCCAAGGCGGCTGGAATCGCAAGGAACCCGGAACAGGCTTGGCACGCGCGGCCGTAATAAGGCTACCGCCCGGCACGCTACCCCCGCCGAACCTTTGCCCCGTCAGTTTGGCATCATATTTGCGTTCACGATCCCGGACCTTCGAATCGCGCCGCCATTGGTGTTGCGCGTGGTGTCTGTCCATTCGATGACATCACCGCTTGCCCGGACAGATCATCATAAACGGGCAGGCACGACGCGTTTCTTTTGAAATCCTGGTCCTGTTGTGCCGTTCACTCTGCCCCGTCAAGCAGCGCATCGGCCATCCTGCGCACAATCGGTTGGGCGTCTGCCGGGCGCATGCCGGGGCGCAGGCGGTTATCGTAAAGCATGCGCAAGAGCAGCTCATCATGGCGGGTCAGAAGCGCGAATTCCTCATCATCATTGAAGATTGAGGGGCGCGCGACGGGGCTGTCATTGGGCAGGCCCAGACCTTGGGCGACCTCTTCATGCACGCAGGAGCGGCGCAGGAGTTCGGGGTGTTCGGCGCGGACCATGGCAATCGCGGCGATGTAAACCGGGTCGTCATCCGCCCGCGAAAATGCATGGACCGTACAGAAGATTGAGCGCGGCAGGCGGATGATCTCATCGATCGTTTCATCGCCGATTCCGGGCAGAATCTGCCGCAGAAGTGGCCCAGCCGTGCGTTGTTCATCGCGATTGAGGTACAGGACGTGAAAGTTTCCGCCGCTGTAGACATGCCGAATTGGGTGGCCGGTGACACGTGCCAGCCGCGTGGCGTATATGCCCAGGATTGCCCGGTCCCGATCCTGGATTTCCCGGGGCACAGAGGCACCGAAATGCGCCTGAATGCGCACAGGCCCGCGCCAGCGGCGCAGGATGGAGGGGGTTTGTTCCTGCGTGAATCGCCCCCCTGTCAGGCGATATTCGTTGAAAAGCGCGATCCGCTCAAAATTCGCTGCCAGGCTGCGGGCGGTGACTGGCGTGTCCGAACCACCGCCATCGGTGCGCAGCTGCCCATCGGCCAGCAGCCGCTTTTGCACGCCACGATAGTAGCGCGCCAGGCGCATGCTCTCAGCCGATGGCAGGGTGATGGGGGGTGCCCGGGCCCCGGTGTGCGGTTGCGGTTCGGGACTGCCTGATTGCAGAAGCGCACACCCCGTCAGGGCGAATGCAGTGAGCAGACCGATCCATATGTGCCACCTGACAGGCATCGCGCAATCCGTCGTCCCCTGTGTTGCGGTGTGCCTAAGGGGCGGTGCGCCGTCACGCAATCCCTGGCTTCATTCCTCCTCCTCTGGCAGGTCGTCGTCACCCCGGAATTTGCGTGTTTGCAGTGCATTTCCGATGATTCCCCGCACGCTTTCAATGATAAGTTCGGCGCGTTTGTGACAAAAGCCCTCAAAATTGCTGGTGTTGAGGTCTTCCGCCCAAGAAGGTTCCCGCGAGTCGCCGGGAATAAGGCAATCGCGCATACGCCGTGCAAATCCGTCCAGTGTCCCTGACCTCCGGGCATCGCGCACAAGATCGCCGAGATAATCCTTGGGATACTCCGCGCCGAGGCTTCGGTTAACACTGCGCGACAGCAATATACGGTTGCAGATACTGTCCAGCAGGTTGAGTGGCAGTTTCTCCTGCTTGTGCGCATGGCGCGGGAAAATATGATGGTCGTCCAGCTCGGTTTTACTCTCAATCATGTTGCCGAACAGATCTTCACGCATCGTGATGGCAAACACATTCTGCAGGGCTTTGTACCTGACATCCGACGGCTTCAAGTCCAGAACGTTGTCTACGTTAAGCTCGACCTTATCCGGTTCAAGTGAGTTGTTACCTTCAAGATAGTCCCTCAGGGCAACAAAGTCGCGAGAGATTTTGTAGTTGGATGCCTGCGCGGCACCCGCCTGCATGATCTTGCTGAAATACCAGTGCCGCACAATGGCATCTGTATTCAAAGGTTTTCCCGAATTCATCTGCTTTTGCAGGCTTCGATAGGCCGCAAGGGGTACCAGGATGCTTTCATTGGGCAATGTGTTCTTCATCCCGTCGCTTTTCGGACGTGCACCTTGGCCACGCACCCATCGGAATGTGTCCGCAAGTGCTTCTGACGCGCTCTCCCACTCCTGTTCCATTCCTTCGCGTTCAAGCCTGAACAAGTTACTTCGTGTCGGTTCATAATTCTTGCCCTGCTGAGTAGCCCGGACAAGGTGCAGCACCTGCAAGACACGTTCGCCGTCAACCTCAAACTCCCTTAGAATCGGGTGTTGTCTCAGCGTCTTATCCCAGAGTTCCCGCAAATCAGGTTCAGGAAAAAACTTCGCAACCGCAAGGTCAAAGGTTGTCAGGCGTTTGCCGGTGCTGTTGATCGTCTCAAACACGCGACAGACGGATTCAACCCCGCTTTCACGTTCAAGCACAACGACCGGTACCTTGTAGTTGCGTATCGTTTCGAATATCCCCTTTACCCTGGCAGCGGCTTCACGTCTGTCTGTTTTGTCCCATTCTTCAAAATCCTCAGAATCTTCAAAATACTCGCTCACATAGACATCCGTTTTGTGCTGATCCAATATTATATCCGCACGCAGGTACCGGTTTTTTAATTTCCGGTCTGGGTGACCCGTGCTGCGGTTACGGGCATGGAACTTAAGGCCTCCCGTGTCATTACCGGGTTCGCGATTGATCAGGTCTTTCAGGTAGAAATAGCAAACCTTGTCCGGGTCGGCATTGCGGAACACGCGAAAGATGGATGTCAGCCGCTGCTGCCCATCCAGAACATAATGGTTTTCGTCCGTTGAGCTGGCGGATTGACTGCCTTCATCCATATCGCGATCCTGCCTGTCGTAGATTACGGCGTCGAGGCTGCGCCAGCCGATTTCGAATTCCGGAGAGCGCAAGAGCAGCAGTAAGGAGCCGATTGGATAGGAACGCGACATTGAATCCACAAGCAGGCGCATTTGCTGCTTATTCCAGGTAAAATCGCGCTGGAACTGCGGAATGGTCAGGCTTTTGCGGGAAGCCCTGGCAAGAATATCAGGAAGGCTGTAGCTTGTTGTCTGCATGTCGTTCCCCTCTCGGCTGGTCGGTCTTGCGGATGTATGTTGAAAGCGGCGGGCATTCATTTACTTCAGCCACCCATCGCGGGAAGTCTGCCCGATCCAGGCGGCGGAGGCAAGGGGGGGGCCGGGATTTCACCACGGGCAGCGACCTTGACCACACGGGGGAGATAAGATGATGAACGCCACCGAATCGCGCCCGTTAAAGCCGCGCACCCGCGCCGTGCATGCAGGCACCCGCCGCAGCCGATATGGCGAGGTGAGCGAGGCGATGTTCCTGACCCAAGGCTTTGTTTATGACAGTGCCGAGGCCGCCGAGGCGCGCTTTATCGCAGCAGGCGAGGATGAGTTCATCTATGCCCGCTACGGCAACCCCACAGTGGCGATGTTTGAGGATCGAATCGCGGCCCTGGAAGGAGCAGAGGACGCCTTTGCCACCGCTTCGGGCATGGCGGCGGTGAACGGTGCGCTGATGGCACCGCTGCAGGCGGGCGACCATGTGGTCAGTGCCCGTGCGCTGTTTGGTTCCTGCCTCTATATCCTTGAGGGTATCCTGCCCCGCTTTGGGGTTGATGTTAGTTTCGTCGATGGCGCGGATTTGCAGGCGTGGCGTGAGGCCATCCGCCCCGATACCAGAGCCGTGTTCTTCGAATCGATCTCTAACCCCATGCTGGAGGTGATCGATATCGCGGCCGTCGCTGATTTGGCCTACGCGGCGGGTGCGATGGTGATCGTTGACAATGTCTTTGCCACGCCGGTTTTTCAGGATACATTTGGACTGGGCGCGGATGTGGTGATCTACTCGGCCACCAAGCACATGGATGGCCAGGGCCGGGTTCTGGGCGGGGTGGTTTGCGGCAGTACGGAATTCATCCGCAAAACGCTGGAACCTTACATGAAGCATACAGGCGGCGCGATGTCGCCCTTCAATGCCTGGGTGCTGCTGAAATCCCTGGAAACCATGGATTTGCGGGTACGGGCGCAGGTCGCCAGTGCGCAGGCTTTGGCCGAGGGGCTGGAAGGGGTGCCCGGGCTGTCCCGTGTTATTTATCCCGGATTGCCCAGCCATCCGCAGCACGGCCTGGCCATGCGCCAGATGGGGCAGGGCGGCACCGTTCTGGCACTAGAGGTGAAAGGCGGGCAGAAGGCCGCGTTTCGGTTTCTCAACGCGCTTGAGATCGTGACAATCTCCAACAATCTGGGCGATGCGAAATCGATCATCACCCATCCGGCCACAACAACCCATCAGCGCCTGACCGCCGAACAGCGCACGGGGCTGGGTATCAGTGACAGTATCCTGCGCCTGAGCGTCGGGTTGGAGGATATCGATGATCTTCTGGCCGATCTGACTGCCGCGGCGGGCACGATTTGAACCAGTTTCCAGGATTATGTGGGCTACGATACCCCCCTTCAAGAAGTGGACTCGCCTGCCGCGAACCGTACACCGTTCCCCAAGAGGGGGGGGGCGACACCATGCCAAATGAAACTTTACAATCTGGCAGGGCATATTTCAACATCGATATGCAAAGGTTTTGGATGGCCCTTATGCGTTGTTTTGCGCCTGCTATCCCAAAAGAGCACCCAGAGGCGTTTTGTGTGTGGCGGAACACTCCAGACTGCTTCGTTGTCCGTGAAAGCTGCGCCAGTGCCTGGCCCCATGTTTGACCTGCGGCCGGTGGGCTATGTCCTGGGGCTTTTGGTGTCGGCACTTGGGGCGACGATGCTTCTGCCGATGGGGATCGATATGTTCGTCGGGAACGGCCACTGGCTAATATTTGCCGAATCCGCGCTGCTGACCTTTGTCCTGGGCGTTCTTCTGACCCTGGCCTGCGCGAATTCCGTGTCCGGGGGATTGAGCTTGCGCCAGACCTTTCTGATGACCACGGGTGTCTGGCTGGTGCTGCCCGTCTTTGGTGCGTTGCCGTTCATGTTCGGTGCGACAGAGGCCCGCTATGTTGATGCGTTTTTCGAGGCGATGTCGGGGATGACCACCACCGGCTCCACCGTCTTTGAGGCCCTGGAGGCATTGCCCGAGGGGCTGTTGTTCTGGCGCGGCATGCTGCAATGGTTCGGTGGTGTCGGGATTATCGTCGTGGCCATGGCGTTCCTGCCCGCGTTGCGGGTGGGCGGGATGCAGATATTCCGATCAGAAGGTTTTGATACCTTTGGAAAAATCCTGCCGCGCGCCACAGATATCGCCCGTCGCATCTCGGTAATCTACCTTATGCTTACGGTGATCTGCGCGGGTGTTTACGGCACGATGGGCATGGGCAGCTTTGATGCGATTGTGCATGCGATGACCACCATCGCCACGGGTGGCTTCGCCAATGCCGATGCCTCCTTCGCGGTATTTGGGCCGGGGGTAGAATATGCCGCCGTGATGTTCATGATCTTGGCGGCCATGCCGTTCGTGCGCTATGTGCAACTGATCGCAGGAAGTGCCAGGCCCCTTTGGCAGGACAGCCAGGTGCGTGCCTTTTTGACAACCATCGCGCTCCTGGTGGTGGTGATGGCGGCGTGGTTAAGCCTAGGGCAGGGCCACGCCACGGAACCGGCGTTCCGCAAGGCGTTGTTCAACATTGTGTCCATCGTTACCGGCACCGGATATGCCAGTGCCGATTACATGCAGTGGGGGCCCTTTGCGATGGTTCTGTTCTTCTTTGCAGGGCTGATCGGCGGCTGCGCGGGTTCAACATCCTGTTCAATCAAGGTCTTTCGCTATCAGCTGCTGCTGGCGTCGATTTCCACCCGGATACGGCAATTCCACGCGCCCCATGGTGTGTTCGATTCGCGCTATCAGGGGCGGCCAGTGCCGGAGGATGTGTTGAACTCGGTCATGGCGTTTTTCGTGCTGTTCTTTGTGACCCTGGGCGTGGTGGCCATTGTGCTGGGGCTGACGGGTCTTGACCTGATCACATCCGTGTCCGGGGCCGCTGCTGCACTTGGCAATATCGGGCCGGGCCTGGGGCCAATCATCGGGCCGGCGGGCAGTTTCGCGGATATCAACGATGCGGCGAAATGGATTCTGTCGGCGACCATGCTGGTCGGGCGGCTGGAACTGATGGCGGTCTTTGTGCTGTTCACAGCGGCCTTCTGGCGCGGGTGAAACAGGGTTCCGGGAAAATCCAGGCGCACATCGTGCGCAAAGGGTGTGCCGCCCTGCCGCGTGATCAGTCCTTGAAATTGCGACTTTCCCTGATCTGGTCCCAGGCCCAGACAACCTCTTGCAATCGGTCTTCGTCAGTGCGGTTTCCGCCATTCATGTCAGGATGAAGAACCTTGATCAATGCCTTGTAAATTGTGCGAATCCGGCCCTTGGTCCAGTGGTCTTTTGCCTCTAGGATCTCCAGGGCGCGGCGTTCGGTCGGCGGCAGTTTCCGGCGTCCGGTGATCACATTCCCGGGGTTCTGTGTTGCATGTTCGCCTAGAATTTGATGCGCATCATCAATGCCAAGCCGCGCCCATGCCTGTTCTTCGACAGATTGCCGCAAGGGTTTCGTCGGGCAGTTCTGGACTCGGTCACGGTCAAGCTGCACCTCCATCTCAGTTTCGGTGATGTGCTGGAAAAAGTTCCACTTCAGATTGTATTCCCGCACATGTTGACGGCAGAACCACTTGAATTCGTCCAAATTGTCCGGGCTTTTCGGGGCGCGGTATTGCCCGGGCGCGGTGCAGCCAGGATATTCGCAAACCTGTTGCGAGGTCTCAAACGCGCCGGATATCGCCCTCCGGCCACTGCGGCGTTTCTTTTTATCGGTGGACACGCGCAGGTCAAAATTGAACGGGTCGTTTGTGCTCATAAGGGGGCGACCTTCCCAATTCGGAACATGCAGTTTAGGGCTTTGTGCGATAAGGTGAAGGGGGAGGGTTGAAAATAATGACGCGTGCCGAGAAAATCCGAACCAGGCTTCAGGCTACCTTTGCGCCGACCGTCCTGGATGTGGTTGATGACAGCGAAAGCCATCGCGGCCATGCCGGATTTCAGAAGGGCGGGGAAAGCCATTTCCGGGTGACGATCAAAAGCAGCCGGTTTCATGGGTTAGACCGAATCGCCCGGCATCGCGCGGTGCATCAGGCCCTGGGCAAAGAGCTGATGGCCGAAATCCACGCGCTGCAATTGACGATCCAAAGCGAACCGACATAGCCCCCTGTTCGCCCCGCATGATGCGCCCGCCGGGTCAGGTGATTTGCAGGGCCCGTTCAGAAACGAGCCCCCGGGTCGGCCAGATTAAATACACCCCTTGGATGAAAGCCATTCGTCAAAGCGATCTTCAAATAGCCTGGGCACGTATGCTTCCGGTATGCGGAGCTTTAGGGCAATCCCGTAATGATCTGTTTTGCCCTGATCCAATTCTTTCCGAAACCGCTCTCTGAACGTCTGCGGGCAGAGCACTGCCAGTGCTTGCCAGAATGAATCAATTTCGGATGCAAACTGAGGGCTGAACGGAACCTTCGGCGATGAAGATGATAAAAATTCAGCCAAAAGCTTATTCATCGCTTCGGCACCCCTGACTTTCTGCTCCTCTGTATCAAAGAGGTGCATCATTACAGAAGGGTGGTCACGGTTTTGCGGCGTAATCCAGTATCCGCGGCAAATGGACGTATCGAGGCCGGAGCGGACAAAAGCAATTTTGTCAACCCCGGTCAGTTCGACTATTTTGTCTCTTATATCGTTCCGCTTCACGTGGAGTGAGATGCCCTGTACGTGGTCAAAAAGAGCCCTGAACGACATTGGCTATCCCGTAGCGGCACTTGAATTTTCGTCGTCGTCCACCAGATCAAAATCGCCCGTCTCGATTTCCGCAAGCGACCTGTTCAGTTGCTCTGCGAACTGTTCCTCGGTCACCTCGCGCAAGGTACCCGGGAAAATCTTGACGTCGGACACTTTCAGGCTATCGGTGCCATACAGGCGATTCGATAAAATCCTTGTTTGGCTGGACACTTCAACCTCCTACTTTTGCACTGTTTCTCTGGCGGAGCCAGGATGAACATGCGTGACAAGTCACACTTGCACGTCAAACAAATAAATAAGGTTGAGTAAAAACCAAGTCAAGCAAAAAGATATAATTTAGTATCATAACTCCTGACCATTAAAAGGTCAGGTTCAGGTCAACGCAGTCGCCGTTCCTGCCGCGCGGAACCGGCGGATTGGCACACCGCAATACGGATGGCTGCCCAGGCCCCCGGTTCTGTCGCGCACAAGGCTGAACGTGATGCCCACCGGGTCAGGTGATTTGCAAGGCCCGTTCAGAAACGAGCCCCCGGATCGGAATTGTCCACCAGATTTGCCAGCTCATTGCCGGACGCAGGGAGAAAAGCACACTTTTGTCGCTGGTTTGGATGTATTGCGCCCCTTGCCGTTCCCATCGGGTTGCGTCTGCGCCCTGGAGCATCTCTTTCGGGATATAGAGGGTTGTGTAGATGTGGTGCCGTCCCGTTGCATCCTCGCGGGCTTCGTGCGGCACGGCAATTATGTCGGCGACGGGGGTGTTCAGGTAATCGCTGATCGCACCGAAATCCCCCTGGAACCTTCCCAGGCGGTGGCCTGACAGAACAAGCGATTCCCTGCGGATTTTCCCGGACTTGACATTCACGGGCCAGACCTTGCCGTTGGTGCGGATACGAATATCAGCCTGGCCGTCGTGTCCGGCTTCTTTCCACACGGGGTGATGGCCCGCGCTTGTGTCCGCCCTGATCGCCCGCACAAGCAGTTCTTCCATCTCCCAGCCCTGGCAGCGGCCCCCTGTGAACAGGGCGTGGTATTGCCTTAGATCCTGCTCGAGGTGCTGCACCATTCTGGCGGTCAGACGATACATATCCCATCCATTGCCGTGCGAAATCCACATACTCAGGATTGATCTCAATCCCCAGCCAGTCAATACCCATGTCCATCGCCACAACGCATTCCGACCCGGACCCGGCAAACGGAACCATTAGTCTGCCCCGGTTGCCGGTGATGCGGGATCTAATCAGCCGTCGGGTCAGTTCCATGGGCTTTTGCGTCGGGTGCTTCATTGTGGTGTGGCCCCGATGGTGCTTTGCCTGCTGCGGCGGGAACACCATGCCGCCGCAATCATAGCATTTGAACCAGCGCTCAGCGGCACCTGCCCCGCCAGCCAGGGCGGGAACCTTCAGGATATCCCGCGGAAGTGCCCCGCCATGATCCTTGTAGAGGGTTTCCCTGCCGTTCCTGCCGCCGAAACGGGAGTCCGTCCCCGTGCGCACCTTGCCTACAGCGTTCTTCCGGTAGGTGTCGGTGTAAGGTTCCCTGATCTGGTCCACCTCCAGCACGGGCCTTGGCCGGCCAAGGGGCCAGAGGCAAAGAATGCTCTCATGCGACCTTTGCCAGAACCTGGCCTTTGGGACTGCCTTGTTGGTATAATGCCAGGCCAGCCAGTGCTGGCTTTCCAAGGGGTATCTGACAGCCAGGTGGGCCAGCGTTTCCGGGAAGCCGTAGATATAGAGGATGCCGCCCTGTGCCAGGAGATCAAGGCAGCGTGCGATCCATGCCTCGGACCATTCCACGTATTGGGCCATCGGGCGGCTGTCAGAGTCGTTCCCGAAATCCTTGCCGATGTTGTAGGGCGGGTCAGCGATGACCACGTCAAATTTTGTGTCGTCCGGCACTCTGGCCAGTACATCCAGAACATCGCCCTGCACCAAACCTGTGTGTACCGGACTGTCTCCGGCCCGCCGCCCCCCCGCCAGGGTATCAGCGGCGGTATCCGTGAAGTGATCGAGTTTGCGCTGGGTTACGACGGTGCGCATTTCTGCCCCCGGATTGCAGAATTTTAAGCGTAGCAATCCGGGCAGGGATGTTCAACGTTGTTATGTAGAATGCGGTGCCCATGCGCCTCTGGTGGCCACAAGCGGGCTTTATGACAGGCTTACAGGCAGCAGTGAGGCCTGTCACAAGTCTGATGTGCTGGGAGGAATGTCCAGAGGCGGCTGCATTTTCCCACGATCCCCCGTGGAAGGGGCTGTCCCGGCAAAGGCCGCCCGAAGGGCGATGCCCACCATATCCGAAAAGCCCGATTGCCGTACCTCGGATGGCATGGCCTCACCAGTCTGTAAATGGTCAGAGATCGTCAGAATGGCCAGCGCACGGCGACCATAGCGCGCCGCCAGCGTATAAAGTTCCGCTGCCTCCATCTCTACCGCCAGAATCCCGTGCCGCACCATCTGTTCATTCATATCGGGCCGCTCATCATAGAACACGTCAGAGGAATAAATCCCGCCCACATGCACGTCGGTGCCGGTCCGCTCTGCTGCTGCTGCCGCCGCCCGCAGGAGCCCCCAATCGGCAGAGGGGGCGAACTGCAGCTCCCTGAACACCCCGCGAGAGGGGGTCGAAACGCTGGAAGCCGTCATCGCCAGAACCACATCGCGCAGCTTCACATGGGGCTGCATCCCGCCAGCGGAACCGATACGGATCAGCGTGTGTGCGCCATAATCGCGGATCAGCTCATTGGCATAGATTGACAGGCTTGGCATGCCCATGCCCGAGCCGTGGATCGTCACATGATTGCCGCGCCAGGTACCAGTAAAGCCCAGCATCCCGCGCACCTCATTCACGCAGACCGGATTATCAAGGAAAGCCTCCGCCGCCCATTTCGCCCGCAAGGGATCACCGGGCATCAGGACAGTCCCGGCAATCTCACCAGGCGTGGCACCGATGTGAATGGTCATCGACGCGTCCTAAATCGCCATATCCTCCGGCGTCTTCCCTTTGGCCAGACAGTCCCTGAACCAGCCGGGCCTCGGCCCGCGCCCGGTCCAGGTTTGGCCAGAATCCGCCGGATTGGCGTATTTGGGCGGGGATTTCGAGGGGCTTGACTTTTTCTTCGATCCGTTTGCCTTTTTCGTGCCCAGAATATCATTCAGAGAAAAGCCATGTTCCCGTGCTGTCTGTTCTACAGCGGCCCGAGCCTTTTTCTTTTTGCGTTTATCCAGAGTCTTCAGAGCTGCATCCACGCTCTTGCGCAGATTCATCAGTTCATCGCGCGACATTGCGTCCAGATTAAGTGCCATAGAATTCTCCATTTACTCACACTGGGCGTTTCTACACATCGAATCGAGTCGATGCAACCCTTGAACACCCGGGACTTACCTTTACGAAACAACCCTAGGGAATGTCTACTTTGGAAACTGGCATTATTCCGCCGCAAGTGCGGGTGGGGTGGCCAATATAACGATATCCATCATAATTCTGTTCAGCTCAAAGTCCTTTGGCGTGTATATTTTCGCAACGCCAAGCGCACGCAATGTTTCGGCGTCGTCATCGGGAATGATCCCGCCGACAATCACCGGCACATGATCCATCCCGTCCCGGCGCATGCGGTCCATCACCTCCCTGATCAACGGCACATGGCTGCCCGACAGGATCGAAAGGCCGATGACATGCGCCTGTTCTGTTTTCGCCGCGTCAACGATTTCCGCCGGAGTCAGGCGAATACCTTCATAGGCGATGTCCATTCCGCAATCCCGTGCGCGAAAGGCGATTTGTTCCGCACCGTTTGAATGCCCGTCCAATCCCGGTTTGCCCATCAGAAATTTCAGCCGACGCCCCAGGCTGTCGCTGGCGGCATTAACCGCAGCGCGGATATCATCCAAACCCTCGGTCCTGTTCGACGGGCTGCTGGACACACCCGTGGGCCCGCGGTATGCCCCGTAAACGGCGCGCATCTCTCCGGCCCATTCACCAGTGGTTGCGCCCGCCCTGGCCGCCGTGATCGAGGGCGGCATGATGTTCCGGCCCGTGGCTGCCGCCCTGCGCAGTTCGGCCAGGGCCTTGGCCACCGCCGCCTCATTACGTTCGGCCCGCCACGCCCTCAGCCGGGCAACCTGGTCAGCCTCTACCGCCGGATCCACTACCAGAATTCCGCCATCGGCCTGCATTAAGGGTGAGGTTTCACTTGCGGTGTACCTGTTCACACCCACCACGACAGTTTCGCCCTGTTCGATGGCGTTGATACGGCTGGCATTGGCCTCTACCAACCGGCCTTTCATATAATCGATGGCAGCAATCGTCCCGCCCATGGATTCCAGGTTCGCCAATTCCGCCCGTGCGCAGTTCTTCAGGGTCTCGACTTTCGCGGCCACTACCGGGTTGCCGTCAAACAGATCGCCGTATTCCAGCAGATCGGTCTCATGGGCCATGATCTGCTGCATCCGCATGGACCACTGCTGATCCCAGGGCCGCGGCAGGCCAAGTGCCTCATTCCAGGCGGGGAGCTGCACCGCGCGCGCGCGCGCCTTTTTGCTCAGCGTCACGGCCAACATCTCGATCAGAATGCGATGGACGTTGTTTTCCGGCTGCTGTTCGGTCAGGCCAAGGGAATTGACCTGCACCCCGTAACGAAAGCGGCGGTATTTCGGATCCTCCACCCCATATCGTTCGGCGCAGATTTCATCCCACAAATCGACAAAGGCGCGCATCTTGCACATTTCGGTGACAAAGCGGATGCCCGCATTCACAAAAAAGGAAATCCGCCCCGCCAGGGCCGGGAAATCCGCCGGATCGACGCGCGGCTTCAGCTCATCCAGCACCGCCATTGCCGTGGCCAGCGCAAAGGCCAGTTCCTGTTCAGGCGTCGCGCCCGCCTCTTGCAGGTGATAGGAACACACATTCATCGGGTTCCATTTCGGAATCTCGGCGTAACAATACTCTGCCACATCCGCGATCATCTTCAGGCTGGGCTTTGGTGGGCAGATATAGGTACCACGGCTGAGGTATTCCTTGATCAGGTCGTTCTGTACCGTACCCTGCAGTCCGGCGATATCAGCCCCCTGTTCACCGGCGACCACAATATAAAGCGACAGAAGCCAGGGCGCGGTCGCGTTGATCGTCATCGAGGTATTCATCTGCTTCAGGGGGATCTGATCAAACAGCCTCCGCATATCGCCCAGATGGCTGACTGGCACACCCACTTTGCCGACCTCGCCGTGCGCAAGTGGATGGTCGCTGTCATAGCCCGTTTGCGTCGGCAGGTCGAAGGCCACGCTGAGCCCCGTCTGACCCTTCGCCAGATTGTCCCGATAAAGTGCGTTAGAGGTCGCGGCGGTGGAATGGCCCGCATAGGTACGGATCAGCCAAGGACGGTCTTTTTGGGCAGTCACGGGCGGCACCCTCCGGATTCGGCACGTTTATTTCAAGAATTATTCCACAAGGCTTTAGCGTATCGGAAATAATCTGCCCTTGTCAATGTCATCACCCTGTCACCGTTGATCTGATAGTATTAAGAAAGCATGATCGCGCCTTGAAAGGGGGTCGTCATGACCAACCGTACCGTTCTTGCCATCGCCTACGCCTTGGCCACCATCCTGGCACTGCCCGCCATGGCCCAGAACATCCGCATCGCACAGTTCAATGCCTCGATGAGCCGGGGTGAGGCCAACGCACTCCTGGCGGCATTGGATGGTGGCACTGATCCGCAGATCACCCAAGTGGCCGAGATCATCACCCTGGTCAGCCCGGATATCCTGCTGATCAATGAGTTCGATTACGACCCCGCTGCACCCGCGCTCTTTTTGGCCAATTACCTGGCCGAGGCGGGCTATACGTATTATTACATCGCACCTTCCAACACCGGGCTTGCCAGCGGGGTAGACATCAATGCCGACGGGCATGTCGCGACAGCACCGGGGCGCATCGAATACGCAAACGACGCTTTCGGGTTTGGCTTCTTTCCGGGCCAGTTTGGCATGCTCGTTCTGTCGCGCCATGAGATTCTTACTGATCGGGTCCGCCGCTTCCAAACCTTCCGGTGGGCCGACATGCCGGATGCCCGCCTGCCGATGAATGAAAACGGCACGCCCTATTACGGGCCCGAGGCGATCAATATCTTTCGCCTGTCGTCCAAAAGCCATTGGGATGTGCCGATACGCGTTGGGGATCAGGTCATCCACCTTCTGGCCAGTCACCCAACCCCGCCGGTTTTCGATGGGCCCGAGGATCGCAACGGCACCCGCAACGCTGATGAAATCCGGTTCTGGGCCGATTACGTGCAAGGCGCGGCGTATATCCAGGACGATGCGGGTGCCACGGGTAGTTTGACCAAGGGCGCACATTTCATCGTTGCGGGCGATCTGAACGCAGATCCGTTTGATGGCGACAGTTTTCCCGGTGCGGCACGTCAACTGCTGGACTTGCCACTCATCAACACCAGCCTGACACCAGGCAGTCGCGGTGGCCTTGCCGCGGCCCTGGCCCAGGGGCAGGCAAATGACAGCCATCAGGGCAACCCGACCTTCGACACCGCCGATTTCGGGGATGAGGCACCAGGCAACTTGCGGGTCGATTACGTTCTGCCCTCCGCCACGCTCGGCCTGACGGATGCTGGTGTCTTCTGGCCTGCCCCAGGAGAGGAGGGCGCAGACCTGATCAGTGCTTCCGATCACCGTCTGGTCTGGATAGACGTGACCCTGCCGCGGTAAGACCCTGCACCCGCCCGATATTGCGCTGGCCCCGATTTCCTGCCAAGGTCACGGGCGATGATGACCACCGTCGAACTGCCGCTTTGGGCCTTGCTTCTGATCCTCGCCTTTGCGGCGGTGGCGGCACTTAATAACGTTCTGGTACCCTCGGTCCGCTGGTTCCTGCGCCGTCGCCTTGAACGCGCGGTTGAGCGGCTGAATGCGCGGTTGAAGACGCCGATCCAGCCCTTCAAACTGGCGCGCCGGAATGACACGATCCTGCGGCTGACCTATGATCCCGAAGTAGCCCGGGCGGTTGTTGAATACGCCAGGGAAAACGGCATCCGCGAAGATGTCGCCTCGGAGAAAGCGGCGCACTACGCGCGCGAGATCGTGCCAGGCTTCTCTGCCTTCACCTATTTCGGCTTCGCGATCCGCGCCGCAAGGTTCCTTAGCCAGTCGCTCTACCACGTGCGGCTGGTCCAGGCCAATGATGCCGCACTGGAGGTGATCAATCCGGAGGCGACAGTGATCTTCGTGATGAACCACCGCTCTAACATGGATTATGTGCTGGTCACATGGCTTGCCGCCGAACGCTCGGCACTGGCCTACGCGGTGGGGGAGTGGGCGCGGGTCTGGCCGCTCCGCCAGCTTATTCGCGCGATGGGCGGCTATTTCATCCGCCGCCGCCACAACAACGCGCTCTACCGCACGGTGCTGGCCCGCTACGTCCAAATGGCGACCGAGGCGGGCGTGACACAGGCCGTCTTTCCCGAAGGCGGGCTCAGCCGAACCGGTGCGCTTGGCAAGCCGAAGACTGGCCTGATCTCCTGTATCCTTGACGGCTTCACGCCCGGTGAAAGCCGCGATGTAGTCTTTGTGCCCGTGGCACTAAATTACGACCGGGTGATAGAGGACCGGACGCTGATCGAGGCCCATGCCAACGGCACCCGCCGTTTCCGTTTTCGCCTTTGGCCGTTCTGGTGCGGCCTGCTGCAACGCATCCGGCTGCGGATCACCGGCCAAATCCACCGCTACGGTTATGCCGCCGTCAGTTTTGGCCAACCGCTCAGCTTGACGATGTTCCTGGACCAGCCGCACGGCGATCCCCCTACCGCCCTGGGGGATGAATTGATGCAAAAGATCGGTGCCGTCATGCCCGTGCTGCCCGTGCCCCTGGTGGCCTATGCCCTTACCCGGGGGGCCGGGACCAGTGCTGACCTGAAAGAGGCCGTCGGCAGCTTGGTCAAGCGGCTGCAGGCAGAAGGCAGGGCCCTGCACACCCCGGGCGGTGACCTGGATGACACCATTCGGGGTACCCTTCGGGTGCTGGCAGACCGTCGGGTGCTGGCAAAAGAAGGCGAACATCTGACCCTGACCGAGGGAGGTCAGGGCATCGCCCGCTTCTACGCGGCCTCTATCGCGCATCTTCTTGACGCACCGCCCGCCGCCGCCGCGGCACTGGCCAATTCCACGGCGGAAGGTGCTGCATAACATGGTACCAGACCGCATATCGCCCTTTGCATTGCTGCGCGATCCGGTCTAATCCTTGGTTCTGAACACAGCGTATCCCGCCGTACGGCATCCGCAAAGCGTTGGAGGTTCTTATGGTGCCTGACCAGAACGCGGCCATCACTGCCGACGATGTGCCGAAGAAAGACCTCTACAAGGTGGGTGAGATGCCCGCCCCGAACCATATACCAAAGCAAATGTATGCTTGGGTTCTGCGCCAGGAACGCCATGGCGAACCGACCGAGGCACTGAAGGTTGAGGTGATTGACACGCCGAAGCCCGGCAGCCACGATGTTCTGGTTCTGGTGATGGCCGCGGGCGTGAATTACAATGGCGTCTGGGCGTGTCTGGGCAAACCCTCCTCGGTTTTTCTGCAACACAAGGCCCCCTATGCCGTCATCGGCTCGGACGCTGCGGGCATTGTCTGGGCCGTGGGGGAGCGGGTGACACGCTGGAAGACGGGGGATGAGGTTGTGATCCACTGCAACCAGGACGACGGTGATGATGAGGAATGCAATGGCGGCGACCCGATGCTGTCCCCCTCACAGCGCATCTGGGGCTATGAGACCGCTGATGGCAGTTTTGCGCAATTCACCCGTGTCCAGGCGCAGCAGCTTATGCCTCGGCCCCGTCACCTGACCTGGGAGGAATCGGCGTGCTACACGCTGACGCTTGCTACCGCGTACCGGATGCTGTTCGGCCATGAACCGCATGACCTGAAACCGGGGCAGAACGTGCTGGTTTGGGGTGCGTCGGGGGGCTTGGGATCCTTTGCGATCCAGCTCATCAACACCGCAGGTGCCAATGCGATCGGCGTGATCTCTGATGAGGATAAGCGCACCTTCGTCATAGACCTGGGGGCCAAAGGCGTTATCAACCGCAAGGATTTCAACTGTTGGGGTCGCCTGCCGGAAGCGGGTACCGATGCCTACAGTGAATGGTTCGGCGAGGTTCGCAGATTCGGCAAGGCGATTTGGGACATCACCGGCAAAGGTGTGAACGTTGATATGGTCTTTGAACACCCGGGCGAGGCCACCTTTCCCGTTTCCACCTTCGTCGTGAAGCGCGGCGGCATGGTGGTGATCTGCGCTGGCACCTCGGGCTATAATTGCACCTTTGACGTGCGCCATATGTGGAGCCACCAGAAACGCTTGCAAGGCTCTCATTTTGCACATCTGAAACATGCAGCGGCAGCAAACAAATTGATGCTGGACCGGCGGCTGGATCCCTGCATGTCCGAGGTGTTCCCCTGGGCCGAACTGCCCGAGGCGCATATGAAAATGCGCCGGAACGCGCATAAACCCGGCAATATGGCGGTGCTGGTCCAGGCCCCCCGCACGGGTCTCCGGACGCTGGAGGATGTGCTGGAGGCCGGGCCAGTGGGGTAAACGGGATCAACCGGGGCAACCAGGCGTATAGACGCCGCGCGTCGTTCCTTGCTGGGGTCCAAAGCCCTTATTGATTTGGGTAAGGTTGTCGCGTCTGATCGAGGTGTGTGATGTGCAGGTGGGGGAAAGAATGACCGGCTTGCTTCACGCTGCCTGTCTGGGCCGGGGAACAGACCGGGCAGCCTTCTTCCGGACCATTCACCTTCCTGGGCGAAATCGGGTAATGGCTTCGCCCACCCAAAGATAAACCGGTACGCCGGGGGATGTTCTTTACAACCTTCGTCCTGATCATGATGATCGCGCAGAACGTACTGATGGGTATCCAAGTGGGATTCGGTGCAGGTGTTGAAGTATTGCCCGCCGGACGGGCTCCTGGATATCCTGTTTCAGGATCACGCGCTTCTGTTCGTGAACAAGCCCGCCGGAGTGCTGAGCGTTCCGGGCCGGGGTGCTCACCTGGCCGATTGCCTGCTTAGCCGGGTGCGGGCAGCGTTTCCCCAGGCACTTCTGGTGCATCGGCTGGACATGGACACCTCGGGCGTCATGGTCTTTGCCATGAGCCCTCAGGCGCAACACCATCTGGGCCATCAGTTTGAGGCACGAAAGGTCAAAAAGGCCTATGCCGCGCGGGTCTGGGGGGAGGTGACAGAGCCGAAGGGCCAGATCAATCTGCCCCTGATCGTGGATCGGCCAAACCGGCCCTTGCAAAAGGTCGATTGGGATACGGGCAAACCCGCCCGGACCGAATGGTATCGAATGCGGATCGAGGACGCAACCACCCGTGTTCGCCTGATGCCCAGGACCGGCCGGTCGCATCAGTTGCGCGTTCATATGCGCGAGATCGGGCACCCGATCTTGGGCGATACACTCTATGCCAACGGGTCGGCGCACAGCTATGACCGGCTGATGCTGCATGCGGAAGCCTTGCGGGTGAACCATCCCGATGGCGGGCGCGACATAACGGTAAAGGCACGGGTGCCGTTCTAGGGCCGATTGGTTCGTGGCCGGGAGCTTACCGCCCGATGTACAGCGACCCGGCGGGGATATGCCCGAAACACGAAGGCGGGCCCGAAGCTCAGCAAGGCAATCAGTCCCAGCCGCTGACAGCTTTGATTTCCAGGAATTCGTGCAGGCCGAATGCTCCGCCTTCGCGGCCATTGCCGGATTGCTTGTAGCCGCCGAAGGGCGAGCCTTGACCGAAGCCTGTGCCGTTGCCCTCGACCATGCCCGAGCGCAGGCGGCGGGCAACCCTGCGCAGGCGATCACGGCTGCCGGTCTGAATATAACTGGTCAGCCCGTAATCGGTGTCATTGGCCATGGTGACGGCGTGATCTTCATCTTCGAAGGGTAGGATCGACAGGACCGGGCCAAAAATCTCTTCCTGGTAAATCGTCATCTTCGGCGTCACATCGGCAAAGACTGTGGGGCGGATATAGTAACCGCGATTAAGGCTCTCCGGACGGCCCGTTCCCCCGGCTACCAGCCGCGCACCTTCATCAAGGCCCTTTTGTATAAAATCCTGGATTTTGTTAAATTGCAGCTCACTTACCGCCGGGCCGATATGACGCCCTTCCTTGTGGGCGGGGCCAACGGTTATACCCTCGGCCGTGGTCGCCGCGATCTTCACCGCCTCATCGTAGCGGCTGCGTTCGACCAGCATCCGGGTGGGCGCGTTGCAGGATTGCCCGGTGTTGCGAAAGCAGCGGATGACACCTGATTTCACCGCCTTCTCCCCGGCATCGGCGAAGATGATATTCGCACCCTTGCCGCCCAACTCCAGACTCACCCGTTTCAGCGTGTCAGCGGCGGATTTGGAGATCAGCCGACCAGCCCGGGTAGAGCCAGTGAAACTGACCATATCGACATCAGGATGGGCAGACAGCTGGCTGCCGACACCCGCACCATCCCCATTAACCAGGTTGAATACCCCCGGCGGAACCTGCGCTTCATCCATCATTTCGGCGAACAGCAGCCCGGAAAGCGGGGCAATCTCGGACGGTTTCAGCACCATGGCACAGCCCGTCACCAGGGCGGGCGCACATTTCAGCACAATCTGGTTCATCGGCCAGTTCCAGGGCGTGATCAGGGCGCACACCCCAATCGGTTCGTGCAGAATCCGCTCACCCGGAGCCCAGTCGCCCAAGGGGTAATCCCAGGCGAACCCCCGCGCGGCACGCAGGAAACCCTTCAGGTGCCATGATCCGGCAGCAACCTGCTGTTGCCGGGCCAGATCGATGGGCGCACCCATCTCTAGGCTAATCGCCTGCGCCATGTCCTCGGCCCGGGCAGTATAGATGGTCAGCAGCCGCTCAAGCGCGGCGATGCGTTCGGACACAGGCGTGATGGCCCAACCATCAAAGGCGACCATGGCGGCAGCGACGGCGGCGTTGGTATCGGCCTCTGCACCCAGTGAGATTGTTGCACAAACCTCTTCAGTCGACGGGTCGATCACTTCAAGCGGATTGGTGGTGTGTGGCGCAACCCAGGCACCGTTAATGTAAAAATCGGTCTGCGCAGGCATGGCCCCGCCCCTCCCTGTAAATCGCGGGGAACAGTTTGTCACCGCGGCGGGGTGCGCACAAGGGGCATTCCGGCATTAGCGCATATCGGCGAACAGGTGTTCGCCCGCCCGTCTGATCACAAAACAGTGCGCCTTTTTGCACGCGTAATCAGGTTGAAGGGGTGCAATAGCGCGAAAAATCCCCTATATCCGGGTGGAATGACGGCAACCAGAGCGAAAGGAACCATCGCCATGTCTCTCCGCATCAATGACACCATCCCTGACCTGACTGTTGAAACCGATCAGGGCCGCTTCAGCCTGCATGACTGGATTGGCGATAACTGGGCGATTCTGTTCAGCCATCCAAAGGATTTTACCCCCGTCTGCACCACTGAATTCGGTGCTGTCGCGCAACTGGCCGATGAGTGGGCGAAACGCGGTGTCAAGGTGATGGGCATATCCGTCGACGGGGTTGAGGATCACAAGAAATGGAAGGGCGATATCAAGGCCGTAAGTGGCGCAGAACCCGGCTTTCCAATCATCGCTGATGACGGGCTGGAAGTGTCGAAAGCCTTTGACATGCTGCCTGCCGAAGCCCGCCTGCCCGATGGGCGCACCCCTGCTGATAGTGCAACCGTGCGCTCTGTCTTTGTTATCGGACCGGACAAGCAGTTGAAACTGTCCATGACCTATCCGATGACTGTGGGCCGCAACTTTGCCGAGGTGCTGCGCGCAGTGGATGCGCTGCAAACCTCAGCCAGGGAGAACATCGCCACACCCGCGAATTGGATGCCGGGCCAAGATGTAGTGGTGCCGGTGGCCGTGTCCGACAGGGACGCCATCGCGAAATACGGTGCGATCAACACAAAACTGCCCTACCTGCGGATGGCCAGGCTACCAGGCTGAACCGTAAACCTCGCTTATCCGGAACAAAAGGGCCGCGCCCGCCGCCATATGAACGTCACTCTACTGCTTCGGCCGTTCGAATCGTACCTGTGAGGAACCCATCGGCTCCCGCGCGGCGGGTGCGGCCTTCGAGGATGAGCGGACGCTGTCGGATGTGGCCGTGCACGAACACGGCGCGTTGGCCCCGCGTTTGACGCACCCCGCCCGGATGTCTACGCTTGAATCTTGGCGAGCCGGGGGCAGAAATGTGTAGTGCCAGAACACAGCGCGAATTCGATTACCTCACAGACGCCGATGCGGATACCCTGACGTGGGTGCGGCAGGCCAACTGCCTGCTGGTTCAGGGCGATACAACGGATCGCTCCACATTTAGGGGGCAGTTCGCGGACCTGATTGTCACCTCGCCGCCCTACAACATCGGCAAGGCGTATACCGGTGAGGCGCAAGACGATCAGCGCGCCTACAAGGATTACCTGAAATTCTCGGAATGCTGGATGCGCAATTGCTATGACTGGACCCTGCCCAGCGGTCGCATGTGTGTCAATGTCGCGCTGGATAAGAACAAGAACGGCAAGACCCCGCTTTCCGCTGACATAACGGCTACCGCTATGAAGGTGGGGTGGGACTATCACGCGACCATTGTCTGGAATGAGAACAACATCTCACGGCGCACGGCGTGGGGCAGCTGGAAATCGGCGAGTGCGCCGCATATCATTGCCCCAGTAGAAACCATCCTGGTGTTTTACAAGGAGAACTGGAAACGCGAACGACAAGGGACCAACGACATTACAGCCGATGAATTCAAGGATTGGGTTTTGGGCATGTGGTCTTTTCCGGGGGAAAGTGCCAAAAGGATTGGCCACGAAGCCCCATTTCCCCGCGAACTTCCAAAGCGGTGTATCAAACTGCTGTCTTTTGTCGGGGATACGGTGTTTGATCCATTTGCCGGGTCAGGCACGACACTGATCGAGGCCGTATCCCACGGACGCAAAGCCGTTGGTCTTGAACTGGAACCCAGGTATTGCGGCCTGATTCGCGAAAGGGTGGCCAGGGAATGCAAAGTAAAATTGGATGTTTGCTCAAGGGAAAGAGCGGTGAAATCTACGCTGAGTTGTTGGGGGGGGTAAGTGACTATCCGGAACCGCATCAGTTTATCAGTGACGCATATTCTGCTTACGAAAGCTCTTTCCTCTCAAAGCCTTCCATAAATGGCAGGATATTCGAGTTTCTGATCTGTGAGTGTCTGGCTCGCGAAGGTGTTATGCCGTTCTACCATCAGGCAAATTTTGAGCGAGTGCCAAACGCCAATTTTGACATAGTGCTTTATCACAGAACTAAACCTGTCGCTCTTTCTTGCAAAACATCTTTGCGGGAAAGATATAAGCAGGCCGACCTGGAAGGTGCTGCGCTAAAACAGGTTTACCGATCCGCAAAATGCTATCTTCTTACACTAGATCATAACGAATCCCGCAGCGTCCAGCGAAAGATACAAGAGGGTGCGGTTGCCGGGCTTGACGGGTGTATCGACGCAGACACCCAAAATTTTACCAAACTTCTTGGTGAACTCGGTAAAAATGTGTTTACAGAAGGCAAGAAAATTTTGCCAGTAACAGGGACTTTTGTTAACTCTGGCAGTGATGGTTGTTAATCAAGCATACACCCCTGTGTCAATCGTAGTGACGCGGGCTGCTTCGCACCCATCGGTACCGGGCTGTATGGAGAACAGGAAGGTGCCTGCCCCGTCTGTGCCACCCACTTCCTCTTCTCTCTTCTGCGTGATTAGAGGTCGGCCACATCATTTCCCGGTCCAGGGGCGGCTGCAGGGTAACAGGTAGGGTGCGGTATCTGTCAAAGCTGCGGATTTCAGCAGCACTTGCCGCTTCTGCAGTGTTGTGGTAAGGTCGTGGTATACAGGAAATCTTCAGTGGAGAGAGGTTCCATGACATTGCGGGAAATCGCCGAAAATTTGGTTGACGGTTGCAAGACCGGGCAGGAGGACACAAACCTTGACGCACTTTATCACCCCGATGCCGTCTCGATTGAAGCCGCCGATTTCAGCGGCATGGGCCGCGAAACAAAGGGGCTGGACGGCATTCGTGGCAAACACGCTTGGTGGGAAGCCAATTTTGAGGTTCACAGCGCGGAAGTTGAGGGCCCGTTTCTGCACGGAGATGACCAATTTGCCGTGATCTTCCAGATCGACGCAACGGAGAAAGCCTCGGGCCAGCGCATGCCCGCGCGGGAGGTTGCAATCTACCATGTCGCCGACGGCAAGATCGTGAAAGAGGTGTTTTACGGTACGTGCTAAGCGCGGTGGTCGAGTGGTCCGTTCTGGTGCCGGTCAACTGCTCTGACGGACCATCCCCCACCCATAAGAGGTTGGGCTGGTTGTTTTGATATCAATCCGTCTCGGTTGTGTCCGGGTTGATCAAAGTACTGTTTTCTTGCATGTTCGGTGGTGGCGGAGCAGGGCGTTGACGAAGATGATGCGTGTGTGCCTTCCGGCTGTGATGGCGGTTTGCCGGGCGCGGTGTTGGGCTTGGAACAGCCAAGAGTGAAGGACCGATGAATCTGGGAATCGCGGGCAGACGCGCCCTGGTATGCGCCTCATCAAAAGGGCTGGGCCGGGGCTGTGCCGAGGCACTGGCTGAAGCAGGTTGTGATCTGGTGCTGAATGCCCGCGGAGCACAGGCACTGGAGGCAATGGCCGAGGCCATCCGCACCGCCCATGGCGTCAACGTCACAACCGTTGTCGCCGATATCACCGATGAGGGTGGTCGGGCCGAGGTGCTGGCCACGGCCGCTGGTGCCGTTGACATCCTGGTCACCAATGCGGGTGGCCCCCCGCCAGGGATGTGGCCCGATTGGAGCCGAGAGGATTTCATCGCCGCGCTGGACGCCAACATGCTGACGCCAATTGCACTGATGACCGCGCTATTGCCCCCGATGCTTGACCGCGGCTGGGGCCGGGTGGTCAACATCACCTCACAATCAGTCAAGGCACCGATCCCGCAACTGGGCCTGTCGAACGCGGCCAGGGCCGGGCTCACCGGTTATGTCGCGGGAACCGCGCGGCAGGTCGCGGCCCGGGGCGTCAATATCAACAACCTTTTGCCTGGATCCCATAACACGGATCGAATTCATACGCTGGAGGGCGGTATTGCCAGGGCACAGAACGTCTCGCTGGAGGAGGCACGCAGGATCCGCCAATCGGATATCCCGGCGGGCCGCTACGGAACAACGGCAGAGTTCGGGGCGATGTGCGCATTCCTGTGTTCGCAGCATGCGGGGTTCATCGTTGGCCAGAATATCCTGCTCGATGGTGGCCAGACCAGTGCCACCATCTGACGTGGTTCGCCCCGCGCGGGGGCTGCTGGACCGGATCGCCGATTACCTTGAAAGCGCACACATTTGCCGCCAGAATTTTCAGTTATGGCCGATGCGTTGGAGGCGGCGACGCCGCCAACCCTCGATCCCGCCCGTACAGATGATGATTTCGGGCGGTTTATCCGTGCGGTTCCGGGCGTCCCGGCTGTAAGATACGGGCTGGAATACCATAGTAAGCGGGTGCTTAACCTGCTTTTGCTTGCCTTGGCCCGCATAAGCGGGCAGTATCCGGACCATGCCTCACCCCCGTGTTGCTGTTCGCGGCCTTCTTCTGCTTTGTGACCGCTTGCTTCTTGTCAACGCCTATCGCGGGCGGACAAATCTTTGGTGTGCCCCCGGCGGCGGGGTAGAGCGTGGGACGTCGCTGCCGGACAATCTGATCCGTGAGTTTCACGAGGAAACTGGCCTGCATATCTGTGTTGGAGCACCGTGTTTGATCAACGAGTTCCACGATCCGAACGCCACATTTCACCAAGTGGATATCTATTTCCGGGTCTTCGCAGACAGCAGCAGATTACCCGCACAGTGGACCGACCCTGAGGGGATCGTCAACCGTCGACGATTTGCCAGCCGGGAGGAGATCGGCAGTTTGCGCGTGAAGCCGGACAGTCTGGCACAGGCGGCCTAGGGCAATGGCCTGCTCTACGATCCGCTTGAGCCGATTTTGCGCTGAATCCGCCCACAGGTAAATCTGTTCGGGTCGGTCCCATGTGACCGGGATGTGCAAGGTGATCCCCGTCTGCCCGGAACCACTGCGGCTGGCAAAGCCACCACCATCCGTATGGTCAGCCCCCCATCCGCCCGGCTCCCGTTATGCGGCGATCATCCGGCTGGCAAGCGGATCAGTCAGATAGGTGAAGCACCCGCCGGCCAAGGTACCCGCCACGCGATTTGTGGCAGCCTCCAGAATCACCAGATCCGCGCGCATGCCCGGGGCGATCCCGCCGCGATCACCGTTTAACCCCATCACCTTGGCCGGTCCGCCAGAGACCAGATACCAAGCCTGCACCAGCATTGTTCGATCCACACCGGCGATGCCAAGTGCGGCCTGAAGCGGTGCTGGGTAGTGATAATCCGAGGCCAGTGCCGTGACTCGGCCCGCGGCGACCTCGGGCGCGGCGGCGATGCCTTTGCCATGACTGCCCCCACGCAGGATATTGGGGGCTCCCATTACCACGGTGTCTCCCGCTTTGGCCGCGGCCTGGATGGCAGCACTGTCCATCGGGAATTCTGCCACGCGGACGCCCGCTTCACGCCAGTGTGCCCGGGCAGCTGTATCGGCATCGTCGTGGCTGCCGAGTACCACATTCCTTGCCTGCAGCCGTGCTGCCATCTCCGCAACCGCGGCCGCAGCCTCGGGCCAGGCATCATGCAGTCGCCGCATCACATCCCAATGGGCCCGAGGTGACCGCCCTGATTTCAGGGCCTGACCCTCCAGCCGGGGCGGAGTCTTGCCCCTGGACAGATGCGCATGAGGCAGGTGATCATTGAACACGACATAGCCGATATTGCCCTCGGCGACCAGGGTCTCGGCCTTTGGGAACCCCTCAAAGCAGCCGACTTCCAACCGCAGCTGCATCCGCAGGTCAAGCATGTTGTCGAAGGCGTCCAATGCGCTGACTATGTGCCTGGCGAATTCCGGGCTGCGCATGCCGCCTTCCCAGGACCAGAATTGCGCAAGCCAGGCAGTCGTGATGCCATTGGCGGCAAGCTCTGCCTCCAGGGCCCGCAGACCTGTGGCCGTATCCGTCATTGCTCCCCGGCGCGGGGCCAGATGCCGCTCAAACCCGTCGCCATGCAGGTCAATAATCCCGGGCAGGATCAGAAAGCCTGACAGGTCAATCATCCGCCCCGGCATGTCTGTGATCATCCCCTCGGCCAGATGCACATCGCCGGGAAACAGACCTTGCGGCCAGAGTACGTCGGCACCTTGCAGGGTCAAGGCGGGCGGGACGACGGGGTTAGCCATTGGCGGGATGCCCCTGTGCATCCGCGACCACGGTTCTGCCCATACGGCCCGGGCTGACCACCCCGAAATATACCAAGTGCCTGCCCTTTCTGTATGTGTGCCGCACCTGGCAGGGGCCAGTGAAAAGGAAATTACGTGCCTGATGTCGCAAGTATTTGCCAGATGTGTCGCAGTCAGGGGGTGAAAGGGAAGGCTTTCAACAGGGCACTGGCATGCATTTCAAACAGGATTTGACGCGCAACTGCCGTGCTGGCCTTGTGGTTGAACCCGATCATCTCGGTTGGGGGTTTGTGGGCAATATCCATCTCGATCAGATTGGCCGGATTGTCTATCAACCCTTGCAATCCCTGTGAACGAAGAACCAGCGCGTCCCCCGTTGTTTTAAGGTGAGACGGACCAACCATATCCGGTGCGCCGAACACGATACCAACCCCCGCAACGACAAGTAGCGTTGCCGTGTCCCACTTGCGTTCACCCGTGCCCATCTGATTCAAAAGGCGCACGTCCTTGACCCCTACGAAACTGCCTTTGACAGACAATTTCCCGCCATTGGGTAAGAGCAGATCCCCTGCCTTGGCTTGGTCTCCGTAGAGCGTGCACTCTATTCCAACCGAACGCAGCAGGGCATAGGTGAACACCTTAACTGCACCCCCCGCGATAAAGCGATTTTCGTGGATTGTGGTATTATAACCCTCCAGCAGGGTTTGAATGGCAAGCTCGTATTCCTGTTGGGCACTCTGAGCACAATCCAGGCGGAGGCGGTCAAATGCGCGGCGTTCCTGCTCGAAGGCGGTCGTCATGTTCCCGCGACCTTTTCAAAGCGGGCAATCAGGTTGAATTTCCTTGAAGGGGGCGGGGTCTTCATATAGGAACGCGCAAGGGCGATATACTTTTCCTCTATATCATAGCCAACGCACCGGCGCCCATGACTGACGGACGCCAGGGCGGTTTGCCCGCTTCCCAGAAACGGATCCAGAACCTCATCCCCTTCATCGGAATAAAGCAGGATCAGACGGCGGGCCAGCTCCCTGGGGAAGGGGCAGGGATGGTCGATGGAATTGGGGGGAACAGGGGCAATGTGCCAGACGTTGTTGGCAATGTCTTTTGTGAAAAGATCGTCTATGTCCATGGCCTTTTGTGCACCCCGGCGCGGGGTGCCGGGCTTGCGAAATATCAGGATGTATTCGGTCATGATGTTCGGGTAGTAATATCCTGCCCTAGGTTTCTGAATAAAAACCCCGGCACGGCGCACCCCGCCCGTCACCTTGTTCCAAATGATGTCCTGATGAAACTCCCAGCCGATCCCGCACAGGCGTTCGGTTATCAGCATCGGTGTCGGGTAATGTTTGCCCTTGTGCAGGATTGTTCCGATGACGATTGCGCAGAACCCGCCGGGCAGTGTGGCCCGCAGCACCTCTGTGAATACCCTGGCGATGCTGTTGAGGTAATCCTCAAAACTGTCGCCGAAGGCCGTGTACTCCCGCACCCTATGCCAAGCTTCCCTGCCATGGCAGGCGTGAATGTCATAATCTATGGCGTTCCAGTAGGGCGGTGACGTGACTGTAAGCGCAACCGACCCATCGGCACATTGCGGCATTCGTTCAGAGGACTGGCAATAAAAGCGAAAACCCTGCCCTTCCGCGCCACCCGTGCCGTGATTTTTGTTCGCATTTTTGGGCTTTTTCAAAAGGGCCCGGGTCAGATTTTCATGAGCCACTTTCGCAAAGGGAGTGTCTGTCATGTGATTCTGCCTGTTCATCGGTGCTTACCCATAGCCATTCTCTGGGCGACAAGATCGCACAGGTGACCCTTTTACCCACAATTTCAGCTTTTACAGAAAAGTAGCGCATCACCCCCGGCGGCATCAAGTATATATTGCCAAAAGAAAAGGGGTCGCCAAAGCGACCCCTCTCCAATCTTCATGGCCGTATGGCTTACATCATGCCACCCATGCCTCCCATGTCGGGCATGCCGCCGCCCGCAGCACCACCACTGCTTTCCTTGGCGGGTTTGTCGGCAACCATGGCTTCTGTGGTGATCAGAAGCGAAGCGACAGACGCGGCATCTTCCAGTGCGGTGCGCACCACTTTGGCCGGGTCGATCACGCCGAACCTGAACATGTCGCCATATTCTTCGGTCTGCGCGTTGAAGCCAAAGGTAGCATCGCTGCTTTCACGGATTTTGCCAGCCACGACGGAACCGTCGACGCCTGAGTTTTCCGCGATCTGGCGCAGGGGCGATTCCAGTGCCTTGCGCACGATGGCGATACCAGCATTCTGGTCTGAGTTTTCGCCTGCCAGGCCTTCCAGCACCTTGGCACCCTGGATGAGTGACACGCCACCGCCAACGACAATGCCCTCTTGGACAGCGGCACGGGTGGCATTCAGGGCGTCATCGACGCGGTCCTTGCGCTCTTTCACCTCGACTTCGGTCATGCCGCCCACGCGGATGACAGCCACACCGCCAGCCAGTTTGGCCACACGCTCTTGCAGCTTCTCACGGTCGTAGTCCGACGTGGTCTCTTCGATCTGCTGACGGATCTGAGCAACGCGTGCCTCGATCTCGGCCTTTTCGCCTTGACCGTCAACAACGGTGGTCTCGTCCTTGGTGATCGAAATGCGCTTGGCTGTGCCGAGCATGTCCATGGTGACATTCTCGAGCTTCATGCCTAGGTCTTCTGAGATGACCTGCCCACCGGTTAGTATCCCGATGTCTTGCAGCATGGCCTTGCGACGGTCGCCAAAGCCCGGTGCCTTGACGGCAGCGATTTTCAAGCCACCGCGCAGCTTGTTGACCACGAGGGTCGCCAGTGCTTCGCCTTCGACGTCTTCCGCGACGATCAGAAGCGGCTTGCCGGATTGGATGACCGCTTCCAGAAGCGGTACCATCGGCTGCAGTGAGGAGAGTTTCTTCTCATGCAGCAGAACCCTGCAGTCTTCCAGCTCCGCGACCATCTTGTCAGAGTTGGTGACGAAATAGGGGCTCAGGTAGCCGCGGTCGAACTGCATGCCCTCGACAACCTCGGTTTCAGTGTCGAGGCCCTTGTTCTCTTCCACGGTGATCACGCCGTCATTACCGACCTTCTGCATCGCGTCGGCGATCTGGTGCCCGATTTCGGCTTCGCCATTGGCCGATATGGTGCCGACCTGGGCCACTTCGTCACTGTCCTTGACTTCGCGGGCCGATCCCTGGATTTCCGTGACAACCTTGGAGACAGCCAGGTCGATGCCGCGCTTCAGGTCCATCGGGTTCATGCCAGCGGCAACCGATTTCAGACCTTCCTTGATGATGGCCTGGGCCAGAACAGTGGCGGTGGTGGTGCCATCGCCGGCTTCGTCATTGGTGCGGGAAGCAACTTCCTTCACCATTTGTGCGCCCATATTCTCGAACTTGTCTTCCAGTTCGATTTCCTTGGCCACAGTCACACCGTCCTTGGTGATCCGCGGTGCGCCAAAGGATTTCTCAATCACCACGTTGCGGCCTTTCGGGCCCAAGGTGACCTTGACCGCGTTGGCCAGGGTGTTGACACCCTTGATCATGCGGTTGCGGGCGTCCGTTTCGAACTTTACGTCTTTAGCAGCCATGATGTGCTCCTGTTTGATAGGGTTTGCGGGGTAAGGGTCGGGCGACCTCAGGCGATGATGCCAAGAATGTCGCTCTCCTTCATGATCAACAGTTCCTTGCCGTCGATCGTAACTTCGGTGCCCGACCATTTGCCGAACAGGATCTTGTCGCCCTGCTTGACATCCATAGCGATCCGGTCGCCGTCGTCATCCTTGGCACCTGCGCCAACGGCAACGACCCGGCCCTCGGCTGGCTTTTCCTTGGCGTTGTCGGGGATGATCAGGCCACCTTTGGTCTTCTCGTCGCTCTCGACGCGTTCGACCAGGACACGGTCATGAAGCGGTGTGAAAGCCATCTTTCGAACTCTCCTTCGGTTTATGTTTCCTTCCAAGTGTTGGCACTCATTCATCCTGAATGCTAACAACCCGTATATAGGAAGGCCCTGCACCCAGGTCAACACCGCAACTGCAGAAAATTTTTACATTTTTGCGGCCCTTCGTCTTGGTGCAACCCGGGCAGGTTTGCACCCGCCCTCTTATGGCTTATCCGAAGATCGAAGTCCTCTGCCGTCAGGTTCGCGTGGTCTACGCCATCCAATGTGATGGTGCCACCACTCCAGGTAACAACTGCATTTCTACTGTGCGGCTGGTCAAGTCCGGCGGGGGTGGCTAAACCCAGGATATGGCAAAACTGGCTACGCAATTCATCTGCTCTGCCTGTGGCGCGATCCATAAGAAATGGTCCGGGCGCTGCGACAGCTGCAAAGCGTGGAACACGGTCCACAAAGAGGTTCCGCTGGGCACCGGGCCCGGCACGTCCCTGGGTGCGTCCAGGGGTCAGCCCATCGCGCTGATTGATCTGGCCACCGAACAGGCCCCGCCGCCCCGCCGCAGTTCAGGACTGGCCGAATTGGACCGGGTGCTTGGCGGTGGCATGGTTCTGGCCTCTGCCGCGCTTGTGGGGGGGGATCCGGGCATCGGCAAATCCACCCTGCTGCTGCAAGCCGCCGCCAGTTTTGCCAAGGCGGGGCTAAGGGTTATCTATGTGTCGGGTGAGGAAGCCACCGCCCAGATACGGCTTCGGGCGCAGCGTCTGGGGCTGCGCGACGCGCAGGTCAAACTTGCGACTGAAACCAACCTGCGCGATATTCTGACTGTTCTGGATACCGAACGCCCCGATCTGGCGATCATCGATTCGATTCAGACCATGTGGCTTGATACCGTCGACAGCGCGCCGGGCTCGGTTGCCCAGGTGCGCGCCTCGGCCCATGAACTGGTCAGTTTTGCCAAGTGCCGTGATGTGGCGGTGATACTGGTCGGCCATGTCACGAAAGAGGGGCAGATCGCCGGCCCCCGCGTCGTTGAGCATATGGTGGACACGGTTTTGTATTTCGAAGGTGAGCGCGGGCACCAGTTTCGCATCCTGCGCAGCGTGAAAAATCGCTTTGGCCCCGCCGATGAAATCGGCGTCTTTGAAATGACTGGTGCGGGCCTGGCCGAGGTGAACAACCCGTCCGCCCTGTTTCTGTCGGACCGCGACGCGCCCGCGCCCGGTGCTGTCGTGTTTGCCGGAATTGAGGGCACACGCCCGGTTCTGGTAGAGATTCAGGCACTTGTCGCGCCTTCCTCGCTAAGCCAGCCGCGCCGGGCGGTGGTGGGCTGGGATGGCGGGCGGCTGTCGATGATCCTGGCGGTGCTGGATGCGCGGGTTGGCATCACATTTCAGGGGCGCGATGTTTATCTGAACATCGCCGGCGGCATCCGTATTTCTGAACCGGCGGCAGATCTGGCGGTGGCGGCCGCACTTCTGAGTGCGCGAGAGGATATCGCAATCCCACCCAAGAGCGTGGTATTCGGGGAACTTAGCCTGTCCGGCGCACTGCGGCCAGTGGTTCAGGCCGAAAACAGGTTGAAAGAAGCCAGAAAACTTGGTTTTACCTCGGCGATTGTGCCGGATGGGTGTAAAATCGGCGATGCTGCGGGTCTGCGCCTGACGCCGATGCCGGATTTGACCCGTTTCATGGATAAGGTGTTCGGCACCACATAAGATAACAAACCGCCCTGTTCGCGGGGCGATACGAACGGGGGTACGGGATGCAGGGCTTTACGAGCTTCGATGGAATCGTGGCGGGGATCATCGTGATCTCGGCCATTCTGGCCTATTCGCGCGGCTTTATACGAGAGGCGATGGTGATCGCCGGATGGGTCATCGCCGCGATTGTCGCGTTCTTCCTTGCCCCCTTGATCGTACCCCTGATGCGTAACATCCCCTATGTCGGCGAGTTCATCGGCGACAGCACCGAGTTGGGGATCATCTTGGCCTTTGCCACGGTCTTTGCCGTGGCCCTTACGGTGCTATCGCTGTCGGCACGGTTCTTTTCCTTGGCTGTCCGGCAATCGGCCCTGTCCGGCATTGATGCGGGGCTTGGTGCTCTTTTTGGGATTGTGCGCGGAGTACTGCTGATTGTGGTCGCGCTGATCGTTTATGATCGCGCCGCGGGTGATCACGGGGTCAGGATGATCAATGACAGCCGTACCGCCCGGATTTTCGCGCAGTTGCAGGACAGGATTGAGGCGCAAATCCCAACCGATGCACCGATCTGGATTCTGAACCGCTATGAAGAGCTGATGAACGCGGTCAAGGATGAACCTGCCGCGCCAGCAGATGCACCCGGCGACAGCTAGGCCACGCTTTCGCGGCACTTGTCACAGCGCGCAGGCGCAACCGGTGTGACAGGCAGCGGGTACCCCCCTGCACAAGGCCAGTCTCTGCCCGTGGTGGGTTCAACCCTTACCCGCGGCGACAGAAGCGACTGAATAAGCCGCCTGGACAGGGCGAAGGCCCGGTTCCCCGTCTGTCCGTTCCTCCCCCCAATCCCGACAAACTACGCAAGGAATGCGGGGTCTTGTAGTGGTGGGAAATGAAGCCAAAATTGCACTAGGTTATTACCCAAAATCGGCGTGGCGGATGCGGCGAATTTTATGGCCTTCGGGCCGCCTGCGCTGCAGCATCGCCAGTCCACCTGCGGCTTGGCCCTGTTTTTTATGGGGTTGATACCCCGCAGCGCGAAAAGCTGCTGGCCACCATGACCGAACAGGACATGTGCGCCCATCTGCAGGTGGACGCCAGGGCCCCCACAGGCGGCGGAGGAATGCCCTAGCCCGTTTCTGCTACCGCACGGCGCAGACGCACAAACATGTCACGCACCGCCATCGGGCTGGCTTGTTCTAACGCGCCGTCCCTGACCTTTTCCCGGGGCCAAACCCAACTGCGCGCCGGGTCATCCAGCATCGCCCAGTGGCTGAACAGCCGGTTCTGTATCGGGCCGCGCAGATGCTGGCGCACCTCCAGATGTCGGTCATCGCAGATGATGTTGCAATACAGCCGGTCTACCGCCTGTTCCGGCCCCTCCAGAAGCTGCAGATACAAATCCGAACGGCAGATCAGCGCACCGGTGATGTCATGGGCCGGGTTGTGCCGGCGTGCGGTTGCCAGGATGCCGTTCAGAATGGACTGGTCGAAGCCGAATGGACGCGAGGAATAGATCAGTTGGATCAGAGTCATCCGGACGGGTGCTTTCGCTTAAGGCACGGGGGCGGCACCGCACCGGAGCAACCGGGCGGTGATGTCGTTTTGTGCAGGGTTAGCCGCGCGGGGCACGCAGCTTCCACGGGCCCGCGACAATCAGGGCCGCCAGCACGGCCTTGACCGCATCGCCAATCAGGAAGGGGGCAACAAACCCGCCCCAGATTGATGCCGCAGACAGGCCGACCCAGCCTGCTTCAACCCCAAAAGCCCCGGCAACCGCCATGGGCCAGGCCACGCCCGGCAGATACAGAAGTGCCGAGATCACAATGCCCGCCAGTGCAGCAGGAACCGCACCGTGCGTCACCCCGCGCTCAGCTGCCAGGCCCGCCAGCCAGGCCATGCCCACAAAGCCCGCCAGGAAGCCCGCGGTTGGTCCAGCAAAGGCCAAAATCCCCGGCGCGGTCGTCGGCGTGAAAACCGGTAGGCCCAGCGCACCCTGGACCAGATAGGCCAGAAGCGTAATCGCGCCCAAGCGCGCCCCGAACAGGAACCCGACGATCAGGATGGCCAGCGTTTGCAGGGTCATCGGCACCGGCCACATCGGTACCGAAATCTGCGCGGCCACGGCAATGAACCATGTGCCACCCAGAACCAGAAACATCTTCTGCCAAAGGCTGTCAGGTCCGGGTAGGGTATGGCTTTGGGGGGTGTTGCGGCGCATCGGCCTTTCCTTTCTGTCGTTATTCCGTGGTTGTACGGGCCTTATCCCGCACCCGTGCGGCACAGTCAAGCGCACGCGTCAGGCGCGGTTCAACCCGCCCCTTGCCAGGCCGGATCAAAAACGGCATGGAGCGGACCATGACACCGGATTTAACCGGACAGATCGCACTTGTCACCGGGGCGTCCCGCGGGATCGGCGCGGCCGCGGCCGAATGGCTGGCGGCACGTGGGGCCCATGTGGTTGCCGTAGCCCGCACGACAGGTGCCCTGGAAGACTTGGATGACCGCATCCAGGCCCAGGGCGGTACCGCGACGCTGGCACCGATGGATGTGACCGATGAGGGCGCGATGGCGCATCTGTGCCGGTCGATCTTTGATCGGTGGGGCAAGGCGGACATCTGGGTGCATTCCGCCTTTTACGCGGCGGCCCTGACACCTGTCGCGCATCTGCAGCCCAGGGAACTGGACACGCTGATCGCCACAAATATCCGCGCATTGTCGCGGCTGATTGCATTTGTTGACCCGTTGATCACCCCTGCACCTGCGGCCCGGGCGGTATTCTTTGATGATGATTGGGATCCGAAATTCGCGGGTGGCTATGCCATGTGCAAGGCGGCGCAGCGTGCGCTGGTACATATCTGGCAGGCCGAAGCGATGATAAACCGCCTGGAGGTGCATCTGCTGCATCCCAGACCGATGCCCACGGCCATTCGCGCCCGATTCTATCCGGGCGAGGATCGCAGGGTACTGGCCACACCGGTGGACGAGGCGGCCCGCCTTCTGCCGCTGATCTTCTAGCGGCTGATCACCCCGCCGGGTGTCCCTCTAGCGTATCGGCCAGGGCCTCGGCCCGGGTGGCCAGTTCGGCCAGGCCATCGGTCACGCGCGTTGGGATCACGGCCACCTGCGCGGGCGGCGCGGCCTCTTCCAACTCGGCGATACGGCGGGCGCGATCATCCAGCTTGCCTTGGGCAGCGGCCAGGGCCGATTGCGCGGTCACCAACTCGTCTTGCACACGGGCAACATCGCCCTCGAGTGCGGCGATTTTGTCCGCCAGCATCAGCCCGGCCAGCAAAAGCATTCGTTCCGTGGGCATCCGCTCAATCTGGTCCAAGATGACGGCGGCTTCAGTGTCCAGCATGCGCACGGCGGCTTCCAGCGCGGGCTCTTGCCCCTCTTGGCAGGCGACAGAAAAGCGGCGGCCACCGATTGTGATCTCTGACTCAGGCATTGGCGTTTTCTCCTGTCACAAGCGGTGTCAAATCCCGGAGGATTTCCTGCATCTCGGCGGCCTCGGCCATGCGCGCACTTTTCAGGGCGTTCAACTCGGCAGCCATGGCAGCGTTCAGAATTTCAGAGTCAAGCCCGTCGCCCTGGGCCGAGGCATGGCGCAGCTCTTCCAACTGCTCGGTCAAGGCGGCATTGGCGGTCTGCATCCGGCGCAAGGCCGCGCGGCACGTCTGAACAGCACCCTCGGGGCTCTCCCCGCCAACCTCATCCACCCGGTCAAGTGCGGCATCACGTTCATCCCGCAATTCGGCAATCTGGCCTCTCAACCGCGTCACGCGGCGGCGCAGTATCTCCACCTCTCCTGCGCTGGCCCTGGCACCTTCTTCGGTCAGCGTTGCCCTGACCCGCGCCAGTTCATCCCGCGCCGCCGTGCGAGAGGCCTCAAGCACACGAATCTGCCCGGCCAGATCCGCATTGGTGGCCTGCGCGGCGGCAAGTGCGGATTGTGCCGAGGCCATGGCGTCAGCATCAGGGGGGAAAGAATCGGCCGGCATCTTTGCCGTTTCGCCGGGGGCCACCACCTGTGCCGCGCCGGTAATCCGATCCAGCGCGGTGGCCAGGCGACCCTCTAAAGCCAAGATGCGTTCCAACCTGCTACCCTCGCCCATGTCGTGCCGGTCCCCCGTCTGGTCTGTTCTGCGCGGGGCCGCGCCCCGTCCCCTTATGGTAGAGTTCATTTTGCCACAGTTTGCAACCGCTTCCGGTGGTGCGTTCGTGCGCCTTGGTACCCTTGGGTGCGCTGCGGGATCAGTTTCCGCATGCAAGCACGGTCAATGCCCCCGAATCAGTGGCGGCGGGGCCACCTGCGCTTGCACTTCGCCCGCCCTCTGCTATTATCGATGAACCCGTTGACAAAAGATTTAGGATTTCCGCCTTGGATCTGATCGCCCTTGCCGCCAGGCATCCCGCCCATTGGCAGTGCGCCGCCTGTCTTCGGACCCTGACGCTTGATGCTGTTCATGCCGCGCAGTCCGGCCATTCCGGGATGCCGATGGGCATGGCCGATGTGGCCACGGTTCTGTTCAGACAACACCTGAATTTCGATGCCAGTGCGCCGGATTGGCCCAATCGCGACCGCTTCATCCTGTCGGCAGGCCATGGCTCAATGCTGCTTTACGGGCTGCTCTACCTGACCGGGTATGCGGATATGACGCTGGACCAGATCAGGAATTTCCGTCAGTTGGGCGCGATCACTGCAGGCCATCCAGAATATGGCCATGCCAAAGGGATTGAAACCACAACCGGGCCGCTTGGTCAGGGCCTTGCCACTGCCGTCGGCTTTGCCATGGCCGAAGAGAGCTTGCGCGCACACTGGGGCAGAACGCTGATCAACCATTACACCTATTGCATCGCTGGTGACGGATGCCTGATGGAAGGGGTCAGCCAAGAGGCGATCAGCCTGGCCGGGCGGCATGAATTGTCAAAACTGATCGTGTTCTGGGACAATAACAACATCACCATTGACGGAGAGGTCGGCCTGTCGGACCGTACCGACCAGATGGCGCGCTTTGCCGCCAGCGGGTGGGATGTGTTCCCCTGCGATGGCCACGACCCCGAGGATATCGACCGCGCGATTGTCGCGGCGCAAGCCTCTGAAGGGCCCGCGCTGATCGCCTGCAAAACCCATATCGCCCTTGGCGCGGCAGTGCAGGACACCGCCAGAGGCCATGGTGCAATCACCGACCCGCAGGTGATTGCCGATACCAAGGCCGCCTATGGCTGGGACCATGGCCCGTTTGAGATTCCCCCCGATCTGAAAGCCGAGTGGGAGGCGTTCGGTACCCGTGGCCGCGTGATGCGCAAGGCGTGGCAAACAGCCCTTAACCAGATGCCGTCCGCGCGTCAGGCACAGTTCATGTGCGCCTTTGCCGGCCAGATGCCCAAACGCTTGTCGGCCAGGATCAAGGCCCTGAAAAAGCAGGTCAGCACGGCCCGGCCCAAGGTTGCCACCCGCAAAGCCAGCGAAATGGCGCTGGAGGTGATAAATTTGATTGTGCCGGAAACCCTGGGTGGTTCTGCCGACCTGACCGGGTCAAACAACACCAAGACGGCACATCTGGGCGTGTTCTGCCCCGGGAACCGCAAGGGCCGCCATATCCATTATGGCGTCCGTGAACATGGCATGGCCGCCGCCATGAACGGCATGGCACTGCATGGCGGGGTGCGGCCCTATGGCGGCACCTTCTTTTGCTTCACCGATTATGCCCGCGCCGCGATCCGGCTTTCGGCACTGATGGGGGTTAGCGTGCAATATGTGATGACGCATGATTCCATCGGATTGGGAGAGGACGGACCAACCCACCAGCCGGTGGAGCATCTGGCGATGATGCGGGCCACGCCTAATTGCCTGGTCTTCCGTCCCGCCGACGCGGTGGAAACCGCCGAAGCCTGGGAGATCGCCCTGGGCCAAACCGCAACGCCCTCGGTCCTGGTACTCAGCCGTCAGAGCCTGCCAACGGTCCGGACCATGCACAAAACCACGAACCTGGTTGCCCGGGGCGGCTATGTCCTGGCCGCGGCTAGGGGCAGGTGCCAGGTGCTTCTGATGGCGACCGGATCCGAGGTGGCAATTGCTCTGGCCGCGCGCGATCTATTGCAGGCCGAGGGGGTCGGTACGCGCGTCATCTCTATGCCATGCTGGGAGACTTTCGAGGCCCAGGATGAGGCTTATCGCAAGCGCATCCTGCCCGGTGGTAAGGTTCGCGTTGCGGTGGAGGCCGGAATCCGCTTTGGCTGGGATCGCTGGCTGTGCGGCACACGCGGGAAATCGGACTTTGTCGGCATGCATGGCTTTGGCAGTTCGGCCCCTGCGGGCGCACTCTACCCACATTTCGGCATCACGGCAGAGATCGTGGTGGCCAAGGTGAAAGCACTGCTCTGACGCCCGCGCCCGTACATGGAATATATGCGGCGATCAGGCTGTCCCGTTCCGTAGCGGTGCTCCGTATGTGCGCCAACCACACCAACCAAGCGTATGCTATAGCGGTGCGAATAAACGCCAAATCGCGTGCGAAATCGCTGTAGATCGCCGCCGTGCGGGGGCTGATATCCTGGACGGCGGGGAGGCAATTTGTCCGGACGACCACCTGTACGCCTCCGACTCGATAGAACGAGTTGATCTGCCCCTGCCTCCCCCTGATTTGCCCCCTGATCACCCTGAAATTATCCCCGGATCGCTTGCAACAGGCCGCGCGGGTGCCTATATATGATGACACATACACAGCAGCCCCCTGCCGCAGGGGGTGACAACGGCACAGGGCGTGTGCTACACAAGACGAATCGCCTGATACCATAAGGGCATAACAGGCCGCGCCCGGGCAGGCCGAAACAGAAGAACATATCCATGACCCGGGTAAAGCCCGACGGAAAACTTGTTATCGGTGGTGCCGGGGCCGACGTCCTGGATGGCGGCGACGGCGATGATATGCTGAAGGGCGGCGATGACAACGACACCCTGAATGGTGGCAAAGGCGAGGATACCCTGGACGGCGGCGCAGGTAATGACTGGGCCAGTTACAGGGACTCTGGCCGGGCGGTTCGTACGGATCAGCTTGTGCTGCCGGGTTAACCGGCGGTCAGCTTCCGAATCGAAGGTGATACGCGGGCGTTTCGATTCGCCCTTCAACGGGCAGAGGCACGAATCGATGCGCACCCCCTCGCCACGCCCGGAAATGCCAGAAAAACAGGCAGTCGGGTGCAGGAATCCGGTGGGTGCGGGCAAAAAAGTTGTGGATAACTCGCAAAAAGTGGCCCTGCGGCCATTTTTGGGGTTGCAATTATGCGCGGGGGGCTATTTGTGGTCACAGGGAAGCAGGATACTGGTCCAAGAAGAAGCCCATGGCGGTTCTTGCTTTTGAAGCTGCGGTATCAGTTAGCCGCCTCGACAGAAGGAGAAAGGAACGATGTGGTCGCCCGAAAACAAGGCCACTAGGGGCTCTGACACGTTCAAAG
>JACONJ010000007.1 GCA_014323785.1 Paracoccaceae bacterium | reverse complement strand
ATAGTGGGCAGATCAGGGCAGCAGCGTTGGATTTCCGCACGGGCTTCAGCGAGGACGCTTTCGTTCGTGCTGTTTTCCCACTTCACCAAGGCTTCGATGATTTTGAACAGGCGGGCGCGCTCTGCCTGCTGGGCGACCTCCGTGGGGAACCTGTCGGGGTGCGCGGAAGGGTCATCGACGAGCTGCGCGAACAGGACAGCCCGCATGGCGGCAAGGGGGCGGCGGGCCCAATACAGGTGCAGGGTAGAAGGGTGCCCGTGGCGCAGGGACTTCTCCCGAATGCACGCCGCATTGATGGCGTCCAACGGAAGGGCAACCTCAATCAGCTTTCTGGCGGGCAGCTTTCTGGCGGGGGATTCAGTCATATTCCTTTATGCTTTACTGTCACGAGGCTGGGCAATCAATAGTTCACCCCCAACACCGACACGCACAAGCTCCCGGAGAACCAGAATATCCATCGAAACCGAGCGTGCCCGATCATCTATCAACTCAACACTATCCATACGTGCCTTGACGCGCTGACGCAGTTCCTGTTCTGCGTTCCGCAATTCCGAAGGGATAAAGCACCGCACCCTTTGGTGGACCTCATTTATCGTATCTTGAAGGGAGCGACCTCGACGTTCAGAGAGTGCTTCATTTGTCGCATATTCAATATCCTTAAACGTGTACGCTTTGACCCTCTTCGGTTCCGAGCATCGCCATGCTACCCATTTGACAGGACAATAAGACACATAGTGAGATTTGTTATCCGGAAGCTCGCCAATGTCACTTGGTGAAAAAAGGACTGATTGAAGGTGTACTTCGGCTTGACTGTAGGCACTGTTAAAACTGGCGAAATCTTTATTTCCTGGCGATGCATAAAAAACCGCCTTTGGAAACTTCTTTTCAAGATCGATCAACTTGGCGTGCTGTTCCGAAATATCCTTCCGCATGAGCGGCATCCGAAAGAATTGAACAGACAGGCCACAAAGGCCCAGTTTTATTTCCTTTGCATTATTACGCTCCATCAGTTCCGGCAGTTTGAACTGAAAGAACAACGGCATTCCCGGAAGTTCAACCTTTACATCATAGCCGCATTTCGCTTCCTGCACGAGATTCGGAAATACAGGTGCTGCCACTGGCGCAGAAATACTCGAACGGATCAGGTTCTCGGTGAACGCGTAACCATATGAAAACTCGGTAAAACCCAACTTCATTGCCATGCGTCAGATCGTTCAAGTAGCTGGTCGAAGGCTTCGGCGGCCTGCCGCCCCTTAACCCTTGTTTTCAATTCGGTCAGCACCCGGTCCGATACTTTCATATCCGTGTCGTCATGGATGCTTTCTCTGCTTTCATTGCAATACCATCCCGGCATGTCAAACTGCGCAGTTTCCCCTTACGGGTGATCATCATCGGCCATGTATCGCGATACATCGCTGCCCGGGTTTCAGGGCGGCAGGGTGCGGCGTCAAATGTATCAGTCATCCATCGCCATGCTGTCTGACGCCAGACTTGCCTGATTATGCCAGCAGATCAAGCGGAATTCTTACGCAGTCCGCCGCACAAAGGTGACTTTCTGTCCCCCCTTGTCTACATCTGCTGTTTCCCATCCTGCCGCCAGCCATCCGTTGATTGATTGAACATGGGGAGCCTTCCGCTTCATTTGCCCACCATGGACGGTGCTTGTAGGCACTTGACGGTAAGGGGCGACCCAAGATCCCCTCAATCTGCCGAAAAGTCAGCGAAAGCCTTCGGGTGATCTGGTTGCGCAGATAATCGGCCAATGGTGTATATTTGCTCATGCTTTGTCCTTATTGTGCCGGGGCGAAGCGCAGGATCGCCACGGCCAGCCCGATCATCCCCGCAATCGCCAGAAGCATACGGGTTTCGCGCCTTGCGGCCTCGGTATCGCGCTGCGCAATGTCGGTGCGGATGTCAGTGTCGCGTTTGGCCATATCTTCCGCCAGCCGGGCGATGCTGGTGCGGTAGTCCCGTTGATGTTCCGCCATGTTGGCGCGGATGGCTTCCCACCCCGCGCGGTAATCCGCCTGCTGCGTGTTCATGCGTTCCTCCAATACGGCAAGCTGCCGCGCGATGCTGTGGGTGTCGGGCGCGCTCATGCAGCCAATATAGCCACCAGGGGCGGGGGCGTCAACACAGGTTTAGCGGACCGGGGCACCGGGATCATCCAGGTGCTCATCCGGGCGGCCCCGCACTGGCACGCAGCGTGGGCAATTCAAAACGCCGCGACGTCACGCTAAAATCAAGCTCCACCACAAACGGACGCCGCACCCTACCCCACAAGTTCCAGGCCCGCAAAGAAATACCCGATCTCCGCCGCCGCCGTGTCCGCCCCATCAGATCCGTGAACCGAATTTTCCCCGATGGACAGCGCAAACGCCTTACGAATGGTGCCGGGGGCTGCCTGATCTGGATTGGTCGCGCCCATCACCGCGCGGTTCTTTGCAATGGCATCCTCGGCCTCCAAAACCTGCACAACAATCGGCCCGGATGACATGAATTCACACAATTCGTCATAAAAAGGCCGCGCCTTATGCACGGCGTAAAAAACACCAGCCTGCGCCATGGTCAGGTGAATGCGCTTTTGCGCCACAATGCGCAGGCTGGCGGCCTCTAGCATCGTCACAATACGGCCGTTCAGGTTGCGTTTGGTGGCATCGGGTTTGATGATCGAAAGGGTCCGCTCTATGGCCATGGCACTTGTGCTCCTGCAAAAAGTCTCGCGGCCCTATACCATGGGAAAAACGGCCTGAAAAGGCACCAAATTGCCGCGCCGGGCAAAGACGGGTGACAACACGCTAACGCAAGCGATGGGGCGAGCATTGCGCGGGCCGTGGTCTGCCGCGTCACGGTAGCCGCCCTGCCAGCATATGCCGCTTGCGCCCAAAGCCTGGGGTGCGCCGCACATCAAACCCTGCGGTGGTCAGGGCACGGCGCACATGGCCCGCGGCGGTATAGGTTGCAAAACTGCCACCCGGCGCGGTATGGGCCGCGACCTGGGCCATCAGGGCGGGCTCCCACAATTCGGGGTTCTTTGCTGGCGCGAACCCGTCCAGGAACCAGGCATCGGCGCACCCCGTCCAAGGGGGCAGGGTTGCGCGGGCATCGCCCCGTATCACCTCCAGGCGGAAATCAGGCCCCTCGATCACCGGCCCCCCGGCATCCAGCACCTGAGCCGGTAGTGCCTTGAATGGTGCCAGGGCGCGGTTGCGCTCTGCACGGGTCAGGGGGAAGGCCTCAAAACTGGTGACGTGCAGCATGCCCCCCACCCCTGCCGCGCGAAACGCCGCCAGGACCACCAGAACATTCAATCCCGTGCCAAAGCCTAATTCGGCAATTCGAAACCCCGGACGGAACCGTGCAGGCAGGGCGTTGCCGGCCAGAAACACGTGGGCTGCCTCGGCCGGGCCATCCTGCAGCGAATAATACGGGTCATCAAACCGGCGCGAGACCGGCACATCGCCACACCGCCAGTCAATTGCGCCTGTCCGGCCCTTGCCCATACCGTATCCTGTCCGGTGAACACCGCCGGAACAGGCGTTTGCACAAGCGGCAGGGGATTGGCAATGGTCGATATCACCGTTCACGGTGCCGGTATATTTGGCCTTTCGGTCGCGTGGTCCTGCGTCCGCCGGGGCGCATCCGTTCGCGTGATTGATCCCGGCGGTGTCGGGGCGGGGGCCAGTGGCGGGCTGGTTGGTGCGCTTGCCCCCCATGTACCGGAACACTGGAACGCAAAGAAGCAGTTTCAATTCGAAAGCCTGATTATGGCCCAGGCGATGTGGGCCCAGGTTGCCCACCACGCGGGGGTGGATCCGGGCTATGCCAGGCTGGGCCGGGTGCAGCCAGTCCTGGAACAGGCCACCCTGCCCAGGGCCCGCACCCGTGCCACGGGGGCCCAAACGCATTGGCATCAGCCGTTTGTGTGGGAGGTGATCCCCGCAGACAGCTACGCAGGCTACGCGCCATCCCCCACCGGGTATCTTATCCGCGACACGCTTAGCGCACGGCTGCATCCCCGCAAGGCAACCGCAGCCCTTGCCAGGGCACTGACATCCCTGGGGGTGGAGATCGTGGCGGACGGACCCGCCAGAGGGGTCCAGGTCTGGGCAACAGGCGCAGCGGGGCTGAACGAAGTGTCGGCCACCCTCGGGGCCAATGTCGGCACCAGCGTCAAAGGGCAGGCGGCAGTGCTGGATTACGATGCCCGCGATATGCCGCAACTCTTTGTCGATGGGCTGCACATCATCCCCCATGCGGATGGTACCACGGCCATCGGATCCACCCTGGAGCGCGTGTTTGATGCCCCTTCGGCGACCGATGCACAACTGGACGCACTGATTGCAAAGGCGCGGGAACTGTGTCCGGCCCTGGCCCGGGCGCGCGTTCTGGACCGTTGGGCGGGGCTGCGCCCGCGGGCCCGATCCCGTGCACCAATGCTGGGGCATCACCCGACGAAATCCGGGGCCTTTATCGCCAATGGTGGCTTCATGATCGGGTTTGGCATAGCCCCCAAAGCGGGGGAGGTCATGGCCACCCTGATCCTGGAGGGTACCAATAACATCCCGGCGGATTTTCGCCCCGAGGCAAGCCTGCCCCAAGCCGCGCCATTAAGAAGCCTCACCCCACCGATACCATAATGCCCTAAACCCGTGCTGCCTGTCGCAGTCCGGCCATCAGCTCCTTCAGTGTCGCCAGGTTGCGCACATTGCTCAGCCGCCCGGCGGCGTCAAACTGTTCGCTTGCCTGCCCCACCAGAACCTCGGGCCCGGGCAGAACCAGCGGGCGAAAGGCGTTCAGTGCCAGGCGCAGGCTCCACTGCGTGCGTTCCCCCCCGGCGCGGCCATTGGTGGCCGACAGAATCGCCACCGGCTTGTCGCGCCACGGATTCCCCTGTGTCCGGCTTAGCCAGTCCAGCGCATTCTTCAGAACACCCGACAGCATCTTGTTATACTCTGGCCCCGCGATCACCACGGCATCCGCCCCGGCGATCTGATCGGCCAGGGCCTGCACGGCGGCGGGAATGCCACTGGCCACCTCGAGATCCCCGTCATACAGCGGCAATCGCAGATCGGCATCAACGAACGTCGCCGGGTCAAACAGGCGCGCGGCCTCTAACATCAGTTTGCGATTGAATGATCCCGCCCGCAACGAACCGCAAAGTCCCAAAAGTGTTCCCGATGCCATTGAGCCCTCGTGTTTCATGAATCGCCGCGGTGGCCGCGGTACCTGTCAAGGGCTTATCATCCCCCGCAGCCGATGGCAACAGGCCGGTTTCCGCGCCCGCCCGCGCTTGCAAAAGGCGGGGCGGCGGTGTATCTGGCGGATGCGATGGATAAAGGCCCGCGCCCACCTGACCCGAGTTTCCCCCAAGGACCGCCCGCATGACCGCAAGAACGCTGTATGACAAAATCTGGGATGCCCATCTGGTCCACGAAGCCCGGGACGGCACCAGCCTGCTTTATATTGACCGCCACCTGGTACACGAAGTGACCAGCCCGCAAGCCTTTGAGGGGCTGCGCCTGGCGGGCCGCAAGGTACGCGCGCCGGATAAAACGATCGCCGTGCCGGACCACAACGTGCCCACCACAGAGGGCCGCGAAGCCCCCGAGAACATGACCCGGGACAGCCGGATTCAGGTTGCAGCCCTTGACAGGAACGCGCGGGACTTTGGCATTCACTACTATCCCGTTTCGGACATTCGTCAGGGCATCGTGCATATCGTTGGCCCGGAACAGGGCTGGACCCTGCCGGGGATGACTGTTGTTTGCGGCGACAGCCACACCGCCACCCATGGTGCCTTTGGTGCCCTGGCCCATGGCATCGGGACGTCCGAGGTGGAGCACGTGCTGGCCACGCAAACGCTGATTCAGACGAAATCGAAGAACATGAAGGTGCAGATCACCGGCAAACTGCGCCCCGGTGTGACGGCCAAGGACATCACGTTGTCCGTGATCGGGGCCACCGGCACCGCGGGCGGCACCGGCCACGTGATTGAGTATTGCGGGGCGGCGATCCGCGCCCTGTCCATGGAGGGGCGGATGACCGTCTGCAATATGGCCATCGAAGGCGGTGCACGGGCCGGACTGATCGCCCCGGACGACACCACATTCGCATATGTCAAGGGGCGCCCCCACGCGCCAAAAGGGGCCCGGTGGGACGCCGCGCTGGCTTGGTGGAAAACGCTTTTTTCCGATGATGGTGCCCATTGGGACAAGGTTGTGACGCTCAAGGGCGAAGATATCGCGCCGGTTGTCACCTGGGGTACCTCACCCGAGGATGTGCTGCCGATCACCGCCAGAGTACCCGCCCCCGACACGTTCAAGGGCGGTAAGGCACAGGCGGCGCAACGTGCGCTTGACTATATGGGCCTGACACCGGGCACCAGGCTTAGGGATATCGACATCGACACGGTCTTCATCGGCTCTTGCACCAATGGCCGGATCGAGGATTTGCGCGCGGCGGCAGGCATCCTGAACGGCAGGCAGATCGCCGTGAAACGCGCGATGGTTGTGCCGGGTTCGGGCCTTGTCCGCGCCCAGGCCGAACAGGAGGGCCTTGCCGATGTGTTCAGGCAGGCCGGGTTTGAATGGCGGCTGGCAGGATGTTCCATGTGCCTGGCGATGAACCCTGATCAATTGCAGCCGGGAGAACGCTGCGCGGCAACGTCAAACCGGAACTTCGAAGGGCGCCAGGGCCGCGGGGGCCGCACGCACCTGATGTCCCCCGCAATGGCCGCGGCTGCCGCTGTCACGGGCAAACTGACAGACGTGCGCGAGTTGATGTAAGAATAAGGGGGGGGGCAAAACACTGTCCCGGAACATCCCGGAACACCACCATTCCCGACTGTCAGGCAAGCAGGCTGGCCCACAGGGGGCCACAACGGGCCACCTACCGAGTGTCAAGGAGTTTTGCCCTTACCGGCAGCATGCCCGCCGCCAGGATCAGGCACCACAGCCCCATCGCAACGCCTTGTCGCGGGAAGGACACACCCCAATCAATGACCAGGCCCGTAATCCCCGGCCCGATTGCCGTTGAGATGACCAGCAGTGCAACCACCAGTGACCAGATCGCCCCCAAGTTATCCGTGCCGTAAATTGCAGGCAGAAACGCCCCCCAAAAGGTGCCGACCATCCCCTGCGACAGGCCCAGAACGCCCAGTGCCGCGGCCCAGTGCCAGGGGGCGGATGCCGGGCCTATCAGAAACATCGCCGCCCCCATCGGCACCACCAGAAGCGGCAAGAGCTGCGTCACGCCGAACCGGTCCACCGCCTGGCCCGCCACCAGGGCCGAGATCACCGTCACAACCGCGTACACCGGATAGCCCGCCGCCATCTGCGCCAGGGTCCAGCCCTTTACCTCGGCCACATGCACCTGGTGAAAGAATACAACCGTGCCAATAAACCCCGGCGTCAGCATCAACGGGACAAGCGCGGGAAACAGCCAGTGGCCCAGTGCCGCACCCCGTGTCCAATGCCGCCCGCCCAGGCCGGGGCTGCCCGTTGTCCCGGTCTGGCCTTTTGGCACCCTGTCCCGCGCCAGCAGCCCCATCAGCAGCGGCAGAAGTCCGAACAGGATCACCGCCGCCGTCACGCCCCATGCCTGGCGCCAGCCGATCCAGGCGATAAGACCAACATACAGAAGCGGCAGGCTTACCTCTCCCAAAGGGTAGCCAAGGCCCTTGATGGCCACTGCCCGCCCGCGCGTGGCGACAAACCAGCGCCCCATGGCGGTCGCGGCGATATGGCCGAACATGCCCTGCCCGCAGAATCGCAAAAGGAACACCGCCAGGCCCAGAACCCACACCGATTGCCCAAGGGCCATGGCCAGCGCGGCACAAGCATAAAGCCCGGTAATCACGGGAACCAAACGCGAAAACGGCACCGTATCGGCCAGCGATCCCCAGCCCAGCAAAAGCAGCGCGGACCCCAGCGTGGCCAGCGTGTAAAGCAGCCCCCAGTCCCCATTGCTCAACCCATGTGCCGCCCGAATCTCACCCGCGAAAAGCGCGATGAAATAGGTTTGCCCAAAGGAGGAGCCAAAGGCCAAAAGCAGCCCCGTCGCCAGCCACCGCGCGTTGTCTTGCACAAACCGCCCCATGCCGCCTGCTTACGCGGGAATGCGCCCCAGGGCAATGTGCGGTTCACCCTGTCAGACCCGCGCACTGGCACAGCACGGGCCCGACGGGGACAGGACGGGATGGGTGATGCCAAGCGGGATGCTGCGTTCCAAACCCACACCGATACGGTGGCAAAAGATCGCATCGGCCGTTTCGGTCAGCACATCACCTCGTGACAGCAGGCACCATTACAATAGCATTGTGACTGTGCAGCCTGCCCCGCCCCGTAACTTTGTGGATTACCTCCGCCCGTGCCTCGGGCGGCAGGGTTATTTCCCCAAGGGCGGAGCCAGGTTCCACTTACGTCCGAAGGGCTTCGGGAAGGATGAATACGGCAGTTCGAGGTCGGACCGCAGCCCCTTGGAATGCTTGCGCCGACGCCGCGACGGGTCGCCCTCGGATGCGGTGCGTTGTTCTTCCAGTTCCCGCCGCACTTCTTCCAGCGCGGCTTCAAAATCGGCTTCGGTTCTCATCGTCTCTCTCCCAGTCAGAAGAAATGGTCTAACGCCCCAAGTTCAGGAAACGGTGCCTTGTATGCACGACCACTTCGCTTCCTAGCATGGCACAATAGTCAATGAAAAGGTCGTAATACCCTCTAACCGCTACGTTGAGGCTTTGGTCAGCTCCAAAATCCTTGATTCTCAACTTAACCTTGTCGGACACAAGCGTCTTCATTGGAATTCCCCGCCCGTGTGATTTCCATTCTTCCGCATCGCCGAGCAACTTGGCGATTTCTTGTGCCCGTGCTTCCTTGTCTGGTTTCTTCCCGGTGGTCTCCGTTCTGGTCCAATTCTTGAATTTATAATTAACAAGCCATTGCACAATCAAATCTTCCAACTGTTTTTTCGCCTGTTCCAAGGAAAACAGGGTGGCAGGGTCAAAATTATTCAAAAGAAACTCACGTTTGGGTTGAGATATGGGATGCCTTTTCGCCAACTCATCATATTTCTTCAGATAGCCCAGCCCAGGCACCCAACGCCCGTCCGAGGTACGTATTTGAGGGTCAATAGGTCCAAGAACAGAATAGTAGTCCATATAGATTTCATCCCCGGACAAGCAGAGGACCGTACCCGCGGAATAGGCAAAATTCGGCACGACAAAAACCACTGTTTTGAAGTGTTGGCGGAATACGTCACTGATCCGCTCAACCACTTCAACGGAACCACCAGTCGTCTCCAGAACGACAATCAGCTTATCGCGCCGGTTTTCCCCTGCCGCGAGGGTCTCCACTTCCCTTCTGACGATGTCGTCAATACCAGTTATCATCGGCGCACGGATGAGAATGGCTTCCCCCGACAAACACTTCTCCAAAGATTCGCACCTGTCCTTCAGAAGATTTTCGATGACTATCGTTACACGTAATCTGGTCCATACTGCTGTTCCTCCAGAGCACATGACCCCCACGGGCAGCGGGGCTGCCTTTTTCCTCCCCCGCACCTATCCTGTGTATGCACGCACCATCAGTTAATCTCAACTCCGTGATCAACGCAATCGGCAAATATTCTCCCAAGGAACCGTTTGGATCAACAGGATAAGAGCCTGGAGGGGCAATTCGGGGGTACAGGCACCCCGACTTGATCAGGGGCCTGCCCCGGACAGGGTCGACACCCCCGCCATCGCCCCCCCCGCGCACTGGCACCCGTTCGGCAATGGCTGGCCGCATGGTGCAGTTTGCAAAATCAGAAAGACACCGTTAGTGTGACAGAGAATTCCGCTTGGCGAAACACAAGAAGACCATTTACAGGGAGGCAGGGGTTGCGTGTTTGAACTGGTGCTGATCAAGACAATGAAGGCGGTGATCTGCGTAGCCTGCTTCGTGGGTGGTGTGGTTCTGTGCTACCTGCTGGTATCGCTGGGCGTGGTTGACGCAGTCGACGGGATTCCCAGCACGCTGCAAGAACCCGCAATCGCCATACCCACGTATTTGGGGTTCATATCGGCCATGATGACGGCAGTCACGGCTGTTTTGGCAGCCTTGGCAATTGGGATCGGGCTCGTTGCTTTCTTCACCTTCCAAGGGATCAAGGAAGAAGCTCTGAAAAAGGTGGATGAAGCGATTAAAGAAAAACTTTCTAAAAAAGTAGTCATGGCACAGATTAACAGAGTTGCCCTTGATAAGACAAGGGGTGAGTTGGACAAAGACTTCGATCAGGACGATGATAAAGGTGAGCCCTAGGACGGAGGTATCATGAGATCGCGCGAGTTCAAAAACCTGGAAGACCCGATCAGGGCAATCATTGACCGGCATACGCGGAAGTATCCCGTCAAGGTGGGCCAGCTGGCCAAAGACTTGGCCGCACACTTGGGGCTAGGCATGTCGGTCAAAATGTGCCGTATGAAAATGGGTTTTTCCGGGCAGATAAGCCGTGACGAAACTGGCGGCTATACTATCCGGGTAGACAGGGATGAGGCACGCCGGCGGCAGCGGTTCACGATAGCCCACGAGCTGGCGCATTTCCTGCTGCACAGGCAACTCATCGACAGCTCGACGGAAGGCATCATGGACAATGTCCTGTATCGTTCTGGCGCACCGGAACGCATTGAGTATGAGGCGAACCGGCTGGCGGCGGACATTGTCATGCCCATGGACCTGATCCGCCAGATCCTGCAGGAAGAATTCGGTGGCCTTGTGACGGAAGAGACCACCCAAATCCTTGCGCAGCGGTTCCAGGTTTCACAGGCCGCCATGGAGATCAGATTGTCGCGCTTCGCGGAAGCGTGAGCAAACAGCCATGGTTTTGGAGAATAAGAGATATGTTCCAACGCTGGCCATCCGCCCCAGTGAAATGAACGGGCTGGAGCGTTTGCCGGGCGCGACAAAAGACAGGATGACGCCGTGCATCCTGCTTGCGCCTTGGGTTAATGCCAACACTCTGGACAAGGCAATGGACCGTGCGGAACAAGCCTTCCATGGCCGGAATTACATCCTTGACATAGACAGGGGCTATCAGTTCACAAACCTTGAAAGTGGCCCCCAGCAGGAGCTGGCACAGCTCATGCAACCCGACAACGCCTATGAAAATTGGGTCGAGTTCGTCAGGCAACACGAAAAGGCGTGGCCGTGCATTCAGTCACGGAACCAGAGCACGGCAGAACTCCGCCAACAGATCAAAGCCTTTCAGGAGATCGGACGCCCGTATTGTATAAGAATCGTGCGCGACCGGTTCCCGAACAATATGCAAGAGATCGTTTCCGCCTGCACGGCGGACGGTCCTGCGGATTTCGTCATCATCCTGGAAGGCGGCTGGACGCGAGATCCGTTGACCCTGTCTGTCTGGTTCCAGGGTGTGGTTGCCGAAAGCTTCCGGGACCTGGATGCCGCTGTCCCTGTCGTGGTGTCCTGCACCTCGATACCAAAGACGTTTTCGAACTTCAGTGGCGTGACCGAGGTGCTGTTCAGCAATCGCCAGCTGGTCGACCAGATTTCGCGGCAAACGAACCGGACAAGGGTTATCTACGGTGACTGGGGCAGTACCCAGCCACGGGAGGGTAACGGGTTCGCACGCCGTCCGTATGATCGCATCGACTACCCGACAGAAGGTGCCTGGTACATTGTTCGAAACAACGAGAAAAAATGGGATTTTAAAGCTGTCGCAAAGGAACTGGTTGATAACAGCGGCGTCTGGCGGGGCGACTTGGGAATTTGGGGCGAAGATATGATTTTTCACACCACAATCAGCAAAGAGCTGGGCATTGACACGCCGCTAAAGAATGTCGCGGCGCGGATCAACATTCATCTGCATCGGCAGGCGTTCTACGGGCAACCAGACCTTGCGGCACTGGATTTCGACGAGGATTGGGTGGACTAGGGCGTGGGTGGCAGCCTTGTTCCCAAAGGCTTCCGGAACGGCATAAAGAGAATTCTGCCGTGTCAAACGGCTGGCCCGCCAAGGTGAACACCGCCCGTTCAGTCTCAATCGCGTTCATTCAGTTGCCCCGGCCTATAGAGGTCCGCCAGCCGACGGGCTGCCGCGGGGGCGGGCAGATCCTCTGACTTGCCCGTGCGGCGATGGGTCAGTTCCACAACGCCCCTGGCCACCCCGCGCGGGCCCACGGTGATCCGCCAGGGTAGCCCGATCATATCCATGGTTGCAAACTTGGCCCCCGCGCGTTCGCCCCGATCATCATAAAGCGGGTCCAGCCCTTTGGCCCTGAGCGCGGCATAGAGTGCTTCACACGCGGCATCGGTTTCATCATCGCCCTGCCGCAGGTTGACGATCCCGGCGTGGAACGGTGTCAAGCTTTCGGGCCAGATGATTCCCCTGTCGTCGTGGTTTGCCTCGATGATTGCGCCCAACAGGCGGCTCACGCCGATTCCGTGGCTGCCCATATGAACCGGCACATTGTCGCCATCGGCGGTTTGCACGGTCGCGCCCATCGCCCGGGCGTATTTTGTACCGAAATAGAAAATCTGCCCAACCTCGATCGCGCGGGCCACGCGGCGGCGACCCTCGGGGACTTGCAGAAAGGCTTGTTCATCATGGGTTTCATCCGTGCGGGCGTAGCGGCTGGTGAACTCATCCAGGATCGCCTTGCACTGGGTAACATTGTCATAATCCACGGCGCGGTCGCCGAATGTCAGGTCGGTGATCGCGCTGTCGTAGAACACGCCGCTTTCACCCGTTTCGGCCAGCACCAGGAACTCGTGCGTGGTGTCGCCGCCGATGGGCCCGCTTTCGGCCCGCATCGGGATGGCTTGCAGGCCCATCCGTTCATAGGTGCGCAGATAGCTGACCAGATGGCGGTTGTAGGAGTGCAGTGCGGCCTCTTTCGAGATGTCGAAATTGTAGCCGTCCTTCATCAGAAACTCACGCCCGCGCATCACGCCAAAGCGGGGGCGGATTTCATCGCGGAATTTCCACTGGATGTGATAAAGCGTCAGGGGCAGATCCTTGTAGCTGAAGACATGCGCACGGAAGATATCAGTGATGAGTTCCTCATTTGTCGGGCCATAGAGCATGTCGCGGCCATGGCGGTCGCGGATGCGCAGCAGCTCCTTGCCATAGGCATCGTAGCGTCCGCTTTCCCGCCACAGATCGGCCGATTGCAAGGTTGGCATCAGCATCGGGATATGGCCCGCGCGCTGCTGTTCTTCGTGGACGATGCGCTCGATATTGCGCAGCACGCGATAGCCAAGCGGCAACCAGGAATAGATGCCAGAACCAGCCTGTTTGATCATGCCGGCCCGCAGCATCAGCCGATGGCTGGCGATCTGCGCCTCGGCAGGGGTTTCCCTGAGCACGGGCAGGAAATAGCGGCTTAGGCGCATTGGGGGGACACCCTTATGTCACGTCGGGTCGCGCATGGCCTTACGCGATTGGCCGGGCGCGGGCAAGCGTTCCGGCGGCGTTACGAATGACTGGTTCGGCCCCGATGGCCCCTGCAAGCGCGTGAAAGCGGGCTTGCGCGACCTCTCCGAACAGGTTGCGGCCGGTGTCCGTTTTTAATGTCAACTCTAGCCGCTTTTTCCTGGGGGACAGCTTCAGCGCGCCGTGATCTGTCGGGTGGTCCAGAGCAAACATTGCGCCGAAGCGCATCGCGCGGCCCAGCACCTCGGCCTGATGTACATCGCGTTCTGGCAGAAGGTTCAGAAGCCTTTCATCAAATCCCGTCGCCATGCGGTTTGATTTGTAGCGATGGAGCAGTGCCAGCCCCAGGAACACACGTTCGCCATGGGTCAGCCCGCCCAGATTGGCGCGGGCGGCGTTATCAAAACAGACCTCGGCGCGATAGTCGGGATAGGCGCGCCAGCTCACGTCATGCAACAAACAGGCTGCCCGCACCAATCGGGCCCGCGATGGTTTGGCCGAGGCAAAGAGCGGCTGGACAAACATGTAGAGGGCCCGACCAAAGCCCGGCATCCGGGCATGCACGGCCTCGGCATGGCGGGCAGCCTCAATCAGCGGGTCGCGGTGGCGCAAGCGGTCGCTCATCTGTTCATAGAGCAGCCCTTCGCGAATGCCGTAGCCGGATATCGCGATCTCTTGCGGGCGAAATTCGTGCACCAGCCGCTTCAGCACCTCGGATGCCAGCGGCACCAGCCGCATCCGCGCTTCGCTGGTGCCGGTGCGGGTGCGCAACGCGCCGATGTCGGTTTTGGCAATATAGCGAATCGTGTCCTGGATCGCACCGGGCGTCATGCGGTATTCGTGCAAAACCTTCAGGGGATAGCCGCGCCGTTCCATATCGATCCGGGCAATGGCACGCCATGATCCGCCAACCAGGAACAGCCGCTCTGGCCGGGCGGGATACCGCGCGTGCAGGTTTTGCACCTGAACCTTGATATGTGTGCGCACGGCCTGCCGCCCGCCCTTTATCCCCATCAGTTTCAAGGGCCCCAGATCGCTGCTTTCGCAGCGTCCGACTTTGCCGCCGCCCAGCAGCTCGGCCAGTTCCATCGATGACCCGCCGATGTCGCAGATCAGGCCCCGGGCCCCCGGCCAGCCCAGCAGAACGCCCTGGGCGGACAGGCGCGCCTCTTCGGGGCCATCGATGACAAGGATTTTCAGCCCGGTCGCGGCCGCAACATCGGCGCGAAACTCTGGTCCGTCCTTCGCCTCTCTGACCGCTGCTGTGGCGATGGTGAGCAAAGGTGCGACCTCCATGCCGTGTGCCAGGGCCGCGAAGCGTTTCAACGCAGTCATGGCGCGCCCCCGTCCCTTAGCCGACAAGCACCCGGTTTCAGTGAACCCGGCCCCAAGACCGCACAAAATCTTCTCGTTGAAGAAATACGCCGGAGAGCGCGCCGCCCCATCAAACACCACCAGCCGAACCGAGTTTGAGCCGATGTCGATCACACCCACCCGGCTGAGCGCACGGGCTTCGGGGCCGTCAAACAGCGGTGCACCGAAGGGCTCCCAATCCGGGTGCCCCTCTCTGTGCGCATCCGGGGCCAGGGCAGCCTTTCCCGTCATGGGGCCAAGGCATGACACGCCAGAGGTGTGCGCGTCAACCATTCGAATGGGTCAAGGCCGGCACGTCCTTTGCCCCGGCCGAGCCGCGGCCGGAGAGCGAGGGGTTCTCGATAAAGAACCGGTGACAGGAGAACGGGTTCCTGATCGCATTCAAATCCGGGCGGGTATAGCTGCCGTCGGGCTGCAAGACCCAGCTTTGCGCCACATCGGCCAGGTTTGCGGCCATAATCTGGCTAACGATCTGCGCTTTTACAGTTGCATTCCTGCATTCCACCAGCGTTTCTACCCGGCGGTTCAGGTTGCGGCCCATCCAATCAGCCGAGCTGATATAGATACGCGCCTTTTTCGCGGGCAGTCCGTGGCCGTTGCCAAAGCAGACGATGCGGGAGTGCTCCAGGAACTGGCCCACAACCGATTTCACGCGGATCGTCCCGCTGAGCCCCTTTACCCCAGGCCGCACACCGCAAATTCCCCGGATCACCAAGTCAATCCTTACGCCCGCGCGGCTTGCCGCATAGAGTGCGTCGATCACATCGGGATCGATCAGGCTGTTCATCTTGGCCCAGACTATCGCGGGTTTGCCGCTGCGGGCATGTTCCGCCTCGGCCTCGAGGCTTTCCAGAATCGTGGTTTTCAGGTTCAAGGGCGATATGCGCAGGTTTTCCAACCCTTCGGGCTCGGCATAGCCGCCCACGTAATTGAACACCTTTGTCGCATCCCGGCCCAGGGCCGCGTCACAGGTAAACAGGCTGAGATCCGTGTAAATCCGTGCGGTGATCGGGTGATAATTGCCAGTGCCGTAATGGGTGTAGGTGACAAGCTGGTCATGTTCCCGGCGCACTACGGTCGAGATTTTGGCGTGCGTCTTGTAGTTCAGGAAACCATAGATCACATGCGCCCCCGCGCGCTCCAGTTTGCGCGATTGGCGGATATTGGCGGCCTCATCAAACCGCGCCTTCAACTCTACCAGGGCGGTGACGGATTTACCGTTTTCCGCCGCTTCGCACAGGGCCTCAACAATCGGGCTTTCGTTGGATGTGCGATAAAGGGTCTGCTTGATGGCCACCACATCGGGATCCCGCGCGGCCTGGGCCAAAAAGCGGATCACCATATCGAAGGTTTCATAGGGATGGTGCAGCAGCATATCCTTCTGCCGGATTGCCGCGAACATATCCCTATCGAAGTCCTGCACCCGTTCGGGTACGCGCGGCGTGAAGACTGGCCAAAGCAGATCGGGCCGCCCGTTGATGACCAGCTCGTTCAGGGCAATCAGGCCGATCATGCCCTTTACCTCGACAATTTCATCGCCGTGGACGTGCAATTGCCGGATGATCTCCCCGGCCAGATCGACGGGCGCATCGGCCGAGATTTGCAGCCGCACCACCTCACCCCGGCGGCGGCGTTTCAGGGCGGTTTCGAATTCCCGCACCAGGTCTTCGGCCTCTTCCTCTACCTCCAGATCGCTGTCGCGCAAGATTCGGAAACTGCAGGAACCAGCCAGTTTGTAGCCAGGGAACAGCGCACTGACACGCAAAAGCAGCAATTCTTCCAACGGCAGAAAGCGGGCCTGCCCCTCGGGTACGGGCAATCGCACGAAGCGGTCAATCTGGCCCGGAATCGGCAAAAGTGCCTGAAGGCTGCGACCATCGCGCACCCGCTTCATTTGCAGTGCCAAGGCGAAGCCTTCGTTGGGGATAAAGGGGAACGGATGTGCCGGGTCGATCGCCAGGGGGGAGAGTACCGGGAAGACGCGGGTTAAGAATATGCCTTCCAGGTGCTTCTTGTCTGCCTCGGTCAGTTTCGAGCGGCTGACAACCGTGATTCCCTTGCGCTCCATCTCTGTTCGCAGGGCAACCCACACCTTCTGCTGGTGCTGCATCAGTGCGCGCGCATCGGTGTTTATCAGGCGAAGCTGCTCTGCCGGGGTTCGGCCATCGTCGGACGGGGTGATGCTGCCCTCCTGTGCCAATTCACGCAAGCCCGCCACGCGAACGGTGTAGAACTCATCAAGGTTCCCCGCCGAGATCGAGACGAAACGCACCCGTTCCAGCAGGGGTACACGGGGGTTTTCCGCCTCTTGCAAAACCCGCCAGTTAAAGGCCAGCCAGCTCTTCTCTCGGTTGAAGAATCGCTGCGGGCCGTTGATCTGCCCTTTGGGCAGGGTGATCGGGTCCGGGAGTGGGGTGGTCAGAAAATCAGGGCTTGTCATGGCGCATTGCAACAGGCGGGGGACGGCCATGTGACATCTACCGGGGGTTGTCTGCAAGGATCGCCCTGGCCATCTGTAGCCCGGGTGATCGTTTGGCAACCAGTGCCGCCGAATCCAGGGCAGTGATGAAACCCTGGGCAGCCGCAAAGGAGCGTTCGATCCGCGGCACGGCATAACGCAGGATGCCGGGCTTCAAGGGCATACTGCGATCATGGGCCAGTTTCATCATCACCGCCGACAAAAGCGTATCATCGGGCGGGGCCAGCCGCAAAACGCCCGCCTGGCGCATCCGGCTGTCGAGGTCGGGCAGCGTCAGGCCCCATCGCTCCGGCACAGTCCGGGCAGTCAGCAAAAGGGGTGCGCCCCGTGCGGCAAGGGCGTTGTGGAGGTGGAACAGCGCGATTTCCGCCTCTGGCGTGGCGGCGATCCGGTCCGCATCCTCTACCGCCAGTGCGCCACCCTCGGCCATATCCACCGCCCCCCTGGCGGACAGGGACATGGCAGAGCAAACCCGCGCCCCCGCCAACCGGGCCCAGATTTGCGCCAGATGGGTTTTGCCCGCGCCTTTGGGACCGACAAGCAGCATCTTGCCAAAGGGCCAGGTGTTCCACGCCTCGATCCCGGCCACGGCGGCGGCATTTTCCGGGGAGATGAAGAAATCCTCTCGCCCCATCGCAGTGCGCAGGGGAAGGTTGAACACCAGCTGCTCGGCCATGGTCAGTCGCCCTCGGGGCCACCAAAGCCCTTGTACAGCAGGCTTTGTCTATACTGCTCAATTCCGAACCGGATCAAAACGCCGATCACGGCGGCGACCGGCACCGCAACCAGCAAACCGACGAAACCAAAGACCCCGCCAAAGGCCGACAGCGCAAAGATCAGCCAGACAGGGTGAAGACCAACAGAACTGCCAACAAGGTTCGGGGTCAGGACATTGCCCTCCACCATTTGACCAAACAGAAATATCGCGGCCACCGCGACGATCCACCACCATTCGCCCCAGAATTGGAACAGAGCCAGGCCCACGGCCAGCACCCCGCCGAAGAGCGCACCGATATAGGGGATGAAGGAAATCAGACCGGCCACAAAGCCGGCCACAACGCCAAATTGCAACCCCACCAGCATCAGCGCGACCGCGTAGAATGTACCCAGGATCAGGCACACTGTCCCCTGCCCACGCACAAAACTGGCCAGAGTCTGGTCAATCTCACTGGCCAGGCGCCGGATCACAGGGCGGTGATCACGGGGCAAGAGCCCATCAAGCACCGCCACCATGCGGTTCCAGTCCCACAGCAGATAAAAGGATACGACCGGGACCACAACCATAAAGACCGCGATGTTCAGTGCCGACATGGCGGAACTGAGCACGCCGTTCAGAAGCTCGCCGCCACGGGCCTGCAGCGTTTGTCCAATACTGGCCAGCGATGACCGCAGGGGAGAGGTTTCATCCATCAATTGCGGGAACCGCCCGGTGAGCGCATCGCGCAACCGCTCAAAGATATCCGGGGCAGCGGCGATCAGGCCCGTCAACTGGCCAATCAGGAACGGCAAGATGATCAGCACCGCCATCACAAACACCATCAAGGCGACAAAGGAGATGGTGGCCGTCGCCCAGATGCGCTTAAAGCCGCAGCGTTCCAGCCAGTCCGCGACCGGATTCAGAAAATAGGCCACCGTGCCGCCCACAATAAAGGGCATAATCACATCGCCCATCACCCAAAGCAGCAGAAGGAAGACCGCAAAAGCGGCACCCCAGTACAGCAGCTGCTGTCGGACGGGTAAGGCCATATGGCGTTCTCTTGCCCCTTGGGCGTTCCAAAACACGGGAAGGCCCGGCAGAACCCGCCCCCCGCGACCAGAATTGCATAACTCTCTGCGGCTGGCCAGTCGGGCTACAGGCCCCGGAAGGTCACCCCCGAGAGGTTAAAAACTTGCCGCACACGTGCAGAACATGATAGCGGGCATCGCCCTTACTTGAAACAGTGGATACACGCCCACCGGGATCGACCGCCACCAGGGACTCCCTAAAAAGTAATCCCACATTACTTTCCCCATTCACGTGAGCGCAAATCCGCCGTTCCCCATTGGACCCTGCCATAACCCATGCACGTTCAAAAGTTAAATCCCACGCGGGATACTGAAGAGACACTGAACGTTTAGCCCGGTCAATTTCCCCGCCTTGCGGGGCCACTTCACGCCAATAGATGGGCTCGGGTATGTCGCACGACACCAAGGCAAGTGCAGCCAGTGCTGCAACAATAGAAATCTTTCCCATCTTGGCCTCCAAAATTTGGGCACACGCCAAAGGAGGGCAAATTTGCCCTCCTCTATCTCAAATCACCTCTCCAGACACAGATAGAGAATCCTATTTGCATGTACAGGGATCTCGAACAATCCAGAACGATCCATAAACAAAAACTCCTTAGACTCGCTCACCTTCTCGGCACCCCGGTTTTCGCCGGGATTCCCAAGGTTACAGATCCTGACAGCTTCCCGGTCTGCAGACAGCCGCCTGACATCCGTCAAGGGTACGGCATCTGAGTATCGCAGATCAATTCGGACAGTGTCGCCATTGAATGATTCCACAATGGGGCCTTCCTGAATAGGCGGCGAACAGGCCGAAAGCATCAAGGCACCCAGCCCAAAGATTGCAAGTTTCTTCAGCATTTCTTGGTTCCTTTCAGTTCAGGCGGTTCGGGTTGATGTTAACCTTCGCCCTTCCGCAGGGTCAGGCAAGGCTAACCAGATACCCGTTCCAGCTGTCAAAGTCAACCCCGCGTCGCACGGGCCGCGCGGTGGCGGTTACGCGGCGTTCCGGCGGGCCCGGCCGATCAGGTGCAGGATATTCCGGGCGGCCTCGGGGATGTTGGTGCCCGGGCCGAAAATGGCCTTTACCCCCGCCGCCTTCAGGAACGCATAATCCTGCTGCGGGATCACACCGCCGCAAATCACGATGATATCGCCCGCGTCATTCGCCTCCAGTGCCTCGATCAGCCTGGGCGCAAGGGTTTTGTGGCCCGCGGCCTGGCTGGATATGCCAATCACGTGCACATCGTTGTCAATGGCATCCTGTGCGGCCTCTTCCGGGGTCTGAAACAGGGGGCCGACATCGACGTCAAAGCCGATATCGGCAAAGGCCGTGGCGATGACTTTCGCGCCGCGGTCGTGGCCGTCCTGGCCCATCTTGACAACCAGCATCCGGGGCCGCCGACCCTCGGCTTCGGCAAAGGCGTCCACATCCGCCTGGATTTCTGCAAAGCCTTCATCCCCTTCATAGGCCGCACCATAAATGCCCGCCAGTGTCTTTACCTGGGCCCTGTGCCGGCCGAACGCTTTTTCCATGGCCTGACTGATCTCTCCCACGCTGGCCCGGGCCCGGGCCGCTGCCACCGCCAATTCCAAGAGGTTGCCATTGCCGCTGGCCGCGCCACGCTCCAGCCCCGCCAGGGCCGCTGTGCAGGCGGCGGCGTCCCGGCTGCCCCGAATCGCTGCCAGGCGGTTGACCTGGGTCTTGCGCACCGCTGTGTTGTCGATCTCGAGAATGTTGATCGGTTCCTCTTGATCAAGGCGGTACTTGTTGACGCCCACGATCACTTCTTCCCCGCGGTCGATCAGGGCCTGACGTCTGGCGGCGCTTTCCTCAATCCGCAGTTTGGGCATGCCCGAGGCGACCGCCCTGGTCATGCCGCCCATCGTGTCGACCTCTTCGATCAGTGCCCAGGCCCGTTCGATCAACTCTGCCGTCAAGGCCTCAACATAGTAAGAGCCCGCCAGGGGATCGACCACGTTGGTGACACCGGTTTCTTCCTGCAAAATCAACTGCGTGTTCCGTGCAATGCGGGCGGCAAACTCTGTGGGCAGGGCAATCGCCTCGTCCAGCGCATTGGTGTGCAGGGATTGCGTCCCGCCCAGAACCGCGCTCATCGCCTCATAGGCGGTGCGCACCACATTGTTGTAGGGATCCTGTTCCTGCAAACTTACGCCCGAGGTCTGGCAATGGGTGCGCAGCATTTTTGAGCGGTCGGATTTCGCGCCAAACCCCGTCATGATCCGGTGCCACAGGAAACGCGCAGCGCGGAGTTTGGCGGCCTCCATGAAGAAATTCATACCGATGGCAAAGAAGAAAGAGAGCCTGCCGGCGAACTTATCCACATCCATGCCACGTGCCATGGCGACACGGACATATTCGCGCCCATTGGCCAGCGTATAGGCCAGTTCCTGCACCAGGTTCGCCCCCGCCTCTTGCATATGATAGCCCGAGATAGAGATCGAGTTGAATTTCGGCATTTCATCAGACGTGTATTGGATGATGTCCGCGACGATCCGCATTGAGGGGTCAGGCGGGTAAATGTAGGTGTTGCGGACCATAAATTCCTTTAGAATATCATTCTGAATGGTTCCAGAGAGCACGGCACGGTCATGGCCCTGTTCTTCCCCGGTGACGATGAAGTTCGCCAGGATCGGGATCACGGCACCATTCATCGTCATTGACACGCTGACCTTGTCAAGCGGGATGCCGTCAAACAGGAGTTTCATATCCTCGACACTGTCGATGGCGACACCGGCCTTGCCCACATCGCCGACCACGCGGGGATGATCGCTGTCATAGCCGCGGTGGGTGGCCAGATCGAAGGCGACCGAGATGCCCTGCTGCCCCGCGGCCAGGGCCTTGCGATAAAAGGCGTTGGACTCCTCGGCTGTGGAGAATCCCGCATATTGCCGAATGGTCCAGGGGCGCCCCGCATACATCGTGGCCTTGACCCCCCGGGTAAAGGGTGCCTGGCCGGGGATGCCGCCGATATGCGGCAATCCTTCGACGTCTTCGGCCGTGTAGAGCGGTTTGGCCGAAATGCCCTCCAGCGTTTCCCGGATCAAATCCTCTGGCGGGCGACCGCGCAGCTCTTTCCCGGCCAGATCACGCCAAACGTCCCTGCGTTCTGTCATACGAGCATCCTGTTCCTTGTCCTGTCGCGCCCGGCTGTGTCGCCGGATCCGTCAATAAACCGCACCAGCCACTTTACGCCATCGCGCGACCACAGCCAGTTCCCCTGTGCAACCGGCATAAAGGCCCCGGCCCCCCCTTTGCACCATTTCCGACGGCCGGGTGCAGTACCGCATGGGCCTGAAGACATGAAAAACTGGCCCTTCACACACTAAGGTTATATAATCCGTCAGGAAAGCCTTCGCATTCCGGGGCCGGGGCCCTATATGCCCAAGGGACGGAGGATTTGATGCGCACACCCCAACTGATACCCTTGGCCCTTGTTGGTTTCACGCTGCTTCTGGCCACAGGTGTGCCCGCGCAGGACATTGCCACGGCTGAAGGTGACACAGTGGAAGCCGTGCAGGAACCGGCTGTTTCGCTGACGCCAGTGTCGGCGGTTGACGTCGATTTGAATGATTTTCTTTGGCAATCCCGCCCCATTGTCGTCTTTGCCGATACCGAGGCCGACCCCCGGTTCCGTGAGCAGATGGCACTGCTGGCGGCCCGCCCGGACCCGCTGTTGGAACGCGATGTGGTCATCATATTCGACACCGATCCCGATGCGCGGTCGGATATCCGGCGGCAATTGCGCCCGCGCGGTTTCGCGCTGGTACTGATGGACAAGGACGGTACGGTGAATCTGCGCCGCCCTTCGCCCCGCGATGTGCGAGAGATCATGCGCGTAATCGACAACATGGCACTGCGGATTGAGGAATTGCGCACCGGTGGATAGGCCAAGGGGTTACAGGATTTGCACGGCTGCGGCTGATACAAGGCCCTTCTGTGTGGGGGTATGAACATGTCTGATAAGAAAGTGCCCTATTCAAACTCCATAATCACGTCATCCACAGCCAGGCTGTCGCCCGGGGCAGCGTTGATCCTGGCCACCACGCCCGTCTTTCCGGCGCGCAGGATGTTTTCCATCTTCATTGCCTCAATCGTGCAGAGGGCCTGGCCTTCCTGCACCTCTTGGCCCTCTTTGACGTCAACCTTCACGATCAGCCCCGGCATCGGGCAAAGTAGCAGTTTTGAGGTGTCAGGCGGCAGTTTCCTGGGCATCAGCGTGGCCAGTTCCGCCTGGCGCGGGGTGCGCAGGATCGCTTTCATATCCACCCCGCGATAGCGCAGCCGGACCCCGTCCCGGATGAAATCCGTTTTCACGATCATCGGGTGCTCCCCGACCGTGCCGATGAACAGCGTATCCCCCGGATGCCAGTCCGATATCACCTTGTGATGTGTGCCATCATCAAAGGTTACTCTGGTTCCGCAGTCAGCCCTTTCAACATGCACGGGGAATGCCTCGCAGCCCAGAACGGCAACCCAATCGGGTGCCACCCGGCGCGAGTGATTCGGCATTGTTCCACTGATCTGCGCGGCGCGCGCTTCCTTTAGCATATTCATATGCGCGGCCACGGCGGCAAGGTATTTCAGGTCATCTCCCCCGGGCGTCACGCCTGTGAACCCGTCGGGGTATTCCTCGGCAATGAAGGCGGTTGTGATCTGGCCCATGACGAATTTCGGATGGTCCATGACAGCAGCCAGAAAGGGCAGATTGTGGCCGATGCCTTCCAGCTCAAACCCGTCAAGCGCATTGCGCATCGCCTCGATCACCGTAGCCCTGTCCGATGCCCAGGTGCAGAGTTTGGCGATCATCGGGTCATAATACATGGGAATCTCGCCGCCCTCAAACACGCCGGTATCGTTGCGCACCGCCGTCGCTCCTGCCGGGGCATCCCCCTGCCATTTGCCGCTGTCCAACAGCGGACCTGCGGCCACCTCTTGCGGCGGGCGATACCGGGTCAGGCGACCGATGGACGGCAGAAAGTTACGATAGGGGTCTTCGGCGTAAAGCCGGCTTTCCATCGCCCAGCCAGTCAGCGTGATATCCTTTTGGGTAAAGGGCAAGGCCGCTCCGGCGGCAATGCGGATCATCTGTTCCACCAGATCGACGCCGGTAATCAGCTCAGTTACCGGATGTTCTACCTGTAGTCGGGTGTTCATCTCCAAGAAGTAAAAATTCCTGTTGCCATCCACGATGAACTCCACCGTGCCCGCGCTAGTGTACCCCACAGCCTGTGCCAAGGCGACGGCCTGTTCGCCCATCGCCTTGCGGGTTTGCGTATCCAGAAACGGTGACGGTGCCTCTTCAATCACCTTTTGGTTCCGGCGCTGGATTGAGCATTCCCGCTCCCCCAGATAGATCGCATTGCCGTGGCTATCGGCCAGAACCTGAATTTCGATATGCCGTGGCTGCGTCACGCATTTCTCGATGAACATGCGGTCATCGCCGAAACTCGCCACCGCTTCGTTCCTGGAGGCATGGAACCCCTCGCGCACCTCATCCTCGGTCCAGGCGATGCGCATGCCCTTGCCGCCACCGCCGGCCGAGGCTTTCAGCATAACTGGATAGCCGATCTTGCCCGAGATTTTCACCGCTTCATCGGCATCTCTGATCAGGCCCATATGGCCCGGCACCGTGCTAACCCCGGCCTCTTGCGCGATTTTCTTCGAGGTGATCTTGTCGCCCATCGACTCAATTGCCCCCGCGGGCGGGCCGATAAAGGCCACGCCTTCGGCCTCCAGCACCTTGGCGAATGTTTTGTTTTCTGACAAAAAACCGTAGCCGGGATGCACGGCCTGGGCCCCGGTCCGGCGGATCGCCCCCATCACCTTGTCAATAACGATATAGCTTTCCGCGGCGGGCGGCGGGCCGATATGCACCGCCTCATCCGCCATGGTCACGTGCAGCGCATTGCGATCAGCGTCAGAGTAGATGGCTACCGTGGTGATCCCCATCTTGCGCGCGGTCTTGATGACCCGGCAGGCGATTTCTCCGCGGTTTGCGATCAGCAGTTTCTTGAACATATGGGCATGTCCCCCTTTTTGTCAGGCGCGGTGGCGCATTAGGCCACCCAGGCCCGGTGGCCTGTGCCGGATGGATATTACGTGTGGCTGCGGGCGCGGGACAGCGGGGCCCCAGGAATTCGCGCAAAGGACGGGGACACAGGCTACATCAAGCCGACCCCGCCGCCCGGATACCCGATCCGTCAAAGGCTTCGGGGAAACTTGCCCGCGCCCGGGCTTCGTCAAGCCGCAGAAGCGCACCATAGCTGGCCGGATCGAAGGGGTCACTGGCGGGGATGACCTCTCGCCCGAACAGCCAGCTAAGCCGACCTGCATCAAGATTGCCCCGCGGAAAGGGATCAGTACCGAAATAAAGCCAGAGGGCCTCAACAAACGCGGCGTCGGCGCACCGGTCCGCAGGCCACCGGTCTGCATGGCGTTCGCGCCGAATCAACAGGGTTGCCCCGTTCCTGTTTTCCCGCCGGATCGTGAAGTGATGATCCGTCCCCGGCAAACGCCCTGGGAAGCCCCGGTGTTTGATCATCTGTCTTGTCATCGCGGCTCCCCGGTTTTCGGGGCATTATGGCCCGCAACGGCTACCGCTGCGGTTACGCGTGCCATCTGGAACAACTACGGCCACGGGGAAGCGGTGCGTGCGGCACCCGTTGGAATGCACAACCCTTACCGGATTTTTGATACAGGTACCACCCGGCCAGCCAAGATTGCTGGCAGTTCTGCACAGCGATTCAAAACACAAGCGGTTCAAAATGAATGTTGGCGGGGTGTCCTGTTCTGTGTCGGGCGGGCGTGTGGGCCCGCCCGGGACGCTGTCAGTTTTTGTCGTAAACTGGTTCCTCGGCAATAGGGGCCGGATCAACCATGACGACCTCTTCCATCATGGGGTCGTTGGCACAAGCAGCGAGGCTTGTAAACAGACCGACGGCAAGAAGGGCTTTGATGATCTTGGACATCTCGATTCTCCTGTTATGTTTCACCGCAACCAGGATGTGTCCCCTGGCACGACCACGGATTTGGCTATCTGCTGATAAACCCGTTCTCTTTTACCTTAAAAACGGCTTGATCCATACTGGTTTCCAAAGCGTGAGCGTGACTGTGGTACTGTTGCATCAAATATCCGTTTTTAGAACGTACTTTTACAACATATTGTGGTGATATCAATAAAACATACTATATGTAGTGGCAGTATTTGGTGGTGTATCTGGTACGGAACCGCGTGGTGACCGCGCGTACCTGTACCCGCGGTACACTCCGGCCCATCAGCTAAACGATGCTTCCACTTCGGGGGCCCGGCGTATTCCCCGCAGCCTCCAGCCCCGCCCATGGGACACCGGATCAAGTGTCAGCCCCGGACGACGCCCCAACGCCCGTCCGGACGGGGCTGCGCCGTGTAAAGTTACGTTCGTGCAGTTCCCACCGCCAAACCCGACCAGTGCGCACGGGTGTGGCATCTTTCTGGTCAGGCTACCCCAGCCATCCGCCTCTGCCGCGTGGTGTGGCGGTGCGGGGGCCGCTTCAAACGCCGCATGTTCAGGGTTTTGTGCCCGACGGTCCCCTTTGTTCCTTGCCGGTCCTTGTCGCTGCGGCTCACAACGGGATATTGTCGTGCTTCTTCCAGGGCTTCTGCACCTTCTTCGTGCGCAGCGCGGCAAAGGCGCGGCAGACCCGGCGCCGGGTTGAGTGCGGCTGGATCACCTCGTCAATGAAGCCCCGTTCAGCAGCAACAAAAGGGTTGGCAAACCGGTTTTCATACGCGGCAGTGTGGGCCGCGATCTTTTCCGGGTCATCAAGGTCAGCACGGTGCAGGATTTCCACCGCCCCTTTCGCGCCCATCACCGCAATCTCCGATGTGGGCCAAGCATAGTTTATATCACCATCAAGATGTTTCGACGCCATGACCACATAGGCCCCGCCATAGGCTTTGCGGGTAATCACGGTGACCTTTGGCACCGTCGCCTCCCCATAGGCGAACAGCAGTTTCGCGCCGTGTTTGATAACACCGTTATATTCCTGCCCCGTCCCGGGCAGGAACCCCGGGACATCAACAAAGGTCAGGATCGGGATACCGAAACAATCGCAGAAGCGGACGAAGCGCGCAGCCTTGCGTGCGCTGTTGATGTCCAGAACCCCGGCCAGGATCATCGGCTGGTTCGCGACCACGCCGATTGTCCGTCCCTCCAGCCGGATGAAGCCAGTGATGATATTGCCTGCGTAATCCTCTTGTATCTCGAAGAAATCCCCTTCATCGGCGACTTTCAGGATCAACTCCTTCATGTCATAGGGCGTGTTGGGATTATCCGGGACAAGTGTATCAAGGCTCTCCTCAATCCGGTTGGGATCATCGTAAAAGGGGCGCACGGGCGGCGGCTGCCGGTTCGACAGCGGCAGAAAGTCGATCAGGCGGCGTACTTCGCTCAACGCCTCCACATCATCCTGGAACGCCGCATCCGCAACCGAGGATTTCCGCGTATGGGTCGTGGCCCCGCCCAGTTCTTCGGCCGTGACATGTTCGTTGGTGACGGTTTTCACCACATCCGGGCCCGTGACGAACATGTAGGACGAGTCCTTTACCATGAAGATAAAATCCGTCATCGCGGGAGAGTAGACCGCACCACCGGCACAGGGCCCCATGATCATTGAGATTTGCGGCACCACGCCCGAGGCTTCGATGTTGCGCCGGAACACCTCGCCATAGGCGGCCAGGCTGCTGACGCCTTCCTGAATTCGCGCACCGCCTGAGTCATTGATGCCGACAACCGGTGCGCCGTTTTGCATGGCCATATCCATGATCTTGCAAATCCTGGCGGCATGGGTTTCCGAGACCGAACCGCCGAGCACCGTGAAATCCTGGCTAAAGACATAAACCATCCGGCCATTCACTGTGCCCCAGCCCGTCACCACGCCATCGCCGCGCGGTTTGGTCTTTTCCATGCCGAAATCGGTACAGCGGTGGGTAACGAACATGTCGTATTCTTCAAAGGAGCCTTCGTCGAGCAGAAGGTCAATACGCTCCCGCGCCGTCAGCTTGCCCTTGGCGTGCTGGCTGTCGATGCGCCTTTGCCCGCCACCGAGGCGTGCTTCCTTGCGGTGCTGTTCCAGCTCCTGAAGAATGTCTTTCATGGGTTGCCCTCTGGTTTGGTCCGCGCGGCGGGATGTGCGCCAGCCTAATGGCAGTACGGCAGCCGGGCGAGTCGGAATGCGCCTATTTGCAAAAACATCCGCAAGTTTCACCGCATATTCGAAAAACACGGGCGGGTGGCCCGCGCCTTTGGGGATGCTGGCTGGCCGCGCATGGACAGCCCCGGCAAACCAGCATAGATCATATGACATGAGTACGCCACCCGTGGTCCGGTTCCTTGATCGCCGGACCCCTCCGCACATATTTACGCTGATCGTTTTGACAGGGCTTGGCGCATTGTCGATGAACATTTTCCTGCCATCGCTGCCGGGGATGACGGCCCATTTCGACACCGATTACCGGCTGATGCAGCTTTCTGTCGCACTTTATCTTGGTGTCAACGCGGTTCTGCAAGTTGTTATCGGCCCCGTTTCTGACCGCTATGGTCGCCGTCCGGTTCTGCTTTGGTCAATCGTGGTTTTCCTTGTCGCCACGCTTGGCTGCATCCTTGCGCCCACGGCGGAAGTCTTCCTGTTGTTTCGTATGATGCAGGCGGTGGTCGTCGCGGGGCTTGTATTGGGGCGTGCCATTGTGGGTGACATATATCCCGCCGACCAGGCCGCAAGCCGGATCGGCTATGTGACCATGGGCATGGCCATCGTGCCCATGATCGGCCCGGCCTTCGGCGGTGTATTTGACCAGGCTTTTGGCTGGCACTCAAACTTCTGGCTGCTTCTGTTTGCTGGCGCGGGGGTGTTCTGCCTGATCCAGCGTGACCTTGGGGAAACAGCGGTTGCCACCTCTGCCTCCTTCCGGGCACAGTTCGCCGAGTATCCCGAATTGTTCGGTGCCCGGCGCTTTTGGGGCTATTGCCTGGCTGCTGCCTTTGCTTCGGGGGCCTTCTTTGCCTATCTTGGCGGTGCGCCTTTCGTCGGGTCCGAGGTGTTCGGCCTTTCGCCATCCAGGGTTGGCATTTATTTTGGTGCTCCCGCGCTTGGCTATTTTTTTGGCAACTGGATTTCCGGGCACTTCTCGGCACGCGCGGGCATAAACCGGATGGTCATTTGGGGTGCCCTGATCTCGGCACTCGGGCTTCTTGTGTCGCTTGGGCTGTTCTTCCTTGGGTGGAAAACTGCCCCGGTCTTCTTTGGGTCCGTCACCTTTGTGGGCCTTGGCAACGGCATGGTTCTGCCCAACGCGACCTCCGGGATGCTGTCGGTGCGCCCGCATCTTGCCGGGACGGCCTCGGGGCTTGGCGGGGCGATCATGATCGGCGGCGGTGCGGCACTCTCGGCCCTTGCCGGCGTGCTTCTGACCGGTGAACACGGTGCCTTCCCGTTGATCTGGATCATGCTTGCCACATCGATCCTTGCCGTCGCGGCGATCCTGTATACGATTCGGCGCGAACGACAGGTGACACCACCCTAGGCACGGGCCGGAATTCCCCCTGGCACCGCAAACAGGACTGGAGGTACTGCAGGCGGACGTCGTATCATGCATGCAATTCGACGAACCCAAAGCTGCCCGCCCCGCGCAACCATGCCATCGGGATCGGTTCGCGTAGCCACAAGGATCGCCACAAGGATTGTGACCAGGATGTGAGGTTCCAGACATGACGATCACTTACCTTAAACGTGGCAGGCCCCAGGCCGACCGTGCCGAGGATGACGCAAAGGTTCGCGCAACCGTTGAGGCGACGCTGAAGGACATTGAAACCCGGGGCGATGCCGCGGTACGCGAGCTGTCCATAACATTCGACCGATACGACCCGCCCGCCTTTAAATTGAGCGAAAGCGAGATTGCGGCGATTGTCTCTAAAGTGCCGGAACGGGCCATGGCCGACATAAAATTTGCCCATGACCAGGTTCGCAACTTTGCCCGGGCACAGCGCGACTCGATGCGGGATATTGAGATTGAGACGCTGCCGGGCGTTATTCTGGGGCACAGGCACATCCCTGTGCAATCCGTTGGCTGCTACGTGCCCGGCGGCAAATTTCCCATGGTCGCCTCGGCCCATATGTCGGTCTGCACGGCTTCGGTGGCTGGTGTCCCGCGGATCATCGCCGCCACCCCGCCCTTTCAGGGGGAACCAAACCCCGGTGTCATCGCGGCGATGCACATGGGCGGTGCGCACGAAATTTACGTGCTTGGCGGCATTCAGGCGATCGGGGCCATGGCCCTTGGCACCCGGACCATCGATCCGGTGCATCTGCTGGTCGGCCCTGGCAATGCCTTTGTGGCTGAGGCCAAGCGGCAGCTTTTCGGGCGCGTGGGCATTGATCTGTTCGCGGGGCCGACCGAGACCATGATTATCGCCGATCACACGGCGGATGGAGAGATGTGTGCCACCGACCTGCTTGGCCAGGCCGAGCACGGCTATAACTCACCTGCTGTTCTGGTCACCACCTCCCGCAAACTCGCCAGGGATACCCAGGCCGAGATCGCCCGCATCCTTACCATTTTACCAACCGCCGACACCGCCCGCACCTCGTGGGAGGAGTATGGTGAGGTGATCCTGTGCGACAGCCATGAAGAGATGCTGAAGGTTGCCAACGATATTGCATCTGAACACGTGCAGGTGATGACCGACCGGGATGATTGGTATCTGGACAACATGACATGCTATGGTGCGCTGTTCCTTGGGCCCCGCACCAATGTGGCCAATGGCGACAAGGTGATCGGCACCAACCACACCCTGCCAACGAAAAAGGCAGGCCGCTACACTGGCGGGCTTTGGGTGGGTAAATATCTGAAAACCCACAGTTATCAGAAAATCCTTACCGATGAGGCGGCCACGATGATCGGCGAATACGGTTCCCGGCTGTGTATGCTCGAGGGCTTCGTGGGCCATGCCGAACAATGCAACATCCGCGTCCGCCGCCATGGCGGGATCAACGTACCCTATGGCCAGGGCGCACCCTGCCGCGCCAACGCCACGTGAGGAGAGAGGCCATGAACACCCAGGATCGTCCACCCCTGCGCCTGGATGACCGTATCGTCCGCTATGGCGAACTAAGGCCCTGCAAAACGGCCTTTATCGACGCCCACACGCCGGGTTCGGATCAGAAGGAAAATTTCACGATCATTGGTGGCGGGGTCAGCGAAAGCCCGGACCAGCACATCCACATTAAGGACACGCCCGGCTTCAACATCGGCGCGGCGGGGCAGCCGCCGAAATGCCGCAACTCACTGCACAGCCATACCACGGCCGAGGTGTTCTTTGTCCTCAAGGGGCGCTGGCGCTTCTTTTGGGGGCGGTGGGGTACAGCGGGAGAGGTCGTGCTGGAAGAAGGCGATATTTTCAACATCCCCACGGGCATATTCCGCGGGTTTGAAAATATCGGCGCCGATTACGGGATGATCATGGCCATCCTGGGCGGGGATGATGCCGGCGGCGGTGTCACCTGGGCCCCGCAGGTGATCCAGGACGCGCAGGCCCACGGCCTGATTCTGGGCCGGAACGGCGTGCTTTACGACAGCACAAAGGGGGAACGCCTGCCCACGGGCATCGGCCCCATGCCGCTTCTGACCGAAGAGGAGCTGAACGCCTTCCCCGAGGTGCCGGCCTCTGGCGTCGTGCGCGATTACGTCGCACGGTATTGGGATTTGGTGGCCTTGGCCCGAGAGGGGCCGGCCAAGGTGATTGGCCCTGACGCGCTGCTGAAGGACAGGCCAGGGTTTGAGGTTGATTTTCTAACCCGCGGTTCCCTGCCGGAATCGCCGCAAATGTCCGAACGTCACACGGTCCTGCTGCCGATGCGCGGGCATTGGAAGCTGTTGACCGAAGGCGGGGCGCGGCACATCCTGAACCCAGGTGACACGGTGCTGCTCTATCCGGGCGAAGCCCATACGCTTGCCCCATCGATGACGGGGGAGGCCAGCCTGTACCGCGTCACGGCCACGGATGATCCGGCGGGGGCAACTTGGGGCGCGAGGTAAGGGTTTGCCTGTCCTGCACGGTGCCTTGAGCCTTGACAGGCGCGGATGGCCGTGTCCGTGTAGTTTATAGTAAAGGGTACAAGCCCCCTTGCCCGGTCCGGTGCAGCGTGCCACAGGTCAGGCGAAATCGGAAAGCAGAGGACAGAGCCGATGAAACACCACCTCAAAGCCACCCTGGCGGCAATTATCCTGACCTCAGGCACCGGAGCGGCCCAGGCCCAAGGCGCGGGCTGCAATTGGACAGAGCTGAGCTGGTGGGACCCACCCACCTCTGCCCGCGTGGCGGAGTGCATCGCCGCGGGTGCAGACACGGAAGCGCGAAACGAATTCGATGATACGCCGCTTCACCTCGCGGCGGGGTTGGGCACGCCCGAGATGGTGCGGGCCCTGCTTGACGCGGGCGCGGATATCGAGGCGCAGAACGAAGGCGGTGGGACGCCGCTTTACGTGGCAGCATTTCAAGGTACTGCCGAGAGTGTGCGTATCCTGATCAACGCGGGCGCGAATATCGAGGCGCGAAACGTACTCGGCTATACGCCGCTTCACGCGGCGGCGTGGTTTGGCACAGCCGAGAGCGTGCGTACCCTGATCAACGCGGGCGCGGATATCGAGGCGCGGAACGTACTCGGCCATACGCCGCTTCACGGGGCAGTGGATAACACAGCCGAGACGGTGCAATTACGCTTACGCATGGGATCTATGTCAGCTTTCGTTGAACAATTAGTTGAACAAGCTGTTGGCACGACTAGGAAGGCGCAAGTTCTGATCGATGCGGGCGCGAATGTCAACGCGCGGGACGGGGGCGGCAAGACGCCGCTTCACGCGGCGGCATTTGGCACCGCCAAGAAGAAGGTGCAGGCTCTGCTTGACGCAGGCGCGGATATTGAGGCGCGGGACGGGGACGGCAGGACGCCGCTTCACATGGCGGTGTGGCTTGGCAACACGGGCACCGCCGAGGTGGTGCGGGAGCTGATCGATGCAGGTGCGAACATCAAGGCGCGGGACGGGGACGGCAAAATGCCCGTAGACTTCGCCGAGGAGAACGAGGCCCTGCGCGACGATCCGGTGTTTTGGGAATTGCACGAAGGGCGATTCGACTGACCCGCACACAAGGCAGGGGGGCCATCAGTGAAGCGGCTTGCCATGACTGGTTGCCACTGCCCCCCCTGCCCTATACTATCGCCCGTTGACATCCGCACCCCGCACTGGTCAGGCTGCCGAACCGGAAACAAGGGAAAGGACAAGGTATGAAATTCCAGGTCACACGCACCTTCGCCGCCAGCCGAGAGGCCGTGTGGACAGCCCTGAATGAGACAGAAACGCTCCAAGCCTGCATCCCCGGCTGCAAGGAATTCACCGGCTCCCCCAAGGACGGATTCACTGCCGTGGTCAAACGAAAGGTGGGGCCCATCAAGGCAACCTTCAAGGTTAACGTGATGCTTAGCGATGTGGTACCTTTGACCAGCTACACCCTCACAGCCGCAGGCACCGGCCGCATGGCCGGGGTTACAAAAGGCCGCGCCAATGTAACGCTGGGCGATGCCGATGGCGGCGGCACCGATCTGCATTACGATATCGATACTAGGGTGGGCGGCACGATCGCAAAATTGGGTTCCCGCCGGATTGACAGTTTCATGCACAGAATGTCTGATCGGTTCCTTGAACGGCTTCAAACCCGCCTTGAGGGCGGGGCCATGGCGCAATCACCCGGACCCTGACACGCGCCCTGCCCCACGCATGCGCAGCAGCCGCCCGGCACCATCGCATGTGGCGGAGAGACAGGGATTCGAACCCTGGAGGCGGTTTCCCGCCTACACGCGTTCCAAGCGTGCGCCTTCGACCACTCGGCCACCTCTCCCCCTGATGCGGACAGATAGCCACCCCTGCGCCAGTGCGCAAGGGGTTGGCCAATCGAAACCTCACGGCCTTCCATCAAGAAAGGGGGGCAGTGCGCCGCCGGACTCCGTGGCGCGGTTGACCGGGGCCTTACCCCGTGCCATCCTGGTGCCTGTGACCAGACCCGCAAGCCCCAAGGTGCCCACATTGCCCACATGGCGCGGCCAGCCCCTGCCCTCTGATCTGTCCAAAGACGTGCTCAGGGATGTTGCCCATGCCATGGCCGATGCCGCGCGCGCGGCGATTCTGCCGTATTTTCGCGCACCCGATCTGAAGATTGACACCAAGGATGCGGCGGGGTTTGACCCGGTCACGCAAGCCGACCGCGCGGCAGAGGCCGCCATGCGCGCCGTTCTGGCCGCAAGGCGCCCGGAAGACGGCGTTCTGGGCGAAGAACGTGCCGCGCTGGCCACCCGCTCGGGGCTAACGTGGGTTCTGGACCCCATCGACGGCACCCGCGGGTTCATTGCAGGCACACCCACCTGGGGCGTCCTGATCGCCCTGGATGCGGGGGCCGGACCAGTTTATGGCATCATTGACCAGCCCTATATCGCCGAGCGATTCGAGGGCGGGTTTGGTTGCGCTGAAATGACAGGACCGCGCGGCACAATTCCGCTTAGAACACGGGCCACCACAAGACTGGCAGAGGCCGTGTTGCTGACCACCTTCCCCGAGGTCGGCAGCCCGGCCGAACGGGCGGGGTTTGGGGCGGTGCGCGATCAGGTGCGGCTGACACGCTACGGGATGGATTGCTACGCCTATGCCCTGCTGGCAGCAGGTCATGTTGATCTGGTCATCGAGGCAGGGCTGCAACCCTATGACGTCGCGGCCCCCATCGCGGTGGTTGAGGCAGCAGGCGGGATCACAAGCGACTGGCAGGGGGGGCCGGCCCATGCCGGAGGCTGCATCGTGGCCGCCGCAACCCCGGCACTGCACGCCGAGGCACGGGGGCTTTTGTCGAAATCCATCGCATAGCCACCGCTACACCACGCGGTGCCGGTGCGGGCCGTAAAGGCAGGCCAGCCAGAGAATCACGCCCGAGACGGCGGCGATCATGCCAGCGGCACTGACAGCGTTTGTCGCACCGAACCAGAGCGGTCCGTAACCCGCAAAGATGTAGCCCAAGACGGTCGAGAGCGTGGCGAAGGCAACTGACCACCAGACCTGAGGCTTCAGGCGGTTGGTCATCAGCCGGGCGGCGGCAGGCGGGCAGATGAACATGGCGATCACGATAATCGCGCCCACGGCCTCAAAGGCAGCGACGGCGGCGACGGCAGCCGTGACCACAAGGCCAAAGCCAAGAGCAGTGGCAGGAATGCCGAGGGCGCGGGCGAAGCCCTCATCAAAGGTCGCGATTTTAAGGCACCGCCAGAACACGCGCATGAGCACAATGACCAGTGCGCAGACAACAGCGGTCCGCATCACCTCATCCGGCAGCGCGGCAAGCGCGACGGGATCAAGGAGCGATTGCCACCCTTCGGCGCGAAACCATATGAGCGACTCGAGGTTGCCCATCAGCGCGTGTTCCACGTCAAGATGGACCCGGCTTGTGTCGGTCTGCTCAAGGACCATGACACCCGCGGCGAACATCGTGGTAAAGACCACGCCCATGGCGGCCCCGGGCTCGATGTTACCAAGCCGTTTCACGGCTTCGATCAGGGCCACCGCAACGATGGCCGCGCCGGCCGCCCCCAGCAGCATGGGGATCGTGGCGACGACACCAGTCAACAGGAAGGCCACGATGATGCCGGGCAGCACAACATGGCTGATTGCATCGCCAATCAGGGCTTGGCGGCGCAGTATCAGGAAGTTCCCCAGCAATGCGCAGGCAATCGCCGAAAAGACACCGATAAGGATTGGCGTCAGAGAGAACCGGACGAATTCGGCCCCCATCAGATGCCTCCTGCTGCCGGGCCAAGGCGGCGGTCAAACGCGGCGACCTCGTCGGGGGTAAAGACATCCTCGATGGGGGTCAGCCCGTCGTAGCGCCCCGTCAGGCCCATATCCTGGTGGATTTCCCGCGCCACACCCCAGCGGCGTTCGTCACGGTAAGCTCTGGCCGCCCGCGCACGCCCCGCTTCGGTAGGTACGCCGTCAGGCCGCACCAACCCTTCGCGCATCAGCAGACGCAGCGTATAGAGCTCGCGAATCGGGTGCTGCGCAGCAAGTGCCAGCAGACCTTGCCGACGATGCACCCGCGCCTGGAAACGGCGATGGCGGACCACGGCGGCAAGGACACCCTGGACCGGCGCGAAGAAAAAGGAGAAAACAAAGATCGCGGCAGCCACAAGGACGATGATCGGGCCAGTGGGAAGTGCCGGGGCAGAAGCAGAGAGAACCGCGCCGAGGTAGCCAGAGGCACCACCGACCGCACCCGCGATCCAGATAACGCTATGTGACCGGTCGGTCCAGAACCGCGCCGTGACAGCAGGGATAATCAGCATGGCAACGATCAGGATCAGGCCCACGAGTTTTAGCCCGATCACGGTGACAGCCGTGACGATGCCCATCATCAGAAGATCAATCCAGTGGATGTTGTAACCCATCGCGGCGGCATAATCGCTGTCGAAGGCAACCAGAGTCATCGGACGCCGCAGAAGCCAGGTAACAAGAACGGCAAGTGCCCCGCCAACGGCGATCACGACTGCGTCCTGGAAAAGCATCCCGGCGGTTGAGCCCAGCAGGAAGCCCTCAATCCCCGCCTGTCGGCCTGCGCTCATGCTCTGGATTACAGTCAGCAGCACGACCCCCACACCAAAGAAGACGCCCAGCACCGCGCCAATGGCGGTGTCTTCGGTAAGACGGGTGCGGCGCGATATCCACCCGATCAGCACAAGACCGGTCCAGGCAGTAACGGCCGACCCCGCAAGAAGGCCCAACAGGCTGCGCCCGTCGCCACCGAGAGAAACCATCGAAATGAAGGCAATGCCAACGCCAGGCAACGTTGCATGGGCCACCGCGTCAGAGACCAGAGTGCGCTTGCGCAGGAACAGGAATGTCCCCGACGATCCGGCTGCAAAGCCCAGAAGAGCTGCGCTGAGCACCACAAGCACCACGTTGTAGCCCGCCTGAAGGAACAGCGCATCAAGGAACGGGGTCATTATGCACCGCCTGCCATGGACAGTTTCTGGATATGGGGGGCCGCAAGCTGCCCGCCATACGTTTTCTGCAGGTTCCCAAGTGTGAAAGCGGCAGAGACCGGGCCCTCTGCGATGCACCGGACGTTCATAAGGAAAACATGATCGAAGTAGTCGCGAACCGTCGACAGGTCGTGATGCACGGCGATAACGGCCCTACCCTGGGCTTTAAGCCGTTTCAGCACGTCGACGATCACCCGTTCTGTCGCGGCATCGATACCCGCGAAGGGTTCATCGAGAAGGTAGAGGTTTGCATCCTGTGCAAGCGCACGGGCCAGGAACACGCGCTGCTGCTGGCCGCCCGACAGCTGACCGATCTGACGAGGCGCGAAATCGGCCATGCCAACGCGGTCGAGGCAGTCCCGGGCACGGGCAACCATCCGGCCAGAGAGGCGCCCCAGAAGCCCGACGTTGCGGTAAAATCCCATCTGCACCACGTCCAGTACCGTCGTCGGAAAATCCCAGTCCACGCTTGTGCGCTGTGGCACATAGGCGATCCGCCCGCGTGCAACCTCAATGGGCTGACCAAACACCAAAACCTCGCCGGAAAGGCGCGGGATCACGCCGAGTGCGGCCTGGAGAAGCGTGGATTTGCCCGCACCATTCGGCCCGATGATGGCCGACATGGCGTCTGCCGGAAAGGTTGCATCGACAGAGAAGACGGCCGGTTTTTCGCCATAAGAGACGGTGAGCCCCCGCACGGCAAGAGGCGTGTCCTGGGGAACAGCGGCCAAGTGCCTGGCCTGGCCACCGTTCGCGGCAATCATGGGCTGCCGGGGGCGTGTCATTCCGGGGGTCATCGGCTGAGCATGCCCTTCATGCCACCTTCGGGGGCCTTCCCGCCAAGCGCGGTGGCGATGGTTGTCGCATTGTGGTCGATCATGCCAACGTATGTGCCCTCATAGGTGCCAGGCACACCCATTGCGTCGGAGAAGAGCGCACCACCGATGATGACTTCATGACCTTGTGCTGCCGTGCCCTCGATTAATGCGCGGATGTTGCGGTTGCTGACCGAGGTCTCGACAAAGACCGCGCGAATATCGCGTTCAACCAGCAGGTCGACAAGTTCGGCGATGCGATGAAGGCCCGCTTCGCTTTCCGTTGAGATGCCCTGAATGCCGATCACCTCGAAACCGTAGGCGGCACCGAAGTAGCTGAACGCATCATGTGAGGACAGGATCACGCGGCTCTCGACGGGGACGGTAGACAGAACCTGGGTTGTGTAGCGGGCGACCCCAAGCACCTGGTCAAGGTAACTTTCGGCATTCGCCGTGAAGGTCTCGGTATTCTCGGGATTCACCTGGATCATGGCATCGCGGATGTTGATAACCACACGCGACCAAAGGTTCGGGTTCATCCAGAGGTGCGGATCAAAGCGGCCCTCTTCGTCTTCCAGGCCAATGAGCAGGTTTTCGGGAATCGCCTCGGCAACCGCCACAACCGGACGATCCTGGCCAAGATTGAACAAAAATTCCTCTAGCTGTGCTTCAAGATAAAGGCCATTCCAGAGTACCAGATCAGCATTGGCCATGGCCGTGATATCGGTACGCGTCTGGCGGTAGCTATGCGGATCCACCCCCGGCCCCATCAGAGAGTGCACATCCACAAGATCTCCACCCACATTCAGTGCCGCATCGGCGATCATGCCCGTCGTGGCCACAACCGTCAGACGCTCCTGCGCGGTGGTCCGGCCCACGGGCAGCACCATGGCAAGAACCGCCGCCGCGATCATAAACATTTTCCCTGTCAGGTTCATATCCTGGCTCCTTGCAAGAATCGCCCCTTGGCAAGACCCTGAACGACAAGAACGATATTGCGAAGCAATTGCAAAGTCAATGCTTTTGAGATGCATTCGCAAAAACAGCCCCGCACTGGCAATTAGACATTGCAGCCGGGAACCGCGGTATGGCCATGGGTTTGACCAGCCGTCCGGTTCACAAGGCAGGTAGGTGGCGGAGACGAAGGGATTCGAACCCTCGAGGCGGTTTCCCGCCTACTCCCTTAGCAGGGGAGCGCCTTCGACCACTCGGCCACATCTCCGTCGCCGAGTATAATTTGAACACGGGCCGGGAAACAAGGGGGGGATTCAGCATGTGTGCCTGTTAAACAGGAAGTGCAGCACATCGCCATCCTTGACGATATAATCTTTGCCCTCGGTGCGCATCCTGCCAGCGTCCCTGGCTGGCTGTGCGCCGCCAAGCGCAACGAAATCGTTATAGTCGATGGCCTCGGCGCGGATGAAGCCCTTCTCAAAATCGCCATGGATCGCACCCGCGGCTTTCGGGGCGTGGGTGCCCGAGGGGATCGTCCAGGCGCGGGCCTCTTTCGGTCCGACGGTGAAATAGGTGTCCAGTTTCAAAAGCGCGTAGCTCGCGCGGATGAGCCGATCAAGCCCCGCTTCCTTCAGCCCCATTCCGTCCAGGAACATCCCCGCCTCTTCGGGGGCGAGCTGGCTGATCTCTTCCTCAATCCGGGCCGATATCACCACATGGGCGGCACCCTGTCCGGCGGCGATTCGGGCAACTGCCGCGGACCATTCATTGCCCTCTGCGGCGGCGTCCTCTTCCACGTTGCAGACATAAAGGACAGGTTTTGTGGTCAGAAGCTGGAGCCCGTCCCAGGCTTTGCGATCCTCCCCTGTCACCTTGACCAGGCGGGCGGGTTTGCCCGCGTCCAGCATGGCTTGCGCCGCCTTCATCAGCCGGTCCTGCTGTACGGCGTCCTTGTCACCGCCGCGTACCCTGCGGGGAATGTTCCGGAGCCTTTTTTCGATCAACTCCAGATCGGCCAGCATCAGTTCCGTCTCAATGGTTTCGGCATCAACAACGGGATCAACCCGATCATCCACATGGGTCACATCGGCGTCCTCGAAACAGCGCAGCACATGGGCGATGGCGTCGCATTCCCGGATGTTGGCAAGAAACTGGTTGCCCAACCCTTCGCCTTTTGAGGCCCCCTTGACCAGACCCGCGATATCCACGAACGTCATCCGCGCCGGGATTACCTGTGCGGAGGCCGCAATGGCCGCCAGTTTGTCCAGGCGGTTATCGGGTACCGCAACCTCCCCCACATTGGGTTCAATCGTGCAAAAGGGGAAATTCGCGGCCTGGGCGGCGGCGGTTCTGGTCAACGCATTGAAAAGCGTGGACTTGCCAACATTCGGCATGCCAACGATGCCCATCTTGCAACCCATTGTCCCGCGCCTTTCCTGCCGGTGCCGCACTTGCGGTGCATTTAGGGCGAAATCGGGCCGCACCGCAACATGCCGCACATGGCCGCGCATGATGATGGTGGCTTGACACATGCATCGGCCTGTACGTAAGGGGTGCACCCGTGTGCGTCGATGGTACCCCTTGCATGGCCACAGGTGGTGCATTTGTCGTACGCTCAGGGGGCCCCGCCGGATGCGTAAGCAGGTCAAACCCATGTCGGTTTTCAATCCCCTACAGGCGGACCCCCTGCCCCCTGGCAGCAGCACCCGTGCCGAGGTGATGCCGCTTCTGAAACTGTCGCTGCCATTGATGATCGCCTTTGCCGCGGCCACGATGATTGGTGTCGTGGATACGGTGATGATCGCGCCGCTTGGCACGGTGCCACTGGCCGCAGCAGGGATCACCACGGCGTTTCTTATCATCTTTCTGTCGGCACTTTGGGGGCTGGTGACCGTGATTGGTGTGTCCATCGCCCAGGCCCATGGTGCCGACGCGCCGGACGAGGTGGCATCCAGCCTGCGCAACGGCCTGGCCCTTTGCGCCATCGGCGGTGCAGGGGCGGGTGTCCTGATGCTCTTGGCCTTCCCGCTTCTGCCGAATCTGAACCAGCCGCCCAGGGTGATTGCCATCCTGTTTCCCTATTGGGCCAGCATGGCACTGTGGCTTGTCCCGATGCTGATGTTTTTCGCCTTCAAAACGCTGTTTGACACGGTGGACCGGCCCTGGACAGGGGTTGCGATTTCCTATCTGGGCGTCGCGGTCAATATCCCTTTGAACTACGTGCTGATCCATGTGGCGGGCCTGGGCCTGGTAGGGGCCGGGATCGCCAGTGTGCTGTCAAGCAGCGTATCGCTTCTGGCAGCCTGGCTATTCTGGTGCCACGCAGCGGATTTCGCCCGCTTCCGCGGCACCGTGCCGCTACAATGGGCGCGTATCCGCCAGCTCTTGCGGGATGGCCTTCCGATCTGCATCGGCTACGCGGGGGAGGGCACGGCCTATGCCTTCGTCGGCATCATGCTTGGCTGGTTCGGCGCGGTGGAACTGGCCGCCAATCAGGTGGTGAACGCCATCGGCGGGGTGTTTTACGTGATTCCCCTGGGTATGGCCAGCGCGGTGTCCATCCGCATCGGCCTGGCCATTGGCGGCCAGGGTCGCGCCAGGCTGCGCCCGATCCTTTGGGCGGCCTTGTGGATCGTGGTGATCTGGATGCTGGCGATCACGGTGCTTTACATCTTTGGTGGCCGGGCGATGTCCGAGGCGTTGACCAATGATCCGGCGGTGGCAGGCCTGGCGGTCAAGCTGTTCATCGTCGTAGCTCTTGTCCAGGTGGCCGATGGCATCCAGTCCAGCACCATGGGTGCGCTGCGCGGCATGTCAGACAACCGGGTACCCACGAAAATCACACTGGCTTGCGATTGGCCCCTGGCCCTTCCGGCGGCTTATGTGATCGGGTTTTTCTGGGACTATGGCCCGGTTGGCGTCTGGGCGGGCTATGGCCTTGGCGTTACGCTGGCCGCGATCCTGCTGCCGATCCGCTTTCGGCGTCTGACGGCCATGCCAGCCGCGTCGGGCCCTGAACACCGCCCGGGATAAAGCGGACAGCCGGCACCCGTTGCTTTCCGCCGCCATATGCCCCAAAGTCCGCCAAGGGGATGTTGAAAGGGTGCGACAATGACACGGATCGATGAAACGTTCGCCCGGCTTCGGGCCCGGGGCAAAAAAGCCTTTGTCGCCTATGTGATGGCTGGCGATCCGGATTACGAAACCTCGCTTGATATTGTCAGGGGGCTGCCCGGTGCGGGGGTTGACATCATTGAGCTTGGCCTGCCTTTTACCGACCCGATGGCGGATGGCCCGACGATCCAGCTGGCCGGGCAACGCGCACTTAAGGGCGGACAAACCCTGGAGAAAACCCTTTGTATCGCGCGGGAACTGCGCAAGACCGACACATACACGCCAATCGTGATGATGGGCTATTACAACCCGATCTTTTCCCGCGGGGTGGCACCCTTTCTGGCGGATGCCAAAGAGGCCGGGATTGACGGGCTGATCATCGTCGATCTGCCACCCGAAGAGGATAGCGAGCTCTGTATCCCCGCGCAAAAGGCGGGGCTGAACTTCATTCGGCTGGCCACGCCCACCACCGATGATGCGCGCCTGCCCATCGTGCTGCAAAACACCTCGGGCTTTGTCTATTACGTCTCGATCACCGGGATCACCGGTGCGGCAGACGCCCAGGCGGGTGCCGTAGGGCCAGAGGTCACACGGATCAAATCGGCGACGGACCTGCCCGTGGTCGTCGGATTCGGGATCAAAACGCCCGAGGCGTCCAGGGCCATCGCCGCTGTCGCCGATGGGTGTGTCGTCGGTTCCGCCATCGTGTCCAAGATTGCCGCGGGCAAACCCGTGGCCGAGGTTCTGGCCTTTGTCAAAACCCTTGCCGATGGGGCGCATCGGGCGTGATGGATGCCCCTGCGGCACAGACCCGTTCATGGCGAAGGTACCAGCCCCATTCAGCCGCCAGCGTAAGCCGACACGAAAGACCAGCCACCCAATCAAACGGCGGCATGAAAGGCGCGTTGAGAAGGTCGCCCCCCTTGGAATAGGGGGGGTTGAAACAGGGTGGGGGCTTCTTTTTCACCAGAAGATGAAATCCGCCCGCGTCAGGGCCGTATGGTCCACGCCCTCCAGCGTGATGCTGTCGCCCTCCGTTCCCCAGGTGACGACCGCTGCCCGGTCCACATCCGTGCCCGTGCCGGTGATGGACAGGTCTTTGAACCTGACCCCGTCGGCACTGATCATGATCCGATCAAGGCCATCCTCAAAGTCTGTGATGACATCAGTGCCGAAGTTATCCTTGAACAGGAAAACATCCCGGTCCGCGCCGCCAATCAGAACATCATTCCCGGACCTGCCGATGATGGTATCCTGGCCTGCGCCGCCATCCAGCGTGTCGTGCCCGGTGCCGCCATCCAGCCGGTCGTGGTCTGCGCCGCCAGTCAGGTGGTCATCACCCTGATGCCCCCTGAGCCGGTCATCGCCCGTACCACCGGTGAGCGTATCAGCCCCGCCACCGCCGCGCAGCGTGTCCGCGCCCGCGCGCCCGTCCAGCAGGCTGGCCACGGCATCGCTGGCAAGGAAGTCGGCGTGATCGGAGCCGGTCAGGTTCTCGATGCTGCTGAGCACATCGCCCTGTGCGTGGCCACCGGTGCCAGTACCATCACCCAGGTTCACATGCACGCCCGCGTCGGAACCTGCGTAACTGGCCGTATCCGTGCCATCCCCGCCGTCCAGAATGTCGGCATCTGCGCCGCCCCTTAGCGTATCGTTGCCCGCGCCGCCGTCCAGCAGGTTGGCCGCGGCATCGCCAGTCAGCACATCCCTGTATTGTGACCCCAGCAGATTCTGAATGTTGTGCAGCACATCGCCCGAGGCAAAGTTAAGACCACCCTTGCCAGTGGCAAGGCTCACCCACACGCCAAACGGAACGGATTCCGTTGACCATGACGTGACGGCGGATATGTTCGTGTAACTGGCTGTGTTGGTGCCCATGCCGCCGTCCAGCGTGTCGGCCCCCGCGCCGCCGGTGAGCGTATCGTTGCCCGCGCCGCCGGTCAGATGATTGTTGCCGTCATCCCCGGTGAGGGTGTCGGCGTGGTCAGAGCCGATGAGGTTCTCGATGCTGCTGAGCACATCGCCCAAAGCATGGCCACCAGAGGCGGTGCCAGTGCCCAGGTTCACCGTGACGCCCGTGTCCGAACCCGCATAGCTGGCGGTATCGGTGCCGTCACCGCCCTGCAGCGTATCGGCACCCGCTCCGCCAGTGAGTGTGTCGTCGCCTGTGCCGCCATCCAGCAGGTTGGCCGTGGCATCGCCGGTCAGGCTGTCGGCGTGATCAGAGCCGGTCAGGTTCTCGATTCCGTTCAGCATATCGCCCAAAGCATGGCCACCAGAGGCGGTGCCAGTGCCCAGGTTCACCGTGACGCCCGTGTCCGAACCCGCATAGCTGGCGGTATCCGTGCCGTCGCCACCAATCAGCGTATCGGCCCCCGCGCCGCCCTGCAGCGTGTCAGCCCCGGTGCCGCCGTCCAGCATATTGGCTCGGGAATTGCCAAGCAGGGCGTCGGAGTGGACGGATCCGATGAGGTTTTCGATATTGCGCAGCACATCGCCCTGTGCGTGGCCACCGGTGCCAGTACCATCACCCAGGTTCACATGCACGCCCGCGTCGGAACCTGCGTAACTGGCCGTATCCGTGCCATCCCCGCCGTCCAGAATGTCGGCATCTGCGCCGCCCCTTAGCGTATCGTTGCCCGTGCCGCCAATGAGCGTATCCGCACCCGCACCGCCATCCAGCAGGTTGGCCGCGACATCGCCAGCCAGGGTGTCGGCGTGGTTCGAGCCGATAAGGTTCTCGATGCCCTTCAGCGTGTCGCCCTGCGCATCCCCGCCGCTGCCAGTGCCGGTGCCCAGGCTAACGTTCACGCCCTCTCTTGAACGTACGTAGGTGGCGGTATCCGTACCCGCACCGCCGTCCAGGGTGTCGTCCGCCCTGCCGCCGTCCAGAACGTCATCGCCCGTGCCGCCGATGAGCGTGTCAATCTGCTTACTGCCCCTTAGCGTATCATTGCCTGCGCCGCCGTCCAGCAGGTTGGCGGTGACATCCCCGGTGAGGCTGTCAGCGTGGCCGGATCCGATGAGGTTTTCGATGCCGCGCAGCACATCGCCCGCCGCCAAGCCACCGGAGGCGGTGCCCCGGCCCAAGTTCACATTCACGCCTGCGTCGGAGTTGTTGTAGGTGGCGGTATCGGTGCCATCGCCGCCGGTGAGCGTATCCGCCCCCGCACCGCCCCTTAGCGTGTCGTTGCCCGCGCCGCCAGTCAGGTTGTCACCACCGTTGCCGCCGTCCAGCACGTTATCACCTGAATCGCCGGTGAGCGTGTCGTTGCCTTGACCGCCGATCACGTTCTCGATGCTGTTCAGCACATCGCCCGCCGCCAAGCCACCGGAGGCGGTGCCCAGGCCCAGGTTCACATTCACGCCTGCGTCGGAGTGTTTGTAGGTGGCGGTATCGGTGCCGTCGCCGCCGGTAAGCCTGTCAGACCCCGCGCCGCCGTTCAGCACATCATTGCCGATGAAGCCGTTCAAGGTGTCGTCTCCGCTGTAGCCGATGAGGGTATCGTTGCCCGCACCGCCGTCCAGATGGTTGCTGTTGAAATCCCCAGAGAGGATGTCGTTGTGGCCAGAGCCGATAAGGTTTTCGATGTTGCGCAAGGTATCGCCATGCGCATCCCCGCCCCAAGGATACGCTTCAAAGCCAAATACCAATCCGTGGATAAACACCTGCACGCCTGCATTCGAACCCGCATAGTCGGCGGTATCGGTGCCCGCGCCGCCGTCCAGGGTGTCGGCCCCTGCACCGCCCCTTAGCGTGTCGTTGCCCGCGCCACCGGTAAGCGTGTCGTTACCCGCGCCGCCGTCCAGCATGTTGGCCGTAGCATCGCCAGCCAGGGTGTCGGCGTGGGCGGAGCCGATGAGGTTCTCAATGCCGCGCAGCACATCGCCCAAAGCATGACCACCAGAGGCGGTGCCACGGCCCAGGTTTACATTCACGCCCGCATTTGAGCTTGCGTAGATGGCGGTATCGGTACCCGCGCCGCCGTCCAGCATGTTGGCCGTGGCATCGCCAGCCAAGGTGTCGGCGTGATTCGAGCCGATGAGGTTCTCAACGCCACTCAACACATCGCCCGCCGCGTGGCCACCAGAGGCGGTGCCCTGGCCCAAGTTGACATTCACGCCCGCATCTGAGCCCGCGTAGGTGGCGGTATCGCTGCCAGTACTGCCAGTGAGCGTGTCGGCCCCCGCACCGCCGTGCAACGTGTCATTGCCCGCGCCGCCGTCCAGCAGGTTGGCCGTGGTATCCCCGGTGAGGGTGTCGGCGTGGGCGGAGCCGATGAGGTTCTCAATGCCGCGCAGCACATCGCCCAAAGCGTGGCCACCAGCACCGGTGCCCAAGCCCAGGTTGACATTCACGCCCGCGTCTGATCTTGCGTAGGTGGCGGTATCGTTGCCCGCGCCGCCGTCCAGCAGGTTGGCCGTGGCATCGCCGGCCAGGGTGTCGGCGTGGGCGGAACCTATGAGGTTCTCGATGCTATTCAGCACATCGCCCGCCGCGTGGCCACCAGAGGCGGTGCTATCGCCCAGGTTCACATTCACGCCGGCGTCCGAATCCGCATAGCTGGCGGTATCGCTGCCCGCGCCGCCTTCCAGCATGTTATCACCGGAATCGCCGGTCAGCGTGTCGTTGTGGGCGGAGCCGACCACGTTTTCAATGCTGTTCAGCACATCGCCCAAAGCGTGCCCACCGGATGCGGCACCAGTACCCAGGTTCACATTCACGCCCGCGTTTGATCCTGCGTAACTGGCGGTATCGGTGCCGTAGCCGCCAATCAGCGTGTCGGCCCCCGCGCCGCCGTCCAGCACATCATTGCCGATGAAGCCGTCCAGCATGTTATCACCGGAATCGCCGGTGAGGGTGTCGTTGCCTAGGCTACCGACCACGTTCTCGATACCCTTCAGCACATCGCCCGCCGCGTGGCTACGAAATATGCCAGTGCCGGTGCTCAGGTTTACATTCACAACCGCTCTTGATTCCGCGTAGTCGGCGGTATCGGTGCCATCACCGCCAATCAGCGTATCCGCCCCCGCGCCGCCGATGAGCGTATCATCGCCCGCGCCGCCATCGAGCAGGTTGGCCGCGGCATCACCAGCGAGGCTGTCTTTGTGGCTGGAGCCGATAAGGTTTTCGATATTGCGCAAGGTGTCGCCACGCGCATGCCCGTTACCTGCGAGCTTTCCAAAGAGGCCAAGATCAGAGAGACTCACATACACGCCTGCGTCCGAACCCGCGTAAGTGGCGGTATCGGTGCCGGTGCCACCGTCCAGGGTGTCAGCCCCCGCGCCGCCAATGAGCCGGTCGTTGCCCATGCCGCCAATGAGCCGGTCGTTGCCGGTATCGCCGCGCAGCGTGTCGTTGCCCGTGCCACCGTCCAGCAGATCAGATCATTGTCTCTACCTCCATCCAGTAAATCATTATCCGCACCGCCGTACAGCGTGTCGTTGCCCGCACCACTGGCCACGGTGTCGTTACCCGCACCACCGTGCAGCGTGTCGGCCCCCGCCGCGCCGCCGCTCAGCCAGTCATTGCCCGTGCCGCCGTCCAGCAGGTTATCACCCGAATCGCCGGTGAGGGTGTCGGCGTGGACCGAGCCGATGAGGTTCTCGATGTTGCGCAAGGTGTCACTGCTATACTCTGTACGCCCGCCTGCGTCCCATATCTCTCCGCTCCATCCATCCCCATCCTTATTAATTGTCACACGCACGCCTGCGTCCGAACCCGCATAGCTGGCGGTATCGGTGCCGGTGCCACCGTCCAGTGTGTCGTTGCCCGCGCCGCCGCTCAGCCAGTCATTGCCCCTGCCGCCGTCCATTAGGTTGTCGCCATCGTCGCCGAACAGGCGGTCAGCATGGCGCGACCCCACGAGATTCTCGATGCTGTTCAGCACATCGCCCGCCGCGTGGCCGCCAGAGGCGGTGCCACTGCCCAGGTTCACATTCACGCCAGCGTCTGACCCTGCGTAGCTGGCGGTATCGCTGCCCGCGCCGCCAGTGAGGCTGTCATTGCCTTTGCCACCGTCCAGCACGTCGTTGCCGCCCCTGCCGTCGATGATATCGGCACCGGCACCGCCATGCAGGCGGTTCATGCCGTCATCGCCGCCAAGCGTGTCGTCCAGATCGCCGCCCTGGACATCCTCGATATTCCGCAGGATGTCGTACAGGACAGCGTCGGTACCGTCGGTATCAGCGGCCAAATCCACATGTACCGCAAAATACAGGACATTGGTATAGTCCACCGTGTCGCGGCCGGTGCCACCATCCACCGTGTCCTGTTCCCCATCCAGCAGGTCACCACCGTAGCCCAGCAGGTCGTTGCCAGAACCGCCATTTAGGCTATCCGTACCGTAGCCGGCGTCCAGCCTGTCATCACCGCCGCCGCCGTTGAGCGTGTCATCCCCCGGACCACCATCCAGCCAGTCATTGCCGGCACCGCCGGTCAGGATGTCATTGCCACTGAAGCCCCGCAGCCAGTACCCTTGGCCATCGGGAGCATCTGCCGGTGCAGTCAGGGTGTCGTTGTTGATCCAGCCGCGAATCTCAATACGTGCCATCGGTCAGGTTCCTTTCTGGTTCAATGTGTAGTTGCGGGGGGGACGTAGGCCACCCGTGCGGCTCTTTCAAGGGGGGTGGCGAAACTTTTGCAAACTTTTTTCAACACGGGGCGCAGGGGGCGGTTTCGCGGGCGTTGTGGCACCTGTGTGGGTGCGGTAACAAATACGCACCGCCGCCCAAACAGGGGGGATGTGCGGGCGGGTATGTCAGCACAAATACCATAAACAAACCCTTACACCAGGCCGCGGCACAAAGGCAAGAGGTTTTTTGCCACGGGGACGCAACAGAACATCGCGTATCAGACATGTTTCAGGACAGGCGGATAAGAAAGCCGAGGATGGCCGTTGCCAGCCCGACAGCACCCAGCACTGTCAGGGTAAGCCGCATCTCCCGCCGCGAGGCCTCGGCATCGCGTTTGGCGATGTCGGCTTTCAGGTCGGCGATGTTTGTGCGGCTGTCGGCATCGCGTTTGGCAATGTCGGCTTTCAGGTCGGCCATGTTTGCGCGGATGGCCTCCCAGCCGGTTTTGTAGTCTGCCTGATGGGTGTTCATGCGCTCCTCCAATACGGCAAGCTGGCGGGCGATGGTGTGCAGGTCCGGTGCGGTCATAGCGCGATGTAGCCGCTGCTGCCGCCAACGTCAACAGCACCCGCAGGGGTGCAAGAGCATTTTTTAACAGCCGGGCCAAGGGCACCAGTAATCGAATCCTTACCCCCGCACGGGCGCACCCCCTGTTCAAACCCGCCGTGCAAAGGGCCATCGCCGAATCATTCCGGAACACCACACCGCGCAGACATAAGGGGGGGGCAGCTCAGCCGCCCTCCATCTCAACGCCAAGTGCGCGGGCGACGGTAAAGATGTCCTTATCCCCCCGGCCGCACATATTCATGCAGATGATATGTTCCGGCGGCAGTGCAGGGGCGATTTTCATCGCATGGGCCAGGGCATGGGACGGTTCCAGTGCCGGGATGATGCCCTCAGTTTCGCAGCACAGGCGGAAGGCGTGCAGCGCGTCTGCATCGGTAACAGCCACATAGGTTGCGCGCTCGACCTCGTGCAGCCAGGCGTGTTCAGGCCCGATGCCGGGGTAATCAAGACCGGCCGATATCGAGAAGCCCTCGAGAATCTGGCCATCCGCATCCTGCAGCAGATAGGTTCGGTTGCCATGCAGCACACCGGGCCGCCCGCCGGTAATTGAGGCACAATGCGCCATCGCGGCGTCCACGCCCTTGCCGCCAGCCTCTACCCCGATGATCTGCACCTCACTGTCGTCCAGAAAGGGAAAGAACAGGCCCATCGCGTTTGACCCGCCGCCGATGGCCGCGATCAGCGTGTCGGGCAAACGGCCCTCGGCCGCCATCATCTGTTCTTTGGTTTCCTTGCCGATGATCGCCTGAAAATCGCGGACCATGGCGGGGTAAGGGTGCGGGCCTGCTACCGTACCGATGCAATAGAAGGTGTCGCGCACATTGGTGACCCAGTCGCGCAGCGCATCGTTCATTGCATCCTTCAGCGTGCCACGGCCCGAGGTGACGGGGACAACCCTGGCCCCCAGAAGTTTCATTCGAAAAACGTTCGGGGCCTGACGCTGCACATCATGTGCGCCCATGTAAACCACGCAGTCCAGCCCGAATTTGGCGCAGACCGTGGCCGTGGCAACGCCATGCTGGCCCGCGCCAGTTTCCGCGATAATGCGGGTTTTGCCCATGCGGCGGGCCAGGATGATCTGGCCCAGGACATTGTTGATCTTGTGGGCACCGGTGTGGTTCAGCTCATCGCGCTTCATGTATATTCTGGCCCCGCCCAAGCGTTCGGTTAGCCGCGCGGCGAAGTACAGCGGAGAGGGACGGCCCACATAATGGGTCCACAGGTGGTGCATTTCATCCCAGAAACACTGGTCGGTCCGGGCGTGTTTGTAGTGCCGCTCCAGCTCCAGGATCAGCGGCATCAGGGTTTCCGACACGAACCGCCCGCCAAAGGTTCCAAACCGGCCATCCTGGTCCGGGCCGTTCGTGAAACTGTTCAGAATGTCATCGGGCATTGCGCGTCCTCCTGCGGGTTCTTCGCCAAGTGCAAAGGCTAGTGCGCCCGCTGCGGGCGGGCAAGGGCAAGGGAATGGCGGCGGTTGCGCACGCCCGGAAATTCCCCGAAAAGGGGTATGTGGCCCCGTGGCTCAACCGGATAGAGCAATCCCCTCCTAAGGGATAGGTTGCAGGTTCGAATCCTGCCGGGGTCGCCAGGCTGGCGCAGCGCACCCGGTGACCAGGCCGCACAGACGCGCGGATTCGGGTATACCCCCTGATTGACAGGGCGCGTCCGGGGGCCGACACTGTGGCCCATGCCGCAAGACATTTCCCCTGATGGCATTCTGGCACCGGTGATCACGGGTGCGGTGCGCCCGGGCCTGTGTACCGATTGCGGGGTCAGCCGGCTTGGCGATGGCCGGGCCTGTGGCCGGGCCTGCCAATTCATTCAGCCCGACTATGAGACGCGCGAATGGGTGGCCCATGGCCAGGTTGCCCGGCCCGACCGGGGGGATGAGGGCTTTTTCGGGGTTGTGCAAAAGATGCTGCGCGCCCGGCTTGTCCCCGCCGCGGATGGGGCGCAATGGACCGGGCTGACGACCGCGCTGGCCGCGGAATTGCTGCGCCGGGGGGCGATTGATGCGGTTCTGACAGTCGCGCCAGACCCCAGGGATCGCTGGAAGCCGCGCCCGGTCATCGTTACCGCGGCGGACCGGATGAAGGAGTGTCGCGGCATGCGCATGGGCTTTGGCCCTACTCTGGCGGCACTGGAACCGGCGGCACAGGCCGGGCACAGGCGGATTGCGGTCATCGGTGTGCCCTGTCAGGTGTACGCGCTTCGCACGCTGGAAGCTGAATTGGGGTTTGAGCGGATCTACGTGATCGGCACGCCCTGTTCTGACAATACGACCACAGGAAATTTCCATCAATTCCTGGCACTTCTGGACAAAAAGCCCGAAGCCATCAGCTATCTGGAGTTCCGCGCCGATTACCGGGTGGAACTGCGGTTTGATGATGGCCGCCCAACCCGCCTAGTACCCTTTCTGAAGCTGCCCATTTCAAGACTGCCACCCGATTTCTTTCCGATGACCTGCAAGACCTGCGTGGATTACACAAACCGGCTGGCGGACATTACCATCGGTTATATGGGCGGGGACGGGGACCAGTGGGTGATCATCCGCAACGTGCGCGGGGCAGAGATGCTGAACATGCTGGGCAACCGGATCCGGACACGGCCCCTGACAGACAAGGGCAGGCGTGCCAGTGCCGTCAAGGGGTTTCTGGCCAATACCGAACGCGCGGCGGGTGGCCTGCCCCTGCGATCCATGCCCGACTGGGCGCGGTCCGTCGTGTCGTTTCTGCAGCCGCGGTTCGGGCCCCGGGGACTGGAGTTTGCCCGCGCCCGGGTCGAGATGAAAGCCATCGAGACGATCCTGCATCTGCGCCGCGCACATAAGGCAAAGATGAAGAACATGGTGCCGCCCCATGTGTGGCATCTGGGTGCGCACTACGGGCTGACCCCGGAACCCGATGAAATTCATCCCGCTGGTCCACGGGGCTGACCCATCGCGCCATTTGCCCGGCCAGCCCGTGTTCAAGTGGCGTGGGGCGGGGTGGCTTGCCGAACCTTGCCCAATCCTTGCCTGATCCTTATCCTTGCCTGATCCTTGCCTGACGTGGTTTCTGGCGGCATGACACCGGATTTTACGCACGAGAAACAGGCAGGTGGCCTGGTAGCCGGGGTGGATGAGGCAGGCCGCGGGCCCTTGGCCGGGCCAGTCACCGCTGCCGCTGTCATCCTTGACCCGCGCCGCCTGCCCAAGGGCATAAACGACTCTAAAACCTTGCCGCCTGCCCGACGGGAAGCCGTGTTTGCAGACCTTCACAAGGTTGCCGACCTGGCGATTGGATGGGCCAGCGTAGAAGAGATTGACCGGATGAACATCCGTGCGGCCGCACTTCTGGCGATGCGGCGGGCGGTAGAGGGGCTGCCGCGGGTGCCGCACCATGCGCTGATTGATGGCAACGCCGTACCGATTGGCCTGCCCTGCGCGGCAACGGCCCTGGTAAAGGGCGACGCGCGGTCGCTTTCGATTGCGGCGGCCTCGATCGTGGCAAAGGTGGCACGGGACCGCGTTATGGTGGCCCTGGCGCAACAAAATCCGGGCTATGGCTGGGAACGGAACGCGGGTTATGGCACCCCTGAGCATCTGGTGGCCCTGCGGGATTTGGGTGTTACCCCTGTCCATAGGCGTTCGTTCAGGCCGGTCCACAACCTCTTGTGGCAAGAAAAATCCTGACATCCTGATCCCAAAAAGAAATTGACCGCGAATCGCTTTTGACTCATCCTGCCTTCAAAACATCAGCGTCGGATAAGGCGCGGGTACCACAGAGGCAGAGACAGTCATGACCACGAAAACCACACAGCGGGGGGCAACACCGCTTCCGCTGAACGCGATCTTGTCCGGCGATTGCATTAAGGTGATGGCCACCTTGCCAGAGGCATCCGTGGATTTGATATTTGCCGACCCGCCCTATAACCTGCAGCTCAGGGGCCCGCTTCACCGTCCGAACAATACGATTGTGGACGCGGTGGATGATGTCTGGGACCGGTTTGACAATTTCGCCGCCTATGATGCCTTTACCCGGGCCTGGCTAAAGGCTGCGCATCGGCTGTTGAAGCCCCATGGCGCGATCTGGGTGATCGGCAGCTATCACAACATCTTTCGTGTGGGCGCGGCTGTGCAGGACCAGGGGTATTGGATTCTGAACGACGTTGTCTGGCGCAAGTCGAACCCGATGCCGAATTTCCGTGGCATGCGGCTGACCAACGCGCATGAGACGATGATCTGGGCCTCAATATCCGAAGGTGCGAAATACACCTTTAATTATGCGGCACTGAAAGCCCTGAACGAAGGGGTGCAGATGCGCAGCGATTGGGTTCTGCCGATTTGCAACGGGGGGGAGCGGCTGAAGGATGAAACGGGCGGCAAGGCACACCCCACCCAGAAGCCCGAAGGGCTGTTGCATCGGGTGCTTGTGGCATCGACCAACCCGGGCGATGTGGTGCTGGACCCGTTCTTTGGCACTGGTACCACCGGGGCTGTGGCCAGAAAACTGGGCCGCGACTTTGTCGGGATTGAGCGTGAGGAGCGGTACCGCAAACTCGCCGAGGCCCGGCTTGCGAAAGTGCGCAAATTTGACCGCGCCGCGCTGGAGGTAAGCCAAAGCAAGCGCGCGGAACCGCGGGTACCCTTTGGCCAGTTGGTGGAACGCGGGCTGCTGCAGCCCGGTGAGGTTCTGGTGAACACGCGCGGGCAGACCGCAAAGGTACGCGCCGATGGCACCCTGGTCAGCACCGAGGCGAAGGGATCAATCCATCAGGTGGGGGCCAGGATCGAGGGCGCGCCCAGTTGCAACGGCTGGACCTATTGGCATTTCCGCCGCAAGGGCAGGACTGTGCCGATTGACCTTCTGCGCCAGCAGATTCGCGCCGGGATGACCGGCTGAGGCGTTATGACTGGCTGAGGCGTTAGGGGCAACTGGCGGAGGCTGGCTTCCTTTGTCGTGCGCGTGGCCTGTATCCTGGCCCCCGGCACCAGCCGGGCACCGATGGTCGACACCTATCCGGCAGCATTCCGCCCAGCAACACACATTCCGCATCCCGCCTGCTGCCTTGGGCATTTTTTCGTAATTTTGAAGTAAACGTCTACCAAGGCTTGCTTATCTCCCTGAAATCAAAAGCTGAATTTTTGACGCCCGCAAGAAATTTCTTAAGAAATACTCATATCTCTTGCAACGGTGCCCGGATCCCTTATGTTGATGATGAATAACGGTGGTGATTCGGGTCGCCCAAAAGTCTACGAAGGAGAAGACAATGATGGATGAAACGCGTCACGAAGACCATCCAGATACCCGGAAGTTCGAGTGCGGTAAGCAGGCGTCTGCCGCTCAAAATAAGCATTTCTCGCCTTTTGATCTGGACCTTGAACCAATTATGGTCAAGGCGATGGACGAGGAAGAGGGTTACGGATGGACCTTGGACTTTGTCCATAAGGTTGCGGAAGAGTACCGCCGCTACCTGGAGCTTTGCCGGAAGTTCCCGGATAAGCCTCTGGTTCCTTCCTGCTTCGTCGATGACTTCTGGCATCTGCACATCTTGGACACCATAAAATACGCTGATGATTGCGATAAGCTCTTCGGCTATTTCCTTCATCATTTTCCCTATTTTGGCATGCGGGGAGAAGATGATGAAAAGAACCTTTCGGACGCATGGGCCGATTCGCTTCGAACGTATGCGTGTGTTTTCGGGCATCAAGCGTCCGAGGAACTGTGGCCAAAGTCGCAAAGGTGTCCAAACTGCGGTCGTCGTTGCAAGGACGATGTGGCCACAGAGGTTCTTTCTGATATGCGGCCGAGACTGGCAGATATTCACCTCCACTAACGTCAGGATTGTGTGACAGAACATAGCCCCGCCGTTCTGCCTGGAGCATCGGTGTGCTGCCATCCGCGGCATTCTGTTTCGCCCCCCGGCACCCCAAACCGCGGGACAAGCTTGTGTTGCGTTGATTTGCCCACAGGCTCCGTGTTTCCCTGTTCCGGAAATATCCCTGCCGGGGGGCCGTAGTTCTGACCTGGTAACCCTTTGGGCGCACCCCGCCCGTTATGGCTTGCGTCCCCCCGGCCCGATCCCTATAACGCCTGCAATTTGCCTGACACCCCAAGGGCCGCTTCATGCCGAAAAGAACCGACATCCAGTCGATCATGATCATCGGTGCGGGCCCCATTATTATCGGCCAGGCATGCGAATTTGACTATTCCGGCACACAAGCCTGCAAAGCCTTAAGGGAAGAGGGCTACCGCGTCATCCTGGTTAATTCCAACCCGGCGACGATCATGACTGATCCGGGCCTTGCCGATGCCACCTATATTGAGCCGGTCACGCCCGAGGTTGTTGCCAGGATCATCGAAAAGGAACGCCCGGACGCGCTTTTGCCAACCATGGGCGGGCAGACCGGCCTTAACACCTCGCTTGCGCTGGAGGCTTGCGGCACGCTTTCGACATTCGGGGTGAAGATGATCGGTGCCAAACGACCAGCCATTGAGATGGCCGAGGATCGCGGGCTGTTTCGCGATGCCATGAAGCGGATTGGCCTGGAAACCCCCAAAGCCGTCATCGCCCGGACGATGGAAGAGTGCATGGCCGCACTTGACCATGTGGGGCTGCCCGCCATCATCCGCCCTGCCTTTACCCTTGGCGGCACTGGCGGCGGCGTGGCCAATCACCGCGATGCCTATGTGCGCATCTGCAAATCCGGCCTTGATGCTTCGCCTGTTTCTCAAATCCTGATTGATGAAAGCCTTCTGGGCTGGAAAGAGTATGAAATGGAGGTGGTGCGCGACAGGGCCGATAACGCGATCATCGTCTGTTCCATCGAAAATGTCGATCCGATGGGCGTACATACGGGCGACTCAATCACCGTGGCCCCCGCGCTTACGCTGACCGATAAGGAATACCAGATCATGCGCAACGGATCGATCGCCGTCCTGCGCGAGATCGGGGTGGAAACCGGCGGTTCCAACGTGCAATGGGCGGTGAACCCGGCGGACGGACGCATGGTGGTGATCGAGATGAATCCGCGCGTCTCACGATCTTCCGCGCTGGCGTCGAAGGCCACTGGCTTCCCCATTGCCAGGATCGCGGCGAAACTTGCCGTGGGCTACACGCTTGATGAACTCGATAACGACATTACCAGGGTCACACCGGCAAGTTTCGAACCGGCCATTGATTATGTCGTCACCAAAATTCCGCGCTTTGCCTTTGAGAAATTCCCCGGCACCACGCCCTGCCTGACGACGGCCATGAAATCCGTGGGCGAGGCCATGGCCATCGGCCGCAGCTTCCACGAGTCGATGCAGAAGGCGCTGGTCAGCCTGGAAACCGGCCTTACCGGTTTTGATGAGATCAGAATTGCCGGTGCCCCTGACAATGCTGCCATCCTCGGGGCCCTGTCCCGACAGACCCCCGACCGGCTGCGCGTAATCGCCCAGGCCATGCGCCACGGGCTGGGCGATGACGAAATCCAGGCCGTCACCCGGTTCGACCCATGGTTTCTGGCCCGCATCCGCGAGATCATCGAGGAGGAGGCGCGAATCTCCAAAACCGGTATGCCCGCCACGCCCGAGGCATTCCGGCGCGTAAAGATGATGGGCTTTTCCGACGCACGTCTGGCCAGGCTGACCCATCTGGCCGAGGCCGATATTCGCCGCGCCCGGCACGGTGCGGGCGTGACGGCAGTGTTCAAACGCATTGACACCTGTGCGGCAGAATTCGAGGCGCAAACGCCCTACCTGTATTCCACCTATGAAGCCCCGGTGATGGGGGCGGCAGAATGTGAGGCGCGGCCCTCTGCTGCCAGAAAGATTGTTATTCTGGGCGGAGGTCCGAACCGGATCGGCCAGGGGATCGAGTTCGATTACTGCTGCTGCCACGCTTGTTTCGCACTCTCGGATGCGGGCTATGAGACGATTATGGTTAACTGCAACCCTGAAACGGTCTCGACGGATTATGACACCTCTGACCGGCTTTATTTTGAACCTCTGACGCTGGAACATGTGCTGGAAATCCTCCGCGTTGAGCAGGAACACGGCACACTCCGGGGCGTAATCGTGCAATTCGGTGGTCAGACGCCCCTGAAACTGGCCAATGCGCTGCATGATGCGGGTATCCCGATCCTTGGAACCGCACCCGACGCCATTGACCTTGCCGAAGATCGTGAACGCTTCCAGCAGCTGGTGAACAGGCTGCGGCTGAAACAACCCGAAAACGCGATCGCCTTTACCGATGCACAGGCGCGTGACGCGGCAGATACCTTGGGCTATCCGCTTGTCATTCGCCCGTCATACGTTCTTGGCGGGCGGGCGATGGAGATCGTCCGCGATGCCGCCCAGCTCGACCGTTACATCCGCGATGCCGTGGCCGTTTCCGGTGACAGTCCGGTGCTGCTTGACAGCTATCTGGATGGCGCGACAGAGGTTGATGTGGATGCGCTTTGCGATGGCCGCGATGTTCATGTTGCTGGCATCATGCAGCATATCGAGGAGGCGGGTGTGCATTCGGGCGACAGTGCCTGTTCCCTGCCCCCCCACAGTCTGGCTGCTGACATTCAGGCCGAAATCATCCGCCAGACCGGGGCCCTGGCCAGGGCACTGAACGTGGTTGGCTTGATGAATGTGCAATTTGCGGTGAAAAACGGCGAAATCTACCTGATCGAGGTGAATCCGCGCGCCTCTCGCACTGTACCCTTTGTTGCCAAGGCCACGGACAGTGCCATTGCCTCAATCGCCGCGCGGCTTATGGCGGGTGAGACGCTCGCCGATTTTCCCGCCGCCGCACCGCATCAGCCCGTGGATGACGCCACGCCGATCATCCCCGGCGATCCGATGTCGCTTACCGATTTCCGCACCCCCTGGTTCAGCGTGAAGGAGGCCGTCCTGCCCTTTGCCCGCTTTCCCGGTGTTGACACGCTTCTGGGGCCTGAAATGCGCTCTACCGGGGAGGTGATGGGCTGGGACCGCAGCTTCCCCCGCGCGTTTCTGAAGGCGCAATTGGGTGCGGGCACACCCCTGCCCGATGCTGGCCGCGTATTCCTGTCAATCAAGGATGCCGACAAAACCCCGCAACTGGTAGAGACGGCGCAAACCCTTATCGATCTGGGCTTTGGCATCCTGGCCACCCGCGGCACGGCAGCGTTTCTGGCCAGGCACGGAGTCGCCTCGGATGTGGTGAACAAGGCCCATGAGGGCGGGCGCACCATCGTCGATGTAATGCAGGACGGGCACGTAAGCCTGGTGTTCAACACCACCGAAGGCACGCAGGCAGTGGAGGACAGCCGGTCCATGCGCACCGTTGCACTTTATGACAAGATTCCCTATTTCACCACGCTCGCCGCCAGTCACGCCACCGCCCTGGCGATGAAAGCCGCGCGCGAGGGTGCGTTGGACGTGCGAAGTTTGCAAGGGTAACACACATAACCGAGCCGGTTACGATGGTCATCATAAGTTGTCATCGGCACGAAGCGATGGCCGCAATACTGACATCCTTTGCGGCCACGAATGATACCCCCAAATGGTCATAATCGTTGAGGACTCAAACGTCATATTTGGCCAGGGCGGCGACGCATTCGTCATGGCGCATTGGCTCTGTGGTGTCGCGCGTGGTGACGGCGAACCGGGCCCCGCCCCGGGCCATCATGCTATCAGGCAGGCGGCGGGGTATCAGAAGTTTCGTCATCTCAATGCAGTCGTTCACCGTTTTGGACCGGCAGGTCCGGCTGCAGCAGAACGATCCCGCCCTCGGGGTCGGAAACGCCAAGGACCAGAACCTCGGACATCACCGGCCCGATCTGGCGCGGCGGAAAGTTCACGACCGCCACGACCTGACGCCCGATCAACCCCCCGGGCGTGTAATGCGCAGTGATTTGGGCAGAGCTTTTCTTCACCCCGAGCGTTGCACCGAAATCAACCCAGAGTTTGATCGCAGGCTTATGCGCCTCGGGGAAGGGTTCGGCGCGGGTGACGGTACCCACGCGGATATCGACCTTCAGGAAGTCGTCAAAACTGATCGTCCCGCTCATCCCTTCAACTCCCGGCTGCGATGTGCGGCGGCGGCGACGGTGCGGCGGATCAGCGGCGCGAGGCCAGCGGCCTCATCCATCAGAACCTCTAACCCGGCCTGGGTGGTCCCATTGGGAGAGGTGACATTGATCCGCAACTGCGCGGGCGTGTCCGCGGCGGTGTCTGCAAGCGCACCAGCCCCCGCAACGGTGGCCTTGGCCAGGCGCATCGCCATCGCCTCGGGCAATCCTTCCGCCACGCCAGCCGCCGCCAAAGCGTCGATCATGCAGAAAACATAGGCTGGACCAGAGCCGGAGACACCAGTGACCGCATCAATTTGATCCTCGGTTTCCAGCCGCACGACCTGCCCCACGGCCTGCAACAGGGCATCGGCCAATGCACCATCGGCGGCGGTGGCAGCGGCATTGCCGATGATCGCGGTCAGGCCCTTGCCGATTGCCGCGGGTGTGTTCGGCATGGCGCGGATCATCCGCGTGCCCGGCCCCAACGCGGCCTCAAACGTGGCGATGGTGGTGCCAGCGGCAACCGAAATCACCAGGCTCCCCCCGCCGCCATATCGGGCAATCCGCGGCAGGGCCTGACCCATCATCTGCGGCTTCACCGCGACGAGGATAACCGCCGGATCGGGTGGTAATTCTGCGTTGAGATGAACACCGGACGCCTGCAGCCAGGCCGATGGCTGCGGGTCTACCACCCAAACCCTGTCCGTAGTCATGCCCTGCTTTAGCCAGCTGGTCAGCATGGCCGTACCCATCTTGCCACAGCCCAGCATCACCAGGCCGTCGCGCGTAATTGTGTCGAGTGTCATGCCCCCTCCGTCCTGTATGCCGGGGGAAATCAGGCGTGCCCGTAACCCTCTGCAATGGCGACCTGAACCGCTTCTTTTGCTGTGGAATTGCCCCAGCAGGCAAGCTGAAAGGCCGGGTAATACCGCTCGGCAACCAGAATCGCCATTTCGATAATGCGGGTGATCTGGCGTGCGCTTGCCATTTGCTCTCCCGCCAGAACCAGACCATAGCGATAGACCATCAGTTTCTGCGCCTGCCAATAGCTGAAGGTGCCCGCCCAGCATGCGTCATTGGCCAGGTTCAGCACCTCATAGAGTTTCGGCAGGCTTCTGGCAGGCGGGTTCATATCAAAGGTGCAGATCATCCGCAGCATCTCATCACTGGCCGACCAGGCCAGCGTCACCGAATAGGTGCGCCATTGCCCCTCAATAGCCATCACGATCCGATCATCGGCAACGTGGTCAAAATCCCAATCGTGACGGGCAGAGATCATCTTCACGATGTCGATCAGGTGAATATCATCGGTTTCAGGATACTGCCTGGAAAGTGGCATTGCCCAAGCCCCTTTAGTTTTGGCAGCCTTGGCGGGGCCTGGCCCTGTTGACCATGATACCCACTACAGGCTGGGTGTTGTGACTACTGGTTGCCGGTTTGTGCCGACCCCATACAATATATTGTGGGCGTTCTTCAGGGATTTGTAAAGCCGTAAAATGTGAATTCGCAAATTTCGCAGCAAAGGCTGTCGCCATTCACAAGAAAGGTCCGAAAATCCGGCACCGGATCGGGGGGTGATGCCATCCGCTGCCCGGTGGTCATCAAGGCACTGTTGTAGCGTCAGGCGCGTACGGCTGGCCCGGACCCTCGTCCATAGCGCGGATGTTGGCGTGTGACATACGGCGGTGATAGTCACACCGGAGGCGTGGCAGTTGTAGCGGCAGGTGCGCCGTCTGAACAGGTACGCTGAACTGGTCAGATCATGCACAGCTCGCCCGCACAGGCAGAAAGGGTGCGCAAGGTCACACGCCCAGGCACCAGCGCAGGATCGCCTTTTGCGCGTGCAACCGGTTTTCTGCCTCATCAAAGATAACTGAATGCGGGCCATCCATTACCGCACTTGTTGCCTCATCCTCACGATGGGCGGGCAGGCAATGCATGAAGAGCGCATCGGGCCTGGCGCGGGACATCAACGCCGTACCCACCTGATAGCCCCGCAACTGGTTATGCCGCCGTTCTTTCATGGACTGGCTGTCATGCATCGAAACCCAGGTGTCGGTGACCACCAGATCGGCCCCCTCGACCGCGCGAAACGGATCTCGCACGACCTCTACGGTCACGCCCTTTTCACGCGCCTGTTCGATGAACACACGCTCTGGATCCAGCGGTTCCGGCCCGGTAAAGGTGAAGTCAAAGCCAAACTGGCCCGCGGCGTGCAGAAAACTGGCACAGACATTATTTCCGTCCCCGGCCCAGACAACCTTTTTACCCACGATGGGGCCGCGATATTCCTCATAAGTCAGGATATCTGCCATGATCTGGCAGGGGTGGGTACGGTTGGTCAAGCCATTGATGACCGGAACGGTCGCATGTTCGGCCAGTTCCAGCAGAACACCCTCATTAAACGTGCGGAGCATAAGCAGATCGACATAGCGTGAGAGAACCCGGGCGGTGTCGGCGATGGTTTCCCCATGGCCAAGCTGGAGATCATGGCCGGACAGAACCATTGTTTGCCCGCCCATCTGCCGCACCCCCACGTCAAAGCTGACCCGCGTCCTAGTAGAGGGTTTTTCGAAGATCAGTGCCACCATATGGCCTGCAAGCGGCTGTTCGTCATCGGCCATGCCCCTGGGGCGTCCGGCGCGGGCCGATTTCATCTGGCCAGCCTGGTCGATCATGCCCCGCAGTGCCTTGGGATCGGTCCTGTTGATGTCCAGAAAATGCGGCATATCCATCGTCTGTCACACGCTGTCCGCCATCATTCCGCGGCGGATGAACCCTGGGCTGACAGTGCGGTCGCGGCCCGGTCAAGCCGGGCGACCCCCTCGGCGATCTCGGCTTCGGTCAGTGTCAGAGCCGGTAGAAGCCGGACGACATTGTCGCCTGCAGGGACGGTCAGCATCTCTTCGGCGTAGGCCGCGTTGATCACATCAAGATTGGGTTTCCTGCACACAAGCCCCAGCATAAAGCCCGCCCCCCGCACGGCTTCGAAAACATCCGGGTGGCTGGCAACCAGCCCCTCGGCCTTTTGCCGAAGCAAACCCGCACGGCGGTTCACATCGTCCAGGAACCCGTCGCGCGTGATCTCATCCATCACTGCCGATGCCACGGCACAGCCAAGCGGATTGCCGCCATAGGTGGACCCATGGGTGCCCGGCGTCATGCCGACCGCCGCAGCCTCGGTCGCCAGAAGTGCACCGATGGGAAAGCCACCGCCGATGCCCTTGGCGATCATCATGATATCGGGGGCAATCCCGGCCCATTCGTGCGCGAACAGCCTGCCGGTGCGCCCCATGCCGCATTGGATCTCATCCAGGATCAGAAGCAGCCCATACGCATCGCATAAATCCCGCAAGCCCTTGAGGCAGTGATCCGGAACCGGTTTGATGCCGCTTTCACCCTGCACGGGTTCCAGCATGATCGCCCCCACATCGGGACGCGCCGCGGCCGTGCGCAGGGCGTCATGATCGCCAAAGGGCAGGTGTTCGAATCCGGGGGCCAGGGGGCCGAAGCCCTTTACCAGCTTCTCCGCCCCGGCGGCCGAGATCATTCCGATGGAACGCCCGTGGAACGCGCCTTTGAAGCACAGCACGGTCGTACGTTCGGGCTGGCCATGCGCATGCCAGTATTTGCGGGCCATCTTTACCGCCAACTCGCCTGCTTCCGTGCCCGAGTTGCAAAAGAACGTGGTGTCGGCAAAGGTGTGTTCGACCAGTTTTGCGGCCAATTCCTGCTGTTCCGGCACAGTGTAAAGGTTTGATGTGTGCCACAGTTTCCCGGCCTGATCCTTCAGGGCCTGCACCAGCACCGGGTGGCCATGGCCAAGTGCCATCACCGCGATACCACCGCCAAAATCCAGAAAACGCCGCCCATCCGCCGTGATCAGCCAGGCCCCCTTGCCCGTAACAAAGGAGAGGTCAGCGCGCGCATAGCTGGGCAAGACCGGGGAAATCATGGCCATCTCCGTTGGGGGTGCAAAAAATCCAGACTACCGGAACAGCACACCCCAGTCAATTCAAACCGGATGATGCAGCATCGCACACATTCATGATCAAACATGTGGTTGAGCCAGTGGCATAAAGCCGCCCGTCCGCCGCACCCCTGATTGTGCCCTCGGCCACGCCACTGGACCAGCCAGCGTGGGATACCACGCCCTTGGACAGGATTTCCATGCCTTCCGGCAGTGCCCGCGTGATATTTATCTTGTATTCCAGCGTTGTATAGACGGCCCCCTGGGGCAGTTTGGTCATTACCGCACAGGCCATGGCACTGTCCAGCAGCGTCCCGTACCAGCCGCCATGAACGCCCCGCATCGGGTTGAGATGCGGAAATTCCGGAGTGCCGCGAAAGATGACATGCCCATCCTCGACCGTATCCAGCCGATAGCCCATCGTTTTTGAAATCGGCGGCAGGGGGAGTTCGCCCCGCAGCATCGCCTGCATGAAGGCCAGCCCGGACATGGAGAGGAGCTGGTCGTGCGTGGCGAGCTCTTCCACCGAACCGGGGTATCCTTGAGGCTGCATCCGCCCGAATCCTGCATGATTTCGCGGTACCCCATACAATCGCGCCACCGGGCAGGATGCAAGCTGGTTGTTCAAGGGTGAAACCAGCCCGGCGTCAGGTGACACGGGACAAGGCCGTTATCAGAGTGGCCCCAGGGGGCAATGCAGACCGTTCAGGCCACGTCCAGCGCATTCAGGGTGTAGACATAACGCCGTTGGTCGCAAATCTACCCGGCCATTGTGGATTGCAGCCGCGCGCGTAAACAGATTCTCGAGAATCTGTTCGGGACTTTTTGCAAAAGGCTTTGCCCCTTGGCACACACCGCGGTCTGGTGTATGGGCCGGAACCTGTTACCTGGGAAACAACCATGCAGGGCTCTGCCAATATCAACATCATGATCAAGGCAGCGCGCAAGGCCGGGCGCGCGCTGGTCAAGGATTTCCGCGAAGTTGAACAGCTTCAGGTCAGCGTTAAGGGACCGGGGGATTTTGTCACCAGGGCGGATCGGAACGCGGAACAGATTCTGCGTGACGAGCTGCTGGGTGCGCGTCCGAATTACGGGTTCCTGGGTGAGGAGGGTACGGATATCCACGGTGCTGATCCCACCCGCCGATGGATCGTGGACCCGCTGGATGGCACCACGAACTTCCTTCACGGGATGCCGCACTGGGCCGTATCCATCGCCCTGGAACATAAGGGCGAGATCGTCGCGGGGACCGTTTTTGACCCGGTCAAGGATGAGATGTTTTATGCCGAGAAAGGGCAAGGCGCGTGGCTGAACAACAGCCGGCGCCTGCGCGTTTCCAGCCGAAGACGGATGATCGAATGCGTGTTCGCCACCGGTGTACCTTTTGGCGGTCGCGCCTCTCTGCCCGCAACCCTGCAAGACCTGACGCACCTTATGCCGCAATGCGCCGGGGTTCGGCGCTGGGGGGCGGCGGCACTGGATTTGGCCTATGTCGCGGCCGGGCGATATGACGGGTATTGGGAACGCGGGCTGAACCCCTGGGATATGGCGGCGGGGCTTCTTTTGGTGCGTGAATCCGGTGGTCTGGCAGAGTCTGTCCTGCCGCAACAGAGCATTCTGGACACCGGTCAGGTGATTGCCGCGAACGGCGCAATTTTCGAAAGTTTCACCACGGTGATCCGCGATGGCCCTGCGCCTTAGCGGGCTGGCAAAATCTGCTGCGCGATGCCTGCCAGCATAAGGTAAAGCGATGTAATGGCCACAGTCACGGTCAGGACGGGGGCCGGGCCAAAATCCGTCCATGCAGCCCAGCCAATCGCCGATGTCCAGACAAACGCGATTGGAAAGGTGACATGTCGCCACCGCACAGTGCGAATGGGGTGTACGAATCTTAGCGGCAGGAACATCGCAACCGAAAGCAGGACGACCAGAACAAGCGTGCTCCACTCACCCGGCCGGATAACCAGAAGTGCCAGAACAAGCATATTCCAGCAGCCCGGAAAGCCGGAAAAGCTCGCATCCGGCGTTTTCATCCTTATGTCCGCAAAGTAGAGTGCGCTGGCATAGGGGATCAGCAGAACCGCGAACCAGCCCGTCCAGCCGGGCAGCAGGCCCGAGGCATAAAGCGCAAGGGCCGGAATCACGACATAGGTCAGAAAATCGATGATCAAATCCAGAAGGGCACCGTTAATGGTGGAGGCGTTGGTCTTGACCTCAAAATGCCGCGCAAGGGGGCCGTCAACCGCATCAACCACCAGTGCCACTGCCAGCCAGAGTGCCATGACAGACCAGTTCTGATCCATCGCGGCCAAAAGGGCCAGCATGGCCAAGGCAGCACCAGTCGCGGTAAAGCAGTGAACAAGATAGGCTGTAATCCGGTGCGTCATAAGCCCATTGTGGCGCAACATGGCCGGGGCTTCAATGGCAATTCGCAGCTGGCCGTGGTTCCGTAGGCCGGGAGCACCTTTCCGTTTGCATGCCTTGGCAAACCACGGCATGTTGGGGTGCAATCACGCGCGTGGGACACACAGGAAGATCAAACATGCACCGACTTCTGCTTGCCACAGCCCTGTCCATGGGGCTTGCACTGCCCGCACTGGCAGAGACCTTTCGCTGGGCCTCTACCACCGATCCGCAGACGATGGATCCTCATGCGGTTTCATCCGCGCCGGTTTTGGGCTTTCTGAACAATATCTATGAGGGTCTCGTGCGCCGTGGCCGGGACATGTCGATCGAACCCGCGCTCGCCACCGGGTGGGTGCCGATTGGCGGGGGTGCAGGCTGGCGTTTTACCCTGCGCCGGGGCGTGACCTTTCACGATGGCAGTGCCTTCACCGCCGAGGATGTGGTTTTCAGCTATGAACGGGCCGCGTCCGAGGAGTCCGATGTCCGGTCCTGGTTCGCGCCGGTCTTGGACGTGGTGATGGTTGATGATTTCACGGTCGATATCCTGACCACATCGCCACAGCCGATCTTCCCCGATTCCATCGCCAATTGGATGATCATGGACAGCGGCTGGGCCGTGGCCAACGGGGCCGCACGCCCGGCCCGGGATGAAGAAAATTTTGCGACCCGCCATGCCAATGGCACCGCCGCCTTCATGTTGTCCGAGCGTCAGCCGGATTTGCAAACGGTTCTGGTTCCCTTCGGGGGATGGTGGGGGCAGCCGCAGCACAACATCACCAGGGGGATTTTCACGCCGATTCAAAACTCTGCCACCGCGGTGGCCGCGCTTTTGTCCGGAGAGGTTGATATGATCACCCCGGTGCCGATACAGGATGCCCGGCGGATCGCCGCAAGTGCCGCTGCCGATGTCATCCGCGGGATCGAGGCGCGGGTGATCATGCTGGGGTTCGCCCATGACCATGAAACGCTGCGCAACGGTGCGCCGAACCCGTTCCGCGATGTCCGCGTGCGCCAGGCCGTGGCCCATGCGGTGAACGTGCCCGCGATCCTGCAAACCATTATGCGCGGTGCGGCGGAACCTGCCAGCCAGTTGGTCAGCCCGGCCATGCGCGGGTATTCCAAAGCCAATGCCGAACGCCCGATGCCGGATCCAGGGGCGGCGCGCGCACTTCTGGCCGAAGCGGGCTATCCTGACGGGTTCGCCTTTGACCTCTCCTGTCCCAATGACCGCTACCTGAATGATGAGGCCGTGTGCCAGGCCATCGTGGCGATGCTGGCGCAGATCGGGCTGGAGGCCGCACTGGACAGCATGCCGGTGTCAAACTACTGGCCAGAGCTGCGGGCCGACAATTTTGATATGTATCTTCTGGGCTGGTCGCCCGGCACCTTTGACGCCGAGCATCCGATCCGCTTTCTGGTCCATACCAGTGGTGATCGCCTGGGAACGTGGAATTTCGGCGGCTATTCCAACCCGCGCATTGATGAGATGCTGCCGATGATCCAGTCCGAGATTGACGATGGCGCACGCCAAGCCCTGCTGGATGAGGCCGCCGCGATCATCCAGGATGACGTGGTCTATGTGCCGATGTATGTGCAGCCCCTACTTTGGGGGGTGCGCGACGGGGTTTCATTGACGCAACGCCCGGACAATTTCTTTATCCTGCGCTGGGTGACGGTAGAGTAAGAAGGTCCGCCCCCCTGATACTGATACCGCCCGTTGGCACGGGGCCTTCGGGCGGCAGGGCGCGGCGGATGGCCTGGGGCGGGGAAGAGATCATCGGCCCTTCCCCATTATTCCTGTCACCAGCCGCAGGATTCGCGAAGGGGGATGATCGCCTGATCGATCCCGGTGGTGTCAAAGGTAGCCCTGATAGGGATTTCGCCGGACGGTGTTGCCTGGATAACAAACCTGTCATGGCCCAGAAGTGACTTGACAAAGTTGAGCCCGGATCCTGTTACGTCTTCGAGGGAGAGAGCCTCGTGAGATGTATCCAATGCGGACCGGGTTGTCTGTTGCGCGGCTTCGGCCCCGATTCTATAGATTACGGGGTTTTCACCATACCCGGCCATGTCATGGCCACCAAACACCACAAATATTTCGGTTACGCCTTCCAAGCAGCGAATCCAAAGTTCTGGCGTGTAATAGGGGCCGGGCTGAGCCGACAGGTTCGGCTCATCTGCGACTACATACATGAACACGTTGGTGCTGTCATCCATCAGGGAGGTTTCAATATCAACCTCCCACGCCAGCACCGGCTTTGAGAGGGCAGCGATCATGGCCAGTGCGGCAATCAGTGTGCGTTTCACGGGCTTACTCCTTGAAGGTTTGAAGGGCCGGGCGACCCTTTCCAGGATGGGTAAACTATCGCACCGGCGGTGCGGGCGCAAGGGGGCATGACCGGGGCATTCAGGCCACGGCTTGACGCCGCCGCCCGGCCCGCGCAGCATGGGCGGAGCGAAAGGGGCCAACATGCTGTCCTATATGCTCCGCCGGGTGCTGCAGTCGGTTCTGGTGCTGCTTGTCGTGGGGCTTGTGGCCTTTGCGATGTTTCGTTTCATGGGCGACCCCATCGACACCATGCTGGGCCAGGAACGCACCCAGGAAGACGTTGCGCACCTGCGCGCGCAACTGGGCCTTGATCAGCCCTTTGCCGTGCAATACTGGCACTTTCTGAGCGGGGCGGTGCGGGGCGATTTCGGGATATCCTACCGCCAAGGTCGCCCGGTGGCCCGGATCATCGCCGAACGCCTGCCCGCCACGCTGGAACTGGCCGCGGTCTCGGGTGCTTTCGCGTTGGTGGCGGGCATCGGCCTAGGCGTTCTGACGGCGATCCGGCGAAACGGGTTTGTGGCCAACGCGGTGATGACGCTTTCACTGATCGGGGTGTCCGTACCGACCTTTCTAATCGGCATTCTGTTGATTTATCTGTTCTCGGTAGAGTTTGGCTGGCTCCCCTCCTTCGGGCGTGGAGAGGTTGTTCAGCTTGGGGGCTGGTCAACCGGGTTCCTGACGCGCTCGGGGCGGGTGGCCCTGATCCTGCCATCAATCACGCTTGGGCTGTATCAGATGACGCTGATCATGCGGCTGGTCCGGTCCGAAATGCTAGAGGTGCTGCGCCAGGATTATATCCGCTTTGCCCGGGCGCGCGGGCTGCCGGACAGGGTGATCCATTTCCGCCATGCGCTGAAGAACACGCTGGTGCCGGTGATCACGGTGGCAGGGTTGCAACTGGGGTCCATCATCGCCTTCGCGATCATCACCGAGACGGTGTTTCAGTGGCCGGGCGTGGGGCTGCTGTTCATCAACGCGATCCAGTTTGTCGATATCCCCGTGATGGCAGCCTATCTGATGCTGATCTCGGTGATGTTCGTGGGTATCAATCTGGCGGTTGATCTGCTTTACGCAGCAATTGACCCGCGGCTGAGAACCTGAGGGCACATGGCCGACACCCCGCCCCCCGATCAGGACACCGCGCTGTTCAACGCAGCCGCACAGGGGCAGCCCCCGGCGGGGCGGTCGGTGTTCCCCTGGGCCCTGCGCGCCTGGGATAGCGATTTGGCCTGGTCCTTTCGCCACTCGCCGGTTGCGGTTGTATCGCTGGCCCTGACGCTGCTGTTGATCCTGTCGGCGGTCTGTGCGCCGCTGCTCGCGCCGCATGATCCGTTCAACCCGGCAACCCTGAACCTGCTGAACGGCTTCACGCCCCCCGGAGAGGCCAATGCCTTCACCGGAGAGCGTTTCCTGTTGGGCACAGATGATCAGGGCCGCGATGTGTTTTCAACCATCCTTTACGGGCTGCGCGTATCGCTTTTCGTGGGGTTCTCAGCTGTTCTGTTCGCAATGGTTCTGGGCGTCACGCTTGGGCTTCTGGCGGGCTACTTTGGCGGCTGGACCGAGGCGATCATCATGCGCATCGCCGATGTGCAGTTGACCTTTCCCGCAATCCTGGTGGCGATGCTGATCTTTGGCATCGCCAAGGGCATTACCCCCATCGAATACCGCGATCAGGTGGCGATATGGGTGCTGATCCTGGCCATCGGGCTCAGCGACTGGGTGCAATTCGCCCGCGTCGTGCGCGGGGCCACACTGGTAGAGGCATCCAGGGACTACGTACAGGCCGCACGGCTGATCGGGTGCTCTTCTGTGGCGATTATGGTGCGCCATATTCTGCCCAATGTGCTGTCGCCGGTTCTGGTCATCGCCACGATTTCGCTGGCCCTGGCGATCATCGCCGAGGCAACGCTGAGCTTCCTGGGCGTGGGTGCCCCGCCGACACAGCCCTCGCTTGGCACGCTGATCCGCATTGGCCAGGGCTTTTTGTTTTCGGGTGAGTGGTGGATCCTGGCCTTTCCGGCCTGTACGCTGCTGGTGCTGGCACTGGCGGTGAACCTGCTGGGCGACTGGCTGCGCGATGCGCTGAACCCCAGGCTGAGGTGATCGCAGACTTGACACCATAGGATGGTGCCGTGTATTATGTTTTGATGCGAAATGTGAGATTTGGAGAAGACTCATGGCAGATTTGGAGAAGACTCATGGCGGAATTGAAACTTGACAACGCAAACCAACTCGCCGAGTTGAGAAAACGGGATCACGGAGGCCGTAAAGGTGCCCCGCGGAAAGACGAATCTGGCAGGCGCATACATGATGCGTTGAATCAGACCATCTTGATTGTCCTAAGCGCATCGCTTCAAACGTATGTGGAGGATGTATTCGTTGAATGTTCCGAGAAGGTTTTCCGTACTAAGTTCAACGAAAAAGACTTAAAGCAGTATCGTGAGTCGTTCAGCAGGTGGGGGAACCCGAATTCCAATAACATTGAACGACTATTTTTTCGACTTGGCCGCTTCAAGGTATTGGATGAATTGAGCTGGCAAAAATGCGCCAACACCACTGTCAAGCAGAATTTGGACCGACTAAATCAGCTTCGAAATTGCATCGCACATGGGAGTGATCTGAAAGTAGACGGAAAGAACTATAATTTGACTGCCGTAACGGCGAATAACTTCAAAACATTTTGTGAGAGATTTGGTGAAAAGTTTGCAGATCACGCACTCGTGAGGTTTTTTGACAGCTCTTCTGGACATCGACAACCTGACCGTCGCATTCCCGACCCGCCGCAGGATGGTTCTGGCCGTGAAGGGTGCGCATCTGGCCGTGCAGGCGGGGCAGATTCACGGGCTGGTGGGCGAATCCGGCGCGGGCAAATCCACCGTCGGGGCGGCTGTGATGGGTCTGTTGGATCGGCCGGGCCATATCACCGGCGGCACGATCCGCTTCCGGGGAAAGGACATCTCGGGCCTGGATACCAAGGCGATGGGTGCGCTCCGCGGCAGGAAAATCAGCATGATCTTTCAGGATCCCCTGACCGCGCTTAACCCGTTGTTCACCATCAAACAGCAATTGGTTGAGACGATCCAGGCGCATCTGAACCTGTCAGAGGCCAGGGCCGGGGCGCGGGCCCTTGCGCTGATTGACCGCGTTGGCATCCCGAACCCCAAGGTGCGCATCAACCAGTATCCGCACCAATTCTCTGGCGGCATGCGGCAGCGCGTGGTGATTGCGCTGGCACTCTGTTCAGAACCGGATGTGATTATCGCCGATGAGCCGACAACCGCGCTTGATGTCTCGACCCAGGCACAGATTCTGAAGCTGATCACAGAACTGGTGCGGGAGCGGCAGGTGGGTGTCATCCTGATCACCCACGATATGGGCGTAATCGCGGATACCACCGATGTTGTCACAGTCATGCATCAGGGGCAGGTTGTGGAAACCGGGGCAACCGCGATGGTTCTGGGCCAGCCGGACCACCCCTATACCAAATCGCTGATCGCCGCGGTGCCGCGTCCGACAGTCAAACTACGCCACTTTCCGCTGATCGACGATGGCGGGCAAGTGGCCGGGTTCAATCCCGAAGACCTCGTGCGCAACTGGCCCTTACCGGCCGACGGACGCGGCCAGCCGCTTTTACAGGTCAAGGGGCTGACCAAGCGATTCCTGCAGAAAGGGGCCATCCTGCCATCGCGGCGGGAGTATTTCACGGCCGTTGAGCAGGTGCAGTTCGATATCCACCGGGGAGAGGTGTTCGGCCTGATGGGCGAATCGGGTTCCGGCAAATCGACCATCGCACGGATGATCGCGGGGTTATATGCCGTCGATGGCGGCAGTGTGCAGTTCGAGGGGCAGGATGTCACCTCGGGCCGCACGGGCGTGCCAGAGGGGTTCCGCAAACACATCCAGATGATCTTTCAGGATCCGTATTCCAGCCTGAACCCCCGGATGCGGGTTGATGCGATCGTGGCCGAGCCCGCCCGCCATCATGGCCTTTTGGCGGGCCAGGCACTATGGGACCGCGTGGCCGAGTTGCTGGATCTGGTCGGACTGGGGGCCGATGCGGGGCTGAAATACCCGCACGAGTTTTCCGGCGGTCAGCGGCAGCGAATCGCCATCGCGCGGGCCCTGGCGACGCAGCCGCGCTTTCTGATCTGCGATGAGCCGACCAGTGCGCTGGATGTCTCGATCCAGGCACAGATCCTGAATATCCTGAAAGATTTGCAGGAGCATCTGAACCTGACAATGCTGTTCATCAGCCATGATCTGCCAGTGGTACGGCAAATGTGCAACCGGGTGGGCGTGATGAAAAACGGGCGGTTGGTGGAAATGGCCGAAACAGAACAGCTCTTCGCCAGTCCGCAGCACCCGTATACGCGGGATTTGCTGGCACTGATGCCGCGTCTGGATGGGCTGTCGAATGAAGGACTCAGCATCGCTTGCGCGTGATCACCACTGCACCTGGCACCAGATCGCATTTGCGGCACGAAATATAACCCGCTGAAATTGGGAATGTTATTTTGTGAAGTGACAGGGTTGACTCTGCCCTTCACCTTGCCTTAGGGTGTTTGGAACCTCAAAAGGGGATGTTTGCACATGTCCGACCGGCCCGATCAAGATCGCCTGAAGGCCCTGGAAAAGCGGATCGAACATGCGAAACAGGGGCAAGAGCCCAAACCCCATATGGAGGAGCACTATTCTTTGGCACATCTGGCCTGGAGGATGGTGATCGAATTGGTGGCGGGCCTGGTAATCGGGTGTGCCATGGGATACGGGCTTGATGCCCTGTTGGGAACCGGCCCGGTCCTGATGGTGGTGTTCCTGCTTCTGGGATTTATTGCCGGGGTCAAAACCATGATCCGCTCGGCAAATGAGATCCAGCACAAGGCGATGGATGGGGTCAGGGCCACCGGGACTTTAGAAGGATAGACACGTGGCGACGGACAGCATCAACTCTCGGGACGTTCCCCAAACCGGGTTCAACCGCATGGTGGCCTATGTGCTGGTGGCGGTTGCGGTTGTTCTGTTCGTGCTGGGCGTAACCGATGATTATGCGGGCAGCCTGTCGATCCACCCGATGGATCAGTTCCGGGTCGCGCCGCTGTTCGGTGACGGGCAGGTGGGTCTGTTCACGCCCTCTAACGTGACGCTTTTGATGGGGGCGACGGTGCTGTGCATCGTGGCCTTGATGGATCTGGGCACCCGGGGCCGGGCGGTGGTGCCCTCGCGCAGCCAGTCCGTGGTGGAGGTGGCTTATGGCTTTGTGCGGAAAATGGTGGAAGATGTCGCGGGCAAGGACGCCCTGCCCTATTTTCCCTATATCTTCACGTTGTTCCTGTTCATCCTGTTTGCGAACGCCCTGGGCCTGATCCCGCGCAGTTTTACCACCACATCGCATATTGCCGTGACCGCGGTGATGGGTTTTGCCGTCTTCTTTACCGTGACGATCCTGGGCTTTGTGAAGAATGGCACCGGATTTCTGGGCTTGTTCTGGGTCACCTCTGCCCCGCTGCCGATCCGGCCCGTGCTTGCGGTGATTGAGGTGATTTCCTACCTTGTTCGCCCGATCAGCCACAGTTTGCGGCTGGCGGGCTCGATGATGGCCGGCCACGCGGTGCTGAAAGTGTTTGCAGGCTTCACCGGGGTGCTGGGCATCGCGGGCATTGCGCCCATCATCGGGGTCATCGCAATCTACGCCTTGGAGACGCTGGTGGCGGCGATCCAGGCCTATGTGTTCACTATTCTGACATGCGTGTATCTTAAGGACGCGCTTCATCCGCATCACTGACCGGACGCGCCCGATGCGGTGCTGCGGCCAGGACTTTCTGAACTTCCAATGCAAGGAGCTAGAATCATGGAAGGCGATATCGCAAATATGGGTCAATTCATCGGTGCTGGCCTGGCGGCCATCGGGACTGGTGCAGCGGCCATCGGCGTGGGCCACGTGGCAGGGAACTTCCTGGCCGGTGCCCTGCGCAACCCCTCGGCGGCTGCCAGCCAGACCGCAACGCTCTTTATCGGGATCGCATTCGCCGAGGCGCTTGGTCTGTTTGCGTTCCTTGTAGCCATCCTGCTGCTCTTCGCGGTCTGAATCCTCACGCAAGCGCGGATGCCTTACGTCTGGTGCGCCCTGATTCCCATCCAGGCAAGGCGCACCGCTGCACACCCCATCGCTGGAGGGGCCACCCATGGCAGACGATGCCACACATAGTGCCGCAGACGCCACCGCCCACGCCAGTGGTCCCGGGATGCCGCAACTGGATGTTGCGACCTTTCCGCATCAGATTTTCTGGCTGGTGGTGGCCCTGGTGGTTATTTTCCTGTTCCTCAACCGTGTGGCACTGCCGCGGATATCGGCGGTTCTGGCCGAACGTGCGGGGACGATCACCAATGACATCGCTGCTGCCGAGGATTTAAAACGCCAGGCTGCCGCGGCCGAAGCCGCGTATGATAAGGCCCTGGCCGATGCCCGTGCCGAGGCGCAGGAGATCATCGCCGCCACCCGCGCCGAAATCCAGGCTGACCTGGATGAGGCGACGGCCCGTGCTGATGCCCGGATTGCCGCGAAAGCCACCGAGAGTGAGGGGCGCATCGCCAAAATCCGCGCAGGCGCGATGCAAAGCGTTGAAGAGGTCGCCCGCGACACTGCTGCCGAGATTGTCACCGCGCTTGGCACCGCAAGTGCTGATCCGTCCGCCGTGGCCAGTGCCGTGGCGGCACAGATGAAAGGATAGGGCCCGATGCGTATTCGCCTGACTGCAGTTCTGATGATCATGGCCGCTGGTACTGCCCCGACCGCGGGGCCGGGTTATACGCCGGGCTACGATTTCACCTCACTTTTCAACACAGATTTTGTGGTGCTGATCGGCTTCCTGCTGTTTCTGGCGATTCTGTTCTATTTCAACGTCCCCTCGATGCTGGGTGGCCTGCTGGATGGCCGCGCCAGACAAATCCAGGCCGAGCTGGCCGAGGCGCGCGCGCTGCGGGAAGAGGCACTGTCGATCCTGGCCAACTATGAGCGCAAACAGCGTGACGTGGCGGCACAGTCCGAGCGCATCATCGCCCATGCGCGGGCCGAGGCCATCGCCGAACAAGCCAGTGCCGACCTGCAAGCCTCGATCACGCGACGCCTGCACGCCGCCGAAGACCGGATCACCAATGCCGAGCAAAGCGCGGTGCGCGAAGTGCGGGACCGGGCGATTGAGGTGGCGGTTGCCGCTGCCGCCCAGGTGATTGCCGACCAGACGAGCACTGCGGATCAAAACAGGCTGATCGACAGCGCGATTGCCGATGTCGAGGCGCGGCTGCACTAGGCACCGGGTGCGCCCGAGGGTGATTATCCGGTGATTCGGTATTCTCGTGTTCTGGCCCCGAGTACCATCTGCGGCCCGCAGGGCCATTGGTGGTATGGCAGATGCCCGTCCGCAGGGGGATACCGGGGAATACGCTGGGGGGGGTACCATCATGCCAACAACCCTATGGACACGTCCCGCCAATGCCCCCTGACTTCGGGCGGTGATACCCGAATGCGATGCCAACAACTGCTGCTGTCCCCCTAACTGCCGGGGCGTTTTGCATTCAACCGTCGCGGTGTCGCACGGCCCAGGCGGGCAGCAGATCGCCCTTGGCTGGCGTTGCCGCATAGACCCCGCGCGCAATGGCGCGGGCCAGGCACAGGGCCGCGGCATGCCCCAGACGCAACAGATCGGCCTCGGCTTCCGCCAGCGGCACAGCCCCGGTAGCGGCAGAAAAAACCAGATCGCCATCCATTGGCGTGTGGCTAGGGTAGATTGCACGCGCCATCCCGTCGTGGGCGACCACCGCCATGCGCGTGGCCTGGGCCTGACTAAGCCTAGCATCAGTGGCAACAATTGCAATCGTCGTCGCGCTCCCCCCGCCCTTGACTGGTATAGGTGCTGCAGGATCGAACACGGTGGCGGTGCCAAGCCCGCCGAACTCATCCCCGAATTCAAAGGGCGCGGCCCAGAACTGCGCCCCCTCGCCCACCGTCACCCGGCCAAGCGCATTCACCGCTACAAGTGCGCCGACTGTAAAGGGGTCAAGGCAGAGCGAGGCGGAACCAATTCCACCCTTCAAATCAGCGATCAATGCCCCGGTGCCTGCCCCTGCGCTGCCCAGTTTGAACCGGTCTGCGGCCGCCGCCAGTGCCGCCGTCCCAAGCAGCTTATAGGGGTTCCGGGCCCAGTTCTTCCTGCCACCATTGGTCAGGTCGAACAGGATTGCACCGGGAACAATCGGCACGGACTGATCGCCCACGGGAAAGCCGCGTCCCTGGATCCTGAGCGCATCGGCCACCCCCGAGGCCGCGTCAAGGCCAAATGCCGAGCCGCCCGAGAGCACCAGGGCATCAACCATTTGCACGGTCTTGTCCGGTGCCAGAAGCTCGGTCTCTCGCGTTCCTGGCGCACCGCCCATGACGTGAGCCGCCGCGGTGAAGGGCACATCGCCCACCAGGACCGAGACCCCGGTCTTGATCCGCACATCTTCCGCCTGCCCGACCCGCAGGCCCGCAACATCGGTGATCAGGTTCTTCTGTCCCGGCTGCATCCTATCCTGTCTCCGATTGCCGGAGCATCCGTGTGATAATGCCGCGCAAGATCCCTGCACGGCGGCGCAAAGACCAGCATCAGGCGAATCCGTCGTTTTCTGCCAGCGGCCGGTGGCGGACAAAATCGGTCATGGCACCCCTTTCAAGAATGTCACCCTGAACCGCCGGGCCAGACAGCCCCCCGGCCATCGCGGTGGAAAGATACCTTGTGCGCCCGGTCTGCCCGCTTACACATCCATCCTGTTTTGTGCGGTTGTGTCGTCCTCGCGCACGGCTTTCCCAAGCTCGCTGCCATGACGCAGGGGCGTGTCCACGGCGCGTACGCCCCGTTCCATCGCATCTTCAATCGTGACGATTTGAAGGCGCGGGACAGGGGCGAACCCTTCCACCTGGAATGTCCCTGCCTGGGCGGCCCAATCGCGCATCGGCCTTGTTGGGGGATGGAGGGTAAGGAAGATGCCAATCTGTGCCTTGCGCGCCAAAACCACCGCGTCAAGTTCGCGGATCATCGGAACACCAAGTGCCTTGCCCCCCTTGACCGAGATAATCGCGGTATGTTCGCGGTCGCGCCCGAAGCGAAAGAAGCCGTCCACCCCGCCATCCGCGCCCTTTTTGCCGCTGGCCTGGGCGTACCCCCTGAGCAGGCTGACCGCCCATTTTTCAAATTCCTTCTTGGTGCGGTCATCGCGGTCAAAGAAGTTGCGCGCCCCGTCGATATCGGCGGGTACGCCGTGTACCGTGTATCCGGCTTCGTCCCCGAATGCGTTGAACAGGCGCGTTTCGATCACGCCGATGGCCAGATACGTGATGTCAATGCCGTACCACTTCCGGCCCAGGTTTTCGGCGGCTTCAAGGGTGGTGCCGCAGCCGCAGAACGGGTCCAGCACCAGATCGCCGGGATTGGAAGAGGCGGCGATGATGCGTTCCAGCAGGGCAATGGGCTTCTGCGTCGGGTAGCCGAGGCGTGCGCCGCCCGTGACATTGGGAATGTCCGCCCACAGATTGCCAAGCGGTTTGCCGTCATAACCTTCCGCGAAACTCTTGCGCAGGGGCCGCTTTCCTTCGCGCCAGATGATTTCCCCGTTTGCGTCCATCGCTTCCAGCCGTTCGCGGCTCACCCGCCAGCCGGAAGGGTGGGGGTTTGTGACGCCCTTGTAAGTGTAGCACAGGTTAGGCCGCGCACCCATCGAGGGTGCGCTGAACAGCGGGGTGTCCGTGTTGTAGTGCCGCCCCTGGTCATCAATGTGGGGGAACTTCGCCTGCAATTCCGCCTCGGTCAGTTTTATTCTGACATCGTGGTGCAGGTAAGCATCCGACCGCGAATAATGCAGGATGTAATCCACATTGCGTCCAAAGGTGCGCGCCGCGTGCTGGCTTCCCTTTGCCGCACTTGCCACACGTTTCCAGACGACCCTGTCCCGAAAATTCCAAGGGCCAAACACCGCGTCCATCAACAATCTCAGATAATCCACCGCCACATCATCGCAGTGCAGCCAGATGGAGCCAGCGGGTTTCAATACCCGGTGCAACTCCAGCAGGCGAACAGCCATCATCGCCAGATAGGCTGTCATCCGGTTCTTGCCCAGAAAGCCGATCATGGCGTCCAGCATCCGCGCCGCATCCTGATACGGGCTGTCCCGCACCTCGATCAGGGCTTGACCCGACACCATATCATCCCAGTGCCAGGTGTCGTCAAACGCCTCAATCTGCGCGGGGCTGTCCGTGCCGCCCGGCCCCTTGAACAGCACATTGTAGGATGCGTTAGAGTTGAACGGCGGGTCCAGATAGATCAGGTCCACGCTGGCATCCGCGATGGAGTCGCGCAGGACCGGCAGGTTGTCGCCATAGTAAAGGTGGTTCATGCGCCCGCTTTCGCCTTTCGTGCTGGCCCCCCGACTGCGCAAGATTGAACAGGAGACACGCCAAAGTCAAAGCACAAATCACCGCGCATGAATCCTCTGATGCGGTATTGAACATCGCGGCTTGGGTGGCTATGCTGCACCGTGGCTGGCACGGCAGCAGGCGGGGCATGCCACTGGTATGGGGGATGAGAGCCAGAGATGAAGAAGACGATCCTGCTGACTGTGACGGTGATGATGGCAGCACCGATGGGGCATGCCAATGCGATTGAGCGCGCCTGCAACCAGTCTGACCAGCGCGCCGCCACACCGCAACTGTGCGGCTGCATTGGTACGGCGGCACAGGTGACGTTAAACCGTTCTGACCAGCGGCAGGTGGCGGGATTCTTCCGCAACCCGCAGCGTGCCCAGGATATGCGCATGTCGGACCGCCCGCGGGATGAAGCATTATGGGACCGCTACCGCGCCTTTGGCAACGCGGCTAAGGCGATGTGCGGCTGAGCCCTCTGGGCCCCAATCCCGCCTGATTCAGCACAGGATGCCCTAATGACTGTGATGCTCGTGGGCCCCATGGCCCATGTTGCCATGGTCCTGCCGCTCCAAATCCACCGGGATAGTTATGGTCATCGGGGCGGCACGCTCAAAGGTCAGCGTGACCTTCACATGTTCGCCATGGACCAGGGGGCGAGTCAGGCCCAGGAACATAAGGTGATCGCCGCCGCGTTGTAGCATACGGGGCACACCGGCGACCAGCGCGAAGCCGTCTTCAACCTTGATCATGCGCATCACGCCGTTGTCATCCTGCAGGTGGGTGTGAAGTTCTACCCGCACGGCCACATCGGCCGTGGCAGAGATAATGCGGTCATCACGCTCACCCTGGTTCAGGATTGCCATGAAGGCGGCCCCGGATTGTGCCATGGTGCCCGAGGACCGAACATAGGCGTCCTCGATCATGATTTGGGCCTTGGTGCTGCCCGGCAGGGCCGAACCAAGGGCGATGGAAATGGCCAGCACCAAGGATGTACGGGACATTGGGATACCCTTTCCGTGAGTTCGGGTTCCGGTCCGTAACCGGGGGTAAGGCCCACATATGGCCCGGGTCGGGACCGATGTCAAGGCGCGTACCTTTGCGTCTGTGGTTCCGGTAAGGGCCCGGCATGACGCATCATTCTGAATCCCGGGGGATTCCCTTTTGCCCGGCGATGTGCGATTCTCCTTTGGTCCTTCATAAGCAGAGGGGCGCAAGGCAGAAGGCAGGCCAGGGGCAGATGACGACCAGGCGGCGATCCCTCTCGGGGCTGTTGATCCCCATAACGCTTCTTTTTGTGGGGGCTTATTTCGCCTTTTACGCCGTGCAGGGGAACTATGGTCTGTTCCACCGCATCCAGGTGGAGGCCGAGGTTGCCACGCTTCGCGCCGAACTGGCCGCATTGCAGGCCGAGGTTGATGAGATGGAAAACCTGACCCGGCGGCTGTCGGATGGCTATCTTGACCTGGATCTTCTGGATGAACGGGCGCGTTCGGTCCTGGGCTATATGCGCACCGATGAGATCGTCCTGCCCTGACGTCCGGCACAGGCAAAGGCCACCAGATATAACAATTTGATGTATGGGAACAGTTCGGACGTGCAAATTCCCGCAGCCTTTGCTAGGAATCGGTTTACGCTCAACTATCTGTCCAGCCTGGTGAGGAGAACCGCCAATGGCCGCGAGGAATACAACGACAAAATCTGCCGCAAAACCAGGTGTTTCCGCCGAAGATCTTCTGAAACACTACCATGACATGTTGCTGATCCGCAGATTCGAGGAAAAGGCTGGCCAGCTTTACGGCATGGGCCTGATCGGCGGGTTCTGCCACCTTTATATCGGTCAGGAAGCTGTTGTCGTAGGTCTTGAAGCCACCGCCGGAGAGGGTGACAAGCGTGTCACCTCGTACCGCGACCACGGCCATATGCTGGCCTGTGGCATGGATCCCAAGGGCGTGATGGCCGAGCTGACGGGGCGTGAAGGGGGCTACTCCAAAGGCAAGGGTGGCTCGATGCACATGTTCTCAAAAAGGAAGCATTTCTATGGCGGTCATGGCATTGTCGGGGCCCAGGTGCCGATTGGCGCGGGGCTGGCCTTTGCTGATAAATACCTAGGCAACGACCGCGTGACCTTTACCTATTTCGGTGACGGCGCGGCGAATCAGGGCCAAGTCTATGAGACCTACAACATGGCCGAGTTATGGATGCTGCCGGTGATTTTTGTTATCGAGAATAACCAGTATGCTATGGGTACCTCTACCAGACGCTCGACCATGTCGCCAAGTTATTGGGAACGCGGCGCGGCCTATGGTATTCCGGGGGAAGAGGTTGATGGCATGGATGTGCTGGCGGTGAAAGGCGCGGGCGAAAAGGCGGTGGCGCATTGCCGTGCGGGTAAGGGCCCCTACATTCTGGAGATCAAGACCTACCGCTATCGCGGCCACTCCATGTCTGACCCGGCGAAATACCGCACACGGGAAGAGGTGCAGAAGGTGCGCGAGGAACGCGATGCGATCCAGCATGTCCGCGAATTACTGCTGACCGGTCAACACGCGGGCGAGGATGACCTGAAGGCCATCGACAAGAAGATCAAGGAAATCGTGAACGAAGCCGCCGAGTTTTCCAAAGCCAGCCCCGAACCTGAGGCCTCAGAACTCTGGTCCGACATCTGGGCCAGCGCATAACCAGGGGGATTACAGATAATGGCCACCGAAATTCTCATGCCCGCCTTGTCACCCACGATGGAGGAAGGCACACTTGCAAAATGGCTGGTGAAGGAGGGCGACACCGTCGCCTCCGGTGACATCCTGGCCGAGATCGAAACCGACAAGGCGGTGATGGAGTTTGAAGCCGTTGATGAAGGGGTGATCGGCAAGATCCTGATCCCCGAAGGTACCGAAGGCGTGAAGGTCAACACCGCCATCGCCATCATTGGCGGGGAAGGTGAGGATATGTCGGCCGCGCCCACCATCGAAACCTCTGCCGCCGAATCACCTGCGGTACCTGCCCCTGCACCCGCCGCCCCGCCGACTACGCCTGTGGCCTTTGAACCAGCGGGGCCGGACGCCCCGGATGGCACCGGGATGACGCCCGCCACGGTTCGCGAAGCCCTGCGCGATGCCATGGCCGAGGAAATGCGCCGGGATGAGACCGTTTGTCTGATGGGTGAAGAGGTCGCCGAGTATCAGGGGGCTTACAAGGTCAGCCAGGGCCTCCTGGATGAGTTCGGCGCGAAGCGCGTGATCGACACGCCAATCACCGAGCATGGCTTTGCCGGGATTGGTGTTGGTGCGGCCTTTGGCGGGCTTCGGCCCATTGTCGAGTTCATGACCTTTAACTTTGCCATGCAGGCGATGGACCAGATCATCAACTCGGCCGCTAAAACGCTTTACATGTCCGGCGGTCAGATGAGCGTGCCGGTGGTGTTTCGGGGGCCCAATGGCGCGGCGGCACGGGTCGCGGCCCAGCACAGCCAGGATTATGCCGCGTGGTATTCCCATGTACCCGGCCTGAAAGTGGCTATGCCCTATTCGGCGGCGGATGCCAAGGGTCTGCTGAAAACCGCGATCCGCGATCCGAACCCGGTGATCTTCCTGGAAAACGAGATACTGTATGGGCGCAGTTTTGATGTACCAGTGCTGGAGGATTTCACCATCCCCTTCGGCAAGGCCCGGATTTGGCGCGAGGGTACGGATGTGACGCTGGTGAGTTTCGGGATCGGGATGCATTACGCCCTGGAAGCTGCCGATACGCTGGCGGAAGAGGATATCAGTGCCGAAGTCATCGACCTGCGCACACTTCGCCCCATTGATTATAGCACGGTGATCGCGAGTGTGATGAAAACCAACCGCTGCGTGACCATCGAGGAAGGCTTCCCTGTCTGCGCGGTCGGCAATCACCTCTCGGCCTATATTATGACCCACGCCTTCGATTACCTGGATGCCCCGGTTCTGAACTGCACCGGAAAAGATGTCCCCATGCCCTATGCCGCGAATTTAGAAAAACTGGCACTTGTGACCACAGAAGAGGTGATTGATGCCGTGAAACAGGTGACCTATCGGTGAGGGTAAAAGAAAATGCGGCTGTTCCTATTCGCTTTAGCCGTTTCTGTCGGTGCGACCGCAACACTGGCTTTCGCGCAGATTCCGCGTTATGATGTGGAAGCCCACTGCGATATGATCGCAGGGTTCGGAGGAACCTACAGCAACGAAATGTATAATTTTTGCATCCAGTCCGAACAGGCCGCCTATAATGCGCTGCAGCCAATGTGGGACTCTGTTCCGGGGCGCATTCAAACGCACTGCAAGCAGATCGCCACCTTTGCATCAGAGTCGAGAGTCGTACGAGATGCTGCGGTTCTGTGTTGAGGGGGAACGCAATGCAGCTGAAAACCACCGGCACTTCAGTTTTGATTGAGGCAACAGGGATGGAACCACAGGGTAAAGACAAACACGCCGGGGCTTGCCCGGTTTCCGTGCCGCTCGATAGAACACCGCGCGAGGTGCATATTGGCGATCCGCTGCGTTCCTGTGAATATGGCCGCAACAGCAAGGTCAGCCGCGCCGACGCCGATGAATGGATCGCTGTACGGCAACATGATTCGGCCGATGCCGTCCGTGCGCTTGCGGCGGGCAGCATTTCGCGTGCGCCCTGCCAGGCCCTGGTACTTGTATAGGAGAGCAGCTGATGCCCACCGAAATTCTGATGCCTGCCCTGTCGCCCACGATGGAGGAAGGCACACTGGCCAAATGGCTGGTGAAGGAAGGGGATAAGGTCTCCTCTGGCGATCTTCTGGCCGAGATCGAGACTGACAAGGCCGTGATGGAATTCGAAGCCGTGGATGAAGGGGTGATCGGCAAACTGCTGGTCGCCGAGGGAACCGAGCATGTAGCGGTAAACAGCCTGATCGCGATTCTGCTGGACGATGGCGAAAGCGCGGGTGATATTGGTCTGGTTGCCGCGCCCCCTGCATCCGACGGGGCAACGGATCCCCCAGGGACACCTCGGCCAGCCCTCGCCGAGGTTGCCCCGGCCCCTGCCGCACCCCGCGCCACTGATGGAAACCGCATCTTTGCCAGCCCTTTGGCCCGACGGATCGCAAAGGAGATGGGCTTGGATATGGCCGGGATTAAGGGCACCGGCCCCTATGGCCGCATCGTGAAGGCCGATGTGGAAGGGGCAAGTGCGGCAGCAAGTACACCTGCAACCGCCATCATACCCACAGCCCCCGCCAAATCCGCGCCAGCCCCCGCCGCGATGCCTGCCGGACCAGGTGCTGAGACGGTCATGAAAATGTATGCTGACCGCGACTATGAAGAGGTCACCCTGGACGGAATGCGCAAGACCGTCGCTGCACGCCTGACTGAAGCCAAACAGACGATTCCGCATTTCTACCTGCGCCGTGATATCAACCTTGATGCACTGCTGAAATTCCGCAGTGAATTGAATACGCAGCTGGGGGCACGTGGCATCAAGTTGTCCGTCAATGACTTCATCATCAAGGCTTGCGCCAATGCCCTGCAAACTGTGCCCGATGCCAATGCGGTTTGGGCGGGGGACCGGATGCTGCGGCTGAAACCCTCAGATGTGGCCGTCGCCGTAGCTGTCAAAGGCGGGCTGTTCACGCCGGTTCTGAAAAATGCCGAGATGAAATCGCTCTCGGCACTGTCGGCCGAGATGAAGGATCTGGCCACGCGCGCCCGTGCCAGAAAACTTGCGCCGCATGAATACGTTGGTGGCTCTTTCGCGATCTCAAACCTTGGCATGTTCGGCATCGATAATTTCGACGCAGTGATCAACCCGCCCCATGGCGCGATCCTGGCGGTGGGCGCGGGCGTGAAGAAACCTGTGGTGGGTGCAGATGGCGAATTGACTGTGGCAATCGTGATGTCGGTCACGCTCAGCGTCGATCACCGGGTCATTGATGGTGCCCTTGGGGCCGAATTGCTGCAGTCCATTGCGGATAATCTTGAAAATCCAATGATGATGCTGGCCTGAAGTTTGCGGGGGACGACGGGGGGAGGCACCGCAAAGCAAGGGGGCGTGTTGCCTGGTGCGGCCCCTTCGCTTTTGCCAGCGCATTGTTAGGCTGTTCGGCATTTAACCCGCTTGTCAATTGAAGCCGACATTACCCATAGATACCCGCATCATGTGGGCTTCAGCACCTTTTCATACCTGGTCAGGGTCTTATACCCGCGGATTATCCTGGGGCTCTGCGCGGTTCGGGTAATCAGGTTCATATCAATGCGCCTCGGCCCAATTCGCCCCCTGCCCCGCATCGACGGTCAAGGGGACTGACAGTTTTACCGCCGGATCGGCCGCGCCCTCCATCACCTCCCGGGCGCGGGAGATCAGCGCGTCGGCGGCTCCCTCATCCACCTCAAACAGCAATTCGTCATGGACCTGTAGCAGCATCCGTGCGGGTAGCTCCGCAATCGCGGCCTCCATCCGGATCATCGCGCGGCGGATCACATCGGCGGATGTGCCCTGGATCGGCGCGTTGATCGCCGCGCGATAGGCAAAACTGGCCTTCGGTCCCCTGGCATTGATCTCGGGCGTGTGGATTTTGCGCCCAAACAGCGTTTGAACATAGCCCTTTGCTTTGGCGAATTCTTTCGTCTCATCCATATAGTCGCGGATGCCCGGGAAGCGCTCAAAATACCGGTCAATAAACCTTTGTGCCGCGGTCCGGGGGATACGCAGGTTCCGCGCCAGGCCAAAGCCCGAGATGCCGTAGATCACACCGAAATTGATCGCCTTGGCCTGGCGGCGCACATCTGGTGTCATCCCTTCCAAGGGTACGTTGAACATTTCGGACGCCGTGATGGCGTGGATGTCGTGGCCCTCTCTGAATGCCTGTTTCAATGCATCGATCCCGGCGATATGCGCCAGGATCCGCAATTCGATCTGCGAATAATCAAGCGAAACCAGAACCCTGCCCGGTTCGGCGATGAACGCCCCTCTGATCTGTCGGCCATCCTCGGTGCGCACGGGAATGTTCTGCAGGTTCGGGTCGGTTGAGGCCAGGCGCCCGGTATTGGCACCCGCGATAGAGTATGAGGTATGAACCCGCCCCGTCCCGGCGTTGATATGTTCCTGTAGCGCATCGGTATAGGTTGATTTCAGCGTTGCCAGGTGCCGGTAATCCAGCACCCGGGCCGGAAAATCATGCTCGGTTGCCAAATCCTCTAACTGCCCGGCGGTGGTGGACCATTTCCCCGATTTGGTGCGCGTTCCGCCCTCCAGCCCCATCCGTTCAAACAGGATTTCACCCACCCGGGCGGGTGATCGCACGTTGAAGGGTTCACCGGCAAGGGCGTGAATCTCTGCCTCCAGTCCCGCCATTTTCCGGGCAAACGCATTGGACATCCGGCTGAGCGTGTCGAGATCGACCTTGATGCCTGCGCGTTCCATCCGCGCCAGGACCGGGATCAGGGGCCGTTCCAGCGTTTCATAAACGGTCGTCACCCGGGCCCGATGCAGCTCCGGCTTGAACTGCCGCCACAGCCGAAACGTGATATCGGCATCTTCGGCTGCATAGGGGGCAGCCTGCGCAACAGGAACCTGGTCAAAGGTGCGTTGCGTCTTGCCGCTGCCAATCAGCGTCTTAATCGGGATCGGCGTGTGGCCCAGATAGCGCGCACTTAGCGTGTCCATACCATGCCCGTGCAGCCCGGCATTCATCGCATAGGACATCAGCATCGTGTCATCGATGGGCGCGATATCAATGCCATAACGTGCAAGCACTTTCGCATCGTATTTCATGTTCTGCCCGATCTTGAGGACCGAGGCGTCCTCCAGCATCGGCTTGAGGGCCTCCAGCACCTCATCCAGCGGCAATTGCCCCTCGGCCAGGGTGGTGGTCCCGCCAAAGAGGTCGCCGCCGGAGGTGTGCCCGACGGGGATATAGGCCCCCTCACCCACCGAGGTTGACAGGCAGACGCCCGCCAATTCTGCCGTCATCTCATCAAGTGATGTCGTCTCGGTATCCACCGCCACCGCGCCGGTTGCATGGGCTCTGGCGATGATTGCCTCCAGGTCCGCCCGTTCGCGGATAATGCGATAGGTACTGGTGTCAAAGGGGATAACCGCGGGCGCGGTCACTTCCCTAACCTCGGGCGGATCGATACCCAGGTGCTCAGCAATCCGGCGGGTGAGCGTGCGAAACTCCATTTCGGACAGAAAGGCCATAAGGGCCTCAGGCTCCGGTGCCTTCACCTCCAGTGCCTCCAGCGTCACGTCGATGGGGGTATTCACATCCAGGGTCACCAGGCGCTTTGACAGGCGGATTTGATCCGCGAAATTGATCAACGCCTCCCGCCGCTTGAGCTGCTTGAGCTCTGACGCGCGGTCAAGAAGCTCCTCCAGCCCCCCGTATTCCTGAATCAAATGCGCGGCGGTCTTAATCCCGATCCCCGGTGCGCCGGGGATGTTATCCACACTGTCGCCTGCCAGGGCCTGTACATCGATCACCTTGTCCGGGCCGACGCCGAATTTTGCCTCTACGCCTGCGCTGTCGATGCGCGTGTTCTTCATCACATCGAACATCTCGACCCCGCCGCCGACCAATTGCATCAGATCCTTGTCCGAGGAGATGATCGTGCAACGCCCGCCCGCCGCGCACGCCTGCCGGGCCAGTGTGGCGATGATGTCGTCGGCCTCATACCCCTCTAACTCCAGGCAGGCGATGTTGAAGGCGCGCGTCGCCTCTCGTGTCAGGGGAATTTGCGGGCGCAAATCCTCGGGCATTTCATCGCGGTTGGCCTTGTATTGGTCATAGATGACATTGCGAAACGTGTGGCTGCCCTTATCGAACACCACGGCAGCATGGGTTGGCGCGTCAGGCCCGGTATTGGCCTCAATCATCTTGTGGAGCATGTTGCAAAATCCGCTAACCGCACCAATCGGCAGCCCATCGGATTTGCGGGTCAGGGGCGGCAAGGCATGATAGGCGCGAAAGATAAAGGCTGAACCATCAACCAGATGCAGATGATGGCCCTTGCCGAATGCCCCATCGCCCATGACAGTGCCTCCCTTTCTTTGCCTGTTATCCCCGTTCTACGCAAGGCAGGTGGGGGCTGCACCCTCAAAATTGACAAAGGAAGCCCCCCGGCCAACGGCCAAAGCGACGGGCGACACGGGGGGCGGCTTTCACCGCTCGCCACCCCTGCCACCGAAGGCAAGGCTTTGGCACATTGCCCAAGCACATTGCCCTGGTCGCGGGCAGGCCGACCTCCACCGAGGACCAGTCATCCGCTTCAGCCCGTTGTAGCCAGAGCCTGGAATTAGCAGCCCTTCGCAGCTACTGCCGTGCGCACCGCTTCTTTCTGGCCACGCACGTTGGCGAGCTCCGACGCCTCAATGCCGTCACCTTCACCATACCCACGCCAAAATGCTTGCCATCGGCTGGTTTTTATGCGCTGCTCTTGCGCGATTACAAGCTGGTTCTCGCGGCGGGCAAGAGACTCCAGCTCAGAAGCAAGCCTGTTGCAGCTGAAATTCTCATAGTGAAGCCCGGAAGTATAGGAACCTGTAATTTGCGACGTTGCCGTTGGCATGTTCCCACAAGCACCCAAGGCCAAAAAGCCAGCAATTGGCAAGGCTATATATATATTGACGCATGAGCATCCTCCTGTTTTACGGGGACTGTCCCGTTCGGTTTTGAAACGAGCCCGGGTGATGATGGGCACTGGATGATGGCAGGGTACGCAGCGTTCCTGATCGTGTCAACAGGTTAAGTGCGCCGAAGCCCCTGCGGGCGAGTAGATCACGTTTGCGAGAAACCCGCAAGCGATCCAACGGATCACCTGGCCTTTTCGGCGTCATCCGCGAAATCCTGGTGGATGAAGCACTTGCCGCAATAGCCGCATTCAACCTGGCCTGTCAATGGCGCAATTGACAGCCAGACACGCGGATGCCCCAACGCCCCTTCGCCCCCGTCACAGGCCACGCGCCAGGCACTTACAACTTCGATCTCGGGGGGGGCTTGGGGCATTCCGGTTGCTCTCAATCTTGCGGGCCTGTGGCCAAGGGCCTAAACTGGGCCCTTTATATTGCAGGTTGCCCCAGCAGGGCAAGCCCAGGCCAAGGACCGACATGCCCGACAACGCCATTGAGTTGCGCAACTTGCGCAAAACCTATCCCGGAGCCGGGCGGAACACGCCGAAACAAGCCCTGAAAGGCATCAACCTGGATGTTCCGCAGGGATCGATCTTTGGCCTTCTGGGGCCAAACGGTGCCGGAAAATCAACCCTGATCAACATTCTGGCGGGCCTGACCATCAAATCCGCAGGCGAGGTGCGAATCTGGGGCTTTGATCAGGATGTGACCCCGCGCCAGTCCCGCGCCGCAATCGGGGTTATGCCGCAAGAGCTGAACCTGGATCCATTCTTTACCCCCCGGGGCGCGTTAGAGGTCCAGGCAGGGCTTTATGGTGTGCCCAAGGCGCAGCGCCGCACCGACGACATTTTGCGCCTGATCGGGTTAGAGGCGCAGGCCGAGGCCTATGCCCGCACACTGTCAGGCGGAATGCGGCGGCGGCTGCTGCTGGGCAAGGCACTGGTGCATCACCCGCAAATTCTGGTGCTGGATGAGCCCACCGCGGGCGTCGATATCGAGCTGCGCCAGATGCTTTGGGCCAATATCCGCAGGCTGAACGCCCAGGGTATGACCATCATCCTGACCACGCATTACCTGGAAGAAGCGCAGGAGATGTGTGACGAGATCGCCATCATCAACCACGGCACAATGATCATCCGGGACCGGACTGAGCGGCTTCTGGCCAGGCTGGATAGCAAGGTGCTGGTCATCCACCCCGAGGATCCCCCCGCCGAGCCCGTCAACCTGCCGCCAGGTGTCGAAAGCAACACGCGCAAGGACAACGCCCTGGTGTTCACCTATCGCAGGTCGGCAACCTCTGCCGGGGATATCCTGCTGGCTGTGCGTCAGGCCGGGGTTCACATTCGTGACGTCACCACCGAAGAACCGGATTTAGAGGATGTCTTTGTCGAATTGACCTCGGCCCGGCCCGGCCTGATCAACAAAGACGCAAGCCCGAACGCGCCTTGATCGGCGAGTAGATGCGGAACCCTCGGCTTGGCCTGGTTGATGATCGCGGCCGGATTTTCAAGCCACCAAATTGCCGGAGTTCTGGTTTTGGCAGCCGACATTCTCAATTTTCGCGGGCCGCTACACCGCCCCCCCTAGTGTTTGATCATCGCCGCGCGGGCCGCTGTGCCGCCCCTCGCATTGCAGATTGCCAAGCCCTCGTCTGTGCAGAGACATTCCGCCACCCAAGCCTGTTCCCCCCATCAGATCAGCCCCTGACGCTGAAACACCTGGCGCAGGGGCGTTTTCGGGCGCGGGCCGATATGGCGGATCACTTCCGAGGCGGCGGCCACCCCCATCCGCCCCGCAATCTCCAGATCCTGCCCCGTTGCCATGCCGTAAAGAAACCCTGCCGCGAACTGATCGCCTGCGCCTGTGGCATCAACGGGCGTGATGGTCTCTACAGGTACCTCGGCCCTTTCGCGGCCCCGGATCAGCTGCACGGGGTTCCCGGAACGGGTGCATACGACCAGGGCGCACATCTCAGACGCCTGATCCAAAACCTCATCCAAATCCTCGGTCTTGAACAGTGCCAGCCATTCTTCGTGATTGCCGATGGTGTAATCCATTTCCTTTGCAATCAGGCGTTTGAAATCCTCTCGATGACGATCCACGCAGAACGGATCGCTTAGGGTGATCCCGGTTTTGCCGCCGCCTGCCCGGCATTGCGCGGCAGCGGCGGTAAAGGCCGCCTTGCCCTGGGGCTTGTCATACAGATAGCCTTCCAGGAACAGCCAGCGCGCGGCACCTGTTACCTGCGGGAGCACATCGCCCTCGTCAAAATCGGCACCCGCGCCCAGATAGGTGTTCATCGACCGCTCCCCGTCGGGAGAGACGAAGATCATCGAGCGCGAGGTGGGCGGGATATCCCCCGTTGCTGGCGGATTTGGAAATTCCGTGCCTTCCGCACGCATCCCATCGGCATAGAACCGGCCCAGCGCATCATCCTTAACCTTGCCCAGAAACGCGGTCTTCAGGCCCAGCGTGCCCACACCCGCGATCGTATTGGCAACCGAGCCGCCCGGGGTCTGCACCCGGTTGGACATTGCGGCATAAAGTACCTCGGCCCGATCCCGCCCCACCAGTTGCATGATACCCTTGGATATGCCCATGTTGTCCAGGAAACTGTCATCCCCGTGGGAAATGACATCGACAATCGCGTTGCCCAAGCCGACCACGTCATAACTGTCCGTCATCTTTGGTCTTCTCCTCAAACTGGCACAGGTCACGGATAATGCAGCCACCGCATTTGGGCTTGCGCGCGACACAGACGTAGCGGCCATGCAGGATCATCCAGTGATGGGCGTGAAGCTGAAACTCCGCCGGGATGTGATCCTCGATGGCGCGCTCGACCGCGTCGACATCCTTGCCCGGCGCGATCCCCGAACGGTTGCCCAGGCGAAAGATATGCGTATCCACCGCCTGTGCCGGGTGCCGCCACCACATGTTCAGCACCACATTGGCGGTCTTGCGCCCCACCCCAGGCAGGGATTGCAGTGCCGCGCGGGACGAGGGCACCTCGCCCCCGTAGTCCCCAACCAAAAGGCGGCTCAGTTTCATTACATTCCGGGCCTTGTTGCGGAACAGCCCGATTGTCTTGATGTGTTCGATCAGTGCCTCTTCGCCCAGATCCAGCATCTTTTGCGGCGTGTCGGCAGCTTTGAACAGTGCCCTGGTCACCTTGTTGACGCCTGCATCCGTTGCCTGCGCCGACAGGGCAACGGCAACGAGCAGCGTATAGGCGTTGGTGTGATGCAGCTCCCCCTTTGGTTCCGGCCGGGCCGCACGGAAGCGAGAGAAAATCTTGTGGATGACGTGATAGGACAGTTGCTTGGCCATGCCCCTTGCATAGAGCCCGAAGCCCCCGACGGGCAAGCCCGAACTGACCGGAAAGGGCGGGGATGTGCGCGGCCGATGGCCGCTCCCGCCGTAGGACCGGGCGATGGGACCGGGCGATTTCGCGCAAGAACCGGGTCGCACCGCTACGCCTGCCCCCCTAGCCTGTCTGGCAACAGGAGGCCAAGCATGACCCATACAACCGAGAACCACAGCGATCAGACCGAATCCCGTTATCACTACAATGTCGTGCGCCGCGCGATGGATGTGATTGATGCCGCCCCGCCGCCGGGCCCCTCGTTAGAGGAACTGGCCCGCGCCCTGTCGATGAGCCCCGCGCATTTGCAACGGGTGTTCAGCCAGTGGGTTGGTGTATCGCCCAAACGCTACCAGCAATACCTGATGCTGGACCACGCCAGGCGGCTGCTTGCCAACCGCTTCACGGTGCTTGGCACAGTGGCCGGAACGGGCCTGTCCAGCGGCGGGCGGCTGCATGACCTGTTCCTGCGATGGGAAGCGATGAGCCCGGGGGATTACGCACGCGGTGGCCAAGGGCTCACCATCCGCTACGGCTGGTTCGACAGCCCGTTTGGTGAGGCTTTGGCCCTGGGCACAGACCGCGGGATTTGCGGCCTGGCCTTTGCCGCTGAAATCGGGCGCACTGCGGCCCTGGCCGACATGACCGCCCGCTGGCCCAAGGCCACCTTTGTCAAAGATGCTGCACCCCTGGCCGGTTGGGTGAACGCCGCCTTCAGCCAAAGCGGTAAGGCGCGGCTGCACATGATCGGCGCACCCTTTCAAATCAAGGTGTGGGAAGCACTTCTTGGCATCCCCTCTGGCCAGGTCACGACCTATTCCGGAATCGCCCGCGCCATTGGCAACCCGAAGGCCGCGCGCGCCGTGGGCTCCGCCGTGGGGCGCAATCCGGTCAGCTGGCTGATCCCCTGCCACCGGGCAATCCGTACCTCCGGGGCCTTGGCGGGGTATCACTGGGGCCTGCCAATCAAACGCGCGATGCTGGCCTGGGAACATGCCGAGGCCGACGCGCGGGAACACGCCTGAGCCGCGGGGCAGGTGCGGCAATGGCGCGTTTCTGTCCGCCTGCATTTCCCCTTTACGCCCGCAAGCGACACTGTTATACGTGCATCATAAGCAGACCCGGGTGGCCCCGGGCCGACAATCCAGCCTGGGAAAGGGCAAAGAATGATCCCTGGGAAAACCGGCAGCATCGCCTGCTGCATCGCCGTTCTGGTGCTGACAGGCTGCGTGCAGAGCACCAGCCCCGATGGCGGGCACGCCCAGGACGGGGCGATTTCGGGTGCTGTGCCCAGCGCGGCAGACGGTACGTTCGCCAGTGGCACAATTGGCCATATGCTTGACCGGCAGGCCCAGGACTTGCGTGCCTCGATGGCCAATCAGCAGATCGATATCCGGAACACTGGCTCAGAGATAATCGTGACGATGCCAGAGGGCATCCTGTTTGACGTCGACGGCTCCGCGCTCCGCGCAAACCTGCAAACCGACATCCGCGCCCTGGCCCGGAACCTCTGGCAGTATCCCGACAGCACTGTGGATGTGATCGGCCACACGGACAATACGGGTTCGGCCGCTTACAATCAGGAGATCTCTGGCCACCGCGCCTCGGCAGTGGTGAGGGTGCTTCTGGAACAGGGCATCGTCAGCCCCTCTCGCGTGCGCACTTTCGGCCGTGGGGAAGACGCACCCGTGGCCACAAACCTGACGCCCGAGGGAAGGCATATGAACCGCCGGGTAGAGATCATTATCAGCCCCATCGTCTGAACCGGGCACCGGGCGATCCTTCCGCATATTGCCCCGGATCGGATTTAATGTTAGGTGTTTGGTTGGTTTCCGTTGATGGAGGTATTCATCGTGCCTGTGAAGGTTCAGATCAGTGACGCAACATTTGCCGATATCGGCATGCTCAAACTCTGGTTCGGTGCTAGGTCACCAAGTGAAACGATTGACCACATCACCCAATTCGTAATAGAGGAGCTCGGCTTGGAACGTGACCATGACGTGCCGGGCACATCCGATATGTCAGATGATGACTTCATGACATTTGAAACTGTGCCAAACCTTACCCATACGAAGCTGGTCGAGGCATTGATAGACGGAAAACCGATACGGAACCCGAAATGGATGTACGTCACGGTTGGTATGATTGCGGCAGTGAAGCAATCTACAGGATTGGAAGGTGAGCAACTGGTTCGGGAATTGGAGGTTGGGGCCGAGGTTTTCAAGTGTGAAGAATACAGCTACCAGTATTATCATGAACTCGGGCTTTCAATCCAGTATGTGTCTGCTAATACCGCGTGGAAAGAAACGGCGCGGCTGGCCGACAAGTACCGGATCCCCGTGCGGGTCATGTTCGTCTGGCGCGAAAAGCCCGGTGCCCAACATCCGGGCAAAACGGGCACCCTTACCGCCGGTTCCGCATAGGTGAGGGCCGGTTGTTTTTTCGTTCGACGTGTAGCCTTCTTAAGCGTCTTCTTCGTAAAGAGGATGACAAAGAAAGGGCTGGTATTCAACCAGAGCAGATCGCCCTGTAATATCAATAATTGTAACTGACATTTCCACCCCATAGGCGTCTGTAAGCCGTATTGGTCTACCCGGAAAAAACGTTACCGGTTGCTGTTTTCCTTCATCAATTGCGATATTGTCAGCATACAGATACGTCCGATCAGACGTATCAAGTATCGGATTCAGCCGGCCATTCAATCCGGGGAGGTGCCCTGTAGCATTTTCAAAAATTACGGAACCACCAAGGGCAAGCGTTTTGAGTTCCAGCGTCAATCCACCCTGCCCTGGCACCCATTCGCGCATCAGCCCGGCTGCGTAACCGTGCCCGGCCGCGTAAACCGTCATCGGCAGATTTGTTGTGTAAAGGTTCAGCGTCGCACAACCAGTCTCATCGGTTATGGCCCGAACCCAAGTCTTGTTGGGAAAGAGCGCAAGCACTTCAATACCGGCAAGGACATCGCCTTTGGAATGCACAGCAACTGTTGCATCCGCAGGAACAATCTCGAGCCTGGCGGCAGGAATGCGCAATACCAGACTCGATTCATCGACCAGTTCATAATCGGGTAATTTACCTGCTGTTTCCCTGGTTTTAGCCCGGATAATCGACACCCCATCCCCCCTGCGCTCCATCAAATACCTGCGATGGTCAGAACCTGCTGTATCGGCAACAGGGATACGACCGAATACGGAGGTGATAACTTCGTTCCGTGTGGCCTAGCTTGATTCCATACCTTCGATGGTCATGCCATTTGGAAGAGTGCCGGGTGACTCGATTTCCAGACGGTCCTTAAACATGGACAAACGGATGTTTCGGGATGACATGGCATAATCCCGATGCGCGACCGCATTAACGACCGCTTCAAATACAGCATCCTTGCTATATTGAGCAAGATTTTCCCGCGCAGGCGTCTTGCGTGCGGAAACGCGCATGTTGCGGATGACAAACTGAACGGCTTCCGAAATCTGTTGGGCAAGTGGACCCGTAATTTCCCGGGCATCCAGCTGCCCGGAAGCGCGATCAGAGCCCCGATAATGCGTTGCGATGATCATGGCACGCGGCAACCAGTCTTGCGGTGTCTGTGTGCAAAGCAGTATTCCGGCGTTTGTTGCACGAACAATGCCGAACTGATCCAGCGCAAGAAGCCGGAGATTCAGCAATCCGCGCTCTGGGTCAGCAGCCCCTGTGGCACTTAACAACGGTTCCCAAAGTTGCCTGTCAAGGGTTTCGAACCCTGTTCCGGGTACAGTCTGCTTGTCAAACCAGCGATACCGGTGCTGAGCACGATTGTTCGCCAGCCGCAGCTTTTCATCTTCGGTTAGTTTGCTTTTTCTTCCGCCAACGCGGCGAAACGCCTGCCCATCTCGCGTGTGCAGTGCTTCACCCCGTGGAATTTCAACGACTATGAATGCCTTGTCATCAATCTCTCTGTGGTAAATTGCGGGGCACAACGGCGGTTTAATCGTGTCACTACAGACTTCCGCCAGAAGACGATCCAGTTTTTTCAACTGTTCACGTGACATGCCTTGAATGTCTCCGCCGTCAGTTACCCCGCAAAGCAGGATTCCGCCCTCTGCATTGGCGAATGCGCCAATTTCATCCGCCAGATCTTCCCTTTTGGGGCTAAAAGGTTTGTTGCCCCTGAATTCAATCTGCTTGAATTCCCATCGGCTATCCTCCCCCAAACGGAGCTGCCTGCGGATTTCGTCATCGGTAATCATCTGGCCCTTTCAGTCTGTTTCAACCTGGTGCATGGCTTTGTTGCACAAATCGGATTCCAGAGGCAGTTTTCCCTTTCCCTGGAAGAACTCATGCTACGTTATGGATTGGTGTCAGTTGCTCTTTGATCGCGGACCCCCCGGCAATGGCGCGATGGGTACGCCGTCTTCAACCAGGGATTTCGCCTCCTCCGGGCTTGCCTCTCCATGGATGAGCCGGTCTGGCGCGTTGCCCAGATGGATCGCCCGTGCCTCGGACGCAAATTTACCGCCGACATAGGTTGAGTTCTCTTCGACATGCTTGCGTATTGCCCTGATCGCGGCCTCCAGCGGGTGCGCCTCGGCCTTAAGTACTGGTGCCGCAGTCCTGGCGGGTACAGAAGGCACCGGAGGGCGGGAAGCATCGTCCGCGGGGGGTACATCTTCACCTATCTTTACCTGGGGGGTCATCATGGCCTTTGACACATCACTGCACCCGCACACCGTGCACGTCAGCAGGCCGCGCCTGGTCAGTGCCTCAAAAGCATCCGCCGATTGGAACCAGCTTTCAAAGCGATGGCCATTGGTACATTTCAGCGCGTATCGGATCATAGTCAGAACAACCTACGCAGATTTGCGACGCGTTCAAGTAATATCCCTTTGCCGCAACCGGGCCGGGTCAAATTCCCGCAGAATAAGCCCAGGTTCCAATTCCTTCACCCGGGCCGCGGCTTTCCCGGGCAAAGGACAGCGCGGCCTGATCACATGGCGATAAAGGGCAACCCTGACACAAATCAAAAGAATACAAGCCAGTGCCGGATAACATAGACCTGCAAGGCAAAAAGCGTGATCCAGCCAAGCCGCGCCGCCCAATGCGTAAACCGCCACCACAGCAGACCCAAGCAGAGCGCGGCCAAAAGCCCTTCAAGAGGGGCCACCAGCCAGGCACCCTGGCGGCTGTCCCAATAGCTGAGCGGGCTTTCAAAGACCCACATAGTCAGGGGCCAAAAATGCGGGCGCCCATCGTCATGATGCAGGGCAAAATCCGTCGCCAAATGGATCAGGCCCGCCCCGGCGAAGGCCATGACCCATGGCACCCGCCGCCACAGCCCAAAGGCAAAGACCGCACCCCAAAGGAAGATCGAATTGTCGATGGCAAAGACCGTTTGCCAGCTGTCCGAGAAATAGAGCTCATCAAACACGACCTGCGGCGGAATTTGCAGCAGGAACAGGGCAGTGCCAGCCATCAGATAAAGCGACATATCGGGCACCAGGGCCCCGAGCAGCGCGGCGGGTGTGGTACCCCGCCGTCCGGGCCGGGCAAAGAGCGCCGCCCCCAGAAGCAGATGCGCGGGCGTATTCACGGTCGCGCACCACCGGGCACAGGCTTATGAGTTCTGGCTGATACCCGGCCGGGCTGGATGCACCGCCTGGCTAAAAGACATGACATCCCAACAGGTGTCCGTGGATATAAAACCGCACATCGCGCAATGGCGGTGCGGGCGGTCCGGAGCAAGGCGGTGATGATCAAAACAAGGCGCATGTGATGGTATCCCGTGCAGGGTCAGTCCCCGCGGCAGGTGCACAGCCGATGGTCAACACAATGCACAAAGCGGCCGGGGCGACCGGTAAGCGGCCCCCGGTTCCGGTGTCGATCAGTCGATTTTCGGCAACAGACTGTCGATCGATATTTTAGCATCTCCATAGAACATGCGGGTATTCTCTTTGAAGAACAGCGGGTTCTCAATACCGGAATAGCCCGTACCCTGCCCGCGCTTGGAAACGAAGACTTGCCTGGCCTTCCACACCTCCAGAACCGGCATGCCAGCGATGGGGCTGTTCGGGTCGTCCTGCGCGGCGGGGTTTACGATATCGTTTGAGCCGATGACGATGACCGCATCGGTCTTGGGGAAATCGTTGTTGATCTCCTCCATCTCCAGCACAATGTCATAGGGAACCCTCGCTTCGGCCAGAAGCACATTCATATGCCCCGGCAGACGCCCCGCGACCGGGTGGATGGCAAAGCGCACCTCTTTACCCTGTGCGCGCAGTTTCCGGGTCAACTCGCTGACCGATTGCTGCGCCTGCGCTACTGCCATGCCGTAGCCCGGGACGATGATAATGCTGTCGGCCTCGTTCAAAACCGCGGCCACACCATCGGCGTCGATGGCAACCTGCTCACCCTCGATCCTGGCCACCGGACCGGATGCACCGCCAAAGCCACCCAGGATCACCGAGACAAAGGAGCGGTTCATCGCCTTGCACATGATGTAGCTGAGGATTGCACCCGATGATCCGACCAGAGCACCTACCATGATCAGAAGATCGTTCGACAGCGAAAAACCGATCGCCGCAGCCGCCCATCCAGAGTAGCTGTTCAACATCGACACAACAACAGGCATGTCCGCACCGCCGATCCCCATGATCAGATGATAGCCGATGAAAAACGCCAGAATTGCCAGAAGGATCAGCGTCCAGCCGCCCGCCCCGCCAAGATACATGATCAGCAGGATGGCCGATAACGCAGCAGCAGCCGCGTTCAGCATATGGCCACCGGGCAATTGCCTTGCGCTGGTATCAATCCTGAAGGGAAGCATGGTGGAATTGCCGGAAAGCTTGCCATAAGCCACAACCGACCCGGTGAAGGTGACCGCCCCGATCCAGATGCCAAGGGCCAGTTCGATTTGCAGGATGCCGATCTCAACCCCGGTTTTCTTGCCCACAAGTGCGCCGAAATTCGACAATGTGCCAAGAAGTGCATAAGCGGCTTCACTCAGCGGGCCTGCAGGCTGGGGGAAGTCCAGATCCGCCCCCGCGAATTCTGCCGCGATACGTTCAATTTCAATGTGGGCATTGAAGCCGACAAAAACGGCAGCCAAGCCCACAAGGCTGTGCATGATCGCCACAAGCTCGGGCATTTGGGTCATCTGTACCCGCGTGGCCAGTTGATAACCCACAGCCGCCCCGCAAACGACCAAGATGATCGACAGAAGCCACAGCCCCTGGCCTGGCCCGATCATCGTGGCAACGACCGCGATGGCCATCCCGGCGATGCCGTACCAAACGGCACGTTTTGCACTTTCCTGACCCGATAGACCGCCAAGCGAGAGGATAAAAAGAACCCCCGCGACTGCATAGGATGCAACCGTAAATCCGAAATCCATTGTCCCTACCCCTGCCGGTTCAAGATTTCCGGAACATGGCAAGCATGCGCCGTGTCACAAGGAAGCCGCCGAAGATGTTCACCGCAGCCATGAAGATGCCAAGTGCCGCAAGAATCGTGATCAAGTGTGTGCTTGATCCGACCTGTATCAGTGCGCCCAGGATGATGATCGAGGAAATGGCGTTGGTCACCGCCATCAGTGGTGTGTGCAAACTGTGGGCCACGTTCCAGATCACCTGGAAGCCGATGAAGACCGACAGGATGAACACGATAAAATGCTGCATGAAACTGGCTGGCGCGATCAGGCCGATGGCCAGCAACGCGGCTCCGCCTGCCGCGATCAGCGTGACCTGTTGCCTGGTCTGCGCCTTGAAGGCGGCGGCTTCTTGCGCACGGATATCCTCGGGTGTCGATTCTTTCGGCTTTTGCGTTTTTTGCACCGCAATCGCGGCCTTTTTTAGCGGCGGCGGCGGAAAGGTAATTTTTCCGCCATAAGTCACGGTCGCGCCGCGAATCACGTCATCTTCCATGTTATGGACGATCCGGCCGTCCTTCCCGGGCGTCAGATCGGTTATCATATGGCGGATGTTCGTGGCATAAAGCGTGGAACTTTGTGCCGCCATCCGCGATGGGAAATCCGTGTAGCCGATGATCGTCACACCATTGTCGCTGACAACTTTTTTATCCCTCTGTGTCAAAGCGCAATTGCCACCGCGTTCAGCGGCCAGATCAACGATAACCGACCCCGGTTTCATGCTCTCTACCATGTCCGCGGTCCAGAGTACCGGTGCCGGGCGGTTGGGGATTAGTGCGGTGGTGATGACGATATCCATCTCCGGCGCGATCTCGCGGAATTTTTCAAGCTGTTTCGCCTGGAACGCAGGTGTGGATGGTGCCGCATAGCCCCCGGTTTCGGCTCCATCGGGCAGCTCATCGTCGGAAAACGCCAGAAACACAAATTCTGCGCCCATGGATTCGATCTGTTCGGCCACTTCCGGCCGCACGTCAAAGGCATAGGTGATCGCGCCCAGGGATGTGGCAGTGCCAATGGCAGCAAGGCCAGCAACGCCCGCGCCCACAACCAGAACCTTTGCTGGTGGCACCTTGCCCGCCGCCGTCACTTGGCCGGTAAAAAAGCGGCCAAAATTGCTGCCCGCCTCGATCACTGCACGGTAACCTGCGATATTAGCCATGGAACTCAGTGCGTCCATCTTTTGCGCACGGCTGATCCGTGGAACCATATCCATGGCGATGACATTGGCACCCTTGCCCTTTGCCAGTTCCATCAGTTCGTCATTGGCACCGGGATAAAAGAAAGAGATCAAAAGCTGGCCATGGGTCAGGTTCCTGGCCTCGGTTTCCGTGGGCGGGCGAACCTTGGCCACCACATCCACGGCGTCCCACAAACTGGCAGCCGTTTTGTGGATTTGCACGCTGGCTACCTCATAGGCGGCATCAGAGAAGCCAGCCGCTTCTCCCGCGCCGGTCTCGATGGCGCATTCATGGCCCAGTTTTTGCAATTGCAGCGCACTGTCCGGCGTTATCGCCACGCGGGCTTCGCCGGGTTCGATTTCTTTTGGTGCCCCGATTTTCACTGGCATCCCCTTTTCGCTTTCGCTGCAACAGACTCTCCGTTTAGCAACCTGGCGGATGTTACGCAACGGCGCATCTGGGCAATACCTTCCCCGCCCATGATCCACGATCCCCGGGATGCCTGGCCTATCTATCGGTACAGAGAGGCGTTTGAACACGGGCCACCGTTTCCCCCGCAGATGAATATCATCGACTGGCTGACGCGGCGCGTTATGTGTATACGATGGCGCACCGCTCGCTAGGTATTTCATGGATATTTTTGTTTACTGGCAGGTAGATTTTGTTACATCCCCCCTTAGTTTGCAGGAAACTGCGCCATGCCACCCATCAACGATCATCCGCTTCGGTTTCAACTGGCCAATGAATTGCATGCCAGGCCGTTCCCGTCGCTGTCCTGGCCTGGTCAGGTGGCCTTTCTGGCGATCAAACAGCCGAAGGATGCGGCCAAGCGGGACAGGGCACTGGATCGGGTGCATCTGACAGCACTTCT
>JACONJ010000006.1 GCA_014323785.1 Paracoccaceae bacterium | reverse complement strand
CACAGGGTGGCCTTTTGCCACCTGCAAAACGGGCGCAGGAAGGGCCCGAACGGGAAGGTTGCGCAGTAACGCCAGGAACCCGCGTTCACTGCGATACCCGTGTTGCGGTTGATTCGGGTGCGCAAAACGCCGCCATGTAGAGCTTGCCACCAGTCTGTACCTGCCCCATATCAGGGTTTGGCTGGTGAAGGGGCAGATATGACACGAAAGCACGTGGCCGCGTGGCTGGATTTGCCGCAGTTTCGCAATGGCATCATGGCTGTCATCATCTTCAATGCGTTTCTTTTGGGCGTAAAAACCTCTGACCTGCTGATGGCGGCGGCGGGGCTGGTGATTGTGGTGCTGGATCGCATCTGCCTGGGTATTTTCGTGATCGAAATCGTGCTCAAGGTGTTCGCCCATCGCCTTGCCTTTTTCCGCGACAGCTGGAACCTGTTTGACTTTGTGATCGTCGGCATCGCGCTGGTTCCCGCGGGCCAGGGATTCTCGGTCCTGCGGGCACTGCGCATCCTGCGGATCCTGCGCATTACCACCGCTGCGCCCCGCCTGCGCCGGGTGGTAGAGGGGTTTATCACCGCACTGCCCGGCATGGGATCGGTTTTTCTGTTGATGGGCATCATCTTTTACATCGGTGCCGTGATGGCGACGAACCTGTTCGGCAATGGCTGCCTGCAACTGGCGGTTGCCGCCTGCACGGAACAACGGCACGCAGAGTTCATTGCGTGGTTCGGCACGCTTGGCCGGTCGCTTTATTCGCTGTTCCAAATCATGACGCTGGAAAGCTGGTCCATGGGGATCGTCCGCCCGGTGCTAGAGGTTTATCCCTACGCTTGGGCCTTCTTTGTCCCCTTTATCATGATAACGACTTTCGCGGTGGTGAACCTGCTGGTCGGTCTGATCGTGAACTCAATGCAGGATGCCCATGCCGAGGAATCGACCGCCGCCACCGATGCCTATCGCGATGAGGTTATGAAGCGGCTGGAAGCGATTGAGAAGCACTTGAAAGCGCGCGGGTGAGTGTCAGGGCCGCTGCCGTAATATCTTCATGGTTTCAAGTTGTGGTCTGATCCAAGCCGCTTTTTGGGGGCCTGTCCAGGTCAAAAATTGCAGCTGTCGTGCATAGTCCAGGGTGAGATCTCGTTTGAAAATTGGCTCGTGATGGGAAATACGATTGCGCAAATCCCTGATTTCTGCGGCGTACTGCTGCAGGCTGGACAGATTTTGATCTTGCGGCAGGTCGGGAAACCATGTTTGAAGGTCATCCCATAATTCCGTTTCGTACTTTGGAAGAAGCATTCCCACCCAAAAGCCAAAATTCAGCTCCGCGGTCATGCGGCCCGATGTCGGCGTCGTCCCGCGTTGCGTGCCACGTTCATTGATCGATTTCGCGGTGCGAAGAACGGTGCCTTTCCCTTTTCCACCCATGATCGTGTGTAATTCTTCGTTATTCCACCACCCCTGTCCGAATCGATCAACCAGCCGGGGTGCGATGCGGTTCCGAAGGCAGACCTCGATACAACAGAGAAGCGGAAAGAATGACGCAGAGATACGCATGTTCCAGGCATAAAGACGCAAGGCGCGATCCATGTCAAAGCCGCTTGCTTTTAGATATGTATTCAGTCGCTCATGAGAGATGAGGCTGATAACCGTGGATGACATGAGATCAATTTAACTTGACGAATGGAAATTTCATGGCAAAACTGATTCTGTCGGGGGTAACTCTAAGCCCTCAATTCGTTCAGAGCCCCGCGACAGCCGCAAGGCCCTCGCGGGGTTTCGCCTTTAGGCCCTTCTTCCAATGACCTCTACCCCGAGCACTTCAAGCACCTTTGCCTCAATATCCGCCGCATTCATGCCGGCGACAGCATACATATCCTTTGGGCTGGCCTGTTCAATGAAGACATCGGGCAGCACCATAGAGCGAAACTTGAGGCCAGTGTCAAACACACCCGCCTGGGCCAGAAACTGCGCGACATGGGAACCAAAGCCGCCCACCGCGCCCTCTTCGATGGTAATCAATGCCTCGTGATTTCGGGCCAGGCGCATGATCATCGCCTCATCCAGGGGTTTGGCAAAGCGTGCATCGGCGATGGTGGGCATAAGGCCCCTAGCCCGCAGGGCCGCGGCGGCCTCCATCACCTCTTGCAGGCGCGTCCCGAACGACAGGATCGCAACGCGGTCCCCCTGGGCCATCAGCCGTCCCTTGCCGATCTCCAGGATCTCCCCACGCTCGGGCATCTCCACGCCCACGCCTTCCCCGCGTGGAAAGCGAAAGGCCGATGGCCGGTCGTCAATGGCGTGCGCCGTGGCAACCATATGCACCAGTTCCGCTTCATCCGCGGCGGCCATCACCACAAAGCCCGGCAGGTTGGCCAGACAGGCGATGTCGAAACTGCCTGCATGGGTGGCCCCATCGGCCCCGACCAGCCCGGCCCGGTCGATGGCAAAACGGACCGGAAGGTGCTGGATCGCCACATCGTGTACCACCTGGTCATAGCCGCGCTGCAGAAAGGTGGAATAAACCGCGCAGAATGGCTTGAGCCCGCCCGCGGCCATGCCCGCGCAGAATGTGACTGCGTGCTGCTCGGCGATTCCCACATCAAAGCAGCGCGTCGGAAAACGCCGGGCGAACAGGTTGAGCCCGGTGCCATCGGGCATTGCCGCCGTCACCGCGGTGATCAGGGGATCACCCTCGGCCGCCTGGATCAGGCTTTGGGCGAAGACCCTGGTGTAGGGCGGCGCGTTTGATGGTGCCTTTTTCTGTTCACCTGTCGCCACGTCGAATTTCGCGGTGGCATGGCCCCTGTCCGGTCGTCCCTCGGCATGGTGATACCCTTTGCCTTTCCGGGTGATCGCATGAATCAGGACCGGGCCGTCAGCGCGCGTCCTGACGGTGCGCAAGACGGCCAGAAGCTGTTCCATGTCATGCCCATCAATCGGGCCGACATAGGAAAAACCAAGCTCTTCAAACAATGTCCCGCCGACTGTAGCGGATTTCAAGAGTTCCTTGGCGCGCCGTGCGCCCTCTTGCAACGGTTCGGGCAGCAGCGACACCGCGCCTTTCGCGGCGGCTTTCAACTCTTGAAACGGGGTGCCTGTATAAAGCCGCGAGAGATAAGAGGACATCGCCCCTGTCGGCGGCGCGATGCTCATCTCGTTATCGTTCAGCACGACGATCAGCCGCTTGCCCAGATGGCCCGCGTTGTTCATCGCCTCATAGGCCATCCCGGCCGAGAGTGCACCGTCCCCGATCACCGCGATGGCATCGCCAAGCCCATGTTCGGGCGCACCGCCCAGATCACGCGCGACGGCAAAGCCGAGGGCGGCGGAGATGCTTGTGGACGAATGCGCCGCGCCAAACGGGTCATAGGGGCTTTCGGCGCGTTTGGTGAACCCGCTGAGTCCGTCCCTCTGGCGCAGGGTCGGCATACGGTCCCGCCGCCCGGTCAGGATTTTATGCGGGTAGCATTGGTGGCCGACATCCCAGATCAGCCGGTCGCGCGGCGTGTCAAACACCGCGTGCAGGGCCACGGTCAGTTCCACCACGCCCAGCCCCGCACCCAGATGGCCACCGGTCCGGCTGACCATGGCGATGGTGTCTTTGCGCAGCTCATCGGCCAGGCGGCGCAGCTCAACGCTGGACAATCCTTTCAGATCTGCGGGGCTGTTCACCCGGTCCAGAAGCGGGGTCCGGGTCTTCTGGCTGGTCATCTTCTGCTGGCCTCCCTTTCCGGTCTTACCTGTCGCGGTCAACCATATAGCAGGCGAGTGTCCTGAGTGTCTCTGCCGCGTCACCAAGAGGGGTCAGTGCCGCCTCTGCCTGGGCCACCAGGTCTGCTGCGCGGGCTTTGGCCCCCTTCAGCCCCAGAAGCGAGACAAACGTTGCCTTCTTCGCGCCCGCGTCCTTCTGCAACCGCTTCCCGGCGGTCGCTGCGTTCCCTTCCACGTCCAGGATGTCATCGGCAATCTGGAAAGCAAGGCCAACGGCCTGCGCGTAACGCTGCAGGGGGGCAGCGTCGGCACGCCCGAGGATGGCCCCGGCCTGGGCGGACCACGTGATCAGGGCACCGGTCTTGCCGGATTGCAGGGCCGTAACCTCTTCCAGACCCAGGGGGGCTCTGGTGGTCGTCGCCACGATATCCCGGGCCTGCCCCAGAACCATCCCCTCTGCGCCCGAGGCTTTGGCAAGCGCAGATATCAGGGTGATCCTCTGCTTTGCATCGCCCGCGCCATCCCGTGACAAAAGCTCAAAAGCGAAAGACTGGAGCGCATCGCCAACCAGGATGGCCGTTGCCTCATCCCATTTCAGGTGCACCGTCGGTCGCCCGCGGCGCAAATCATCATCATCCATACAGGGCAGATCATCATGCACAAGGCTGTAGGCGTGTATGCATTCCACCGCGCCCGCTGCGAACAGTGCCTGCCCCTGGGGCACATTGTAAACCCGTGCGCTTTCCAGGGCCAGGAATCCGCGCAACCGCTTTCCGCCATCGACGGCATAGCGCATGCCATCGGCCACGCACCCCGGCGTCAGGCCCGCAAACTCGGTCTGAAGGAACCGGCCAATGGCATTTTGTGCCGTTTCTAACGCCGTCTGAAACACTCAAAGACCATCAACCTGTGTGGTTCCGGTGGGCTGTCCATCGGCATCCAGCGTGATCTGTGCGACCTTCTCTTCAGCCTCTTTGAGCTTGGCCTCACAGTGCGCCTTAAGTGCCGCGCCGCGTTCATAAAGGGCGATGGACTGTTCCAAAGGCACATCGCCCTTGTCGAGGGCGGCCACAACAGATTCGAGTTCGTGGATTGCCTGTTCATAGGTCATCTGATCAACTGGCTGTTCTTCGGTCATCCGGTTTGTTCCATCAATACCATCACATGGGCTGCGACCGAGGCCGCAAGCGCAGACAAATCATACCCGCCTTCGAGGGCCGAGACCACACGCCCCCGGCAATGCCTGTTGGCCAGTGCGCAAAGCTGCCGGGTTATCCAGACGAAATCCTCTGTTTCCCAGGCCAGGCTGGCCAGCGGGTCGGCACGGTGCGCGTCAAACCCGGCAGAGATCAGCACAAGTTCGGGGCCGAAGGATTCCAGCCCTGGCAGAACCCGGCTTGCGTAGACCTGCCGCATCTCTGCCTCGCCCGTTCCAGGATTTAGCGGCAGGTTCAGGATTGTGCCGGCGGCCCCACATTCGCCGGGGGCACCGGTGCCCGGATAAAGCGGCATCTGGTGGGTTGAGATGAACAGCACACGCGCCTCATCCCAAAGCAGGTTCTGGGTGCCGTTGCCGTGATGCACGTCGAAATCCACCACCGCGACGCGGCTGAGCCCATGCCGCTTCAGCGCATGCTTCGCAGCGATGGCGATATTGCCGAACAGGCAAAACCCCATGGGCCGTGTTCCCTCGGCATGGTGGCCGGGCGGGCGAGTGGCAACAAAAGCGTTGCGCGCGGCATCAGACAGCACCTGATCAACGGCATGAAGGCAGCCGCCCACCCCCTTGAGGGCCGCATTCCACGAGCCCGGAGAGACCGAGGTGTCGGCATCGATTGCCGCCAGCCCGCTTTGCGGAATCGAAGCCCTGATTGTGGCGATATGTCCAGGCGGATGACACAGCAGCAGGTCGTCTTCGGTTGCTTCCGGGGCCTCGACCCGTGCCAGAGCATCGAACGCCGGTGCCGACAGGGCGGCAAAGACGGCCTCAAGCCGGGCGATCTGTTCGGGGTGGCCAAGGGGCATTTTATGCAACAGGCCATCATGATTTTCCACCAGAAGCGTAGGCATCAATCCGGCACCAGCATGTAACCGGCACCGCGTACGGTTTTCAGATAGCGCGGCTTTTTCGGGTTAGTTTCAATCTTGCGCCTGAGTCGGGTGATTTGCACATCGACAGCGCGTTCCTGCGCCTGCCCGATTCCGATGCTGCGGTCCCGGCCCGAATCCCCAGCCAGTCGCGCACGACTGACTGTTATGTGGGGAGAGGCCGAGAAGATGCGCATCAGGGCCGATTCCGTCGCCGTCAGGCGCACATTCTTCTGGCCTTGCCACATCTTACCGCGCTCCGGATCATAGCAGATCGCGCCCAGGTGCAGAATCTTCGGCGTCTCTTCCGGGTCTGGCGTCGGGGGTGGTACCCGGCGCAGGATCGCGGCGATCCGCAACAGCAGCTCTTTCGGTTCAAAAGGCTTTGGCAGATAGTCATCAGCCCCGGCCTCCAGCCCTTTGATCCGATCCACAGGCTCCCCCCTTGCGGTCAAAAGCAGGATCGGTGTGCCGAGTGTTTCGCGCAAGGCGGCGGTCAAACCAAGGCCATCCTCCCCCGGCATCATCACATCAAGGAGGATCAGATCAAATTCCATCCCCGCCAGCAGGCCGCGGGCATGGGCGGCGTCGCGGGCGACTGTTGCCATGAAGCCATGGCGGATCAGGAACGTCTGCAACAATCCGCGAAGACGCTCATCATCATCGACGATCAGAAGATGGGCGACTGCCTTGTTCACGGTGTCTGCTCCGGCGCGGCCTGATAATGGCGGCGCAGGTCCAAGTCCATCATCTGCTCCAGAACCGTGCGGAACCCGGCAACGGCCTCGGGGCCCGCATTGCGATATGCCGCACGCATGCGGTTGCGCTGGGCGTCCGATAGCTCGCGTTCCAGTGCCATGCCGGCACCAGTCAGGAACAGATGCCGTTCACGCCTGTCCCGGGTACCCACGTGGCTTTCGACCAGCCCATCGTCAACCAATGTGCGCAAAACGCGGTTCAATGATTGTTTGGTCACACCCAGAATGTCAAGCAGATTGTTCACTGTCGTGCCCGGTGCGCGGTTGATGAAATGGACCGCCCGATGATGGGCACGGCCATAGGCGTGATTCCGCAGAATGCGGTCCGGATCCGCAGTAAACCCGCGACAGGCGAAGAACATCGCCTCAATCCCGCGCCGCAACTGTTCATCGGTTAGGAACAGCAGGCTTTCCCCGCTTGCCATCGCATCCGCCGCGCCACGATCCGCCATTGCATGCCCCTTTCACGTGGTCCGTTCAGGCGGTGTTCTTCTTTTTATGTCAGCCATGTTGACTTTCCAAGACTGAATTGCTAGCGAAGGTCTGGAATTATGCGCGATAAAACGAAACCACCGGCGAATGGCCCGGGCAGGGTAAGGGACAGGCCGATGGCCGGAGGATATGACAACCGTGACGGCATGATATGGATGGATGGCAAGCTGATCCCCTGGCGGGACGCGAATGTACATATCCTGACCCATGCCATGCACTATGCCTCTTCCGTGTTTGAAGGGGAACGGGCCTATGGCGGCAAGATTTTTGAAAGCCGGAAACACTCGGAACGTCTGTTGAATTCGGGCCACCTGATCGATGTGAAAATCCCCTGGACCGTTGATGAGATTGAAGCCGCCAAGTATCAGGTGATGCGCGCCAACAACCTGGCTGATGCCTATGTCCGTGCCGTCGCGTGGCGCGGTTCAGGTCAGGATATGGGCGTCGCTTCGGCAAAGAATCCAGTTCGCCTAGCCGTCGCAGCCTGGGAGTGGGGGGCCTATTACGGTGATGCAAAGATGAAGGGTGCCAGGCTGGACATTTCCAAATGGAAGCGCCCCGGCCCCGAGACAATCCCAAGCCATGCCAAGGCGGCGGGGCTCTATATGATTTGCACGATGTCAAAACACGCCGCCGAAGCGAAGGGGTGCTCTGACGCGATGATGTTCGACTACCGCGGTTATGTGGCCGAGGCGACGGGGGCAAACATCTTTTTCGTCAGGGGGGGAGAGGTACACACGCCGGATCCGGATTGCTTTCTGAACGGGATCACCCGGCAGACGGTCATCGGCATGCTGAAAGACCGCCAGATCAAGGTGCATGAACGACACATCCTGCCGGAAGAGCTGGACAGCTTTGAGCAATGCTGGCTCACCGGCACGGCGGCCGAAGTTACGCCCGTGGGCCAGATCGGGGATTACACCTTTGAGGTCGGCGCGCTGGCCCAGGATATCGCCGAAGCCTATGAGGTGAAGGTGCGGGCCTAGGTGCGGCGGGTTTTCATCGCTGTCCACGCGGCAAACGCGCGGCGATCCTTGAGGCTGACGAGATCGAAACCCTTGATCACGCGTTCAGCCACATCAATATCCGTATCAACTTCTGTCCTGGTGAAGCGGGCATGGGGGTCATAATCCGCCGAGTGGCGTTTCTGCTGTAATGTCCGGAACTGGAGAGCAAAATCCCGAATTTCCGTTGGGAATTCGGAAATTGTGTTCTGGTTGGCGCATCGTTTCCTGGCGTCACCGTGCTCTACGGTGCGATAGGCTTGTTGCCATGCACGCTTACTACGGTCCGAACCCGTCCGGCCGATCAGACAATCGGCGTAATTCATGCACAGCGCATGAAACAGCGCATAGTATGCCGTGCTTATCGCGCGTCTAAGATCGGATTGCCTTGGGCGGACCGCTGCCTGTGACCTTGCCGTTTTTCGGGCTGTTCTTATAAGGTCAAGCGGCTGCATCGGCGAATTCATCCGGGGGTCATGTAGCTGATAAAGGGAAAGCGGTGTTCGCCCAGTTCCCCAAGAGACTCGCCCAGATGTCGGGGCAATCCAACAACCTTCCCGGGGTCAAGCCGGCCACCTTCGATCTTGTCCTTATCAAAGACGACTGTAATCTCGAGGATAGGGTCTTCATCGTGGTCAAACCCCTCGGACACCTTAACCTCGACAATCTGTGCGGGGGTGAGCTGTTCCTCAATAACCCGTCTGATCGTTGTTTGCAGTTCGCGCACATCAGCCATAAACAGGATTCTCCCATAGGGGATTACAGTCAAGATTCAGACGTATATCAATCCCTTGGCTTGGAATGCAACCCCCAAGGTGACTGCGGGCAAAGTTTGGATTACACTTGATTTTACGTCACACCCGCGCCACGCTTGCCCGATGGTGATAAAGTTCCTGCCCGCCAGTGCGCGGCGGATCCCCGAGACAGTGGCCTTTGACCGCAAGGAGCTTGCGGTGATCCTGGCGATCTATGGCCGGATGGTCGCCGCCGGAATCTGGCGTGATTACGGGATCAGCCATCTGCACGACGCGGCGATCTTCTCGATCTTCCGGCGCAGTGCCGAGCATCCGATCTATCGGGTCGAAAAACGCCCCGGATTGCAGGACAGGCAAGGGCAGTATTCTGTCATCGGCATGGATGGCCGTATCATGAAACGCGGGCACGACCTAAAGGCCGCGCTGCGGGTGCTGGAACGTAAAATGATCCGCATGGTTGACTAAGGCGTTTGCGGGTCACGGGGGTACCGGTCGCCCAAAGGTTCCCGGGTCTTTCCGAGCAGCCGTCGCCGTGCGCTAATCGTGCCGTCGCCATATGCCTCGAGCCGGGCGGCGGCATCGCGCAAGGGCTCATAGGCGACAGACATGTGGTGGGCATTGGCGTGTAGCAGGGTCTGCTCATCCGCCATGATGCCCACATGACCCTTCCAGAACACCAAGTCACCCCGGCCTAACGGCTCTCCGGACGGCAGTTCGCGGCCAAGGGTGGCCTGTTGCTGGTCGCTGTCGCGCGGGCAATCCACGCCGCAGGCCAGAAGGGAGGTCTGCACCAGGCCCGAGCAGTCAATCCCCCACCGGCTGATCCCGCCCCAAAGATAAGGTGTTCCCAGGAACAAATCGGCTACCCCGACATGGTCGGCAAAGCGCACCTTGATGGGCTGAAGGTGTGCCTGTGGCACAAAATGGCCGGTATGGATGCGCAGGAAATTCCCATGTTCCGCCCGCACCTGCACCCGCGACGCGAAATAGATCGAGGTATCCGGCACTGCCTTGACCGAGGCTTTGGGATACAGGTGGGTGGCCGGGGCTGTCACCCAATGGGTCGGTTCCGCCGGAACCATCAGGGCCGATGCCAGGATGTAACCGACATATCCATCGCGCCCCGTGCAGCCAAAGGCAAAGCCCTCCCGTGTCTCAAGCACCAGAAACGCTTCCCCGAACACCAACTGGCTGACCCGCCGCCCGCGCGGCTTGTCGGTCAGGCTGACAATCGGCTGCTGCACCATCATCTTTTGCCCGTGGACGAAAGCCTGGGCCTCTACCTTACCTTCCAGGGTGCGAAGGGCCACACGCCCGTTGCTGGCGAGCATTCTGGCGTCGGTCATAGCCGCAGCACTTCCGGCAAGGCATGGAACAGGCCGCGCGCACCTTGGCCTGCCCCGCCCTTGGGGCGACCGGGCGCGGCACTTGGCTGCCAGCCGTATATGTCGAGATGCACGTAAGGCGCGACCCCAGCAGTGAACCGACGCAGGAATAGGGCCGCCGTGATGGATCCGGCAAACCCACCCTTGGGAGCATTGTTCAGATCGGCAATGCCCGGTTCGATCATCGCCTCATAGGGTGCGTGGAAGGGCATTCGCCACATCGGGTCGAACACCCTGGTTCCGGCGGCTGATAGTGCGGCGGCCACGCCGTCATCATCAGTGTAAAAGGGGGCAAGGTCCGGGCCAAGAGCTACCCGCGCCGCGCCAGTCAGCGTAGCCATAGAGACGAGGAGGTTCGGCGGCGTTTCCGCCGCAAGCGCGAGCGTATCGGCAAGCACCAGACGGCCCTCGGCATCGGTGCTGTTGATTTCCACTGTCATTCCGTTCCGCGCCTTTGGAATATCGCCAGGCCGAAAGGCCGCGCCGCTGACAGCGTTCTCGACTGCCGGGATCAATACGCGCAGCCGCACCGGCAGGTTCGCGGCCATAATCATCTGCGCCAGCCCCAGAACCGCAGCCGCGCCCCCCATATCCTTTTTCATCAATCCCATCGACACGCCGGGCTTCAGGTTCAGCCCACCCGTATCAAAACACACGCCCTTGCCCACCAGCGTGACATGCGGCCCTGCGGTGCCCCAGCCCAGGTCAAGAAGGCGCGGTGCCCGGGCAGCGGCGCGCCCCACTGTGTGGATCAGGGGAAAGTTTGCCGCCAGAAGGTCATCGCCCTCTGTCTTCTTAAGGTTTGCACCGAATTGACGGGCCAGATCACGCGCCGCGGCCTCTAATTCATCGGGGCCCATGTCCTCAGCCGGCGTGTTGATCAAATCCCGCGTCAGGAATTCTGCCTCGGCCATTCGTTCCAGTGCCGCACTGTCAACGTTGGAGGGGGGTACCAGACCAGCCTTGACCCGGGACTGGCTGCGATAGGCATCAAACCTGTAACAGGAGAGCAGATAGCCAAACGCCACCTCCTCGGCCAGGGTGCGCGGCAGGTCATCGGCCACGGCACGGTAGACCCCTTTGGGAAGGGCTGCGATGGCGGCTCCGGCAGCGAATCGGGTGCGGGCGCGCGCTGCTGTGTCCCCAAGCCCGATCAGCACCCGGTCGGCGGAGCCGTCGGGGCCGGGCAAAACAAGCCGGCTGCCGGACTTTGCGCAAAAGTCATGTAGCCGTGCCCAAGCGGCCTGGGCCTCTGGCAGGCTGGAGAGTACGCCCTTCAGCCTATCTGGCGTCAGCAGAATAAGCGGGATCGCCTTATCGGTTCTGGCTGCAAATCTGGCACGCATCGGCTGGCCTCTCTTCCTGCCGCGTCAGCCTAACGTTCCCGTTCGCTGCCGCAAGACCCGAACAGCCCCCAATGCCCTCCTCTGGGCATCGTAAATCCTGCCCGCCCCGTGCCAAAGAATGGTCAGGTTCCTGTTCGTTTTTTGCATCATCAAGCCGGGCGCACAATTGCCCCGGACAGGCAGAATCGAATCGTGCGGCAGTCACCGAACCCCATATATGACGGTGTAATCGATCATGCGCTTCGATTCCCCCATCTGGTGGCAGGTTATAACTGCTCTGCCGCACCGCCGCCAGCACCCTAGATCAGGGATGGCAGCCAGAGCACGATGCCCGGGAAGGCGACCAGGACCGCCACCGTGGCGACATCGGCCCCAAAGAACGGGGCTGCGCCGCGGAACACATCCTGGACGCCGATATCAAGCCTTGAATCCTTCGCCACGCCCGCCACAACGAAGCAGTTGAGCCCGATGGGCGGTGTAATCAGACAAAGCTCCGCCATTTTCACCACGATGATCCCGAACCAGATACCACATTCTCCGGCGGTCATGCCGAAGGCTGACATCTCTTGCGTCACGTCGGGTCCGCCATTGAGCGCGATGACCGCGGGAAAGGTAATGGGCAGTGTCAGGATGAGCATACCGATTGCATCCATGAACATCCCCAGAACCACATAGACCAGAAGGATGCAGAGCAGGATGATATAAGGCGGATAGTCCAACCCACTGATAAAAAGCGCAAAATTGTCCGGTAGCCGCGCAAAACCCAGAAAGCGGACATAGATCAGAACACCCCAGATCATCGCGAAGATCATCGCCGTCAGTTTGGCAGCCTCCATCAGGGCACTGCCGAGCTGGCCCCATTTCATACCTTTCCAAAGGGCCATGATCAGCACGACAAAGGCCCCCAGGGCCCCCGCCTCGGTCGGTGTGGCCCAGGCACCGTCCTCTCCCCGGTAGTAGATCGAGAAGATGATGATAAAGACGACGAAGAATATGGGCAGCGCACCGGGCAGCGACTGAAAGCGTTCCTTCCAGGTGAAGCCGGTGACGGGTGGGCCAACAGACTTGCGGTATCTGGCAAGCCCGATAACAAGGCCCGCATAGATCAGTGCCGAGACAAAGCCAGGGATGAACCCCGCAAGCAAGAGTTTGCCGACGCTTGCCTCAACGATGATCGCATAGATCACCAGGATTGCCGAGGGCGGAATCAGCGAAGCGAGCGTGCCGCCCGCGGCCACAACCCCCGCGGCAAACGCCTTGTCGTAGTTGAGCTTCAACATCTCCGGGATCGCGATGCGCGCGAAGACAGCAGACGTTGCCACCGATGCACCAGAGACAGCGGCAAACCCGGCCGTGGCAAAAACGGTGGAAACACCTAGCCCGCCCGGCAGCCAGCCGACCCATCGTTTCGCGGCCTCGAACAATGCCCTGGTCAGGCCCGCGTAATAGGCAAGATAGCCGATCAGGATGAAGGTCGGGATCAGGCTAAGCGCATAGCCCGTGGATTTCGAATGCGGCACCTGCCCGGCAAGTTTGAGTGCGGTAATAAAGCCGTGCTCAAAGCCCTGGCGTTGCATGAAGAAGACACAGAGCCCGATGAGCCCGATAAAGGCGGCGGCAAAGGCCACGCGGACGCCGATTACGACCAGAAGCATCAGCAATCCTGACAGCCACAGCGACACGGTAAAGATGTTCACACCATCAAGAAGTGTGCGCATGTCGATATAGTGATCGATCATTCAGCCGATGCTCCTGTCGCGGGTCGGGACATGACATATCCGGGGAACGATAAACACCCCAGGACATGATGTTCCCGCAGGCACCGTTGCAGGGATTCCGGGAATCGCCGGGCGTTGTCTTTCCGCAAATACGCATTGTCCCTGTCAGTCATCCCGCGCCACGCTGACAGTTTCAGCCTCACGGCTGGCCACGCTCGCGGCATCTTCGGGCAGGGGGACCGCAACAGGGCTTGATGCCCCGGTTCGCAGTGCGCGGCCGTAGCCCCAGAGCTGAATCGCCAGGCGCACCGCCAGAAGCGTCAGGGCCAGAGGCACCAGGAGCTTCGCAGGCCAGGTTGGCAGGCCGATATCGATGGAACTGTCGGTAGACCAAAACGGGCTGCCCCAGTCGAAACTGCGCAGAAAATGGTGCCATGAGCCGTGGATCAGACCAAGCGTGACTAGGAACATGAAGAGAGCCGACAGCCATTCAAATGCCCAGAGTACCCGGCCGCGCAGGCGCATCACCAGGATATCCATACGAATATGGCCACCCTCTCGTTGGCAATAGGCCAGCCCCAGAAAGGCGAAGATGGCCAAAAACTGCTCGGTCCAATCGACATAGCCGTAGACTGGCATGTTCAGAATCTTGCGGCCCAGGACATTCGCCACGGCCATAAGAACCAGAAGCAGGATCACGACCCCGCCTGCCAGGTTAAAGTGCGCCTCAACGGCCAAGGCCACCCGGTCGATACGCGACAGGCGGCTGGTATCGGTCATCACCGTGGATGATGAGGCTGCCACAAGCTCCGCCCCTGTCTGCGGTGTTGACATGGGCCACCCGACAGCAGCGGTGCGGCCCACGGTCCTTACTTACATATTGCGATGCTGTTGCAATGTCTTCTGGACCAGGTCGTAAAGGTTCTGGGCTGGCAGGCCCTGGGCCGACATGGTTTCGATCCAGGCTTCGTGGATCGGTGCAGCCTGCGCGGCAAGACCTGCCAGAGTCCTATCAGGTATCGTCACGCGCTCCACGCCGCGTTCTTCCAGAACGGCATCCCACTGGTCAAGCAATTCGCTGTAATTGTCAAGATAGTGCCGGATCGCACCATCGACGGCACCGTCAAGTGCCGCGCGATGCTCGGCACTAAGGCTCTCATAAGCGTCAATATTCACCACGATCGGGCAGTTCACGGTGCCAGGGTTCAGGTTCTCGGTCCACCAGTCGGCGATGTCGATGGTGCGGAACGACAAATGCGCATGCTGTGCAAAGGCGACCGTGTCAACCACGCCGGTTTCCATGGCGTTATAGGTCTCTGACGCAGTCAGCGATGTGGGTACAGCTCCAACGGCAGAGAAGAGATCGCCCAGCCCGCCCGTGGCGCGAACGCGCATGCCGTCCATGTCTTGCAGTGTATCGCGCGGTTCACCGGTGCCAACAAGGTTGTATTGTGGCATCGGGGACGTCATCAGCATCATCGCGTTCCACTGTGCCATCTCCTCGGTCACGGCCGGGTGGCTATAGATCGCGTGGCTGACGGCGACTTCCTCTTCAAGGGTGCTGACGCCCAGAAAGGGGAGTTCAAGCACGGTAATCGCGCGGTTCTTGTCGCGGTGGTAGCCTGCGCAGAACTGCGCCATTTCAAACGCACCGATGGATATGCCGTCGAGATTCTCGCGATTGCTGGACAGGCCACCATAGCTGATGTTCATGGTGAATTCACCGTCCGTGGCATCGGCCACGGCATCGGCCAGGTGATGCACATGCTCGGTAAAGGCGCGGCGCTGGCCCCAAAGCGACACGTTCCATTCCGTTGCCAAAGCCTCACCAGCCCAGGTCGTGGAAAGGACTGCGGCAATCGCGGATGTCGTCATCTTTTTCATTGCTACCTCCCGTTTGCGGGGTCCAGTCCCGCTTGATTTGACAGAATAGGCAACGGGGAGGGGCACGGCAAGGGCTAATCGCCCGATGGATGTGTAATTGTGGCCGGTTCAGGCAGAAAATGCTCCTCCAGGTTGTTCCCTTCGCCAATGCGGTCAACCACGGCGAACAGCCCTGGGGCGTGTAACGGTGTCAGCACCCCATGCCATGTTCCGTGCGCGAAGTTCACGCCCTGGCACGGTGCGGTAAGAAACGCGCGCGGAGTGCCCGGGCACCCGCCCCTGTCGGGGGCAACGATGACCAGAAAGGGGTGTTCGGTCATCGGCAGGAAGGCTTGAGATCCCAGGGGATGCCGCTCTAACATCTCCAGGCGGTAAGGCAGGCTGCGTGGTGCAGCCTTGAAAAGGCTAAGGCCCGCCCGCCCGTCGCTGAAATGAAGATTGGCGCGGTCGTGATAGCGTGCGCATTTGCCCTGGTTGATCAACAGATCAGGCGTACCCGCAGCCTCCAGCACCTCACCGAAAGGGGCGAATGCCCCGGCAGTCAGGGGGACCGCGGGAATCACTTTCATGGCGTCGGGGTGCCGAAAAGGCGCAGGCGCGACACGCCGCCATCGGGGTAGATGTTAAACCGCACATGTGTGACCGTGCCATGCCTGACCAATTCACCGCGATAGGCATGTTCCTGGTCCGGTTTCAGGGATTGGCGCGGCAGCAGCTCGGCCCAGAACATCGAGTCCGTGATCAACGCGTCGGTCAGTCCCTCACCGAATCTTTGCAGGTCGGCGGCCTGGATCGAGGCACTGTCGGGGAAGTTGCCCTTGAAATGCGCGGTATCAATCACGGCCTTTTCAACGAGGCCACGCACGCCAAGCGCGATGACAATCCAGTCATAACCCGGTTCGCGGCGGCGGCGGGTTTCCCAACCATCGCCCATGTTGATCCCGCGCCCCGGGGCCAGAAGACGCCTGCAGTCGCCATAATGCGCGTCTGAAAAGGCCAGAATCCGCCCGCCATTCAGCGCAGCAGCCAGGTCGATTTCCCCTTTGGCACTGGTTTTACCATGCTCCGGCACCCCATAGGCCCGCAGCCGGGCGATACCGCCATCAGGATAAATGTTGATCTTCAGATGGGTCCAGCTTTCGGAGTTTTCGCAGTTAAAGTAGTGGTGGTCAGACGGGCCAAGCGGGCTGTGGCGCAGGATCGGAACCCAGTTTGTGCCCTCGGGCGGAATGCCGCCGTGATGCGAACAGGCTTCGATCATACAGGCGGGCGCGTAGTTTCCGGTGAAATGGCTGGTATCCACATCAAAGCCCGTGATCCGCCCCGGCCCCGCTAACCTGATGATCGCATGGTCATTCCCGCGATCACGGCGACGCCGCGTCTCCCACCCGTCCATCCATTTGCCGTGATCGTCAAACTTGCCCTCGACGAACACCGGAGCACTGTCTTGCAGCATCCGTTCCAGGGGCGCGAAGAACTCATCGGTGGCCAAAATCGGCTTTGCCCCCAAACCGGCAGAGGCAAGGTTGATTCCGGTACGGGCGAACATCGGCAAATCCGGGTTCAGGCGTTCAATGCTGGGCATAAGCGTCTCGTGGCAGTAGGGTGGCAAGCCGGTGATAGGCGATACGCTCCACCTGGGCGCAGGCCTCGGCAAATTCCGCCTCGGTGTCGTTAGCGATCCGCCGTTCAAACGCGGTGAGGATCGTGGCCTTGGTGTGATCGCGCACGGCGATAATGAAAGGAAAGCCGTGCTTTTCGGTATAGGTACTGTTGAGTCGGGTGAAGGTGTTACGCTCCGCATCGGTCAGGGCGTCAAGGCCCGCACTGGCCTGTTCCGCTGTGCTGTCCGCCGTCAGCCGTTTGGCCAGGGCCAGCTTGCCCGCCAGGTCGGGATGGGTGCGCAGAACCGAAAGCCGCGCGTCCCGCGATCCCGCACGGAAGGCGCGGCAAAGTGCGTTTGTCAACCCCTCGGCATTGTCATGGGCCGGGCCCAGCTCCAGCTCAAAGGCACGCTCGGCTACCCAGGGCGAATGCTCAAAGATCGACCCGTAGGCATTGACAAAGGCGGCTTTTTCCATCTTTGATGGGATTTCATTAGTCCCGCATGCTGGGTGGGTTTGGGCCCAATGCCTGGCAATGTCACGTCGACGTGCGAACCAGATGTCCGCATGACCCTGGGCATAATCCAGGAACCGTCGCAGTGCCATGATACGCCCGGGTCGCCCAATCAAACGGCAATGCAGGCCAATTGACAGCATCTTTGGTGCGCCCGCCTGCCCCTCGGCATAAAGTGCGTCGAAGCTGTCACGCATATAGCTTTCGAATTGTTCACCCGCATTAAACCCCTGGACCGTGGCAAAGCGCATATCGTTGGCATCAAGCGTGTAGGGTATGATCAACTGATTACGCTCATCGAATCGGACCCAATAGGGCAGATCATCGGCATAACTATCCGCAACATAGTCGAAGCCACCCTCTGCTGCGGCCAGTTTCACAGTGTATTCGCTGCATCGCCCCGTGTACCAGCCGCGCGGCCGTTCCCCCACCACTTCAGTATGCAGGCGGATCGCCTCCTCCATATGGGCGCGTTCATCCTCGGGGCTGAAATCCTTGTAATCGATCCATTTCAGCCCGTGGCTGGCAATCTCCCAACCCGCATCCTTCATCGCAGCCACTTGTGCGGGGGACCGGGCCAGTGCGGTTGCCACACCGTAAACCGTGACTGGCAGTGCCATTTCGGTGAACAGCCGGTGAAGTCGCCAGAACCCGGCCCGTGCACCATATTCGTAAAGGCTTTCCTTGTTCCAGTGGCGTTGGCCCGGCCAGGGATGTGCGCCTACAATTTCCGACAGGAACGCCTCGGACGCCGCATCGCCATGCAGGACGTTGTTTTCGCCACCTTCCTCATAATTCAATACAATCTGGATGGCCAGTTTCGCCCCGCCGGGCCAGTTGGCCTGCGGTGGTGTTGCACCATACCCATGCATGTCCCGCGGGTAGCGCGGCGGCGGATTGGCCATTGGAACCCTCAAAACCAACAGAAGCCGCTTGTTTATGCCGTAAACTGGTCCGAAGGCAAGAGGGACGGGGGTTATGGCTTGCGGACTCAGGCAAAAATGATTGAAATGCCGCAATGACAAGTGAAGGAGGTATGATGCCTAATGGATTCTTGACCACACATGTGCTTGACACGGCCCGTGGCGTCCCCGCCGGGGGTGTGAAGATCGTGCTCTATCGCGTCTCGGGCAATGACCATCGCAAGATTGCCAGGGCCGTGACCAACGCTGATGGCCGAACCGATCAGCCGATTCTGCCAGCTGATGTGTTCACAACTGGCCAGTATGAGCTGGTCTTCTTCGCTGGCGACTATCTCAAAGCCACCGGGCAGGCGGGAACCGAAACTCTGTTCCTGGACCAAATTCCGATCCGTTTCGGTATGGCCAAAGCCGCCCATTACCATGTGCCGCTCCTCCTTTCACCCTACGGCTATTCAACCTATCGGGGCAGTTGAACCGGCCTGAAACATTGCCGCCGTTCGGCGTGGCACTGCCATCAGGATGTGAGATGAAATCCGGGTTGGCGATGCTGGCCAGTGTTTCCGAATCATTGGTGCCGAAGACAGGCATTGCCCCTTCTGCACCTCCGCTACAGCCAGCCGCGGCACCCTGTGAAAATATGGGCAAAAGCAGGGCCAGTGGTTGCCGTTGCGAATGAAATTGTGCTGATCTGGCCGGGTTGAGGTCATGACAGAACAGAGGGGGCCATCTTGGACACCACAATTCTTCTTCATTGGGCGGAATTTGCCGTCAGGTGGCTGCATGTGATCACCGCGATTGCCTGGATCGGATCCAGTTTCTACTTCATCGCACTCGATCTGGGATTGAAGCGAAAGCCGCGCCCCGCCTCCGGTGCCGATGGAGAGGAGTGGCAGGTTCATGGTGGCGGTTTTTACCATATCCAGAAGTACATGGTCGCGCCCGAAGCACTGCCGGAGCATCTGACCTGGTTCAAATGGGAAAGCTACGCAACCTGGCTGTCGGGCATGGCACTTCTGATCGTGCTTTACTGGATGGGGGCGGAACTTTACCTGATCGATTGGACGGTGATGGAGTTGACGACGTGGCAGGCGATCACGATCTCGGCCATGTCCTTGGTGGTCGGGTGGGTCGTCTATGACATGCTGTGCAAATCCCCCTTGGGCAAGAACCCTACGGCTTTGATGCTGCTTTTCTTTGGGCTTCTAATCGTCATGTCCTGGGGTTACACGCAGGTGTTTTCGGGCCGCGCGGCACTGCTGCACCTTGGGGCCTTTACGGCCACGATCATGACAGCGAATGTCGCGCTGATCATCATCCCGAACCAGAAAATCGTGGTGGCGGACTTAAAGGCCGGGCGTACACCGGATGCGACGTACGGCAAAATCGCCAAGCTGCGTTCAACCCACAACAACTATCTGACCTTGCCGGTCATCTTCCTGATGCTGTCGAATCATTATCCTCTGGCCTTCGCTGGCAAGTGGAACTGGCTGATCGCAAGCCTGGTATTTCTGATGGGCGTGACGATCCGGCATTTCTTCAACACCATGCATGCGCGGGGGGGGATGAAATGGTGGACCTGGGGGGCGACGACCGCGATTTTCGCGGTGATTGTCTGGCTGTCAGTGCTGCCCTTGATGCAAGAGGACACGCCGCTTGAAGAGACGCAGCTGACACCTGGTGCCGCGCGTTTCGCCGCCCATGCGGATTTTCCGGATGTCGCCAATATCGTCCTCGGTCGCTGTTCCATGTGCCATGCGCAACAGGTATTCTGGGACGGCATCGCGGTGGCCCCCAGGAGCGTGATGCTTGACAGCGACGCCGCGATTGCTACACAGGCGCGCGCCATCTACCTTCAGTCCGGCGTCAGTCACGCCATGCCGCCCGGCAATATCAGCTTCATGGAAGAGGCAGAGCGTGCAGCGATTCGGGTGTGGTATCGTGCGGTGACGGGCGGGACGCTGTGACTGCCGCAAGGGGAGAGCGGAATGGCCAGCACCGGGGCACGCCCGCCGCGGTGCATGTTCCGCCACAGGACGATTGGGTGATCACGCAGGTTCTGGCCCTGGGCACATAAACCACCCTGGTTCCAATGGTCAACTCCGCACCGCAGCAGAGTTGGGCTGTTCAATAACGCATGTCGAGGTCAACCCTTTTTCAGCATGCGCTTGCCCAGGGTCTCGGCAATCTGTACCGTGTTCAGGGCCGCGCCCTTGCGCAGGTTGTCGGACACGCACCACAGGTTCAGCCCGTTCCCGATTGTCGAATCCTGCCGGATGCGGCTGATATAGGTTACGTAATCGCCTACGCATTCGACAGGGGTGACATAACCGCCATCCTCGCGCTTATCCACCACCATGATCCCTGGTGCTTCCCGCAGGATATCGCGGGCTTCATCCTCATCAAGGGCATCCTCAAAATCGATATTCACGGCCTCTGAATGGCCGACGAAAACGGGCACGCGCACACAGGTGGCCGTGACTTTGATGTTCGGATCGACGATCTTTTTCGTCTCGACCACCATTTTCCACTCTTCCCTGGTGGATCCGTCCTCCATGAACGTGTCGATATGGGGGATGACGTTGAACGCGATCTGCTTCTGGAATGTCGCGGGCGCGACCTCTTGGCCTGGTACATACATGCCCTTAGTCTGGTTCCACAGTTCATCCATGCCTTCCCTGCCTGCACCCGAGACGGATTGATAGGTTGATACGACCACGCGTTTGATCCGCGCCCGGTCATGAAGGGGTTTCAGGGCCACCACCATCTGCGCGGTCGAGCAGTTGGGATTCGCGATGATGTTGCGCCTGGCGTAACTGTCCACGGCTTCGGGGTTCACCTCTGGCACGACAAGGGGGATGTCCGGCTCATACCGGTAGAGCGATGAGTTATCGATCACAACGCAGCCCGCCCCAGCTGCCCTGGGCGCGTGTTTTGCCGTTGCCTCGGACCCGATGGCAAAGAGGGCGATGTCCCACCCGGAAAAATCGAACGTGTCCAGATTCTTTGTGGTCAGTATTTCATCGCCATAAGTGCATTCAGTGCCAAGGGATTTGCGGCTGGCCAGCACCGCGATCTGATCAACAGGGAACTGGCGTTCGGCCAGAATGTTCAGCATTTCGCGGCCCACATTGCCCGTGGCGCCAGCGACGACAATTTTGTAACCCATGATCCTTATCCTTTGGAAATTTGATGGGCGGTTCTTAGGCCAAGGGGGCCGCTGGCGAAAGGGCCCATGACATCGCGTTTTGCAATGAGACCCATCGCCGTGGTAAATGGGTCAATCAGTGCGGTCTTCGGAAAACAGGTAAACGGTGAGCCCCACCAGAATGATCAGGCCGAACACTGCAAAGAGCATGCCGTAGGCATCCGCCGGGCCGCGCACGGCCGCAAGCTGCAGGTAGGCCGGGGCACTCAGGAATTGCACAACCCCCGCGCCGCCCATACCGAACAGGTTCAATAGCGTCACCCCACGCCCGATCAGATGCGGTGGAAAGAAGCTGCGGCCGTGGGCGATAACCATGGGATATGAACTGCCAAACAGACCGATGGCCACGAACAGGGCGGTGGCCGTTTTCAGGTCAGCAGGTGGCAGGAGCCACAAAGCAAAGCAAAATCCCGCCAGCACCAGATTGCCGCCCAGTATAACCCATTTCCGAGTGCCAAACAGGCGGTCCATAGGGCCGTAGGCAAGGCTGCCGACCACCATTGCCAGGCTCATCAACAAGGTCGCGTTGCCAATCTGTGTCAGGTCTGCGTCAAAGCGGTCCGAGATATAGGGTGTGATCCACAGCCCCCGAATGCCTGCCGTAGGGCCATAGGAGACGAACATCATCGGCAGGATCAGCCAGATTGCGGGAGTTTTAAGAATGTCGAACAGAGAGCCCTGTGCACGACTGTCCGGTGCGTCGGGGTCTTTGACCAGCCGGGCAATCGCCAGCGCAATCAGTGCCGTCGCCGCCGCCAGCACCCAAACGCTTGCCCGCCAGCCGAAGGCTTCCACCGCCAGGGCCATGGGCAAAGCACTGGCGATATTGCCGAGAGAGCTGATCCCCACGGTCAGACCAGCCAAGGTGCCAAACACCGCAGATGGGTACTGGCGGGCGAAAATGAAATAACTTGCCATTAACACTGGTGCGCAGCCGATCCCGATCAGCGTCATGGCCAGTTGAATCGCGCCTGGCCCCTGGGCCAATGCGAACAGTGCCGCGCCCCCGGCGGCGCAAACCCCGAACAGAACTGCCGTTGTGCGCCGGGGGCCCAGACGGTCCAGTGCCCAGCCCACGGGCAGTTGCATCAGCGCAAACGCGGCGAACCACAGACCCGAGGCACGCGCCAAATCCGCTGCTGTCGCGCCAATCTCCTGCTCCAGGACCGGTGCCAGAACCGCCAGGAACGCCCGGTAGAATTGGCTGAACGTATAGGCCATGACCAAAAAACAGATTCCAACCTTCACCGTCGTTCTCCCTCTGCATTGCTGCCAAACACGCTGCGTTTCGAGGTACTGGATGGCAAGGGGGATCGCACGCGTTGAATTTCTGATAATTTTAGTCGGATATTCTTGACAACCAAGGTCTGCCGGGTTTGAATCATCGCACCGGACTGGGTTTCCCGGTCTGGCAACGACAATTTTCTGCTCACATGGAGAACCTCTTATGCCCCGTATGATTGCCGTACTTCTCTGCACGACCATTGCTGCGAACGTGCTGCCCGCCGCCCAGGCGCAGGAATTGAACCTTTACTCGTCACGTCACTATGACACGGATGAGCGGTTGTATTCCGACTTCACTGAGCTGACCGGGATCACCATCAATCGCATCGAAGGTAATGCGGATGAGTTGATTGCGCGGATGGACGCCGAAGGTGAGAACTCACCTGCAGATGTCTTCTTGACCGTTGACACCGTGCGCCTGGCACGTGCTGCCGGCCTCGGACTTCTTCAGCCGATCAGAAGCGATGTGCTGGAAAGCAGCATTCCCGCCTATCTGCAGGATGATAAAAACCGGTGGTTCGCCTTTTCCCAGCGTGCACGGATCCTGTTCTATGATCGCGACGACGTCAAAAACCCGCCGATGACCTATCAGGATTTGGCCAGCACCGAATATGCGGGAATGATATGTATCCGGTCTTCGACCAATGTTTATACCCAGAACATCACTGCGGCTTTGGTTGCCCACCTTGGCCAGGACGCAGTAACCGACTGGGCCACCGCCGTTGTGGGCAATTTCGCCCGCGACCCGCAGGGTGGCGATACCGACCAGCTGCGCGGTATTGCTTCGGGTGAATGCGATATTGCGATGTCCAACACCTATTACTACGCCCGTGCCCTGCGCAAGGGCGACAGCACAATGACCCAGGAGGATCTGGCCGGTATCGGCTGGGTGTTCCCAAACCAGAACGACACTGGTGCCCACATGAATATCTCGGGTGGTGGTGTCGCGGCGCATGCACCGAACCGTGAAAACGCGATCACGTTCCTGGAGTATCTGGCTTCGCCACAGGCGCAGAACTACTTCTCGTCCGGTAATGATGAGTATCCGGCGGTCCCCGGTGTGGGTCTGGCCCCGTCGGTCGCCGCGCTCGGCATCTTCCGCCCGGACACGATCAGCCTGGCTGACATCGCCAACAATGTTGACGCCGCCGTCGATGTGCTGAACGCCGCCGGTTGGGAATAGACCCAACCCGATCCTCGCCAAAGAAAACGGGCACCGGGCGCGGTAGCCGTTCCGGCGTTTGTGCAGGGCGACGAAAACAAGGCTCAAAATGCGATGACGTGCGTTGAGAGGGAAAACACCCTGGAATGCCAGGGTTCGGGGGCGGTAGAACAGCGTTTTGGCGGGGTCTGCGCGGTCACGGGCCCTGCCCCGGACGGCCCGTGATTTATTCTGTCGCACCTGCGGCGATAAGTATCCGCGCCATCATGCCTTTGCCCATCATCACCGCCAGGCGAAGCGGTGTCGCACGGTTGTCGTCCCGCGTTTCCGAATCCGCCTCGGCTGTCGGGTTATGCTTACCCCAAAGAAACCAGCGTCTCATCATCTTTCCCCTCTTGGTTTTGTGCGCCATGGCCCCCGCGCTGCCTTTGGTGTTGGCTTTGCCCCATTGCAAGCATATCCCCCATATCCCCAGCGGCCCGCTGTCAATGCCCGGCTGACCTTACGCCATCACGTCGCGTGCGTGCCAGGGGTGCACCTTACGTCCTGCACCTCGCGCCTCAGGCCCCAACACAGGAGCACCACAGGGACCAGGCCCGCCGCACCGATCACCAGGCTGGGTACAGCCGCTTCGGTTAACCGCTCATCCGCCGCCAGCCTGTGCGCCTGCACCGCCAGCGTGTCATAATTGAAGGGCCGCAGGATCAGCGTGGCGGGCAGCTCCTTCATCACATCAACGAAGACGATAAGAAGTGCTGTCAGCAGGCTGGGGCGCAGTATAGGCAGATGCACGCCGCGCAGCATCCCCGAGGGGCCGTGCCCAAGCGTACGTGCAACCGCATCCATATTGGGATTCAGCGTGGCCAGCCCCGACTCGTAGGCGTTGAGCGAGATCGCCATGAACCGCACCATATAGGCGATGATCATCAGCCAGATAGAGCCGCTGATCAGCAGGCCAGTGTTGATACCAAAGCTGGTCTCCATAAGGCGGTCGAGGGCATTATCAAAACTGGCGAAAGGAAAGAGCAGCCCAATCGCGATCACGCCGCCCGGCATGGCATAGCCGGTTCCGGCCAGGCGCATGGCGGACCGGGTGCGCCTTGAGGGGGAGAGCCGGGCGTTGAAACCCAGCACGATGGCCCCGCCTACCGTCAGCACCGCGGCGATGCAGGCAAGCGTCAGAGAATTTCGCAGAAAGCCCAGATAGCGTGGCGTGAAAAGCAGCTGCTCGGCCCCCCAGGCCAAGTGGATCAGAATGCCCGTCGGCAACAGAAATCCCAGGATCACAGGCAAAGCGCAAAAGGCAATCGCCCCGGCGGCCTTGTGCCCGGTCAGCACGGCGGGGTCCATCCGCTCAAACCGGCGTCCGGCATCATAGTGGCGCAGATGCGCACGCTGTTTGCGTTCCAGCACCGCCAGAACCAGGGCGAAGGTCAGCAGGCACAGTGCCAATTGCGCAGCAGCGGCCCGATCAAACAGTGCAACCCAGCTTTGGTAGATGCCGGTGGCGAAGGTCTGGACACCGAAATAGGCGACAGTCCCGTAATCCGCCAGCGTCTCCATCAGCACGAGCAGAACACCTCCCGCGATGGCTGGCCGCGCTATGGGCACCGAGACCTTGAAGAACGCCCCCAAAGAACCCTGGCCCAGGGCCCGTGCGGCGATATGGGCGGTGGCCGACTGGCGCAGAAAAGCAGCCCGCGCCAGCAGGTAGACATAAGGGTATAACACAAAGGTCAACATCGCCGCTGCCCCCCCGACCGAGCGAATCTCTGGAAACCAGTAATCCTGCGGGCCCCATCCCGTCACATCTCGAAGCGTGGCCTGCACCCAACCAGGATGGTCCAGGAAATCCGTATAGGCGTAGGCCAGCACATAAGCCGGGTAGGTCAGCGGCAGTGCCAGGGCAATCTCGAGAATACGTCGCCCGGGAAACCGCGTGGCTGTAACCAGCCAGGCGGTCCCCGTCCCGATGATCGCCGTAGCTGTCCCGACGACGAGAATCAGAATGGCGGTGGTACCCGCAAAGCGCGGCAGGACTGTCGCGGCCAGCCCGGCAACTGTGCCCAGCCCGCCGCTGGCCGCGGCAACCGCTACAGCCACCATCGGCAGCAGGCAGAGGGCCGCGAAAACCCAAGCCAGATGACCGGTCCACCTGGAAGAGAGTACCTTCATGCCTCTATTCTGGGCGGGGAAGGCGACCGGACACAAGTGTAGCAGTGTGGGCAAAAGGCGGTGCAACGGCAGGTGAGATCCACATCGCCGGCGGCATCCGCTGGTTCGCGCCCACATGTCTGGTGCACCCGATGCGGTGTGGCCCTATGCCCAGCCCCCTACCCTGCCGCCTGCCATTCGGCCATGGTGCGCCCGCCCTTTGACTGGTTGCAGTGCGAACACAGCAGTTGCAGGTTTTCAGGGTGATCCGTGCCACCCTTTGATTTGGGAAGGATATGATCCACCTCCATCACGCGGAAGGGGAAGTGCGTATCACAGCCCAAGCACACGCCCTCTTGCTCGCCGTATAACCTGTGCGCATGCGTCCTGTAGTTCGGCAGCTTGCCCAGGTCGGTGCGGCGCGGCGGGTCCGTCAATGCATTCACACCGCCCCACAGCCCCCGCTCCTGCTCGATTCGAGCATTCACAAATTTCACGGCAAGCGACGACAGGTCCACCCCCGCCCACTTTCGATTCAGCCGGTCCGCCGCAACCAGGGACGTGGCACATCCGCAGAAGGGATCAAACACCAGTTCGCCTTCGTTAGAGGATGCGCGGATGATACGATCCAGCAGGGCCTGGGGCTTCTGCGTCGGGTAGTCGGTGCGCTCGCTTGCACTTGTGGCAATGCGTTTTATATCTGTCCAGATATTTTGCGCCTTTGCTCCTTTATATTCATCTAGAAATTGCTTCAAACGAGGAACTCTTCCTTCTTTCAGAACGATACGTCCTTCTGCCAACAATTCATCCAATCGATTTGAGCTATATGCCCATGATCGAGAAGGAGGTGGAACTGTTCCCTGCCACTCAAATTTCCTATTTCCGCTGCCTGATGATGGCGCATTGAGCGATACAGATTTGTAACGCCTTCCGTCCTCATCAACATGTTTGAAACCTTTGGCGTTGATGTTTGAAACCTTTGGCGTTGGTTTCCTTCATTTCTGAATATACCTGATTCCAAACATAGTTGTCTCCCAGTGTATAATATAACAACCAATCTGCTATGCGACCGAATCCTTTGGCTGCATTGTTCCCGTAATGTCTTTTCCAGATGATGGTTCCCCGACAATTCCGTCGCCCGAACACAGCATCCATGAGCAACTTCAGATAATGTCCAGCAGTATCATCACAATGGAGCAAGATGCTCCCCGTATCCTTCAGCACCCGCCGCATCTCTAACAGGCGGACGGCCATGGAAATGAGGTACGACATCATCCCCTTGCCGTGGGCATGTCGCGCGGCCTCGATGACCGCGTAAACCGGCGGGGCGTGGTCCGCCAACTCCCCGTGTTCATACACATCCACATCCGACAGCGTCCACATATCCTTGAACGCCGCCCCGGTGGCCTTTGATCCAATCGGGGCCTCGTAGGTGCGGTTTGAGTTGAAGGGCGGGTCCAGGTAGATCAGGTCCACGCACCGCGAGTTCATCCCGCGCATGATGTGCAGGTTATCACCGGTCCAGACCGACGCAGGGGAAAAGTTGGCAGGGGACATCGGCTTGCAGATTGGTAATGGCGGGCGCATAGGCGGCGGACATGCCATGCTGACATACCCCTGCCTTTCCGTCCAGTCACTCTATGCCGGACTCGGCCACTGTCAACAGGGTCATGGTTTCCACGGGGTCAGCGAATCTGCCCAACGGGCGGATTGCGACGGAACCGACCCCGGGCTATATCCGTGCGCATGTTAGACGACCCCGCAAATCGCCCCGCGTTGCCGCCCGAGATTGCGCGGCGGCGCATCATTGCGATCATATCGCATCCTGATGCGGGCAAAACGACGCTGACCGAAAAATTCCTGCTTTATGGCGGGGCAATTCAGGTGGCGGGACAGGTGCGTGCCAAGGGGGACGCGCGGCGCACACGCTCGGATTTCATGCAGATGGAGAAGGATCGCGGCATCTCAGTCTCGGCCGCGGCCATGTCGTTCGAGTATGGGGCGCATCGCTTCAATCTGGTTGATACACCCGGCCACAGTGATTTCTCGGAGGATACCTATCGCACACTGACGGCGGTGGATGCGGTCATCATGGTGATCGATGGGGCCAAGGGTGTGGAAAGCCAGACCCGCAAATTGTTTGAGGTTTGCCGGTTGCGCGACCTGCCCATTCTGACCTTTTGCAACAAGATGGACCTTGAGAGCCGCGATACCTTCGACATCATTGATGAAATCCAGGAAAATCTGGCAATTGATGTCACCCCCGCCTCCTGGCCCATCGGCACCGGGCGGGCGTTCGTGGGCTGCTATGACCTGCTGCACGACCGGCTGGAATTGATGGACCGTGCCGACCGCAATGTGATGGCCGAAAGCGTGGTGATAAAAGGTTTGGATGACCCCAAGCTGCATGACCATATCCCCACCGCGCTGCTGGCACGGTTGCGTGAAGAGGTCGAAATGGCCCGGGGGCTGCTGCCGGCCTTTGACCGCCAGGCGTTTCTGGAGGGGACATTGACGCCGATCTGGTTCGGTTCCGCCATTAATTCGTTCGGGGTGCGGGAGGTGATGGACGGGATCGCCCGGTTTGGCCCCGAACCGCAGGTGCAATCGGCCGTGCCGCGCCAGGTGGCCCCCGAAGAGGGCAAGGTGACCGGGTTCGTTTTTAAGGTGCAGGCCAATATGGACCCGAAGCACCGCGACCGTGTCGCCTTTGTCCGGGTCGCCTCGGGCCATTTCAGGCGCGGCATGAAACTGACGCATGTGCGATCCGGAAAACCGATGGCGATCTCGAACCCTGTGCTGTTTCTGGCCAGCGACCGGGAATTGGCCGGGGATGCCTGGGCCGGGGATATCATCGGCATTCCAAACCACGGCCAATTGCGCATCGGCGATGCGCTGACCGAGGGCGAGGGACTGCGCTTCACTGGCATCCCCTCATTCGCGCCGGAACTTTTGCAGACCTGCCGGGCGGGCGACCCGATGAAGGCCAAACATCTGGATAAGGCCCTGATGCATTTCGCCGAGGAAGGCGCGGCCAAGGTCTTTAAACCTGTCTTTGGTGCGGGCTTCATCATCGGCGTGGTTGGTGCGCTGCAATTCGAGGTTCTGGCCAGCCGGATCAGGGTGGAATATGGCCTGCCGGTGCGGTTTGAGGCGTCGCAATTCACCTCGGCCCGGTGGGTTCATGGCCCCAGAGAGAAGGTGGAGGCGTTCGCTGTCGCCAACAAGCCGCACATGGCCCGGGATCACGACGATGACCTAGTCTACTTGACGCGCCTGCAATGGGACATTGACCGGGTAGTGCGCGATTATCCGGATGTGACGCTGAGCGCGACGAAGGAGTTGATGGTGTGAAGCCCCGCGGGACCATGATGGGGCGATTTGTACTTCACATCATATGTTGCGTTTACACCTGCGGTCAGTTAGAATGGATTGGAACCTCGCCTTCTGACGGGGTCGTCACGAAATGGGCACACGTGACCATATGATCACTGCTCAAACAAAAATGATCTGAAATGTATCACCCAACCGACGCTTTCATGGATGGAAATCTCTTTTCGTTTCTCATCCTATATTAATTGGCCGGATGGATTTTCATAATCCTTACAGTTCCAATTGCTGCTGACCGCAAAGGTCTTAATCCTGCGCTATGGTTATTTTGGGGGGTTTTATTTGGACCTCTTGCGATGCTGGCTCTTTGTATGTATCCCAGTACCGACGAGGAAACTCTGCTCTGATGAGGGCAGCCTGCAAATGGAAAAGACCATGACTATGCTATTCGCCCCCTGGTCGAGAAGTTGGCAAAATGCGGGATCATATTTTGTGCAAAAATACAGCGAATTGACCTTGCCTCCGCCAAAGATCATGTGTAACATGTCACTATAAAGATTCTTGCAACCGATGCAGAAGGGAGTGAACAGCATGCGCCGTGATGAATTCCAAGACTGGCTTAGGAGCCAGTATTCGAACGACACCACTATAAGTCAATGTATCAGTCTCGTTGGTAGAATCGAGACAGACTATGGCTGAGATCTTGACGATGAGTATCAGCATGACAGGCTGGCTGGCCTACTGGGTGAATTCACATATTCCACCGAAGATACCCATCAAAATCGCCCCAATCCAACGCGCGTGACCATCCGTTCAGGAAGCGACCTTAGAAACGTGCTCGCTGTGTACAAAAGTCGCCTCAGCAGATACTGGAGTTTCTGTGAAGAACATCCCCCGAATGCAGAGGAGGACGCTGCCGCTGATGCCGAAGCGTTGACCTTTGGGCTGGAGGCGGATTTGGAAGCCGCACTGCGCAAAGGGCTTGATCAGCTGGAACCCGGGCTGCATCTTGCCGATGAAGGGCAACAGCGCAAGGTCGCCTCGGGATTCATCGACATTTTCGCCCGCGATTCTGGCGGGAAGCCCGTTGTGATTGAGTTGAAAGCGAACCAAACACGTCCCGAGGCCGTGGCGCAAGTGCTTGGATATATGGCGGATATCGCTGCGGAAGAGGGTGTGGATGTGCGGGGCTTCCTGATCGGGGCCGACCACCATCCCAAGGTCGAAGCCGCCGCCCGGGCGGTACCCAATCTGGCATTGCGGCGGTACGCGTATCGTTTCAGTTTTGAGGCATGACCCCCGTAAAACTGCGTCTGCCGATTGGTGAATTCGGCGCGGCCCCGGTGTAGCGGGCGGGTCACCAGACTGGCCCTTTGTGAAATTGACCTTTCCCTTTGGATGCCCTAGGTTTCCGCGCGGGGGTCGGACAGGTCGGCCCCCTTCGCGGGGCGCGCCAGATATGCGTTCCATCTTTTCCCGCCGGGACTGTCCCGGCCTGTTGGGTCGCATATGACAAAATTCTCTGACCTCAGCCTGAACCCGAAGGTTCTGAAAGCCGTTGAAGACGCGGGCTATGAAAGCCCGACCCCGATTCAGGAAGGGGCCATTCCCCCCGCCCTGGACGGCAGGGATGTGTTGGGTATTGCCCAGACCGGCACGGGCAAAACCGCCAGTTTTATCCTGCCGATGATCACGCTGCTGGCGCGCGGACGGGCGCGGGCGCGAATGCCGCGCAGCCTGGTTCTGTGCCCGACCCGCGAATTGGCCGCCCAGGTGGCCGAAAATTTCGACACCTATGCCAAGCATGTGAAGCTGACCAAGGCATTACTGATCGGCGGTGTCAGTTTCAAGGAACAGGATCTGCTGATCGATAAGGGCGTTGATGTTCTGATCGCCACGCCCGGACGCATGCTTGACCATTTCGAACGCGGCAAGCTGATCCTGAACGATGTGAAGATCATGGTGGTGGATGAGGCCGACCGGATGCTTGATATGGGGTTCATTCCGGATATCGAACGCATCTTTGGCCTTACGCCCTTTACCCGTCAGACGCTCTTCTTTTCGGCCACCATGGCCCCCGAGATCGAGCGGATTACCAATACCTTCCTGTCGAACCCTGCCAAGATCGAAATTGCCAGGCAATCGACGACATCCGAGATGATCTTACAGGGCCTGGTCAGCTTCAGGCCCACCCGGCGCGACCTGTCCGCCAAACAGAAACGCCGGATGCTACGCGAAATCATCGCCGCCGAGGGCGTAGCATGCACCAACGCGATCATCTTCTGCAACCGCAAGGTTGATGTGGATATCGTGGCACAATCCATGAAGAAACACGGGTTGAATGCCATCCCAATCCATGGCGATCTGAGCCAATCGCAGCGGATGCACACACTTGACGGGTTTCGCGACGGGTCCGTCACCTTCCTGGTTGCCTCGGATGTGGCGGCCCGTGGTCTTGACATCCCGAATGTCAGCCATGTGCTCAACTATGACGTTCCCAGCCATGCCGAGGATTACGTCCACCGCATCGGCCGCACCGGGCGTGCCGGGCGCGAGGGCCGCGCCTTTACCATCGCCGTGCCCGGGGATGAAGCATATCTGGGCGCAATCGAGGCACTGATCGGCCAGCCGATCCCGCCGGCAGAGGCACCTTGGTCACCCGAAAGCCGGGGGGAGGATGGATCATGCCCACCTGCCAAAGGTAACAGCGGCACGCCAGTCCGAAAGACACGCTCCCGCAAAGGCCCATCCCGCAAACCGGACACCGCCGCACAGGACGGGCAGAGTACGCATGCGCGGACGGTGCCATTGGCCCGCCGCCGTGGGCGGAGTGACGGCAGCAGCAGGGATGACCGCAATGGCCCTGGGGGTGCTGGCAGGGGCGATCTTATGCCCGGCTTTATCGCGATGAGTTTTGATGAACGCCGTGGCGGATCCGCGGCGGACACAGGCACAGATACGCCAGAAACTGGCGATGCCACCTGAGGGAGAGAGTCATATTGCAAAGTCGCATTTCAAACCTGTACTTTGTAACCTGTATGCGGTTCTGATCACAGATAACGGGTTGGTTTCAAAGGTACGGTTCTGGCTATGACACTTGATCAGTTTTACACGTGCCCGAATCTGGCCAAAGGGTATGCAGCGCAAGTGATGGCCCGGTGGGCGGACCCTGATGTGCTTTTTGTGGAACCATCCGCCGGAACAGGGGCATTTCTGCACCCCTTGCGGGACGCCGGGCGCAAGGTGCGGGCCGTGGATATCGACCCCGCGTGTCAGGGCGTTGACCGAACGGATTTCCTGCAAACCCGTCGGATTTTTGCAGGCGATCATCCGGCTGTGGTGACAATCGGAAATCCGCCGTTTGGAAAAAATGCCAGTCTCGCGGTGCGGTTTTTCAATCACGCCGCCGCGCATTCGGATGAAATCGCCTTTGTTGTCCCCAGGACATTCCGCAAGATAAGCCTGCAGGCGCGGCTGCACAGAAAATTTCACCTGACCCATGACAAGGATGTGGGCCAGCATGCGTTTCTTCGAGGCGGGGTACCTTATGACGTGCCGTGTGCCTGGCAGATATGGACCCGGCATAAGGCGGACAGGCCAGCATGGGAGCCACCGTGCATTGATCATCTGGTCCGCTTCACACCCCCTGATCAGGCCAGTTTCGCTATGCGGCGGGTGGGCTACTACGCCGGCCGCATCCTGACCGAACATCTGCGGAACCTGTCCGTGACCACACATTATTTCATGCGGGAAGAGGTCGCGGGCGTCATTGATACCCTGCGCAAAGTGGACTGGTCCGAGGTGGCATCCCGGACGGTCGGCACCCGGTCACTTTCAAAAAGCGAAATCGCGTTCAAATTGAGCGAGATGTACAATGCCTGACCCTAATTGGCGGGCCGCACCTGACCATTCCGGAAATCAAATGCACGGGAAGAGTTTTGAAAACCTGATCAAGGCAGCTAATGGTATCTTCACTTTCGCCGCCGCGGACCGCAAGAGATCGCCCAGCGAACGTTTTGACATTGCCGCACCCGATGATCGTGCTTTGGGGATTCCGACATCCATATAAAGGGAGCGGGTAAAATGAGGACGCTGAGTCAGATAGGCGGTTGGCCGCAGGTTAAGTCCCGGAACACCATGCAACGCACATGGTCAGAGGACAGGTTTGCATGGGACCACGCAAATCCTGTGGCTTTGAAATGTCCGTCGTATTGTCAATTGTACAATCAGGATTGCATGGACGCATACCGTGGTATGGATGATGGAAGTATAGATATGCTTCTTACTGATCCCCCCTATGGCATAACACGCAATGGATGGGATACAAAAGAGTTTCAGCAATCTCTTGAAGAAACATGGAATGAGTGGTTGCGTGTTGTAAAGCCGAACGGTGCTATTGTTGTCATGTCAGCAACACCATTTGACAAAATAATGGCCATGTCCCGTCTGGCACTGTTTCGTTATGAATGGATATGGAACAAAAACAAGGCGACCGGTCATTTAAACAGCAGGAAAATGCCCTTGAAAGCGCATGAAAATATATTAGTGTTTTATCAGAAACCTCCTGTTTACAATCCCCAGGAAACGCTGGGCCATTCTCCGAGCAATGCCGTAGGGGCGTCAAAGGTAGATAAAAACCAGCAGTTGCGTAATTATGGACACCACGATTGCCTTGGCAATCCGGGGAATAAGACAACCCGCCAGCCCCGCACCATCATAAATATCCCTGTCCACAACAATGATGATTGTGAAAAGTGGCATCCGACACAAAAGCCAGTGAAACTCATGGAATTTCTTGTCAGAACATACACCAACGAAGGTGAACGTGTTCTTGATCCTTACATGGGAAGCGGAACGACCGGGGTTGCCGCGCTTCGGTGCGGTCGTGCGTTCATCGGGGTAGAGATAAACAAGGAATATTTTGATAAAGCTAAATTACGGTTGCAATTATGAGTGATCCCAAAAAAGATTTTATCATTGCGATAGAGGCTCTTGTTCTTCAGGCTCTTAATCGCAACGAGGGTCGTAGCAATACACGGACAAGTGTTTTACACGGGGCTATAGAGAAATATATTGATCTCAGGTGTAAGATAAAATGGGAACATGAAGAAACCATAACAGGAAGGGGACAAAATTTCAAGATTGATATGTTAGGAAAACACGGGCCAAACCATCTTGCAATACTGATTAAGGCACCGGTTCGTTCCATGGGGAAGAACAAAAAGAATTCTCTTGTAAATACATGGGGTGAAGCCGTTCGCGTTTCAGTTATCAAGGAAAATGAAACACATAAAATGAAAGTGCTGTTTATACAAGTTTATCCGACAATCGATATTATCGTCAACAGAATCAGAACCGAAGGACAAGGCAGAACAGAGTTTAAAAAATACACACCTGATACCGCAGAAATTTACAACACAGGGCTGGATAAAGTTGTGTCTTCAAACACACAATTTAAATATGCAGGCGTTCCTTATGATTATACAATTCCGCATACTCTTAAGAGTCTTGACGGCGTTTTGCATGCTTTCCAAGCGCAGGAGGCAGGGCAGCGAATTTCAATATCCGAAGAAACATGGAAAGAGTTTGATTCGGCCATTGATTGGCTGTTTCTCCCATAATCTACCACCCCAGCCACGGGGCGGCGGCACGTGCGCTTGGCATAACTGCACAGGCGGTAAGTGCCGCCGCACAAAAGGGGCGGCTGGACACCATTGGCCTGCAAAAGGTTTGAAGTGGCCTTGAATCCGGTGCCGCCGGGGGCATCCCCACAGGGACAGGAGAGGCCGAAACCGACATGCCGGGCGCAGATAGGGACTATTTGTGCATTGCGCGGGGCAGTGGCCCTGAATGCGCCTGCGTTTCATTTCGCGACAGCGCGTGAAATCAGTGTGGTAACTTCCGGCTTCTTTCCAATCTCACGCAGGCAAATCCGGCGCACGGTGCGTTTGACCGCCTCTTTCAGCTTGTCGTCGTCGATGGCCGTTTTGTCATCAAGCTGCCACAGGCACTGCGCCAGTGCATCTTCGATCATCCCGGCCAGATCGGCACCATTCCCCGCCGCCCCGGGTAAGCCGCGCAGCACGACCCGGCTACACTTCAGGATTTGTTCGTCTTCATCAACGATCAGGGCCACAACCAGCCCGTTTAGGGCCAGTTTCATCCGGTCCCGGATCACGCTGGCAAAGGCATCCACATGCGCACTGCCGTCCAGATAGGTGCGCGAGATATTGATCTGTTCCACTGGTCCGGGTGGGGTGCCGGAAAGGTCCACCATCGTACCATTGGGTGCGATCACTCCCAACATGCCCTTTTGTACGGCCAGCTGCGCGTGTTCCCGCAGATGCCGAAATTCACCATGATTCGGCACCAGAACCCGCGGGCGAAGCAGAGTGTGCATTGCCTCCAGGTCCGGGCGGTTGGCGTGGCCCGAGACGTGGTAGAACCCCGCGCTTTCATCAACCACCTGCACCCCGCGCGCGGCCAGGGCATTCTGAATTCGCGCAACCGAGACCTCATTGCCGGGGATGGTTTTGGAGGAGAACAGGAACACATCCCCCTCTTCCACCTCATGGCCCAGATAGGGGCCACGGCTGAGTGCAGCCGAGGCCGCGCGGCGTTCCCCCTGGCTGCCGGTGACGATCAGCATCAGGTTCCCGCGGGGAACATCAATTGCGTCTTCCGGGCTGAGCACAGGGGGGAAATCGATCAGCACACCGGTTTCCTCTGCCGTTGTCACCATCCGCTTCATCGCCCGGCCCATCAGACAGAGCGACCGGCCTGCATTCCGCCCTGCTTCGGCCAGGGTTTTCAGCCGCGCGACGTTAGAGGCAAAGGTTGTCGCCACCACCATGCCCCTGGCCTGGGCAACTAGCTGTGTGATGGGCTCAGCCAATTGGCTTTCACTGCGCCCGGGGGTGCGAAAGAACACATTGGTTGAGTCGCAAATCAGAGCCTGCACACCATCCTGGGCAACCTGACCCCAAAGCACTTTGTCAAAGGGTTCGCCGATAACGGGATGATGATCGATCTTGAAATCGCCGGAATGCACCACGCGGCCACCGGGCGTGTCGATCACAAGTGCCGATGCCTCGGGAATTGAATGGGAGATCGGGGCGAATTGCACACGGAACGGCCCCGCCTCCACAGCCTCGGGATAGGCCCCCGCGACGTGCACGATGCCGGGATTTTGGCCCGCCTCCTCCAGTTTGCGGCGGGCGTGACAGGCGGTGAAGGTCCGGGCGAAAATCGGTGCTTTTAATTGGCTGTAAAGATGGCCAAGTGCGCCTACGTGGTCCTCGTGGGCATGGGTGATAAAAATCCCCTCTAACCGGTCAGCACGGTCCGTCAGCCAGGCGATATCGGGCAGGATCAGATCGACACCAGGCTGGCCATCCATGTCGGGGAAACCAACCCCGACATCCACCAGGATCAGCCGTTCCGCCCCTTGGGGCCCGTAGCCATATACATAGCAATTCATCCCGATCTCCCCTGCGCCGCCAAGGGGCAGGTAGATCAGCCGGTTCCGTTCGCGCATCAGGTGGCTTTTCCCTTGTTGTGGGCGTGGATAACCGTCAGGCCATGCATTGTCAGATCATCCTCAATCCGGTCAAATAGCACATCCCCTTGCAAGAACAACGGGGCAAGCCCACCCGTGCCGACAACCCGCATTGGCTGCACATACTCACCGCGAATGCGGTCGCAAATGCCGCGTACAAGCCCGACATAACCCCAGAATACGCCCGATTGCATACAAGCCACCGTGTTGGTGCCAATCACCCGCTGCGGTTTGGTCACATCCACATGGGGCAGTGCCGCAGCGGCGTGGTGCAGTGCCTCCAAGCTCAGGTTCACGCCCGGGGCAATCACCCCGCCAACATAGGCCCCATCCTGGGCCACCACATCAAAGGTGGTGGCAGTCCCGAAATCGACGACTATCAGGTCACCGCCATGGCGGTCAAACGCACCCGCAGTGTTGACCAGACGATCAGGCCCCACCTGTGTGCCCTCATCAACACGCGGCGGCGCGGGTAACAGGCACTCACGTTTGCCAACAACCAAGGGCCTTGTATTGAAATACCGGTCGCACAGGACACGCAGGTTGAACACCACGCGCGGCACGGTGGAAGAGATGATGCACTCGCCAATCTGCACCTTTACCCCATGATGTTCCATCAGCGTCGAGAACCAAACGAAATACTGGTCCGCCGTCCGCGTATGCTCGGTTGCGGTGCGGAAGGTGGCGATGAATTGCGCACCGTCCCACACGCTGAAGACGGTGTTGGTATTGCCGCAATCAATACACAAAAGCATATGTGCCCCCTTCCTGGTGCAGGAAAACCTCACCCGCGCTGATTCGGCGCGGCCCCTCGGCCATCTGCAGGACAAGGCAGCCATCGGCGTCCACGGTCTGGAACCTGCCGCTAAGGGTTTCATGGGGCAGGGCCACCCGAATCTTTGCCCCAAGCCGTGCGGCCCTGCCCAGCCAGAGGCGGCGAATCGTGTCAAACCCCGCCTCTCGCCAAAGTTTGAGGTAAGCCTCTAGTGTTACGGCCAAAAGGCCAAGCATGACCTCTGGCGTCAGCGGTGGCGTGGCACCCGCGCCCGCCTCGGCCAGGCTAATGGGGGGTATCGCACCGTCGGGCAAGGCCCTGGGGTGCGGTGCCTCCAGCAGGTTGATCCCCACCCCGACGGCCAGCCAGCGCATCCCCTGCCCGAAGCCTGAACTTTCCAGAAGGATGCCCGCGACTTTGTGACCGTCCAGCAGGACATCATTGGGCCATTTCAGGGACAAGCGTTCCGGTGCGACATAGGCACCAAGTGCGTCATAAACAGCCAGGGCGGCGGTGAAAGAGGTTAGGGAAACCTCTGCGGGGCTTCGATCAACCGGGGAAAGCCAGGTTGCCGCGAAATTGCCCTGCGGGTGCTGCCATGCCTTGCCGCCCCGGCCCCGGCCAGCGGTTTGATGCCGGGCCACAATCCAGATCGGGCGGGCGGGCGGTGCGCGGCGGGCGGCCTCTTCCATGGTGCTGTCCACAACGTCAAGCTGAACGAGGTCGATGCCCGGTGGCCAGTTTTTCGGCAGATGTCGCATGGATTATATAACGGGGGGCAGGGGTGGATTTTGACAGGATGGAATAGCGGGAAATTCAGCGGGATAAATAAAGAGATCCTGTCGGGGCTGACTGCTTCGGGTTTGGCCCCCCGATATGTCAAACCTGCCACCCTGACCGCGTGGCTGGCGCGGTTGCGTGGTCTGTCCGGTCAAACGACCGGCCCCTTTGGCCTTCGGGATGTCCCGTGCGGGACCGTAGATTGCTGCCGCACCCTTGCCACACCCGGCGGCGTTTTACGGGCCGCTGTGGCCAGTCGCGCGCGGGGTGCCCGCCCCGCCGGATCCGCGGTTTGCGGTACTCCCCTTCCTTATGCCCCTTCACCGGGGGCTGCCGACCCTCCGTCAGAACACGAAATCATCTTCGGTAAGTTGCGCGGCAGTCACACCCTCCACCGTGATGCTGCCTTTCGTTCCCCAGGTGATGACGGCAAAAACTCCATCCCCGCTGTCGATGATCAGATCATCGAACCCCTTAACTCCTTTTGCCTTGATCAGGATCAGGTCGTGGTCATCCTCAAAGTCGGTAATGATATCGTGGCCAGTGGCGTTGCCCCTGAAGACGAAACGGTCCATGTTCAGG
>JACONJ010000005.1 GCA_014323785.1 Paracoccaceae bacterium | reverse complement strand
CGCTGAAAATGTTGACGTCACCTGGACAACAAGGGACAGCCTGGTGCTGGAGGGCGTCTCTCAAAATGAGCTGACCATCACCGGTAACGATGAGGGCGATTCCATCATCACCTGGACCACAGATGGCACAGAGAACAGCCGCGTGCTGGAGGGCGTGGCCCAGGACGCCCTGACCATCACCGACAACGCTGAAGGTGCTGCCGTCATCACCTGGAACACCAAAGACAGCATCACGCTGGAGGGCGTGGCCTCCGCAACCCTGACGGCAGAGGACTTCATCTTTGCAGGGGATGCGGATGATAAGGCCGGGGCCAGGGGCAAGATCAACGAGCTCGACGGCACCGATGCCAGCGATACGCTGACTGGCTCCAGTGGCCGGGACTCGGTGGATGGCGGTGCGGGTAACGACAGACTGATTGGCCGTGCCGATAACGACGTCATCAATGGCGGTGTCGGGCGTGATACCCTGGCAGGAAATCGTGGTGATGATACCCTTGACGGGGGCAGGTATTCCGACACGCTGATTGGCGGTCACGGGGATGATGTTCTGACCGGTGGCAAGTGGAAGGATACCTTTGCTTTCGACACTGGCCACGGGGATGACGTGATCACCGACTTTGAAGACGGCATGGACCTGATCCAGATCACTGCAAGCGATGTCGGGTTTGATGACCTGGCCATTGCTGATGAAGGTGGTGATGCAACCATCACCTGGGCTGGTGGCAGCATCACGCTGGAGGGCGTGGACCACACGGCCCTGACGGCAGAGGACTTTGTGTTCTGAGCCGGGACATCAAAGCCGCTTGGGGAGATCCCCGGAAAGCGGTGTTGATTTGCGCCGCACCGGGGCATAGAATCCGCAAACCAGCACAGGGGGGCCACCCACCGGGGTGGCCCTTTTGCGTATCAGGAACCAGATACGGGGGGGTACCAGATCGGCACGACCAGGCGCACAGGGGCCCCGCCGCGCCCGCCCCGACACAGACCCACGGGGTTCTGCTTTACGGCCCCTTCACAGAGGCCGTTTCCAAGCCCCCTTATCTATCCGAAACACTCAGCCGACTGGCCGTTCCGTCCACCCGGTTCCGTGATATCTGCGGGGCTTGCACCCCTTGCGACATGCGCTTATTCCCGGCGTTGGGATACCCCTCCCCGGCACTTATCTGGAAGGATAGTTGCAATGGTGATTGCCCCCCCGGTCGTGCGGCCGGTCAATCCGCGTTTTTCCTCGGGCCCCTGTGCCAAACCCCCCACATGGACGCTTGATACATTGTCGGATGCCGCCCTTGGGCGATCACATCGCGCCGCAGTCAGCAAAGCCAAACTGCAAGCCGCGATTGAAGGTACGCGAGAGGTGCTGGATATCCCCGCAGATTACCGGATCGGCATCGTCCCGGCCTCGGACACCGGCGCATTCGAGATGGCGATGTGGTCCCTTTTGGGGGCGCGCCCGGTGGAAATGGCGGCCTGGGAAAGCTTCGGTGCGGGCTGGGTACAGGACGCGGTCAGGCAGCTGAAATTGCAGGCCCGCATACACAGAGCCCCCTATGGCCGGATCGTCGATATGGCGGCACTGAATTACGATTACGATGTTTGCTTCACTTGGAATGGCACAACCTCTGGCGTGCGGGTACCCTCGGGCGATGTGATCCCGGCAGGCCGTGCGGGGCTGACGCTGTGCGATGCCACCAGCGCGGCCTTTGCCCAGAACATGCCGTGGGACAAGCTGGATGTCACCACCTTTTCCTGGCAGAAGGTGATGGGCGGAGAGGCGGCCCACGGCATGCTGGTCCTGAGCCCCCGCACGGTTGCCCGGCTGAAACGCTACACACCGCCCTGGCCGCTTCCAAAGATTTTCCGCCTGACCAAAGACGGCAAGCTGATTGAGGGGATATTTGAGGGCGCGACGATCAACACCCCCTCGATGCTGGTGGTTGAGGATTATCTGGTCGCACTTGATTGGGCGCGTGCGATTGGGGGCCTTTCGGGGCTGATCGCGCGGGCCGATGCGAATGCGCAGGCGATCTTTGACTTTGTGGCCTGCACGCCTTGGATCGATACCCTGGCAGAGGATCCCGCCACGCGCTCAAACACCAGTGTTTGCCTGAAGTTTACTGACCCGCGCATCGCCGATGTGGCTGCCTTTGCCGGGGCCGTCGTCCAACGGCTGGAGGCATGTGGCGTCGCGCTGGATATCGGGGCCCATCGTGACGCGCCCCCCGGCCTGCGCATCTGGTGCGGTGCAACGGTGGAAACAACGGATATTCAGGCCCTTCTGCCCTGGCTGTCGTGGGCCTTTGCCACTGAACTCCAGGCCCAGGCAGACGTAACCGCTCCCCAATGAGAACTCTCGTCATGGCCCCGAAAGTTCTGGTTTCCGACAATCTTAGCGAAACCGCCGTGCAAATCTTCAGAGAGCGCGGCATCAATGTCACCTTTGATCCGGCCGTTGGCAGGGACAGGGAAAAACTTCCTGGCGTGATCGCTGACTATGACGGTTTGGCCATTCGCTCGGCCACCAGGGTCACGGCAAAGGTCATCGCCGCGGCGCACAGCCTTAAGGTTATCGGCCGCGCGGGAATTGGGGTTGACAATGTCGATATTCCGGCTGCCTCCAAGAAGGGCATCATCGTGATGAACACGCCCTTTGGCAACTCGATCACCACCGCCGAACACGCGATTTCCATGATGATGGCTGTCGCACGGCAAATCCCCCTGGCGAACGCCTCTACCCACGCGGGAAAATGGGAGAAGTCACGCTTTATGGGGGTGGAGTTGACGAACAAAACCCTGGGCGTGATCGGCGTGGGCAATATCGGTGCGATCGTGTGTGACCGGGCACTTGGGCTGAAAATGAAGGTCATCGCCTATGATCCGTTCCTGGCCACGGAACGCGCGGTAAAAATGGGTGTAGAGAAAGTTACCCTGGATGCGCTGTTCCTGCGGGCCGATTTCATCACCCTGCACGTGCCACTGACCGACAAGACCCGGAACATCATCAGTGCCCAGGCCATCGCCAGGCTGAAACCGGGGGTCCGCATCATCAATTGTGCCCGTGGCGGCCTGGTGGACGAAGACGCCCTGGCCCATGCCCTGAACACCGGCCGCGTCGCGGGTGCGGCATGTGATGTCTTCGCGGTTGAACCAGCCACCGAAAGCCCGCTGTTCAACCTGCCCAATGCGGTTGTCACCCCGCATCTGGGCGCGGCCACAACCGAAGCGCAAGAGAACGTGGCCCTGCAAGTGGCCGAACAGATGTCCGATTATCTTCTGACCGGGGCGGTGTCCAACGCGCTGAACATGCCGTCAGTCACGGCAGAGGAAGCCGCAGTGATGCGCCCCTGGGTGAAACTTTCCGAGCATCTGGGCGAGTTTGCGGGCCAGCTGACGGATGAACCAATCCGGGCGATTTCGATCACCTGTAACGGGCTGGTAAAGGCGATGAACCTGCAGGCATTGAACTGCGCGGCCATCGCCGGGGTCATGAAGGCAACGAACCCGGATGTAAATATGGTCTCTGCCCCGGTGATCGCGCGTGACCGCGGCATTGAGATTTCAACAACAACGCAGGACAAAAGCGGGATGTTCGAAGGCTATATCCGGCTTCACATCAAGACGGCGGCGCGCGAACGCTCCATCGCGGGTACGGTGTTTTCCGACGGACGCCCGCGCTTCATCCAGATCAAGGGCATCAATATCGATGCCGAGGTGGGCGCGCATATGCTTTACACCACGAATGAGGATACCCCCGGCATCATTGGCACCCTGGGTCACACCATGGGGCAGAACGGCGTGAATATCGCCAATTTTACCCTGGGCCGGTCGGGCCGCGGGCAGGATGCGATCGCACTGCTTTACCTGGACGATCAACCGCCCGCCCATGTTCTTGAAAAGCTGCGTGCCACCGGCATGTTCCGGCAGGTGCGCCCCCTGCGGTTTTCAACCGCCTGATAGGCATCATCGCGCCCCTGGTCTGCCTGTATGGCTGGTTCCCCAATCGGTACGTCTTTGCTAACCTTGGTGCGGAATCGAAACGGATATCGGAAAGGCAAGAGTCATGACTGACATCGTTGTGTTGTCCGGGGCGCGCACCGCCATTGGAACATTCGGCGGCGCACTGGCGGGAACACCGCCGATTGCGCTTGGCGTCGCGGCGGCAAAGGCGGCACTGGATCGTGCGGGCGTTGAAGGGGCACAGATTGACCATGTTGCCTATGGTCATGTGATCAACACTGAACCGCGGGATCCGTATCTAAGCCGCGTTGCCGCAATAGAGGCGGGCGTGCCCGACACCACACCGGCGATGAATGTGAACCGCCTTTGCGGTTCCGGCGCGCAGGCTATTGTATCTGTCGTGCAGTCCCTTATGCTGGGTGATGCCGATTTCGGCCTGGCGGGCGGTGCCGAAAGCATGAGCCGGGCCCCCCATATCCTGCCCGCGGGCCGGTGGGGGCGGAAAATGGGTGATGTGTGCGCGTTCGACGCGATGCTGGGCGCACTGCAGTGCCCCTTTGGCAACGGACATATGGGTGTGACGGCGGAAAACGTCGCCCAGGCGCATCGGATTACCCGTGCCGAGCAGGATGCATTCGCGCTGGAAAGCCAGACCCGCGCCGCCAAAGCCATCAACGAGGGCCGTTTCAGGGACCAGATCGTGCCCATTGAGGTGAAGGTAAAGCGCAACACGGTGCTTTTCGATACCGATGAACACCCCAAGGCGACAACGCCAGAGGCCCTGGGTGCGCTGAACACAGTGTTCAGGAAGGATGGCACCGTCACCGCTGGCAACGCCTCTGGCATCAATGACGGTGCCGCAGCCCTGGTCTTTGCCCGCGCCGGGGCAGCAGACTCGGCGGGATTGGCCCCGTGCGCACGGGTATTGGGCTATGCCCACGCGGGTGTCCGGCCCGAGGTGATGGGAATCGGCCCGGTCCCGGCGGTGCGGACGCTTCTGGAAAAGACCGGCCTTGGGGTCGCGGATTTTGACGTGATCGAGTCCAATGAAGCCTTTGCGGCGCAGGCACTGGCAGTGAACAGGGAGCTGGGCCTTGATCCGGCTAGGGTGAACCCCAATGGCGGTGCCATCGCGCTTGGCCATCCGGTGGGCGCAACGGGTGCGATCATCACCGTCAAGGCACTTTACGAGTTGGAGCGGATCGGGGGCTCAAAAGCCCTGGTAACCATGTGCATCGGCGGCGGACAAGGCATCGCCCTGGCCTTTGAGCGGCTGTGACGTGCCGTTGCGGGCCTGAACCGGACAGGCCGCACTCCCCGCGCGAGACCGGACATTTCCGGTTTTGCACGGGGTAGGGGGCGGGGGGCTGGCCTGCCGCACCCCGGCTTTATCCGCACGTCTTGACATGCGCCCTGTGCTCGCCTATGTTTAGATTATCGGAACCTTCATATCGAAAGGATGGGCCATGGCTCGAGAAGTTGAAATCAAGAACATGACAATCAATCAGGTTGTTAAAAACAAAGGCGTCGAGTTTTCTGTCACAGACGGGGAAGGCAAGCACGCGGGTGACTTTTACGTCACAAAAACAGGCGTAGAATGGTGCTCCGGGAAAAACAGCGAGGAAACGGAGTGAGGGTTTCATGGGACGACCTGCCAGCAAAATTAAAATAAACTGGCATATCCCCTGAACAGAGGGCAGCTTGGAAAGATTCCTTTACGGGGGCTGTAAAACCTCCGTGAAGCCTCTGGTGAAGCTCTCTCACACCCCCTGATTTTGTGAGGTGTCCGGGGTGTTCCGGGCGCGGGCCGCACCTTATTCCGGCACCATCCCCGCTGAAGGGCTCCCGGGGCGGTTCTGTTTCGCAGTGCGCGGCGCAGTGCCTTGGCATGCGGCACCAAGGTAATCGCGCGTCAGCGGCACCGCGTCCTGCTTGCGGGACATCTGAAACTGAAACACGCATTGCCGCCCGTGGCGGAATGTATGTTCCGCCGCCTTCAGATAGTAGCGCCACATCCGGCAGAACCGTTCATCATAAAGCACCCGTGCCGCCGCTTCATTGGCGGTAAAGCGGTCATGCCAGGCTTTCAGGGTCTCGGCGTAATGCAGCCGCCACACCTCCAGGTCGGTTGGGTACAGGCCCGCCCGTTCCACCGCGCGCGCCATTTCGGACAGGGCGGGAACATAGCCGCCGGGAAAGATATATTTCAGAATCCAGGGGCTGGTCGCCCCCGGCGGGGCCGCGCGCCCGATGGTATGAATAAGCGCCACGCCATCGGGCTTCAGGCACGCCTTCACATGCCCGAAATATTCCTGATAGTGGGGCACACCCACGTGTTCAAACATGCCCACCGAGACGACGCGGTCATACTGCCCCGTCACATCACGATAATCGCGCAGGTCAAACCGCACCCGGTTGGCCAGCCCCGCCGCCTCGGCGCGCTGTGTGGCCAGGCGATGCTGCTCTTCGCTAAGCGTGACGCCATGAACGCGCACCCCATACTCCCGCGCAAGCGTCATGGCAAGACCGCCCCAGCCGCAGCCGATCTCAAACACCTCCATGTCTGGACCCAGTAGAAGTTTTGCCGCGATGTGATGCGTCTTGGCGGCCTGTGCCGCCTCCAGGGTCATGCCGGGCGTGGAGAAATAGGCACAAGAATACTGCCGGTCGTCATCCAGGAACAGGTCGTAAAGGTCTGATGACAGGTCATAGTGATGCGCAGCATTGCGCCGGGCCTTTGCCACGGGGTTCCACTGGTCCACCACGCGCCGCGCACGCCGCAGGCCAATGGCAAGTTTGCGCCACCACAGCCGTTCGGCTGTCCCGACATTGGCCGTGACAAGTGCCAGGAACCCGTCCAGGTCATCCCCGGCGATGGTCAGGCGACCATCCATATACGCCTCGCCCACGGCCAGGTCCGAGTTCAGGACAATCTTTCTTGGCAGGGCCGGGTCGCGCAGAGAGACGGCCACCGGCACGGCCCTGGCCTGGCCATATGTGCGCATGATATCATCAGGATACGTGACATGCAGCGCACCCCTGGTCACGAACCCCTTGAGCATGTGGTCCAGAATACGATCCCACATCCTGCCCCCCAGTGGCTTGATCCGTTCTGCCCGATGCCCTCGGACCCGTGGAGTGTGCCCGATCCGGTGGAAAAAAGAAACCCCGTTTCCACGCTGGCCGGGAACCACAAACCGGCCCGGTCCCCCTGTTCTTCTGACGCGTGCCTTCGGTGGGGCAACGGGTATTTATCGGCGGGATTACCTGCCCGACGGACAAAATGCCCCGGCCACAGCCACGTTCACGCACATCTTTCACACTCCTGATAAGGCACATTAATTGGTGTTTTGTACCCCCGGTTCCTGAGCATGGAAAACTTGAATAAACCTGCCCAAGTGATACCGCATTGCCCGTTGGTCGGTTTTTCCCTGTGTATGTCCTTCGGTATCCCTGCGCTGTGTAAGTACCCCGGATGCAACGCCTGGCCACTAGGCAAGCGGAGCAGCTGATTGTCCGGATCGCCGCGCTGCCCCAGTTCGGGCTGATTTTTTGTGCCGTTGTGCCTTGATAATGGCCCCTCTGGCCGCCTTCGTTTCCCTTGCCCTAGGGGGGGGGGCACTGTCGTCACCCGTCAGTGCGCCCACGCTCCTCTGGGGCTTTTCCCTGGCCCCCGCCGTGGACAGGCAAAGGTCGCCTTGGGGGCGACCTTATGCTGTGTGTCTGTCCCTGCGTCCGGTTTATAGCAAACCGGGGTCCGTATCCATGAAGATTGCTTTATCGGCTGCTTCTTCGACCTGCGCTTCTGTGAGTCCTTCCAATGCGACGCTGTTATCGCCCCAGGTGATGCCCCAAGAGACTATTTCATCTTGTCGAATTTGGATGATTTTCAAGTCGTCGTAGACGATTTCGCCCTCGAATTTCAGGACATCTTCTTCGCCAAGGTCAAAGTCCTCGATTGCGCTACGGCCGGAATTTTCGCGGAAAATAAAGGTATCGGCACCGGAGAGGCTGGCATAGAGAGAATAATCACCGTTCATTCTTGCCCCGTCTTCTCCGGCCACAAGCGTATCGTTCCCATCGCCGCCGATCATTGTATCGTAACCACTGCCACCTTCCAGACGATCACGGCCATCTTGGCCGTACATTACGTCGCCCCCATCGCCCCCGTCCAGAGAATCGTTGTCATCGCCACCTCTTAGCGTATCCGTACCCCCGCCGCCTTTTAGCGTATCGTTGCCCGTGCCACCTTCCAAGAGGTCATCGCCGCCCTCCAGCGTATCCGCGCCGGTGCCGCCCTCCAGCGTATGGTCACCGATGAGAGAATCGTGACCATTGCCACCATACAGCGTGTCGTTGCCCACGCCGCCGGTCAGAGAATCGTTGCCTATGCCGCCATGCAGCTCGTCATCGCCATACCCGCCATCCAGCGTGTCTGGTCCCTGGCCACCATACAGCGTGTCATCGCCATCACCACCTTCCAGCGTGTCCCTGTTATCGCCGCCGGTCAGCGTATCGTTGCCATCGCCGCCATGCAGCTTGTCATCGCCTCCGCCGCCTCTCATGTAGTCATTTCCCTGGCCACCACGGAGCGTGTCATCACCCGTGTCCCTATTAAAGCTGCTGTTGCGGTCACCGCCTTTCATGTCGTCATTCCCATCGCCACCGATAAGAAGATCGTTATCTTGCCCACCCTCCATGTCGTCATTTCCTTCGCCACCACGGAGCGTGTCATGGCCTACGCCGCCTTGCATGTCGTCATTCCCATCGCCACCGATAAGAAGATCGTTATCTTGCCCACCCTCCATGTCGTCATTTCCTTCGCCACCACGGAGCGTGTCATCACCCGCACCGCTGGATATGCGGTCCTTCCCACCACCACCGCTCAGGATGTCATTTCCTGGGCCGCTGGTGAGCACGTCGTTCCCACCGCCACCCTCCAGGGTGTCGTTGCCATGGGCACCTCGCAGGTCATCATTCCCATCGCCACCGATCTTGTGTCTGGGCGTGTAATCAGGCACCCGAGGAGGCGATGGAAGTGGTGGAAGTGACTTCCAAATCTCCCAAGCCTCGTACCCTGTCAGGAGGCCGTCACGATAGAGTCTAATAATTTCTTCCCGGGTAGTAGGCTTTAGAGTCTAATAATTTCTTCCCGGGTAGTAGGCTTTTCCATGAGTCTGTTTCCTGCCTTTTAGTTGTGGACCTGCATGGCCCGTTGATGCCCTTATGGTATCGGGCGATTCGTCTTGTATAGCACACGTTGCGTGCCGTTGTCAACTTCCAACCGCGGGGAAGGGCGGGCAGCGCAGGGCATATGTAGACCTCCGGCACAAACCTTGCAAGCCGAAACATACATCAAAATCCATATTTCTTTTTGGGGTCATAAAAAGGCAACAAAAACAAGGTTACGAGCAGTATAAATTTTGCATCGGCCAGATTTTGGGCCATCCACGTCCCCGGCCGGGGGCCTAGGGGGCAATTCGCCCGTCCCAGGTCCGGGGGGTGACACCCCAGGGCGCTTCGCCCCTCGCACGGCGGCGATTTGCATCGATTCCGCACATGATTTGCCGTTTATTTCGCACCGCGACAGATTCGGCGGTAATTGTCGCCGGAACCGTGAGGTCAGGGTATCCGATCCGGTATGCGTCAGCCCGCAGCCGACAGTTTCCCGTTTCCGTAATGATTTTATGTACTTTGAACGCTTTCGCCCGGGCCACCCTGGCGCGTGATGCCCGCCCGTGGATTCGCCCCGACCCGAATCGAAATCAGCGTTTCGACGGTTTGCAGGCAGCGCGAGGTCAGAAAGAACCCAAGGTAAGGGATCGGCCAATTTCAACCCCGATTAACCCCGAAGCATCGCCAGGGCACGAATCGCTGATTGGCCATCGCCCCATGATATGTTCAAGAGGTCGCCCAACGGGGCTTGACGTGCAGCCCGCCTTGCTTAGTTGATGAACTCTTCCGGGTCAACCGCTTCGAAACCGTCGCGCACCTCAAAATGCAGGAAGGGGGGATCGCCCGGGCCGACCTCGGCGATGGTCTGTCCCCGGTTGACGAGGTCGCCCTCGTCAACCCGGATGTTCCGGACATTGGCATAGACGGTCCGAAGATTACCCGAGTGGCGGACCACCATGATGGTGATTTGATCCGTGTCACGAGTAATCGCCGCAACATCGCCATCGGCGGCGGCCTGGACAGCCGCGCCGACGGCCGCGGCAATGTCGATTCCCGCGTTGCTGCGAGAGAAGGGGCGGATGATGGTACCAGCCACGGGGCGCTGCATCCGGGCCACGCCAGCCGCCGGCTGCTGCGCAACGGGCAGGGATGCGGTTGCGACGGGATCAGGCAGCGGTGCCGAGGCCGAGGGCGGCAGCGGCGCGACCGAGGTACCGGGCGGCGCGTCGGCGGCAATCGGGGTGGCCTCTTGGACAATCAGGGGGATAATCAGGAGCTGGCCTTCGCGCAGGGACAAGTCGGGGTTGAGCCCGTTCCACTCGGCCAGCGCACGCACCGGCACGCCATAAAGCCGCGCGATGGAATAGGCGGTTTCCCCCCGCGCCACCCGGTGGCGAACGGGTTCCGCGCCCGGTTGCGCCGTTGCTTGTGTCGCCTCGGCCTCATCAATCGCGGCACGGGCGATGGCACTGATATCCGTACCCACGACGGCGGGTGTAACGCGGCGCGGCATGACGACGATTTCACCGGCATTCAAACTGTCCTCGGCGCGGCGACCATTGAACCGGGCCAGTTCGTCCGAATCCAGGCCCAGACGGGTGGCAAGGCTGGCCAGCGTGTCACCCCGTCGCGCCACGGCAACCTGATAATTCGGATAGGTGATCAGCCCGTTTGCATCCGGCGCGGGTCGCGGGGCCGTCTCGGCACCTGGGGGGGTATTGGTAATCGCATTGCTGCGAAAGTCCAGATCAAGATCGCTGATCTGGCCCACGCATCCGGCAAGCATTGGCAGAAGCAGGCTGAGCACTAAAAAGCGGGAAAGCGGCATCGCGTGGCCCTGTTCTTGAATAATGTTCACATTCGCACCCTGTGCGCCCCAGGGGGCGTGTGGCAATACCCCCAAGAAAGATTTTACCCCCAAACGCGGGCTTGCGCCAGCCCCCTGTGGCCCCACAGGGCGGGTCAGTCCGGTGCCACGCCTTCAATCAGTGGGACGAAGCGCACCGGAAGCAGTTCATGATAATCCAGACGGTCACCTGTGCGAATGATCTTGATCAGTCTTTGCAAGGTGTCGGACTGGCCGACAGGCACCACCATGATCCCGCCCTCCTTCAATTGTGCCAGCAGGGGTGCCGGCGGGTCTTCGGCGGCAGCCGTCACCATGATGCGGTCAAAGGGGGCCTGTTCCGGCAGGCCGAAACAGCCATCCCTGGTCAGAAGGGTGACATTATAAATATCCCCGTCCGACAGGCGACCCCCGGCCTCCTGTATCAGGCCGTGGTGGCGGTCAACGGAATAGACCCGGCGCGCCAGATGGCCGAGCACCGCGGCCTGGTAGCCGGAACCGGTGCCGACCTCCAGCACCTTGTCGCGGGGTCGCACGTTCAGGGCCTGGGTCATCAAACCCACCACCGAGGGCTGCGAGATGGTTTGCCCATAAGAGATCGGCAGCGGAATATCATCATAGGCGCGGTCGGCGAAATGGCCGCGCACGAAATGCCCCCGGTCAATCTTTTCCATCGCGCCAAGCGTGCGAGAATCGGTCACGCCCTTGGAGCGAAGGGCGAAAAGAAACTGCATCTTGCGCATGCTGTCAAGGGGCATGGCCGGGTTATTCCAGGGTGGCTTTCAGCCCCGCAATCGCATCATGGGCTGTCAGGTCGGCGCGCAGGGGCGTGATCGAAACATAGCCGTCAAGATTGGCGTGGGCATCGGTGCCGGGGGCCGAGGGCTGATGTTGCGGCCCGCCGGTGATCCGCAGGAATCGTCGCCCGTCAGAGGCCGCACAGTGTACCATGCCAAAGCCAGTTCCGGTGCGGAATCCCTGTGCTGTCACGCGGTGCCCTTTTACGTCCAGGGCAGGGGTTGGCGGGAAGTTGACGTTGTAAAAGATACGATAGTCGGCATGGTCCCAGTGGCCCTGATCCAAAAGTGTGCGCACCACGGTGGCCCCATGGACAGCGGTGGCCTCGAACGGGTTTTCAAGCTGCGCGTTTCCAGTGCCGTAATACTGGCTAAGTGCGATGGCTGGCAGATCCTGCAGCGCGGCTTCCATTGCGCCGCCAACCGTGCCGGAATAGAGCACATTCTGGGCCGCGTTATTGCCGCGATTAACGCCGGAAAGAACCAGATCAGGCTTCCTGTCACCCATCACGTCGTACAGCGCGGCCATGACGCAATCAGCCGGCGTACCTTCGGCGGCGAAGCGGCGCGGCCCCAGCTTCTCGATCACCACCGGATGCACAAAAGAGATGCAATGCCCGACACCGGATTGCTCAGAGGCAGGCGCGACGGTCCACACTTCGCCCTCGGGGCCCGCGACCTCGGCGGCGATGGTCCGGAGTACGGCCAGGCCCGGCGCATTGATGCCATCGTCATTGGTGATAAGAATGCGCATGGGGGCGATCCAACTGCCTGGGTCTGGCAGGCTTAGCCGGGGGGACCGCACGCGTAAAGGGCCGATTGTAGCGCACAAGCTGCGTTCCTGACTCTTCCCGGCCGTGATTCCGCCCTTGCGGCCTTTGACCCCGCCCCCATCTGTCGCTTCCCGGGCCGGTGATCCTGCCCATGGTGAGCGAAGCGAATCCTGTCTTTTAGAACACTACTCCCACGCTTTCCCAGGCCGCTTGCGGCCTATGCGCGTTTTTGGGGGGGGCAGGGGGGATCGCCACCCTTGCCGGCGGCAGTGCCGCCGAAGAATGGCCTTTGGCGTAGCCGTCTTTATACAACACACTCCCGCCTGTGCGTGCGCGGGCGTCATCCTGTGTTCTGTATGTCCTTACCACATTTAATCCTTGCTGCTTGTCGCCGTTTACCGTCACGCCTTAAGGCGTGTCCTTATCCAAATCCAGGTAGCCTTCACCGGAAAAATCGGCATCCAATCTTTTCATTTTCCATATCGATTACGAAGTCCCCCAGTTCAATGGTTCCTTCTGATATCTTGTTTATGATGTCAAAGATGTTGATATCCAGATTTTTCAGTTCCTCCCTATCACTATCACTCGGCAATGATTTTGTAAGTCCATCGATCAGCCTCGTTAAGATTTCCAAGCTTTCGTTCTTCGTTCATGATCTCTCTCCCGGTTCTACCGTGTCATCTTCAGCCCGCAGGGCTGTCCTTGTGCGGCTCCCCGGGGTTTTACCCCCAAGGTCGCTTTCCAGTGAGGACAAGACGGCAACGCCTGCCGCCGTCAGCCCGAATCTGGACGTGTCGCTATAGGGACCGAAACCCATACCATAACCGTTATTTCGCAATGCGCAACCTTAAATTTTCAAGTTCGCGGCTGTTGGTCCGTCCTTGCCGGTCTGCCGTTTTTCCCCGATTGGAAGTTCGAGGCAGGGCTGTGGATCTCGCGAAGGGCTTGTGGTGATCCGTACGGTCCGGTGGCCAGTGCCGGGGCAAAGTCGACGGGTTCGGGCAGCCCCGGCGGGGATGTTTGCGCAACAGGGAAGGGACCGGGCACTGCACCCTGCGGAAGCGGCCGGCCAGTATCTCCGGATCACCGACCAGAGCACGGCCACCACGACGCTCACGATGCCCCGGAGATTCATCCGCGCTTCATCTGCGCACCCCTTCAAATTCCCGCACCCCCCGCATATAGGCAAAGCGTTGGGAAAGGACCATCACGTATGTCCGATGCGCTTTGGGTTTTTGGCTATGGCTCACTTCTGTGGGACCCGGGGTTTGAGGTGGCCGAGCGGCGGTCAGCGCGCCTTGACGGATGGCGTCGCAGCTTTTGCATGACGTCGGTTCACTATCGCGGCAGCGCAGATCACCCCGGCCTGGTGCTGGCCCTGGACGCTGCCAGGGACGCGCATTGCGATGGTGTGGCCCTGCGCACGGCCCCAGGCCACGAGGCCGATACCCTGGCCTATCTGCGCGCGCGCGAGATGATCTCGTCAGCCTATGTCGAGGTGACCTTGCCCGTCGCCTTTCATTGCCAGGGCGGGGCGCGGGCACTGACCTATGTCATCAATCGCAACCACCGGCAATATACGGGCGACATAAGCCTGGAGGATCAGGCGCAGATCATCGCCAGGGCATATGGCGAACGCGGCCCGAACGACGCCTATCTTTACAACACGGCCGCCCATCTGGCCGCGCTTGGTCTGGCCGATCCGGACCTTGACTGGCTGGTTGCCAGGGTTCGGCGGCTCACCGGCAAGGCGCATGAGCCAAAGCGCAGGAGCTGATAACCAGGATTTGATACCGGGGCGGTTGGCAGAACCTTTCAGGCGGGGTATGCTCCGACTCGGCCCCGGATTGGCGGGCGAAAGGTCAGCCGATGATGAACAGAAGCCAAGCCACCTCTGCCGCGCCGCGGTTTACCCGGCCCCTAAGGCAGATTCTGCTGATACTGGTGATCTGTGGCTTGGTCGGCTTTGGCGGTGCGCTGGTCTATCCAGGGGTTGCGCCCGTCTTTCTGGCCAGCCCGTTCCTGAATGGCATAATCGCCGCTGTCTTCATCGTTGGTGTCGCGGCCTGCTTCTGGCAATTGCTGCAGCTCTTCTCTTCGGTTGCGTGGATCGAGCGGGTCGCCGCCAATCACGACGGGCGCGACAATGGCCGTGCGCCCCGGCTTTTGGCACCGCTTTCGGCGGTCTTCCGGGGGCGGGGGGCGCGTATGCAGCTGACCTCTGCGTCTTCCCGCTCGATCCTCGATTCCGTTGGCCAGCGGATGGAAGAAAGCCGGGACATCACCCGCTATATCGCTAACCTTCTGATTTTCCTGGGACTTTTGGGAACCTTCTTTGGCCTTGCCACGACCGTACCCGCGGTCGTAGAGACGATCCGCAGCCTGCAGCCAACGGAGGGTGAGGAAGGCATCGTAGTGTTCACCCGCCTGATGAATGGGTTAGAGGACCAGTTGGGCGGGATGGGCACCGCCTTTGCCTCTTCGCTGCTGGGGCTTGCCGGGTCGCTGGTGGTCGGGCTGTTGGAACTGTTCGCCGGCCATGGGCAAAACCGGTTCTACCGAGAAATGGAGGAATGGCTGTCAACGATCACGCGCGTCGGCTTCTCCTCGGGCGATGGCGATGGCGGCGGGGTTGACCGCGGGGCGATTGCCACGGTGCTGGATCACATGCTGGATCAGATGGACACGCTGCAAAGCCTGTTTTCCCAATCCGAAGCCAGGCGGGCCGATACCGAGGCGCGGATGGTGGAACTGTTGGGGGCCGTGGGGGCACTGACGGATCGGCTGGGTGCCGGACCGGTCGAGGCGACAGAGCACCTGGCCTCGGCCCAGGACCGCCTGGCCAAGGTGCTGGCCACAACCCGGTTCGAAAGCGGGATTGATACCGAAAGCCAGCTGCGCCTGCGATCCATTGACGTACAGCTGCTGAAAATCCTTGAGGAGATGGGTGCCCGGCGTCAGGATGACGTCGGAGCCCTTCGGGGGGAGCTTCGGGCCCTGACCGCCGCACTAAAACAGTTGATGCACGCTGCTGACAGTGCACCGCCCGCGCAGCAGACCCCGCCGGGCGGGGAGTGATCGGCAATGGCCTTTCACCGGCGGGCCGGAACCCGATTTACCGCCGCAATCTGGCCGGGATTCGTTGATGCCATCACTGCGCTTTTGATGGTGATGATTTTCGTGCTGACCATTTTTATGGTCGTGCAATACGTCCTGAACGAGGAAATCAGTGCCCAGGACGATGAACTGAATGCCCTGAACGCGCAGCTGAATGCCTTGGCCGATGCACTGGGCCTGGCCGAAGCCTCCAATACACAGCTGGAACAGCGCGTTGTCACCCTGGGCATGGATTTGGCCGCCGCCCAGGATCAGGCGGGGGCGCAGGCCGCGACCATCGCCGCGCTTCGCGCCGAGACCAAGGCGCAGGCCAGCCGCATTGCCAGTTTTGAAGAACAGGTCGCTGGCCTGATCGCGGCGAATGCCGATCTGACCGCCGACCGTGACAGGGCGCACGCCGAGGTTGTCGAGCGGGTCAGTGAAGCCGAGGCACTGCAACTGGCCCTGGCCATCGCCCGCAAAGAGGTCGATGCGTCAGCCGAAGTCGCCCGTCTGGCCGCCGCCAGGCGAGAGGCACTGGAGGCCCTGGTTGCGGATTTGCAAGCCCAGGTCGCCATGCAGGACGCAACGCTTGCACAGACCCTGGCGGCACTGCGGGCTGAAGAAGGGGAAACCGCGGCCCTGACGGCCCGGGTTGAGGTACTGCAGACCGATCTGGGTGCCGAGGAACGGGCGCGCCTGGCTGAAGCGGCAGCAGCAGAGGCCCTGCGCACGCGTCTGGCCGCGGCAGAGACAGCCCTGAGTGCCGAGGAAGCCGCCCGCCTGGCCGAGGCCGCGGCGGCCGAAGCCCTGCGCGCACGGCTGGAAGAGGCCGATGCGGAACTGACCGCGATGTCCCTGGCACTGGAGGCGCGCCGACAAGAGGCCGAGGATACCCTGACCCTGCTGGCCGCCGCCAATGTCGCACGGGAAGATATGGCCGAACGCTTGGCCGCCGCCTTGGCCGAGGTCGATATCCAGGCGGGCTCGGTCGCGGATTTGGAAGAGGCTTTGGCCGAAGCCCTCGCGGCACAGCGCCTGGCAGAAGGTGAGTTGCAAACCCAACTGACCGAGGCCGAGGTTCGCGCGGCCCTTCTGGCCCAGGCCAATCTGGAATTGCAGGGGGCCGAGGCAGCCTCGGCCGAAAGCCAGCGCCAGATTGCCGCACTGAACGCACAGGTTGCGGCCCTTCGTGCGCAACTGGGCGGGGTGCAGGCCCTTCTTGATGCGTCCGCCGCGCGGGATGCCGAGGCCGAGGTTGAAATCGAAACCCTCGGCACGCGATTGAACACGGCACTGGCGCAACTGGCTGCCGAGCAGAGCGCGCGCGCCACGCTGGAAGCCGCCGAAGCCGAACGCCTGGCCGCCGAGGCCGAGCGGCTGGAACGCTATCAATCAGAGTTTTTTGGTCGCCTGCGCGACCTGCTGGAGGGCCGTGAAGGGGTGCGGATTGAGGGCGACCGGTTCGTCTTCTCCTCTGAGGTGCTGTTTGATCCCGGTTCCGCCACGCTTGCGCCCGAGGGGCGGGCCCAGATCGCCAATGTTGCGGCCCTTTTGTCCGAGATTGCCGATGACATTCCAGAGACGATCGATTGGATCATCCGCGTCGATGGACACACCGACAACATCCCCCTGTCCGGGTTTGGGGCGTTCAGGAATAACTGGGAGCTAAGCCAGGCGCGCGCCCTGTCGGTGGTGCTGTTCATGTCCCGGGATTTGGGCGTCCCCCCGCACCGTCTGGCCGCGACCGGCTTTGGCGAATACCGGCCGATCAACCCCGCCGATACCGACGAGGCGCGGGCCCAGAACCGGCGCATTGAGATGAAACTGACCGAGCGTTAGGGGACAGCGAACCGCCTGGGCCGGTCCCCCTTACAAATCCGGGGAGTCCACTTTATAATCCACCCGGATTACAGTCTCGACCCTGTCGATCAGGGTGCCGTCCCGCCACAATTCGGCCACGCCCCGGTACAGGCCATGCGGCAGGCCTTGGGGCGGGGCGCGGCGACCAGAGGCGCGGAACACTTCCGCCTGCGTGCGGTCCAGCGTAAATATCCGGTCGTGAAACGGCTCGCCGTCGGGGCCGATGATGCGCAGGGTGACGTCATCGCCTGCGCGCCCGCTGAACAGGTTTACCCAGACCACCAGGGCCTCCGCGCTGCCCGTCAGCGTCTGCGCGTCGGCATGGCCTGCCTTGACCGCCGCGTAATCGGGGACGCCATCACTGAACCCGATATGCAGGAATCCGCCGGGGACCAGCGGAACCGGCACGGCCCAAAGCGCGTTTGCCCCCGCGCCGCAGGTGGCCGCGTCCGACGGGTCAAAGGGGTCGACGTCTTCACCATTCAGTCGCACCGACAGGTGCAGGTGCGGGAACTCGGTCGCGCCGGAATACCCGATCTTGCCCAGGATCGTGCCCGCCTGCACCTCTTGCTCGACCTCAACCGCGATGCTGCCCATCCTAAGATGGCAGTATTGCGTTTCCCAGCCGCCCTCGTGGGTGATCGCAACGCCGTTACCGCAGTCTTGCCCTTCGCGCATGGCTGCGTGGCCTGTGTCAGGTACCCCATCGCGTAGCCCGCGCACCCGACCGGGCAGGGCGGCAAACACGTACCAGCCCCGTGCGATATCGGCGCGGTCGGGCAGGCGGATATCGGTGCCGCTATGTCCGTCATAACTCATCGGGCCGCAGGTAAAATCGCGGGCTCCCGGCCCCGGATCCCGGTCCATGGTCTGCTGGATGAAACAGGTTTCGCCCAGCGTGCACAGCACGGGGAATCGCAGCTGCGGCAGCTCATCCGCCGCGCTTGCGGAGGCAACAGCGATGGCCCCGACGACCCCGCACAGGGCCGCGATTGCAAATACCGTCCGCCGGCGCATTATTCCACCGTCAGAAGCGCGGGGGGCTTCCTTGATGAACGGCGCGGTTTGCCCGGCTCCTCAATGCGCAGGCTGATCCTGCCATCCTTCAGGCCGACCTTGACGTAGCCGCCTTTTGTCAGTTTGCCAAAAAGCAGCTCTTCGGCCAGAGGCTTCTTAATATGTTCCTGAATCACGCGGCCAAGCGGGCGGGCCCCCATCTTGTCGTCATAGCCCTTGGCCGCAAGCCATTCGGCCGCCGGACGGGTCAGTTCGATGGTCACGCTGCGATCCAGAAGCTGGGCTTCCAGTTGCAGCACGAATTTCTCAACCACGTTCAGGATGGCCGCTTTGCCCAGGGGGGCGAAACTGATCACCGCGTCCAGGCGGTTGCGGAATTCCGGCGTAAATGTGCGTTCGATCGCGGCGGTATCCTCACCCTCGCGCCGATCACGGGCAAAGCCGACGGCGGTTTTCGCCTGTTCCACGGCCCCCGCGTTCGACGTCATGATCAGGGCCACATTGCGGAAATCCACCGAACGGCCATTGTGATCAGTCAACGTGCCGTGGTCCATCACCTGCAACAGGATGTTGAACACGTCCGGATGCGCCTTCTCAATCTCATCCAGCAGAAGTACACAATGGGGATGCTGATCCACGCCATCGGTCAGAAGCCCGCCCTGGTCAAAGCCGACATAGCCGGGGGGGGCACCGATCAGCCGGCTGACTGCGTGGCGTTCCATGTATTCGGACATGTCAAAGCGCAGCAATTGCACGCCAAGCGTATCAGCCAATTGCCTGGCAACCTCGGTCTTCCCCACACCGGTGGGGCCGGCAAACAGATAGTTGCCAATGGGCTTTTCAGGGTCGCGCAGGCCCGCACGGGCCAATTTGATGGCCGAAGACAGTGCCTCGATCGCCTTGTCCTGGCCGAAAACAACGCGCTTGAGCGTCACCTCCAGGTCTTTCAGCACCGCGGAATCATCTTTTGAGACGTTCCTGGGCGGGATACGGGCGATCCTGGCAACGACGGCTTCAATCTCTTTCGTGCCGATGGTCTTGCGGCGTTTGGAGCCTGCGACAAGGTGCTGCGCCGCACCGGCCTCGTCAATCACGTCGATGGCCTTGTCCGGCAACTTCCGGTCATTGATGTAGCGCGCCGATAATTCCACCGCGGTTTTGATCGCATCGGCGGTGTATTTGATGTCATGATGCGTTTCAAAATAGGGCTTCAGGCCCTTCAGGATTTTTACAGAATCGTCCACCGACGGCTCACGCACGTCGATCTTCTGGAACCGGCGGGACAAGGCACGATCTTTCTCAAAATGCTGGCGGAACTCTTTGTAGGTGGTGGACCCCATGCAGCGCAGTTTGCCACCCTGAAGCGCGGGTTTCAGAAGGTTAGAGGCGTCCATCGCACCGCCCGATGTGGCCCCGGCCCCGATGATGGTGTGAATCTCGTCAATGAACAGTACCGCGTCGGGGTGATGTTCCAACTCGGTGACAACGGCCTTCAGCCGCTCCTCAAAATCGCCGCGATACCGGGTTCCGGCCAGCAGCGCGCCCATATCAAGCGCGTAAATTGTGGCACCTCGCAGTACCTCGGGCGTTGCACCCTGCACGATTTTGTGCGCCAGCCCCTCTGCGATGGCCGTTTTGCCAACACCGGGATCGCCCACAAGAAGCGGGTTGTTCTTGCGGCGGCGGCACAGCACCTGAATGCAGCGTTCAACCTCATGATCGCGGCCGATCAGCGGGTCAACCTCTCCCGTGCTGGCCCTGGCGTTCAGGTCGACACAGTACTTCGCCGTCGCGGCGTCCTTTTGCCCGCCATCGTCATCGTTGCCGTGTTCGGCCGCATCCTCCAGCCCAGAGGCACCCGATCCCCGCCGCACCGCGCCATAGGACGGATCCTTGGCGACACCATGGGCAATGAAGTTCACCGCGTCATACCGCGTCATATCCTGTTCCTGCAGAAAGTAGGCGGCGTTCGACTCCCGTTCGGCAAAAAACGCAACCAGGACATTGGCCCCGGTCACCTCGGTGCGGCCCGAGGATTGCACATGGATTGCGGCGCGCTGGATCACGCGCTGAAAGGCAGTGGTGGGAACCGCTTCGGACCCTTCAATATCGGTTTTCAGGGTCGCAAGTTCTTCCTTGATAAAGGTGGTCAGCGTGTCGCGCAGCGCATCGATATCAACGCGGCACGCCTTCATGACCTTCATCGCGTCGGGCTCATCCAGCAGCACCAGCAGCAGGTGTTCAAGTGTCGCCAGTTCGTGGCGGTGCGTATTGGCATGCGCCAGGGCTGCGTGAATGGCCCGTTCCAGGGTTTTTGAAAACGATGGCACGTGGGGGCTCCCTTATCTGTGTTGCCGGGGGCGGTGCCCCCTGAACGACAGCCTTTTACCTTCATGTTGCGGCTTTTATCGCTCGGGTTCAAGTGCTTTCTGTCCAAATTGCTGTGTGGCCATGCACCAAGGGCCGCTGTCATGCCCTTTTTCCTGCGCGTTTCCCGTGCCACCGGGCCTGCCCGAGTTTCAGGCAGGGGCTGGTTCAGAACCGGTCCTTGCGCGCCCGGAGTTCCGCAAAACATTCCACATCGCCTGCGCCGGGCAGACCGACAGCGATTTTGACATCGGCCCGCGCGGCCCGAAGAAACGGATTTGTGGCAAGCTCGGTTGCCATAAGGCTGGGCACTGTCGGCTGTCCCTTCGCCCGCAGCACCTCAATCTCTGCCATGCGAGAGCGAAGGGGGGCATAGTCCGGTTCAATGGTGGCGGCGAATTGCGCATTGGCGGCGGTATACTCGTGGCCTGAATACACCCAGGTTTCCCCGGGCAGCACGGCGAGTTTTTGCAGGCTTTCCCACATCTGTGCGGCGGTACCTTCAAACAGTCGCCCGCAGCCAAGGGCCATCAGGCTGTCCGCCGTGAACACCGCCTGCACCTGCGGAAAGTAAAAGGCGATGTGCCCGACCGTATGGCCCGGGACCGCGATGACATGGCCCGTCAATCTGCCGATGCTGACGGTGTCTCCCTCCTCCAGTGCCATGTCCAGGGCGGGCAGGCGGTGTGCGTCGGCACGGGCCCCCCACACGCGGGCCCCGCTGGCGGCGCACAAGGCACCGACACCATCAATATGATCGCCGTGATGATGCGTGATCAGAATATCGGTCAACTGCCAGCCGCACCGGTCCAGTTCCGCCCGAATCGGCGCGGCTTCGGGCGCGTCGATCAGGGCCGTTGCACCGGTCACGGGATCATGCAGCAGAAAGGCATAGTTGTCCGCAAGGCAGGGGATCGTGACGATCCGCGGGGGGGCATCTGGCATGGCGGTTCCCTTGCGGCTGATTATGGGGCACGTATGCACCAGACATCGCACAACGACCCAGGGGTTGCAATGCATCTGGACGTGCTTGACCTGCGCCGGTTTTACTATCGCACGCGCCTGGGCCGGATCGCGCAAAAGGCTGTGCGCGATCAGGTGCTGACGCTGTGGCCCAGGGTTGATGGGCAAACCGTGATCGGCTTCGGATTCGCGGTACCGCTTTTGCGCCCTTACCTGGCCACGGCGCGGCGGGTCATCAGCCTGATGCCGGCGGAACAGGGGGTGATGCCCTGGCCGAAGGGGCTCGACAACGTCTCGGCCCTCTGCCGAGAGCGGGACTGGCCAATCCAAACCGGGTTTGCCGACAGGGTCATCTGCCTGCATGGGCTGGAAACCTCGGAACAGCCCTCTGCCGTGCTCGGGGAATGCGCACGGGTTCTTGGACCCGGTGGCAAGGCCCTGTTCATTGTACCCAACCGTTCGGGCCTTTGGGCGCGGCGGGATGCAACGCCATTCGGCTTCGGGCACCCCTATTCGTTAAGGCAGTTGGAGGCGCAGCTCAAACGCCACGAATTCGTCCCCGAGCGTCACGCAGCCGCACTGTTCGCGCCGCCAAGCCATCGGCGGGCCCTGCTGAAAGCGGCAGAGATGATTGAGAGGCTTGGGCGCAAAATGTCCCCTTATCAGACCGGGGGCGTGATCCTGGTAGAGGCGTCAAGACAAATCCATGCCCCGATGCGCCCGGGCCTGGCCGAACGGGTACGCGGGCCGCTGCGCGTGCTTGACGGGGTTCCGCAGCCTGCCGGACTGTCGCGGCCGAACGCGCGTATACCGAATCCGGACGGAATCGCTGATGTTGTGATGCGGCATGGCCTGCGGCCACACACTTTTGCAGCGGCGTACGAAAAGGATGATTACGAAAGCCCCTGAAAAACAAGGGCTTGCGCACTTAACAGCCCCCTCGCAAATGCGGGGTTGCAGCGTCCAGGCTCTTCTGCTAGACAAGGGGGACTCTCGGGGATGGTGCGGGCAGCCGCCGCCCCTTATAAACGATGGACCCGGCAGCGGCAGCCGCGCGGAACCGGGCCGCAATAGCGAAAGGGTGGACGTGTCCGACTCTGCTTCGATCTCGACCGGCATTGCTGCGCGCTATGCGTCCGCAGTGTTTGCATTGGCCGTCGAGGCAAACGCCATCGACACCCTGGAAGGCGATGTTGCCGCCCTGGAACAGGCGGTGTCCGACAGTGCCGATCTGCGCGACCTGATCCGTTCCCCGATATACGCGCGCACGGAAACCAAAGCCGCAATCGGTGCGGTGGCCAACGCGATGGACCTTGCCGAGATGACGGCCAGCACCCTGAAACTGATGGCCGGCAAGCGCCGGCTGTTCGTGCTGCCCGCCCTGCTTCGGACACTCCGCGAACGCATCGCCGCGCACAAGGGCGAAATGCATGCCAGCGTCATCTCGGCCCAGGCGCTCACCAGAGCCCAATCAGACACGCTTGCCGCCGCACTGAAAGCGTCGCTCGGCAAGGATGTGATCCTGAACGCGACTGTCGATAAGGGCCTTATCGGCGGTCTTGTGGTCCAGATTGGATCGAGGATGCTGGACAATTCGATCCGCACGAAGCTCAATGCGCTCCAGAACACAATGAAAGAGGTCGGATAAATGGCGATCCAGGCTGCAGAGATTTCCGCAATTCTGAAAGAACAGATCAAGCATTTCGGACACGATGCCGAAATGGCCGAGGTGGGCCGCGTGCTTAGCGTTGGGGACGGGATCGCACGGGTCCATGGCCTCGACAGCATCCAGGCCGGCGAGATGGTGGAATTCCCCGGCGGTATCCGCGGCATGGCACTGAACCTAGAAACCGACAATGTGGGCGTTGTGATCTTCGGCACCGACCGGGACATCAAGGAAGGCGATACCGTCAAGCGCACGAACGCGATTGTGGACGTACCCGCCGGTGAAGGGCTGCTTGGCCGCGTGGTTGACGCGCTTGGCACCCCCCTGGACGGCAAGGGCCCGATTTCTGCGTCCGAACGCCGCGTGGCAGACGTGAAAGCCCCCGGCATCATCCCGCGCAAATCGGTGCACGAGCCGATGGCCACCGGCCTGAAGGCCGTGGACGCCATGATCCCGATCGGCCGCGGCCAGCGTGAGCTGATCATCGGTGATCGCCAGACCGGCAAGACCGCCGTGGCACTTGACACGATCCTGAACCAGAAAGCCTATAACGATGCCGCGGGCGATGACGAAAGCAGGAAACTCTACTGCGTCTATGTCGCTGTGGGGCAAAAGCGCTCGACCGTCGCGCAGCTGGTGAAGAAACTGGAAGAATCCGGTGCCATCGAATACTCCATCATCGTGGCCGCCACAGCATCAGACCCCGCCCCGATGCAGTTCCTGGCCCCCTATGCCGCGACCGCCATGGCGGAATACTTCCGTGACAACGGCAAACACGCGCTGATCATCTATGATGACCTTTCGAAACAGGCGGTTGCCTATCGTCAGATGTCACTTCTTCTGCGCCGCCCGCCGGGGCGTGAAGCCTATCCGGGGGACGTGTTTTACCTGCACTCCCGCCTGCTGGAACGCTCGGCAAAGTTGAACGCGGATCACGGCGCGGGCTCGCTGACCGCGCTGCCGATTATCGAAACCCAGGGCGGCGATGTGTCGGCCTTTATCCCGACCAACGTGATCTCGATCACCGATGGCCAGATATTCCTGGAAACGGAACTGTTCTTTCAAGGCATCCGCCCGGCCGTGAACACTGGCCTGTCGGTAAGCCGCGTGGGCTCCTCGGCGCAAACCAGCGCGATGAAATCGGTGGCGGGGCCGGTGAAACTGGAACTGGCGCAGTATCGCGAAATGGCAGCCTTTGCGCAGTTCGGCTCAGACCTTGATGCCGCCACGCAGCGGCTTCTGAATCGCGGTGCGCGCCTGACCGAGTTGATGAAACAGCCGCAATACGCCCCCCTGACAAATGCCGAGATTGTCTGTGTCATCTTCGCAGGCACACACGGGTATCTTGACGCTTTCCCCGTGGCCGATGTCGGCCGGTTCGAGCACGGCCTGCTAACCCATCTGCGCGGCAAGCATCAGGATTTGCTCGAGTACCTGACCGATGAGGATCCCAAGATCACAGGTGAGGCGGAAAGCAGGATTCGCGCCGCGCTGGACGCATACGCCGCGGATTTCGCATAAGGGAACCGGTAGATGCCAAGCCTTAAGGATCTGAAAAACCGGATCGAGTCGGTCAAATCGACCCGCAAGATCACCAAGGCGATGCAGATGGTCGCCGCCGCCAAACTGCGCCGTTCGCAAGAGGCAGCCGAGGCCGCCCGCCCCTATGCCGAACGGATGAAGGCTGTGACGGGGGGCCTTGCCGCCTCCGTCGGCACCGCCGAAGGTGCGCCCCGGCTTCTGTCAGGCACCGGCGCAGATCAGGTGCACCTGCTGGTGGTGATGACTTCCGAACGCGGCCTGTGCGGGGGATTCAACTCTTCCATTGTGCGCCTGGCCCGCGCCCGAATCGGGACGCTGCTGGCCGAAGGGAAAACGGTAAAACTCCTGACTGTCGGAAAGAAGGGCCGCGAACAATTGAAGCGGGACCATAAGGACCGGATCATCGCCCATATTGACCTGGGTGCTGTGAAACAGGTTGGCTATGCCAATGCCGCTGGTATTGCGGCGGATGTCCTGGGCCGGTTTGATGCCGGTGAATTCGACGTCGCCACGATCTTCTTCAACCGCTTTCAGTCGGTCATCAGCCAGGTACCCACCGCACAGCAGGTGGTCCCGGCGGTGCTGGACGCCGCCGGGGAAGGCCCCGATACGCTTTATGATTATGAACCCTCAGAGGGGGCGGTTCTTGAAGACCTGCTGCCGCGCGGCGTGGCCACGCACATCTTCACGGCCCTTCTGGAAAACGCGGCCTCGGAACAGGGCGCGCGGATGTCCGCGATGGACAACGCCACCCGCAACGCAGGCGACATGATCGACAAGCTGACCATCCGGTTCAACCGCTCGCGTCAGGCCGTCATCACCAATGAGCTGATCGAAATCATTTCAGGCGCGGAGGCGTTGTAGTATGTCAGGGTATTTCTTTCAACAGGGCAACATCAGTGTCGACGCCACAATGGCGAAATTTGGCATGACATCCTACCCAATCGCAAACATTGGATCGGTCTCTGTTGAAGGGGTCGAGAGGATGGCGAAGCAGATTGCTTTGGGAGCCTTGATGTTGTTGATTGGAATTTTTACAATATTTACAATAACAATTGGCGTAGGAATATTTTTAGTTTTTTTTAGGTGTTATAATTATAGTTGCAGGTGTTCTTTCCCCGGCGAAGCTCATACTCCGTACCTCAAGCGGAGACCAACAAGCGTTTGCATCACGAAACAAGGCACTTGTCTGGGAAATCAAATCGGTGATTGAAGCAGCCATTGCTTCTCGCGGCTGAATCAGAAAGGATAGAAGATGCCAAACGCACAAGGCAAAATAACCCAGGTCATCGGTGCCGTTGTGGACGTGCAGTTTAAGGATCACCTGCCGGAGATTCTGAATGCGCTGACAACCGACAATAACGGCAAGCCCCTGGTGCTCGAGGTTGCCCAGCACCTGGGCGAAAACACCGTGCGCACCATCGCGATGGACGCCACCGAGGGGCTGGTGCGCGGGCAGGACGTGACCGACACCGACGGCCCGATCACCGTGCCGGTCGGCCCCGCCACCTTGGGCCGAATCCTCAACGTCGTGGGGGCACCGGTGGACGAAAAAGGCCCCGTTACCGCCGGTGAACGCCGGGGCATTCACCAGCCCGCACCAGAGTTTGCAGACCAGTCGACCGAAGCCGAAATCCTTGTGACCGGTATCAAGGTTGTGGATCTGCTGGCCCCCTACGCCAAGGGCGGCAAGATCGGCCTGTTTGGCGGGGCTGGCGTGGGCAAAACCGTTCTTATCCAGGAGCTCATCAACAACATCGCCAAAGTGCATTCGGGCTTCTCGGTCTTTGCCGGTGTGGGGGAACGCACCCGTGAGGGCAACGACCTGTTCTATGAGATGATTGAGGGCGGCGTCATCAACCCCGACAAACTCGAGGATTCCAAGGTGGCCCTGGTCTACGGCCAGATGAATGAACCCCCGGGCGCACGAATGCGCGTGGCGTTGACCGGCCTGACGCTGGCCGAACAGTTCCGCGATGTCTCGGGTACCGATGTTCTGTTCTTCGTTGACAACATCTTTCGCTTTACCCAGGCGGGGTCTGAGGTCTCGGCCCTTCTGGGGCGGATCCCGTCAGCGGTGGGGTATCAGCCGACACTGGCCACCGATATGGGCGCGATGCAGGAACGCATCACCTCAACCAGGGCGGGCTCGATCACCTCGGTTCAGGCCATCTACGTACCCGCCGATGACCTGACAGACCCTGCGCCTGCAACCTCGTTCGCGCATCTGGACGCAACGACCGTTCTGTCGCGCGCAATCTCCGAACTGGGCATCTACCCGGCGGTGGATCCGCTCGATTCGACCAGCCGGATCCTCGATCCGCAGGTGGTGGGGGAAGAGCACTACACCGTCGCCCGTGATGTTCAGGGAATCCTGCAACGCTACAAGTCGCTGCAGGATATCATCGCCATCCTCGGCATGGATGAGCTCAGTGAAGAGGATAAACTGACCGTGGCCCGCGCCCGGAAACTCCAGCGCTTCCTGAGCCAGCCCTTCGATGTCGCCAAAGTGTTCACTGGCGTGGACGGGGTGCAGGTGCCCCTGGAACAGACCATTGCCTCCTTCAAGGCGGTTGTGGCCGGTGAATACGACCATCTGCCCGAATCGGCCTTTTACATGGTCGGGGCCATTGATGAGGTGGTGGCCAAAGCCGAGCGTATGGCCGTCGAAGCCGCATAAGGGGGGGCCGAATGGCCGATACGATACAATTTGACCTGGTCTCGCCCGAATGCTGCCTGGCCTCGGTCCGCGCCGATTCCGTGCAGATTCCCGGTGCCGATGGCGATATGACCGTGCTGGCCGAACACGCACCGACAATCACCACCCTGCGGCCCGGTGTTGTAAGGGTAGAGGGGCCGGAAGGCACGATGCAATTCGCCGTCACCGGCGGCTTTGCCGATGTGGCCGGAGCCGCAACCACACTCCTGGCCGAACGCGCCATGCCCCTGTCCGAAGTAACGGCCGAGGTTATGGCCGACCTGATCGCCCGGGCCGAAGCAAGGCGCGACGCCGCCAAGGGCACGGCCATCGATGACGCGGCAAAACAGGTCGCCGACCTGATCACTTTGAGGGAACGTGCCGTGGAGTGATCCTCGATTTGGCGTTTATTTCGCCCTGCGCCACCTGTCATGCCTTTGGATGGGCCGCGCGATAGACGTCCAGCAGCCGGGCGGTGTCCACGGCTGTGTAGGCTTGCGTGGTGGAAAGTGAGGCATGGCCCAGAAGCTCCTGGATGGTGCGCAGATCGCCTCCAGCCTCCAGCAGATGCGTCGCAAAACTGTGGCGCATGGCGTGCGGCGTGGCCGTCGCGGGCAAACCAAGCTGCAGGCGCGCTTTCTCCATAACCAGCTGCACCTGCCGCGGGTTCAGGGCACCGCCGCGCACCCCGCGAAACAGCGGTTTGTCCGCCTCCATATCGAACGGGCACACCCTGGCGTAGCGGGCCACCGCCTGTCTGGCGGTGGGCAGGACGGGCACATCGCGCTCCTTCCCGCCTTTGCCAAGGATGCGCAGCCCATCGCCCAAGGGCAGTGCGGCCCCCGTCAGGCCAAGGGCCTCGGAAATCCGCAGCCCGCAGCCATAAAGCAGCGTGACAACCGCCAAATCCCGCGCGGCGATCCAGGCGCGGTCATCCTGCTCGGCCACGGTGTCCATCACCTCCCGCGCGGCGGTCCGGGCAAGGGGGCGTGGCAGGGGGCGCTGAAACCTCGGCGCGCGCGTGGCCAGAACGGCGGTGGCCTCGAACCCGTCGCGTTCGGCCCACCAGCGGTAGAAACTCTTGACTGCCGAAAGCCGCCGCGCCAAGGATCGCGCCCCGACGCCGCGATTGCGCTGATCGGCCATCCAGGCGCGCATGTCGCGCATACCGAGCCCGCGCAGGGGGCCAAGGCCCGGTGCCGCGCCGTGATATGTGCCTTGAAAGGTCAGAAACCCGGTCACATCGCAGTCATAGGCCCTGACGGTCGCCGCGGACGCACCGTCCAGCGCGGCAACATGGGCCAGCCAGCCTTGCAGAAGATCGCGGGCAGCGGGGCTCAGGGCCAGCGACATCACCGGGCCTCAATCCAGGTATGTCCGCATCAGCCGTTCAACAACACCGGCAAAAAAGGCCAGCAGGTCGGTACCCTGGCCGGGGCGGAACTGATGCGGGTCTTTCGCACCAAAAGCCAACAGGCCGGGCAGGCGGTTCGGGCCAGGGTCAAGGCGCAAAAGGGCCTCAGAGGCAAGCCAGTCCGCCCCGGTGCCATAGATTACGCCCGCGCCGTCCCCGACCCGGCGCAGGGTCACACCCCGGTCCCCCACGGCGCGTCCGCCAGCCAGATAAGCGTTGACAAAGCCAGGAACAACCACGGTCAGCACATCCTCCGGATTTTGCACTCCGGTCACACCGGAGCCCGGCACTTCGGTACTTTCCAGAACCAGACGCACCTGATCCACGCGCAGAATGTCCGCCACATCGGTCCCGAGTGCCTTCAGGAACGCCTCAAAATCGGTCTGATCCAGCAAGGTCAGGACGGCGCGATGCACCCGATTGGTGCCCGAAAGGTTTTCATAGGCCACCGTGATAACGCTGCGATGCGTGTCCTCCAGCTGGTCCAGCCGGTTCTCCAGGCGGTCCATCGCAATGCCGCGCATATCAATGACATTGTCGCCCATCTGCCGATCAGTCGCGGCGAGCAGCGTGCGCATCAAATCCCGGTCCTCCAGAACCAGTTCCGGGTGGCTCAGCACCCGTGCGCGCCAGTCTTCCAATATGTTTGCCCGTTCGCCCATATGCCTGCCTGTGGTGTGAAGTGTTCCGGTGTCTCCGGTGCCCATAGCTCTTGAACGCTCTTTACAGAATGGTCTGCCCCGTTGTTTCCCAATCCTTCAGGAACGCATCAAGGCCCCTGTCGGTCAGCACGTGATCGGCCATGGATCTGATCACATGCGGCGGGGCCGTGGCCACATCGGCCCCGATCAGTGCGGCCTGTTTCATATGGTTCACACTGCGGATTGAGGCCGCCAGAATCTCGGTGGTGAAATCGTAATTGTCATAGATTGTGCGAATGTCCTCAATCAGCTCCATCCCGTCAAGGTTGACGTCGTCCAGCCGTCCGATGAAGGGGGAGATATAGGTCGCCCCGGCCTTGGCCGCCAGAAGTGCCTGACTGGCAGAAAAGCACAGCGTCACGTTGACCATGCGCCCTTCGCCGGACAGCACCTTGCAGGCTTTTAGCCCGGCCCAGGTCAGCGGCACCTTGATGGCGATGTTCCCGGCGATCTGCGCCAGCACCCGCCCCTCGGCAATCATGCCGTCGGCATCCCGCGCGACCGTCTCGGCCGAGACCGGGCCAGCGACCATATCGCAAATTTGCTTCGTCACGTCCTTGATATCGCGGCCGGATTTCATGATAAGCGAGGGGTTGGTGGTGACCCCGTCAACCATGCCCAGATCGTTCAACGCGGCAATGGCATCGGTATCGGCGGTGTCAACAAAGAATTTCATGGGGTCTTAATCCTTATCGGGTGGCAGAAGACGGCGTTTGACAGTCTTATAGTGCCTGGGCCGCGCAACGGGAAGGCATGACGCAAGAGTATTTCGCAGAAGGGACGCTGATTGGCGTATTGACGACCGAACCCCTGGACCGGGTGCTGGATTACAAGGCCCCGGCGGGCGGCTGCAAACCGGGGGCTTTTGTTCAGGTTCCCTTGGGCCCGCGCAAGGTGCCGGGCGTTGTCTGGGGGCCGGGGCGCGGGGATTGGGACGCCTCCAAACTCCGCACTGTCCGCCGGGTGCTGGACTTGCCCCCGATGCGCCGGGAGCTGCGCGATTTCCTGGAACGCGCGGGGGCCTACACGCTGACGCCGCTGCCAGCGATGCTGCGGTTGGCCACCCGTGCGCCGGGCCTGCGGGATTTGCCGTCCACGCGCACAATCTATCGCCTGGGGCAGGGGAGGGGCGCCCGCATGACGGATGCGCGGCGGCGCGTCCTGGCCGTGTTGCAGGAGGATGGTGGCCCCGGCCTCACCCTCGGGGAGGTGTCGGAACGCGCCGGCGTCACCCCCTCTGTCACCAGGGGGCTGGTGGCATCCGGTGCGGTGGAACAGGTCGCCGCCCCCTGCGTGGCCCCCTATCCGCCGCTTGACCCGGACCGCCCGGGCAAGACCCTGACCGCGGAACAGGCCCAGGCAGCCGAAACCCTGTGCCGGGCCGTGCGCGATGATGGCTATGGCACGACCCTTTTGAAGGGGGTGACGGGCGCGGGCAAAACCGAGGTCTACCTGGAGGCGATCGCCGCCTGCCTGCGCAAAGGGCGGCAAGCCCTGGTGCTGTTGCCCGAGATCGCCCTGACGGCCGGGTTTCTGAACCGGGTAGACCAGCGGTTCGGGGCCAAACCCGCCGAATGGCATTCGGGCGTCACGCTACCCGCGCGGCACCGCTGCTGGCGTATGGTCGGGCAGGGCCAGGCGCAGCTGGTCGTCGGGGCGCGCTCGGCCCTGTTTCTGCCATTCCGGGATTTGGGGCTGATCGTCGTGGATGAGGAACACGACACCTCCTATAAGCAAGAGGACGGGGTGCTGTACCATGCCCGCGACATGGCCGTTCTTCGGGCCTCGTGCAATGCGGCACACGTGATTCTGGCCTCGGCCACGCCCTCCCTGGAAACCTGGGCCAATGTACAGGCCGGCAAATACGCACGGCTTGACCTGACGGCCCGGTTCGGGGGGGCCACCCTGCCGCAGCTGCGCGCCATTGACATGCGGCAGGAAGATGTGCCGCCAAACACCTGGATATCGCCCGCCCTGGAACAGGCCGTGCGGCAGCGCATCGGCGACGGCGAACAGGCCCTCTTGTTTCTCAACCGGCGGGGCTATGCACCGGTGACCCTCTGCCGGGCCTGCGGGGCGCAGGTGAGCTGCCATTCCTGCGATGCCCGCATGGTGGAACATCGGCTGCAAAGGCGCCTCCTCTGTCACCAGTGCGGCGCAACAAGGCCGGTCCCGGTAGCCTGCCCCTCGTGCGGGGCACAGGGCCGGATGGCTGCTGTCGGCCCCGGTGTGGAACGCCTGGCCGAAGAGGCCGCGCGCCTTTTCCCCACGGCACGGCAGGCGGTGCTGTCCTCGGATTTGTTCCGCTCTGCCCGTGCGCTTAAGGCACAGATCAAGGCCATCACCGATGGCGACGCCGACCTGATCATCGGGACACAATTGGTGGCCAAGGGGCATAACTTTCCCCGCCTGACCCTGGTTGGCGTGATCGATGCGGATCTGGGGCTGCAGGGCGCGGACCTGCGGGCCGCGGAACGCAGCTTCCAAATGATGCGCCAGGTTTCTGGCCGGGCCGGGCGCGGGGGCCGCCCCGGACTGGCACTGATGCAAACCTTTCAGCCCGATCATCCGGTCATCCGGGCCATCCTGTCCGGTGATGAAGAGGGGTTCTGGCACGCCGAGGCCACCGAACGCAGGGCCGCCGCCATGCCGCCCTTCGGCCGCATGGCGGGGATCATCATCTCGGCCCCCGGGGCCACCGCGGCCTTTGATCTCGGCACGCATCTGGCGCGCACCGATGGGCCCTTGCGCAGGGTCGGGGCCACGGTCTTTGGCCCCGCGCCCGCACCTGTTGCCCGCATACGGGGCCGTCACCGCGTCCGGCTGCTGGTCAAGGCCCCCAGGGGGGCGGCATTGCAGCAGGCCATCGCGCAATGGATCGGCGGAGTAAAATTGACCTCTGGCCTGCGCCTGGCGGTGGATATTGATCCGCAAAGCTTCTACTGAACGCTGGTGTCCCCGTTGCGCCCGCGCCACCAGACCCCGTGAACCGAACGCATGAAAGGTCGGCCCAATGCCCGCCCCCATCCGCCCGCAGCCCGGCATTATGGACATCGCCCTGTACCGGGGCGGGGCCAGCACCATTGCGGGCGTCAGGACGCCACTGAAACTGAGCTCCAACGAAAACCCCTTTGGCCCGTCGCCAGGGGCGGTGGCGGCGATGCGTGCCGTGCTGGCCGATCTGCACCGCTACCCTTCGACCAGCCACGCTGCGCTGCGCGGGGCCATTGCCCGGATCCATGGGCTGGATGACCCGGACCGGATCATCATCGGCGTTGGGTCCGATGAGCTCCTGAGCCTTCTGGCCATGGCCTATGCCGGGCCGGGGGATCAGGTTCTGTTCACCGAACACGGCTTTGCCATCTACCGGATCGCCGCGCTGGCCGCGGGGGCCACGCCCGTCGCCGTCCCCGAGGCCGAACGGGTGACGGATACGGATGCGATCCTGGCACGGATCACACCGGCAGCGCGGCTGGTCTACATCGCCAATCCCAACAATCCTACGGGCACGATGATTAGCATGGGGGAACTTGTGCGCCTGGCCGACGGGGTGCCCGAACACTGCCTTCTGGTGCTGGACGGGGCCTATGCCGAATATGTGCCCGCCTATGATGGCGGTGCAGGGCTGGTCAAAACGCGCGGGAATGTGGTGATGACCCGCACGTTTTCCAAAATCTACGGGCTTGGCGGGCTGCGCGTGGGCTGGGGCTATGCCCCCCGTGCAGTGATCGACGTGTTGAACCGCATTCGCGGGCCCTTCAACATGTCCGCTGTAGCCTTGGCGGGGGCCGAGGCTGCGGTGCACGACCAGGCCTTTGTGCAGATGTGCCATGCGGACAATCTGGACCAGCGCACGCGCCTGGCGGGCGGGCTGGCGCAGCTGGGCATTCCGTCGGACCCCAGCTTTGGCAACTTCGTCCTGGCGCGGTTCACGGATGCGGCCCAGGCGATCGCCGCGGATGCGCACCTGAAATCCTGCGGCATTATCGTCCGCCCGGTCGGGGAATACGGCTTCCCCGAAGCCTTGCGAATCACCGTGGGCCGGGCCGGGGATGTCGCCCGCGTTCTCAGGGCCATGGCCACCTTCAGGGGCGCGGCACAGGTGTAGCAACCCGAAATAAACTCTGAATCTGTAGCGGACCGAAAATATCTCCAGATCGGAACCGATAATCTCCAGATCGCCGCCGCACGGGTGCCGATACCCTGAACGGCGGGCAGGGTCAGCACCCGGCCGGTGTGACAATGCAGGAATCTAATAAACTTAGGGGGGCATGCATCTAGGACAGACAGCACACCCCCCCCGCGCGCGCACCCGCCGGAATCGCACCTTACCGCCGCCACAACGGCTGGTGCTTCACAGGCAGGCAGCATCAGAATACAGCCTCCGGGCGGGCAGCGCAAGGCTACGGCTGCACCTCAAGCTGCCCCTCCATCTTCGTGTGCGCCAATGTTCTGGCCCGATCCGCCCCTCTGCTTTTGATCAGAACCCAGGTTGCAAACGCGACCTGGTCAGGTTCGGGTGCTGATTGCAGCGCGGCAATGGAGTTTTCCGCCAGTTCGATGTACATAATGGCCAGATTTCTGGTCGGGCGCACCATCGGGTCATAATCACAGGATTCACGGGCTTGGTGCAGCTCAACAAAGCCATCTGCAAAGTCTTTGATTCCTTTCGGGAACGCCATATTCCGGGCCTCTTCGCACTTTGTTAAGCACGTGCCGTGCTCCAAGCCCCGATACACTTCCACCCAGGCCCTGTTTGGCCGCGTTGAATGTTCTGCACCGACCAGTCTGTCAGCGCAGGTTTCGGCCAGTGCGTGGAAGGCGGCATAGTATGCCGTGCTGATCGCCCGCCGCAGATCTGCCTGCGACGGATCCTGCGCATCCGGGGGTATCAATCGGCGGCACGTTTCCAGCAACTCCCGCCCCAGGCCAGCATCAGGCGTCGGCATGGGGCAGGCAGATTGGCGTGATATGGGCATAGAAATCTTCCCAATCCTCCCCCAATGCCTCATGAACCTTGCGGGTCAGGCCAAAGTAACGGCCAGCAATCTTTTCCGGGTCCGCCCCGGTGCCGATCTCGACATCGATGTAAATTTTCCGGGTTCTGCGGGCCAGCTCGATGGCCGTGACGCGCACGTGGACGTCAGGGCTGTAGCGCAGCCTGTCCTCAATCAGGGTGGATAGCTTTTTTTTGAGCTTTTCGCCCATTCTGGCGGGGGGCCAAGGGGCGGGGTATTCATCCCATGCCCGGTCAAGTGTCGCGTCCATCGTTTATGTCCTTCTCCCAAGGGGGGGGCGGCACCCCAGCCACGCTTCTAATATATTGTATGGGGGCAATTGTCAATATCAATTTAACGCACGCCAGCGCGCGGTTCTGCTGTGTTCTTTCGCGCCGCCCCTTGCGTGTGCGCCCCGTGTGCTGATAGGCAGGCGCAGGCGGGGGAACCATCATGCCGGTTTTGAACTGGATCGGAAAAGACGCGGTTGTGAACCATCACCGGGCGGTGCCGTATCGCCTGGTGCATTGCGATGGCGCGGCCTCGGCCGGGGACCGCGCCGCGGGCAACCTTCTGGTGCAGGGTGACAATCTGGAGGCGTTGAAGGCCCTTCTGCCCTATTACGGCGGGCAGGTGAAATGCATCTACATTGACCCGCCCTATAACACCGGGAATGAGGGCTGGGTGTATAATGACAACGTGAATGCGCCGGATATGCGGGCCTGGCTGGGCCGGGTTGTGGGGCGCGAGGCCGAAGACCTGTCGCGCCACGACAAGTGGCTGTGCATGATGTATCCGCGCCTGCGCCTGCTGCGCGACTTCCTGCGCCAAGACGGCGTGATCTTTGTGTCAATCGGCGATGACTCACTGCATCACCTGCGGAATTTGCTAGATGAAATTTTTCTGCCTCAGAACTTTTTGGAAAACGTAATCTGGCAAAAATCTTATGCGCCTCGTTCATCTGCAAAACACTTTTCAAGTAGTCATGAATATGTGATCAGCTATTGTAAAAACCTTAAAGAGTTTCAGCTTAATTCTCTGCCGCGTACCAATAAACAAAACTCTGTATACAAGAACCTCGATAATGACCCCCGTGGCCCGTGGAGGCCAAATAATCTTGCTGCACGAAACTATTACAGTAAAGGAACCTATCCGATAACCTGCCCCGGTGGCCGAATCATTAATGGACCGCCCAGAGGATCTTATTGGCGTGTTTCGAAAGAGAAGTTTCTGGCACTAGATGCAGATAACCGTATTTACTGGGGCAAGGATGGAAACAATGTGCCCGCCCCAAAGATATTCCTCAGTGAAGTCAGTAAAGGCAGAACCCCAGAAACAATTTGGACATATGATGAGGTGGGCCACTCTCAGGAAGCTAAGAAAGAAGTTTTGTCAATTTTAGAATTCGAAGACAACGATGAGGTTTTCATCACACCAAAGCCCGTGCGGTTGATTAAACAAATCATTCAACTCGCCACCAGCCCCGGCGATCTGATCCTCGATTCCTTCGCCAGGTCTGGAACCACGGGCCACGCGGTGCTGGACCTCAACAAACAGGACGGCGGCAACCGCCGCTTCATCCTGGTGGAAATGGAAGAACCCATCGCAACCAAAGTTACCGCCGCCCGCCTGCGCCGCGTTATCACCGGCTACAACCGCGGCGGCGACCCCGACAAGCCCGTCGGGGGGCTGGGCGGCGGATTTCGCTACTGCCGCCTGGGGGCCGCCCTGTTCGATGAATTCGGCGACATCAGCGCGGGCGTCACCTTTGCCGACCTGGCCGCCCATATCTTCTTTACCGAAACCGGCATGCCCATCCCGTCACGGGCCACGGGCACAACACCCCTGCTGGGCACCCACGGGGATCGCGCCGTGTATCTGCTGTTTTCCCCGGAATCCCCGGCACAGGAAGAAGGGTCTGGCACCACCCCCGGCACCGTCCTGACCCCCGACGCCCTGGCCACCCTCCCCGCCCCGCCAAAGGGCTTCAACGGCACACAGGTGATCTATGCCGGGGGCACCACCATCCCCCCTGATCGCCTGCGCACCCAAAACATCGCATTCAAACAAATCCCCTATCAGATCGAGGGCGCATGACAATGCGCCCGCTGTATGGTAAGGTCGCGCTGATCGGTCTGGGGCTGATCGCGGGATCCCTGGCCTTGGCCATGCGCCGCGCCGGGCTGGCGGGCCGTATCGTGGGCACCGCGCGCTCTGCCAAAAGCCGCCGCATCGCCCGAAACATCAACCTGGTCGACCAGGTAACCGAAACCCCGGCCACGGCCGTTGCAGGGGCTGATCTGGTCGTTCTGTGCGTCCCTGTGGGCGCGATGGGTACCATCGCGCAACAAATCGGGCCGCACCTGGCACCGGGCGCAACTGTAACCGATGTCGGTTCGGTCAAGCGCGAAGTGATCACCCATGTCGCACCCCACCTGCCCGAGAGCGTGCATTTCATCCCCGGCCACCCCCTGGCCGGAACCGAACATTCCGGGCCGAATTCCGGCTTTGCGGACCTGTTCAACAACCGCTACGTGCTGCTGACCCCCGGTGCGGACACACCGCCCGAACCAATCGAAACCCTTGCGGCACTCTGGCGCGGATGCGGTGCCATGGTTGAGTTAATGGATCCCGACCACCACGATCTGGTTCTGGCCGTCACCTCGCACACCCCGCATCTGATCGCCTACACGATGGTTGGCGTGGCCGATGATCTGCGCCGCGTTACCGACAGCGAGGTCATCAAATACTCGGCCGCGGGGTTCCGGGATTTTACCCGTATTGCGGCCTCGGACCCCGTAATGTGGCGCGATGTGTTCCTGTCAAACAAAACGGCGACCCTGGAAATCCTTGGCCGCTTTACCGAGGAGCTTTTCGCGCTGCAACGGGCCATCCGCACCGGTAACGGCGACCACCTGCTGGCCTATTTCACCCGCACCCGCGCCATCCGGCGAAATATCATCCAG
>JACONJ010000004.1 GCA_014323785.1 Paracoccaceae bacterium | reverse complement strand
CCTCACCCGTACCATTGAGGGTTTCGGAGGCGGTGGTTCCGATGATTATTGCCATGGGTCAGGTTCCTTCTGGTTTATGGGGTTTGTCGTGGTCGTGGGGGGAACTTGCCCCCCCGTGCGCCCCTGTCAAGGGGGGAGTGCACCATTGTGTGACATGATAGCAAGGGGGCCAAACAGCACACGGGTTCAGGGCGCGGACAGGGCTTGACAGGGCCATTTGTGCGGGTGTAATTACGCGAAGCCGCGAAGCCGCGAAGCCGCGAAGCCGCGAAGCCGCGAAGCCGCGAAGCCGCGAAGCCGCGAAGCCGCGAAGCCGCGAAGCCGCGAAGCCGCGAAGCCGCGAAGCCGCGAAGCCGCGAAGCCGCGAAGCCGCGAAGGCCCAACCTGCGCCCGAACGCCAGCCCCCCAATAAGAGGGAACCGCACGCCCATTATGTCAGCACAAAACGCCATAAACGACTCGACCTACCCCACCACCCCGCACGGGCGCAAGGGGTTTTTTCGCAGCAGGCGCATTTTTCCAACACCAGCTGGCGGAATGCCTGTTTCATTTGGAAAATGGGGGTAGCGTGTTACGGTTCGTTCCGGGCAAAGCGTATCGCGCAGTGATGTTGCGCAGCGGGGCAGGGTGTGGTGGCCCGAAAATACCTCTGGATCGGAGCCGATAAACTCCGGATCGCCGCTTTGGGGTTCACCTGAATCATGGGCAGGTGACCACAGGGCGGTGTCAGGGCCTGATGCAGCAGGGCGTTCAGCAGGCGGGCGCGGGTTTGGGTTGCGGTGGACAGGGCGGATTCCAGGCGGTCCAGCAGGGCCATCAGCTCCGCCACCTTCGCCACGATGCGGGAATATCGAAGCCGGGTTCCGGATTCTCTCCGTTGGCAGGGGCGCGGGGCTTCCTGGTCACCCCCGCCTTTATCAGCCGCGCTTTCTCTGCCGCTATGCGGTGCAGGAGGGTTTCTGCCGGTTCGTCGTCCGGGTCTTGCGGTACCAGCCTGCCCCGCACGGCGAGGTCCAGCACAAAGCGGCGCAGGGGCGGGATTGCCTCGGGGGTGTCGGCCACCTGGTTGAACAGGGCCAGCAGGCGAGAGGCGGTCATCGGGTGGCCAGCACATTGTGATGCGGGTTCAGGCCCGCCGCCAGCAGAGGCAGGCCCCTGGCGGTCAGATTCTCCAGATACGCGGGCAGGGACGGACGGGTGCGCAGGGTGGTGCGTTGGTCCCGTATAATTTCCAGGGCGTCCGGCGTCTGGCGTTCAAGCAGGCTGGCCAGCATTTCGTCCGCGCTTACGAGTTCAATGCCAAGCGGGGCAAGGTGGCCTGTGGGAAAATGTTTCAGGTTGTCCGTCACGATATAGCGGGCGTTGGTGTGAATCGCCGCCGCGGCAACGTGGCGACCATCCGGATCAGGCAGTTGAACAGCCCCGATGAAATGGTCATGGCCGCTGACCCAGGCATCATCAAAATGCGTCCGCACAAGTGAATCGGTTCTGCGCAGGGAGGTTTCATTCTCCGGATATTTGCCGATTGCATTGTTCAGCCATTCCTGCTGAATCCGTTCGGTTCAGTGTGCCTGGTACAAATCCGCCCCAAAGAAGCGGAGCAGCAGAGCGCACTTCATGTTCGGGAATAGGACGCAGGCATCCAATACAGCGACGGGGTGGCCGAAGGCTGGAATCACCCGGCCCCGAGATCTTCGGAAATGCGCTGCATTTCCAAAAGTGCCGCCCGCCGCGCCCTGGACCGCTGTGCCTTATAGGCCACTACATCCGCCAGGGCGAGATGGCACCGGATGCCGGAATTTGCGTATTTCAGCACCCCCTGTTCGATCAGCGTGTCCAGGTATTGGGGTGCTACGTTCAGCAGGTTCGCGGCCTGTTCTGGTGCACCCGTTCTGGTGTCAATTGCCCGGGGCGCACGCCATTGTTCACCCCCTCGTGGGGTGGAAGCCGTTCTGCCAGAGGGGCGTGTGCTGCAACAGTCATTTCGGTTTGCCTTTCTGCTGTCCTTGCGGGCCAGGGGGCGGGTACCCCCTAGTGAAAGATAGCGCGTGACAGAACGCAGTGTCAAGCACCGCCCGGCATTCAGGCAAGCGGCCCTGTCTGCCCCCGGCTGCCCCTGCCAGCCGGGGCGGGCGCATGTCTTGCGCTATGCCCCATCCTGCCCCCGTTCCGGGGGATGTGAGAGGAGGGATTCGGACAGGAGGGCCCTGATCCGGTCGCGCAGCTCGGTGGCCTCGGCCCGCGCCTGGGTCAGGGTTTGCAGCAATTCTTCGGGGTCACCAAGGGGTTCGGCCACAATATGCGGGTTGCGGATGTCCAGGTTGAAGCCGCGCGCCTTGACCTGTTCGGCGGTGACCCGCCAGGCGCGGGCGGAGTCCTGCCGCCCCGGCCCGCCCCACCAGGCGGCACAGTCGGCCAGATGGTCCAGGCGGATGGGCCGGGTCATGGAGTAGGCTTTCTGCCCCTCGGGCACCTGATGATCCCAGAACCAGATGTGTTGCGTTGGCGTGCCCTTTTCAAAGAACAGCAAATTCGTGCCGATCGAGGCATAGGGGCGGAACACCGAATTCGGCAGGCGGATGATGGTGTGCAGGTTGCATTCCTGCAGCAGGTGTTCCTTAATTCGGGTTTTGACGCCCTCGCCAAACAGCGAGCCATCGGGCAAAACCACCGCCGCGCGGCCACCGGGCCGCAAAAGACGAATGATCAGGGCCAGGAACAAATCCGCGGTTTCCCGCGTGCGGAACTGCGCGGGAAAGTTTGATTCTGTCCCGTCCTCTTCCCGGCCACCAAAGGAGTGGATTTAGGCTGTATTTCATCGTTCAACGCCGCGGTGGAACGGAAGATTGATCAGATCAAGGCAAATTTTGATGTGCTGAGGGATCAATTCGGCGGTGGCCGTCCATCTTTGGTTAACGGATCATGCCTTGAGTTGCTTAAGGATATTCCAGGCGGGGAATCAGCACATGGCCCGTACCTCTGTGGAGTCATGGGAAGATGGACGGCGGAAAAACCTGCTGATCCCGAGAAAGCCGGGAAGGTTGCCTGTTTGTATAATTGCATGATCTCCCCGATCATTGAAGGGGCATCCGACTGGACATTAGACAACGGCTATCGCAACATTCTGGCCACAATGGGAATTATGTATGATGGCATGTTCAGAAACAGGATCGGTGAGATAGCCGAGACCACGATCAAGGATCGTATTGTGTCATGGGTAAAGGCCATGGGGATCGTATCAGAGAGTGCGCCGGACATGGGAAGCTATATATTTCATGATGGTACCATAATGAATTTCGGGGCAGAACCGGATATCGGGTTTGTAAGGAATGATCAGACAATCGCTACGATTGAAATCAAGGGCGGGCGTGACCCCGCCGGAGCATTGAAACGGCTGGGTGCCATGCGCAAGAGTTTTGAGGAAACGCCCAAAGGCTGTATCAATTTTCTGGTTGCGGGGGGGCATCACATCAGAGATGCGGGCGCGCCCGGAAAAGATGGGTGTCGTCAAGATCTGTCTGTTTGACGATATTTTCCGGAACAAAAAAGAGTTGGGAGGAGTTCGCGAAGGAGGTTTTTCACTATGCGGTCCGCGTGATCTGACCGGGGGAAACCTGATGATTTGGCGCATGTGCGCGTGACGGCGGGCGCGAACATGTAAACACAGAAACAGGCGATGTTCCGGCTGGCCACCAAGGGCACCCCCCCGCCTTCTGCACCCTTAGTCATGCGTTTTGTATCTGTCTTGTGCCATTGCAGTCGGGGCAGCGTATGCATCCAAGGAAGGGGTCGCCGCGGCGTCCCTTGCGCCTGACAAGCCAGCCACCGGCGCAGGCTAGGCGGGGCAGGATGTTTGGGATGTGCCGCAATCCGCACAGGTCATCCCGGCCCCGGTGGCGGACCCGGCGGGGCGCGGCCTTGGCAAGCCGGTGCCGCAGGCCGGGCATGCGGGCAGCCTGTTTTCACAGAGTTTTGCGTGTTCGCATTGATACCAGGCCGGGCGACCGCCCTGTTGCGGCATACAGAGGAGGCGACCGCCGCATGCGTGGCAGGTATATGTGCGCTGTTCGGGCCCCCTTGGGCGGGCAACGCCATATGCGGGATGGTCCAGCAATTCGGACACAAAGGCCGATGGGCGCGTCCGGGACGCCATGATCGTAACCGAGTACCGGGCGCGCATCATCGAAGTTTCATGCCAGCTTGCGGCCCCCCTGATGTGGGGGTCAGGGGGCCGTGATTGGGGCGTGTCCCTTAGAAGACAAAGTCGTCTGCCGTCAGGGCCGTGTGGGCAACGCCAGTCAACAGGATGCTGCCACCATCCCAGGTAACGATTGCATCGCTGCCATCATCGGCAATGGCCAGGTCATCAAACCCAACCCCGCTTGCGGTGATCTGGATCAGGTCAACGCCATCTTCAAAGTCGGTGATGGTGTCATTCCCGTGGCCACTGCTGAACACAAATGTGTCCGCATCCGTGCCACCAGACAGAACATCATCCCCATGACCACCTATAAGGGTGTCGTCACCAAGGTTCCCTCTAAGGGTATCGTTGCCGGTGTTTCCGATAAGGGAATCATCACCACTGCCACCGGATATAATATCATCTTCCTTGCGTCCGATGATTTTATCGTTTCCGGCATACCCATTTATCGAGTCCCGGCCATTGGTGCCCGTCAACGAATTGTTGTTACCATTCCCTTTGATCACCTTATACGGGGGCTTGGGTGCAGCAGGTTCCTGATCAGGGGCAGGGCCAGGTTCAGGTTTCGGCGCAACTTCGGCTTCGGGAAGGATGAAATCCACTGCCGTCAGGGCCGTATGGGCAACGCCAGTCAACAGGATGCTGCCACCATCCCAGGTAACGATTGCATCGCTGCCTTCACTGGCAATGGCCAGGTCATCAAACCCAATCCCGCTTGCGGTGATCTGGATCAGGTCAACACCATCATCAAAGTCGGTGATGGTGTCATTCCCGTGGCCACTGCTGAACACAAATGTGTCCGCATTCATACCGCCAGTCAGAACGTCATCCCCATGGCCACCTATAAGGGTGTCGTCACCAAGGTTCCCTCTAAGGGTATCGTTGCCAGTGTTTCCGATAAGGGAATCATCACCACTGCCGCCAGTCAGAACATCATCATCCCGACGCCCGATCAGTTTATC
>JACONJ010000003.1:20979-36613 GCA_014323785.1 Paracoccaceae bacterium | reverse complement strand
GCCGAAAAAAGCGATCCCGACGACCCCCGCCGTACCCTTGAGGTGACCTGCCCCACCGTGAACCTCTGTACTTACAGTGATCCGGAGACGGGTGTAATCGACCTTTTTTATACTGACGCCGATGAGGGTACTTTCCGCGCGGTGCTGACAAAGCACGACATCACCCTTCTGGAGGGTCGTGACAGAGACGGTGGACCAAACTATCGGGACTATGGAGCCTGGATGGACCACAGTGTGTTTGCCGTAGGAACAAAAGTACAGTCAACTGTGGAAGTGGGAGACGAGACCGTTACATTCACCTTGAGGGGTGCTGAAGCCTATGGTGATCTGACGGGCAGCCGCCCCGCGGCTGATGCCACCTGGCGCGGCCTGATGGTGGGAACGCCCGCACGGGGGGCGCACCGCGATAACCTGCTGCAGGGGGACGCAACGCTGACCTTCACCGCCGACGATAACCAGATCGACGCCACGTTCAGCGATATTGTCGATCTTGATCGAAACGCCCCCCACAGTGTGGAAGAGGTCCGGTTCCGCAATGTGCCGGTTGCCGATGACGGCACCTATGCGCAAGGATCGGGTTCCAACGGGATTGAGGGCGGCTTTTACGGCACGGACCACGCGGAAACCGCCGGTATCTTTGAACAGCGGGGGATCGTCGGGGCCTACGGGGCAAAGCGGGAGTGATCCTGCCCCCGCGTTGGGCCGGACCAGACCGGGCGGGCCTGTCTGGCCCGGTGCGCAGCTGGCAGCGGATGACGATATGTCGTGCGGCAGGAACAAAACCGCCGCTTTCACAACACGAACACAAAAGGGGGTGCATCCCCCGACAAAGGCCATTACTTACAGCGAGCACACGCGACACTCGTGAAGGAGAGGAAAGATGACTTTGGCACTTGGCGCATCGATTCGCCGGTATCTTATCGCTTCCGCCGTGGCCCTTGTAACGCTGGTGTCAGGGGCCAATGCACAAAAACCGACATCAACCCAGGTCGGTTGTATAATCATCGGGGCAACCGGCGTTTTGACCCTTGATGCAATAGCCGGAGGCAATATAGCCGATTTCCTGGATGACGGAATTGAAGAATTCAGAACGGTGGTGAGGAACGATAGTAGATCAAGTGTTGAGGATAAGGCTGCCATTGATGCCCTTCTCTTGTCCGTCAGGGCCGTGCTGGATGGTTTCGATTCGCGGGCTGTGCGGACAAATCCATCGCAAAAAATCCTGCATCTGACCGACGCCTTGGTGGAAATGATCAACATGGCCCTGTTTCTGGGAATTGCCCTTGACGATGATTTCGCAGGGATGGAGGACACCATTGGGGATTTCACCGAGATACGCGATACGATTGTTGAGGCCCGCACCACCCTGCTTGTTCCCTATGTGCTCTCAGGGGAATTTGATAACGCCATGCAGCGCGCAAGGGTGGATTCGGGCATAAGAAATTGCTTCATCAGCCATGTTCCCCATCTACTTTCAGGGGAATTCGAAACGCTTGGTGCCGACGAGGCTTGCAATTCGATAGCAACTGTGTTCATCTTGGAGCACCTCCCCGCCGCGACCGCCGCGTGTGGTGTCGCCTTCGCAGAATAGGCGATAGGCCACCACCCCGGGGGGCGGGCCGTCACGGGCGCATGTCAGGCGGGATGGCTTCGCACGCTAATTCGGCCTTTATCTGCCCTACGGGCAGGGTGTGTGTCTGCCGCTCTCCCAAACGTCGGACCGTGACGGTGCGGTCCCTGACCTCATTCCGGCCGATGGCCAGGATCACCGGCACCTTGCCCACAGAATGCTCGCGTATTTTGTAGGTGATCTTTTCGTTGCGGATGTCCGCCTCGGCGCGGATACCGGCGTCCCGTAGCCTCCGGGTAACATCCCGCACATAATCGTCGGCCTCGGACACGATAGAGGCGACAACAACCTGCCGGGGGGCCAGCCAGAAGGGCAGTTTGCCGGCATAGTTCTCAATCATGATGCCGATGAATCGCTCAAAACTGCCCAGGATCGTGCGGTGCAGAATGACCGGTCGATGCTTTCCGCCATCGGGGCCGACATAGGTTGCGTCCAGCCGCGCGGGCAGGTTGAAATCAACCTGGAAGGTGCCGCATTGCCAGTCACGGCCAATCGCATCGGTCAATTTGAAATCAAGTTTGGGTCCGTAAAAGGCCCCTTCGCCTGGGTCAACCTCATAATCACTGCGGACGCCCAGGATGGCGTTCTCCAGTGCCTCCTCGGCCTTGTCCCATATCTTGTCGGACCCCACGCGCATCTCGGGCCGGGTGGAGAATTTGATGTCGAAACCAGCAAAGCCCACATCCTGATAAACGCCCGAGAGCAGGTCGATAAAAGCGGCGCATTCCGTTTTGATCTGATCCTCGGTGCAAAAGATATGCGCGTCATCCTGGGTAAAGCCGCGCACCCGCATCAGACCGTGCAGCGCGCCATGCGCCTCGTACCGGTGGCAGGCCCCGAATTCGGCCAGCCGCAGGGGCAGGTCGCGGTAGGATTTGATACCCTGATTGAAAACCTGCACATGGCAGGGGCAGTTCATGGGCTTCAGCGCATTGGTGCGCTTTTCGTTCGCGTGATCTTCGTCAATTTCCGTGATATACATATGCTCACGGTATTTGTCCCAGTGGCCTGAAGCCTCCCACAATTTGCGGTCAACAACCTGCGGCGTTCTAATCTCGTGATACCCGGCCCGCGCCTGTTTGCGGCGCATATAATCCTCGAGCGTACGATAAATTGACCAGCCGTTGGGATGCCAGAACACCATGCCGGGGGCTTCTTCCTGGACGTGGAACAGATTCATTTCCCGCCCCAGGCGGCGGTGGTCGCGCTTCTCGGCCTCTTCCAGAAAGGTCAGATGATCCTTCAACTGCCGGCGGTTCTGAAAGGCGACGCCATAGATGCGCTGCAGCATCGGGCGGGTGCTGTCACCGCGCCAATAGGCACCAGCCACGCTCATCAATTTGAAGGCATCCGCCGGCACCTGGCCCGTGTGCCGGAAATGGGGGCCCCGGCACAAATCCTGCCAATAGCCATGCCAATACATCCGAAGCGGTTCATCCCCCGGGATCGCCTCGATCAGCTCAACCTTATAGGGTTCGTTCTGCGCCTTGTAGAAGGTGATGGCGCGGTCACGCTCCCATATCCCGGTCGTAACAGGCTCACGGCGGTTGATGATCGTGCGCATTCTGGCCTCAATCACGCCCAGGTCTTCCGGGGTAAAGGGCGCGGCGCGGTCGAAATCATAGTAGAAGCCGTTGTCGATCACCGGGCCGATGGTAACGCGTACATCGGGCCAGAGTTCCTGTACCGCGCGGGCCATGATATGGGCACAGTCATGGCGGATCAGCTCCAGCGCGGTGGCGGCATCCTTGATGGTGTTGATGGTGATCATGGCATCGGCCTCAATCGGCCATGCCAAATCCCAATGGGTGCCATTGACATGGGCCGAGATGGCCGACTTGGCCAGCGCGGGCGCGATGTGTTCGGCCACCTCGGCAGGCGTCACGCCCGCCGCGTAATCGCGCGAACGGCCATCGGGAAAGGTAAGCGATATCCGGGCCATCGGGCCTGTCTCCTCGTCAGTTTGGCGCCTACGAAACGCCCGGTTGCGGGTCTTTTGTCATTATATACGCGAACCGGGTGGTGCTGTCAACACCGCCCCTTTATCTGTTCCGAAGACTGCACCGGGGACGCTTTGAAACGTGCATCTTGCATCCCGGCAAGCGATAAGGGGGGGTAGGAGAGGGAGGAGTAGATGAAGAAGATGTTAGAGGAGATTATGGATGTGGCGCTGGTTGCGGCTGTGATTTTGCTGGTGATGTTGGGGCTGAACAAGGACCAGAACACGGAGACAAACCAGAATACGGAGACGAATGTGGGGGAGTAACAGAAAATGCTGGTAAAGATGCTGACACAGCAGGCAAACTGGCCATGACCGACAGCATGTTCAAAACCGCCGAAGGGCGAAGGCTGGCCTATAACCGCATCGCCGGGGCAGAGCCGGGTGTGGTGTTCCTGGGCGGCTTCAAATCCGACAAGGAGGGTTCCAAGGCACTGCATCTGGAGGCCTGGGCCAGGGCGCAGGGGCGGGCGTTTCTGCGCTTTGACTATTCCGGGCATGGCCGCTCATCCGGTGCATTCACCGACGGGTCGGTCGGGGACTGGACGGCGGATGCGGCAGCGGTGGTCCTGGGCCTGACCAAGGGGCCGCAGGTGCTGGTTGGCTCATCGATGGGGGGCTGGATTGCGCTTCTGCTGGCCAGGCACCATCCGGAGAGTGTTGCCGGGCTGGTCACCATCGCTGCCGCACCGGATTTTACCGAAGACGATATGTGGGCCGGATTCTCCAGGGCCGAGCGCGAAAGCCTGATGACCCAGGGGTGGATCACGCAGCCCTCGGAATACGGGGAGCCTTATATTATCACCAGGCACCTGATCGAGGATGGACGGAAAAACCTGGTCCTGCGCAGTCCCCTGCGCGTTGATGCGCCGGTGCGGATGCTGCAGGGTACCGCGGATGCTGATGTGAAGAGGTCGGTGGCACTGCGCCTGCTGGATCACCTGGACGGCCCCGATATTCACTTGGAGTTTGTGCAAGGTGCTGATCACCGATTCTCGGACCCGCGCTGCCTGGCGGTGATCAGCCGCGCGTTGGGGGAGGTGTTGGCCCATACAGAGTTTCAGTGAATGGCCAGGCGCGGGGTTGCTGGTGACGGTTTTGGCTGGTGCGGTGCCTTTTATCCCCGTGTGTGCGGGCACGGGGTGACTGGCTGGTCAACAGCCAGCCCGGTCCACGCCTGAACCGCACCCGTAAAGGGGTAAGGGTTTTCTAAGAGGGGCCAGACCGGCAATGCCTGCAGTCCAGCTTGGCTTGATCCTCGCGCCGCGACACCTCTAACCATCGCTTCCGGTCAGGGCCTGGGCAAACTCGACGGGGTCAAACGGGGCCAGATCGTCGATCTGCTCACCCACGCCGATGGCATGGATCGGCAATCCGAACCTGTCGGCCAGTGCCACGAGCACACCACCTTTGGCTGTCCCATCCAGTTTGGTCATCACAAGGCCCGACACATCGGCCATTTTCTGGAACATCTCAACCTGCGACAGCGCATTCTGGCCGGTCGTCGCATCAAGCACAAGAAGCGTGTTATGCGGCGCGTCCGGGTCTTTCTTGCGGATCACGCGCACGATTTTAGCCAGTTCTTCCATCAGATCGGCGCGGTTCTGTAGTCGCCCGGCGGTGTCGATCATCAAAAGATCCGCGCCATCGGCTTCTGCTTTGCCCATGGCGTCAAAGGCCAAAGCGGCTGGGTCAGACCCCTCGGGCGCAGTCAGCACAGGTACACCCGCCCGTTCCCCCCAAATTTGCAATTGCTCCACCGCGGCGGCGCGAAATGTGTCACCGGCGGCAATCACAACCTGTTTGCCCGCGGCTTTGAACCGGCTGGCAAGTTTGCCGATGGTCGTTGTCTTGCCGGAACCGTTCACCCCCATGACCAGCACCACCTGCGGGGTTTCCGGATAGATCGGCAAGGGCCGGGCCACGGGCTCCATCACCTGCGCGATCTCTGCCGAGAGCAAGCCCTTAATCTCCCCGGTACTCATCATCCTGCCAAAGCACCCTTCGGCCACATTGGCGGTGACGCGCAGGGCCGTGTCCACGCCCATATCGGTCGAGATCAGCAGCTCCTCGAGCTGTTCCAGCATCTCATCATCAAGCGCACGGCGCGAAACGGTGCCGCGCCCCGTCAAGCGACCAAGAATGCCCGGCTTCGCGGCCGGTTCAGGTTTGGGGGCGGTGCCCGTATCGCGGACGGTTTGCTCTGGCCTGGGCATTGCCCGTGGCGATCCCCTGGGCAAGACCTTATCCGCCGTCTTCGATACATCCCCCCCGAACGCCTCGGCACGCTCAGAGATAATCGCATCCAGCCCCGCATCAATCTTTGACGAGGATTTGAACAGGCGATCCTTCAGCTTCTTGAAAAATGACATATGTGATGCCCCGCCGTTCTCTTTTGTTACCCAAAGGTCAGCATAAAAACTGAACTGCGCCGGCAAAAGGCGCGCCAGTGGAGGGCCGAAAAGACCAGCGCACAATTCAATTGGGCCAGTGACTCAGACCTCGCCAGCGAAGTGCTTCAGCGTCAGACGGATCGGGTTTGGTGCCGCCTGTCCCAGCCCGCAGATCGAGGCATCGGTCATGGCCTGACACAGCTCTTCCAGCAACGGGCCATCCCACCGGTCCGCCTGCATCAGTTTCACCGCCTTTTCGCAACCGACCCGGCAGGGCGTGCACTGCCCGCAGCTCTCGGATTCAAAGAACCGCAGCATGTTTAGCGCGGCCGCTTTGGCACTGTCGCGGTCGCTGAGTACCACCACCGCCGCCGACCCGATGAATGAGCCAAGCGGCTGTAACGTGTCAAAATCAAGCGGGACGTTATCAATGCCAGCCGGCAGAATGCCCGAAGAGGGGCCACCAGGCTGATAGGCTTTGAACACATGCCCTTTGGCCATGCCGCCTGCCGCCGTGATGATGTCAAGGATTGTCGACCCCGCAGGCAGAAGATAGACACCCGGTTTGGCCACCCGGCCCGACACGGAATAGCTGCGCAGCCCGACGCGGCCATTCTTCTTCACACTGTTCAGGATCTCCGGCCCCTCGCGGCAGATCCGTGCGACCCAATGAAGCGTCTCGACATTATGAACCAGGGTTGGCTGCCCGAACACGCCAGCCTGGGCCACGAATGGCGGGCGATGGCGCGGCAGGCCGCGCTTGCCCTCGATCGACTCGATCATCGCGCTTTCTTCACCGCAGATGTAGGCCCCGGCCCCGCGCCGCAGATCGACAAAACCTTTATCGACAAGACCTGCTTTTTCCAGTGCCATGATCTCGTGCCGCAAAATCTTAAGAACGGCCGGATATTCATCGCGCATATAGAGAAAGCAGGTTTCCGCCTCGACCGCCCAGGCAGCGATCAGCATACCCTCCAGGAACAGATGCGGCGTCCGCTCAAGGTAATAGCGATCCTTGAAAGTTCCGGGCTCGCCTTCATCGCCGTTCACGGCCAGGTAGCGCGGCCCGGGGTTGGCGCGCACAAAGCCCCATTTTTGACCAGAGGGGAAGCCCGCGCCACCCAATCCGCGCAGGCCCGAGGCCAGAAGCTGCTTCTGCACCTGTTCCCAATCGCCCTGCCCCCGCAAGCGTTTCAGCGTCGCATACCCGCCCGCCGCGCAATAGGCATCGAACCCCTCATAAGCGGGCAGATGCGGCTGGATATCATTCACAGAGATCGCCGCCTGCACCTTTGCCGGACTGGCATGATCGATATGGTTGTGCCCCAGTTCCAGCACCGGTGCGGTGTCGCAGCGCCCCATGCAGGGGGCTCGCAGAACACGCACCCTGGCCGGGTCCAGCTCCCCCTTTAGTGCCGCTTTCAACGCCCCGGCCCCGGCCAGCTCACAACTTAGCGAATCGCAAACCCGGATGGTCAGTGCAGGGGGCGGTACCTCATCTTCCTTCACCAGATCGAAGTGGGCGTAGAAACTCGCCACCTCCCAAATCTCGGCCATGGACAGGCGCATCTCTTCGCCCAGGGCGCACAAATGGCGGGCCGACAGATGGCCGTAACGATCCTGGATCAGGTGCAGGAATTCGATCAGCAGGTCACGCCGCCGCGCACGGTCGCCCAGTAGCACCCGCACCTCTTCCAGTGCCGCATCTTCAAACTGGCGACCCTTGGGGGTACGCCTGCCCTTGCCCCGGCCCGATTTCCATACGCCACCGCCCGAACCGGGCATGTCATCCAAAGCCATAGCATTGCCACCTTTCTGTGGCCCCACATTCTGCCACAGATACCTTACAATCGTGCGTCAAAACGGTATGTCTCCCGTCCCTTCGACAAAAGACTTCGCCCCCGGATGGTCTTTCTGAACCCTCTTGATCTTGTGCCACGCTACATCCATCCACGCTTGTCTTGTGCAAGGCCCGCTGATCACTATCCTGTAGATGAATTTTTATCATTGTGTGTCGTCTATACAATTCCGGTTGGAACGCGGGCAATACCCGGCACAGAACCCGCACAGGTCACAATGAAGCCGGAAGCCTGACATGAAAATGCCCTTTACGGCAGTATATGAAAACACAGAAATAAGATCAAGCAATTTATTCTTTATTTTCGGACCGCAGCCATATGCCGCACTCGGGCCCGGATTAGTCATCGCAGGGTAACGCCCTGGCCTGGAGCGTCACGCCCCGCCGCCCTGCCAAATCGGTAAAATACTGCCACGCCACACGACCTGAACGTGCGCCGCGTGCAGCCTGCCACGCCACCGCTTCAGACCGCAAATCCACGTCAGGGATATCAACACCATAGGCGGTGCAATAGCCCCGGATCATCGCCAGGTACTCATCCTGCGAACAGGGATGGAAGCCCAGCCAGAGTCCGAAGCGGTCCGAAAGCGAGACCTTCTCCTCGACCGCCTCGGACGGGCTAATCGCGCTGGAACGTTCATTCTCGATCATATCCCGCGGCATCAGGTGCCGCCGGTTTGAGGTGGCGTAGAATATCACGTTGTCCGGACGCCCCTCGACGCCACCGTCAAGCACAGCCTTGAGCGATTTGTAATGCTGATCATCGTGGCTAAAGGACAGGTCATCACAAAACAGGATCACCTGAACCGGGGCACCGCGCAAAAGTGCCAGCAGACGCCCGATTGAAGACAGATCCTCGCGCATAATCTCTACCATTTTGGCGGGCAGTCCCCGGCGCAAAACATCCGCATGCACGGCCTTGATAAGAGAGGACTTTCCCATCCCCCGTGCGCCCCAAAGAAGCGCATTGTTGGCGGGCAGACCGCGGGCGAACTGCAGACTGTTGGCAAGAAGCGTATCGCGCGCCTGGTCAATGCCAAGAAGCAGGCGCAGTTCAACCCGGCTTACCGGGGCCACCGGGGCCAGCCGGTCGGGCTCCGCCTGCCAGACAAAGGCGTCGGCCTGCGCCCAATCAGGGGCCGTCGCGGGCGGGGGCCGCAAACGCTCTAGTGCTTCGGCGATCCGCGTCAAAAGTGCATCGGTCATGCTTTGGCGTCTTCTTCGTCATCCTTGTCATCCAACAGCCCTTCGTCGCGCAGACGCGCATCGCGGCGCATCTCGACAATCCGGACAAGCTGGATGGACATCTCATACAGCCCGTAGACGACCGTGAAGAGGATGATCTGGGTAATGACATCGGGCGGTGTGATCAGTGCGGCCAGCGTCAGAATGCCGACAACCGCCCATTTACGAACGTTGCCCAACCCCTCGGCAGACACCAGACCGGCCTTGCCCATCAGCGTCAAAAGCACAGGCAATTGGAAACACAGGCCAAAGGCAAAGATGAATTTCAGTGCCAGGTCGGTTGATTCCCGGATCGAGCCCAGAAAGACGGTGCGCAATTCGGTTGACCCCTCCGACAGGGCTGGGGGGATGGTACCAGTGATATAGGCGGTGAGCTGGGGGATCGCGTCGGCAAAGCCGATAAAAAAGCTCATCGCCAGGGGCGTGACAACGTAATGCGCAAAGGACGCCCCCAGAAGAAACAGAATGGGGGAGGCAAAAAGAAACGGCAAAAATGCGTTCTGTTCGGACGTATAGAGCCCCGGGGCAACAAAGCGCCAAAGCTGGTGCCCGATCACGGGGAAGGACAGGGCAAATCCGCCAATCACCGAGATCCGAACCAAGACAAAGAACTGTTCCTGCGGTGCGGTGAAAATCAGGTCAGGGTTTTGTCCGCGCGCCGCCAGAACCTCGATCAAGGGCTGCTGGATGAAGCCCAGAAGCGGCTGCGCGACCGTGAAACAGGCCATCATCGCCACGACAAAGGCCAGGACCGAGCGGATCAGGCGGGTGCGCAACTCCGCCAGATGCTCGACCAGCGGCGCGGCACTGTCGTCGATCCGGTCTTCGCTGCTCATGCCTTGTCGGGTCCGGTTCGCGCCTCGGTTGCAGGCCTGGTGGCCATTGGTTCACGCGGTATATGCGTTGCGGCACGGGGTGATATCGCAGGGGGCGTAGCACTTTCCGACAATGCGGTAATCCCATCCTGGCGAATCTTTTCTTCCCGCGTCGCACACATCCCGGCGGCCTTGGCTTTGGCAGCTTCCGACTGCGCCGCGCGTTTCTCGGCCAAGGCGCGGGTCTCGCTGCCTTTTTCGAATTTCGTGGGGTCGATATCGTCAAAGGTTCTGTTCAGCGCATCCATCCCCATCTTCCCGGGGTTGGTCAGGTCGCGCATATCCTTGCCGAGATCTCTTAGCCCGGTATCTTCTGCCGCGTCCTCCATCGCGCGGCTGAATTCCCTGGCCATGCCGCGAATGCGCCCGGTGACCTGGCCAAAGGTGCGGAACATCCTGGGCAGATCTTTGGGGCCGGCGACGATCAACGCCACGACCCCAATCACCAAAAGTTCCATCAGGCCAATATCCGGCATCGCCTTGCCTTGTTCCGATGTGGCGCACCCGACCTCAGGCGTTGTCGCGGTCCCGTTCGGGCGTCACGTCGCGGGCGTTGATGCCCGCGTCATCGGCAGTGTTTGAGGCATTCTCGATCTCATCAGCGGAGTCTTTCACGCCACGCTTAAAGGCGGTGATCCCCTTGCCCACTTCGCCCATCAGGCTCGATATTTTGCCGCGCCCGAACAGGACAAGCACCACAATGGCGATCAGAAGCAGACCTGGCAGTCCGATAGTGTTCAACATGGGGCTACCCTCCCTTGGTGTAACAAGCGGGCACTGGGCCCCGCCGCGTGTCAACATCCTTATGAGGTCATAGATAAGGGATTCCGGGGCGGGGTCAAGACCATAATGGCCATGTCGCCAGCTATTGTGGGCGGGATCTGCCCTGGGGGCAAGGTTTTTTGTCGCAAGGAAAGACAAGGCACCGGTCACGCCGCACCGACAGCCAAAGGGGCGTGCCCGGCTTTGGCAGAAACACCGCAGGCACCGTGGCGCGCAGTTTGTCCCCATTGAAATCCATCCGAAAATCCACCAGGCTCTCATGCCCCATGAACCGGGCACGTTCCACCAGGCCGCGCGCCGGAACGCCATCGGTGGGCGTCGGGTGCGGGCCGTGGCCCTTGCGATCAAAGTCGATTTTCACATGCTGCGGGCGAAACACAATTTCCACTTGGGCTCCGTTTGGGAATCCGGGCGCGAGGAACTGGCCAAAGGCGGTTTCGGTCAGGGCACCGTTGACGGTGCCATGGATGATATTGATGTCCGAGAAAAAGGCCGCCGCCGCCCGATCACACGGCGCGTTGTAGATGTTGTAGGGTGCGCCCTGCTGAATGATCCTGCCGTCCCGCATCAGCGCGATCTGATCAGCCATGCGCATCGCCTCGTCCGGTTCATGCGTTACCAGCAGAACGGCCGTGCCCTCTTCCTTCAGAAGCTGCAGCGTTTCATCGCGGATGCCGTCGCGCAACCGGTTGTCAAGGCCCGAGAACGGCTCATCCATCAGCATGATCCTGGGGCGCGGCGCAAGGGCCCGGGCAAGGGCAACGCGCTGCTGCTCTCCGCCTGACAGCGTGTGCGGCGCGGCCTGCCCGTAGCCACCCAAATCCACACGGTCAAGCAGCTCGTGAACGCGTGCCTGAACCCCGGCCCTGGGGCCGCGCAGGCCAAAGGCGATGTTTTGCGCCACCGTCAAGTGCGGAAACAGGGCGAAATCCTGAAACATCAGGCCGACGCTACGGTACTCGGGCGGATAATGGACATCCGCATCCGACATCACCTTACCATCCACCGAAATCCGGCCGTCGATCTGTCGTTCAATTCCCGCGATGGTGCGCAAGGTTGTGGATTTGCCGCAGCCTGATGGCCCAAGCAGGCACATCACCTCTCCCGGTGCCACGGCAAGGGACAGGTCATCAACCGCAAGCCGCCCATCAAACGCGCAATACAAGCGGTCAACTTCAAGGCGCGGCGTGTTCGGCAAGACGGCAAAACCCGATAAAATTCGTCAGAAACCGCAAGTATCAGGCGGCACAACCCGTTTCAAGCCCGCAGCCTTCTGCCTGTATCTGCGAAACGCCCCCGGGGGGCTTCTGTGGCCACCGATATTGTGGCCAATCTTTCGGTTGAAATTTCCGATTTGAAACGTGATCTTCAGGGATCTCACCATTCTGTAACCTTCTGCGTGCGTTGAATGCTCAGATCCTGCCAGATCGCCGTTTGCGTTCTTGCATGTAGCCCTTATCTTTACCCCCTGATCCTGGCACAGCCGGAGATTTTAGGCATACGAGCTGTTCCGGGCGGTTAGCGGCAGGACTTGCGGCCGGTTGCGGACAAGGGAGGGTGGGGCGATTTCCTCTATTGGCTGTGCTTTACGCGCCACGCCCCAGGCCGCTCGCCGACACGCGCCCCGTGCCGCGGCAGCTACAATGTCGGCATACCGGATGGTTGACAAGGCCCCGATCTCAATGAAAACAGGCAACCTAGGAAGGAGAATACGTGCAATGTCGGCATCAGGGTTCCGCATCGCGATGGTCGGTACCGGCATGGTCGCGGGTACCCACCTGTCCGCAATCCGCGATGCGGTGCCGCCCGTTCGCCTGGTGGGCCTTGGCACCCGCCGGCCAGAGGTCGCCGAAGTCTTTGCCGACCATGCGCAACAGGCACTCGGGTACCGGCCGGTAATCTTCCAGGACATCGCCGCCGTCGCTGCCGCCGACATCGACGCTGCGCTGATCCTGACGCCCCCCAATGCCAGGGCCGGGATTGTCAGGCCGCTTGCGGAGGCCGGAAAAGCCATCTTGCTGGAAAAGCCTGTGGCGCGCGACGGGCGTGAGGCGGCTGAGGTTGTAGAGATTTGCAAAAAGGCTGGCGTACCGCTTGGCATCGTCTTTCAACATCGCATGCGCACGGCCTCTCTAAAGGCGGCGGGCCTGGTGGCCAGCGGCGCGTTGGGCAAGCTGGGATTCGCCGATATCCGTGTGCCCTGGTGGCGCGATCAAAGCTACTATGACGAACCCGGGCGCGGCACTTACGCACGCGATGGCGGGGGCGTGCTGATCTCCCAGGCGATCCATACGATCGATCTTGCGCTTAGCCTGACCGGTCCTGCGAAGGCTGTGCACGCCTTGACCGCAACAAGCCGATTTCACCGGATGGAGGCCGAGGATATCGCGACAGCCGGTCTGATCTTCGCCTGTGGCGCGGTCGGATCCCTGATGGCCTCTACCGCAAGTTTTCCGGGTACATCCGAATCTGTCACGCTGCATTTTGAGGGTGCCAGCCTGCATCTGGCCGATGGTATCCTGACCGCATCCTGGCGCGATGGCCGGGTGGAGCACCATGGCACGGTGGCCGGCACCGGCGGCGGGGCGGATCCGATGGCCTTCACCCATGCCTGGCATCAGGGAATTCTGGAGGATTTCGTGACGGCCATCCGCGATGGCCGAGAACCGATTGTGCCCGGACGGGAAGCCCTGAAAAGCCATCGACTGATTGATGCCATCGCGGCCTCGGCCCGCGCTGGTATGCGCGTGGAGGTACCGCAATGAGCCTTTGCTTCGCCGCGCTCGGGATCGATCACCGGCACATCTACGGCATGGTCGCCAATATGATCGCCGCCGGGGCTACATTCGCCGGGTGGTGGACCGAGGGGCAACCGAACACGACCGACGGGTTCGTGAAACGCTTCCCCGATGTGCCAAAGGCCAATACGGCGGCGCGGCTGCTGGAAGATTCGGCGATTGACCTGATCCTGATTGCAGCCATCCCGTGTGACCGGGCGAACCTGGCCATCGCCGCGATGCGGGCGGGCAAGGATGTGATGGTCGACAAACCCGGCTGCACCGATCTGGACCAGTTGGCACGCCTCCGTTCTTGCGTGGATAAGACCGGTCGCATCTGGTCGGTGGATTTTTCTGAGCGGTTTGAAGTACCTGCGGTCACGCGCGCCGCCGAGTTGGTGGCAGATGGTGCCATCGGGCGCGTGGTTCAAACCGTTGGGTTGGGACCTCATCGACTGAACCGCGCAACCCGGCCGCACTGGTTCTTTGACCGTGCGGCTTATGGGGGCATTCTGACCGATATCGCCAGTCATCAGATCGACCAGTTCCTGTATTTCACCGGCTCCACCGACGCCCGGATCACCCTGGCCTCGGTTGCCAATTACGCCAATGCGGACAGTCCCGGCCTGCAGGATTTCGGAGAGGTCGCGCTTAGATCCGATCAGGGACATGGCTATATCCGGGTGGACTGGTACACGCCTGACGCCCTGCCCAACTGGGGTGACGGGCGGCTCATGATCCTGGGCACCCAGGGCTATATTGAGCTGCGCAAATATGTTGATGTTGGTGGGCGGGGTGGCACGGACCATCTGGTGCTGGTCAATGGCAGCCGCTGTGAAAACATCGATGCCTCCGGCGCAGGCATGCCCTATTTCACCCGGTTGATGGCCGATATTCGTGACCGGACCGAAACCGCAATGCCACAGGCCCATGCCTTCAAGGTGATGGAGTTGAGCCTGCGCGCACAAGCCATGGCAGAGGCCGGGCAGTGATCCGCGTGGCCATCATTGGTGCCGGGATTGGGCGAGAGCACCTGGCGGGCTACCGCGCCCTGCCCGACCGGTTTCAGGTCCGGTGGGTCTGCGACCTTGATGTGGCGCGGGCCCATTCCATCCTAGGCGATGATATCGGCCCGCAGGTCACAGAACGCCTTGATCAGGTGCTTGCCGATTCGGACGTCGACCTCGTTGATATCTGCCTGCCTCCGCATCTGCACGTGCCTGTGGCGATTCGGGCACTCTCTGTCGACAAGCATGTGATCTGTGAAAAACCCATAGCCCCCTCGCTGGTGGATTGCGACACACTGGAAGAGGCGGAAGCGGCCTCTGCCGGGCGCGTCTTTCCGGTGTTCCAGTATCGTTATGGGCCGGGCACGGCAGGACTAAACGCGCTAATCGAAGCCGGGCTGGCCGGCACACCCCATGTCGCCGCACTGGAGACGCACTGGAACCGGGGGCCGGATTACTACGCGGCACCCTGGCGCGGCACATGGCAGGGCGAACGCGGCGGCGCGATCCTGGGCCATGCGATCCACAACCACGATCTGCTCTGCCGGTATTTTGGCCCTGTCGTCGCCGTTTCGGCACAAGTTGCCACGCGGGTTAATCCCATCGAAACCGAGGATTGCGCAGCAATTTACATGCAGTTTGACAACGGTGCCCTGGCCACCAGTTCGGTTACGCTGGGGGCGGCACAGAACACCAGCAGGCTGCGGCTTGTCTTTGCCAATCTCACCGCAACCAGCGGGGATGCGCCTTATGCGCCCGCCGATGGAACCTGGAGTTTCACCGCCCGCGACCCGTCGCGTCAGGGTGACATAGATGCCACCCTGGCCCGCCAGTCACACGGCCCTGGTGGCTTTGCCGACTATTTCGCGGGCATCGCCGATGCGCTTACCGGTGCGCCGGGGCGAGAGGTCACGCTGAGGGACGGCCGCCGGTCGGTCGAACTGGTCACGGCGATCTATGCTGCCGCAAGGTCCGGCGAAAAAATATCTTTACCGCTTGGACCAGAAGCGGTATACTACTCCGGCTGGCTGCCCGACGGGGTGATCGCCAGAATCACACAAGGTGAA
>JACONJ010000003.1:0-20959 GCA_014323785.1 Paracoccaceae bacterium | reverse complement strand
AAGGTGAACACCCAATCGCTGTTCCGTAAGGGAGGACATAACGTGAAACAGAAAATTCTGTCAGTGACCGCCATGGCTGCGGGATTTGCGGCAATGGCCGGGATCGCATCAGCCCAGGAAGTGCGCTTCATGTGCTCTTCTGACGGCAATGAATGCGAAGTCTATGAGGATGTACTGCGCCGGTTTGAGGCCGATAACCCCGGCATCACGGTGGCCATTGACGTGGTACCCTATCAGGCGATTCTTGAGAATCTTCCTGTGCAACTGGCCGCAGGCACCGGGCCGGACATCGCCAAGGTAACAGACTTGGGCGGCCTGAACAAATACTACCTGGACCTGACGCCCTACATCGATACGGCCTACTGGGACGAAAGCTTTGGCGCGACGCTTGATTGGTATCGTGCCGGGGACCGTCAGGGCTATTACGGCATGCACAGCCAGCTGACCATCACTGGTGCCTTCATCAATGCCACGCTTTTTGAGCAGGCGGGCGTTGATGTACCCGCCAAGGGTGCAAGCTGGGATGACTGGGCGGCGGCCTCTCGCGCCGTGGCCGAGGCGACGGATACCCCCTTTCCCATGGCCATTGACCGCTCCGGCCACCGGGTTGCGGGGCCTGCCATCAGCTATGGCGCGGCATTGAACGGCCCCGATGGCCCGACCCTCTCGGATGCGGGCTTCACCGCCTTCGTGCAGCAGTTCGTTGACTGGCACAATGACGGCACCATCGCGCGCGATGTCTGGGCGGGCCAGGGCGGTGCAACATATCAGGACGCGGCGCAAGAGTTTATCAACGGGGAGCTCGTCTTCTACTATTCTGGTTCGTGGCAAGTGAACCGGATGGTTGAGCAGGTGGGCGACTTGTTCGATTGGCGGGTCGTTGGCTCACCCTGCGGTCCGGCAGGCGCATGTTCCGGCATGCCGGGCGGGGCTGGCATTGTCGGGTTTGAACAGACCGCGCATCCCGAAGCCGTGGCGGCTGTGATCGACTTCCTTGCGCAGAAAGATATCTACGCCGAAGTGGCCGCGCGCACCTCAAACCTGCCAGCGCATCTGGGCATTGCAGAGGCCGGGGTGGAATATGAAGGTGCCTCTACCGGGGCGCAGGCAGCACTCAACGCCTTCGCGGGCGACCTGCCCAATGTTGCGCCCGCGGCCTTCTGGTATCAGGGCTATGCTGGCAACCGGGCCATGTTCGGCATTACGGTTGAGCGTGTCAGCCAGGCGATTGTCGGCGAATTGACTGTTGAGGAAGCTATTGCCCGGATGGCTGACGACCTGGCCGCGGCAATGGCTGAGACCAGCTGAATCCCTAAGAAGGGGGAGGGGCCTTGGGTGCGCTTGCTGCCACCCCGGGCCCTTCCACCCTTACCCTGACGGCTTGCCCATGCTGACGATCATTTCCCCCATCATGCGCATCATTGAGATTCCGATGCTTGCGCTACAACGGGTGCTGGGCATTCACCGTTTTGCCTGGGTTTTTCTGCTGCCAAATTTGATTCTGCTGTGTCTTTTCGCTTTTCTGCCAGTGATCCTGAATGTCGCCTATTCAATGACCAGCGGCGACAACATTTTGTTGGAGGATCGTCCCTATGTCGGTACGGACAACTTCACGCGTTTGACGGAATGTAGCAACCATTTCGATCCCAACTCTTGCAGTGAGGACAAGTTCTGGCGCGCAATCTGGAACACGCTATGGTTCGTGACCTTGCAAGTGGGCTTTATGGTGGGGTTCTCGCTTCTGACGGCACTGATCCTGAATCGGGAGATCCGTGCGCGCGGTTTTTTCCGTTCGGTTTTCTTCTTTCCGGTGCTGCTCTCACCCGTTGTCATCGCGCTGATCTGGAAATGGATTCTGCAGCGGGACGGCGTATTAAACGCCTTTCTCGACTGGACAGGCGTGGGCGGCTTCAACTGGCTGGTCGATGCAGAATGGGCCTTTGCGTGGACCGTATTTTTGACGGTCTGGGCGCATATGGGATTCTACACGCTGATCCTTCTGGCAGGGCTTCAGGCGATCCCCCGCGATGTCTATGAGGCCGCGTTGATGGACAGGGCCCGCCCATGGCGCATATTTTGGCGAATCACCCTGCCGCTTCTGGCGCCGACCATGCTGGTGGTTCTGGTATTGGCCCTGATCCGAAGTGTACAGACCTTTGATGAAGTCTTTGCCTTCACTGGCGGTGGGCCGGGCACGGCGACAACCTTTATCATCCAATACATCTACGAGAGGGGCTTCGCCGGCGCACCGCGGCTCTTTGGTATGGCCTCGGCCGCATCACTGATGGTGGCGGGCGTTCTGGTTGTGCTGACCCTGGTGCAGCTTTGGGTCAATCGGAGGAATGTCGATGGGTAGGGGGTGCTTCAGCACAATGGAAGATCGATCCTGTGGACCGGTCCAGGGGCGAATGGGTGGTGGCCCGGAAGTGGTGAAAACCAGCCGCAACACCTGTGCGGAGGGCAGACAATGAACCGCGTCTGGCAATTCATAACCGCCACGCGCGGCCAGGGTCGTATGGATTGGACCGATTGGGTTACCTATGGCTACCTGTTCCTGGGCGTCTTTCTGATGTTCTTCCCTGTCATCTGGCTGGTACTCTCCAGCTTCAAGACCGAGGCCGACATACAGCGCTACCCCCCGACCTTTCTGCCTTATCAGCAAGAGCGCGTCATGGTGGACGGCTATGACGAACCGCTTCCCCTGTACCGTATCACCGGAGGCGCGTATGAGGGGCAGGTTCTGGCCCAGGTTCGGCGCGTGGGGCTTCAGGCGCAGATGGTGGATCCCGAAAACCCGGCGGGGGGGCGGGTGCGCGTGGACACCGATCAGCGCGAACCGGTAGAGCGTGTCTCACTCGCTGTTGAAAACTACACTGGCCTTTTCGAGCGGTTCAACTTCCTGCGCTTCTTCTGGAACTCTACCTTCATCACCGTCACCTCAACGCTTCTGACGCTGCTGGTCAATTCCATGGCCGCCTTTGCCCTGTCAAAATATCAATTCCGAGGGCGAACAGTCGTGCTGCTTCTGGTCATCGGCACACTCATGATCCCGCAGACGGTGGTGCTTGTACCGCTGTTCCTGATCGTGACCCAGATGGGGATGTTTAACTCTCTCTGGGGGGTCATCATCCCCGGGGCGGCCACGCCCACCGGCGTCTTCCTCCTCCGACAATACATGATTACAATCCCCGATGAAATCCTGGATGCCGCCCGCATGGACAAGGCCAGCGAGTGGAAAATTTTCTGGCGCATTATCGTACCACTCTCGGCACCGGCCATCGCGGTTCTGGCGATCCTTGCGATCATGTGGCGCTGGAATGATTTTCTTTGGCCGTTGATCGTGCTGACCCGAACCGAAAACCTGACCCTGCAACTGGCACTCAACAGTTTTCAGGGTGAAATGTCGACCGAGTGGTCAAGCCTCCTGGCCATGACCGTGCTGACGCTTCTGCCCATCGCGATGGTGTTCATGTTCCTGCAGAAATATATCGCCACCGGCATTGCCTCGACCGGAGGGAAATAATGGCATCCATTGAACTGAAAGACCTGCACAAATCCTATGGTGCTGTCGAAGTCATCAAGGGGATCGACCTTAGCGTGGGACATGGCGAATTTTGTGTCTTTGTCGGGCCATCGGGCTGCGGGAAATCCACGCTTCTGCGCATGATATCCGGCCTTGAAAGCGTCACATCGGGGGATATCGAGATCGGTGGTGATATTGTCACCAGGGTTCCCGCGGCTGACCGGGGGCTGGCGATGGTGTTCCAGTCCTACGCACTTTATCCGCATATGACTGTGCGCCAGAATCTCAGCTTTGGGTTAGAGAATATCAACACGCCCAAGGCAGAGGTCAACGCCAAGGTCAGCGAGGTCGCAGCCATGTTGCAGATTGACCAGTTGCTTGACCGGCGTCCCAAGGATCTTTCTGGTGGCCAGCGTCAGCGCGTTGCCATCGGTCGTGCAGTCGTGCGGGAACCGCGGGTTTTCCTGTTTGATGAACCCCTGTCAAACCTGGACGCGGAATTGCGCGTCGATATGCGGGGAGAGATCAGCGCACTGCACAAACGCCTTGGCAACACGATGGTCTACGTGACCCATGACCAGGTTGAAGCCATGACCATGGCCGACAAAATCGCGGTTCTGCGCCTGGGGGAGCTGGAACAGTTCGGCCGCCCGCTGGATTTGTTCAATAATCCCCGCAATCTGTTTGTGGCGGGCTTCATCGGCTCACCCAAGATGAACTTCATGACTGGCACGGTGCATGGTGCTGACCGCTCGCTTCTAAACCTGGATACCGGGGAGGAGGTGAGCCTGCCCGTCAAGGGTTTTAGCCATCACGCGGGGGATAAGGTGACCCTGGGCGTGCGTCCCTATGATCTGCGACCGCATGCGTCTGGTTCTATCCATATTCAGGTGGGTGCAGTCGAGCAGCTGGGTACGGACAGCTACCTATATGGCGCGTTGGCCGATGGTACGCGCCTGACGGTGCATAACCCAGGCCAGACCCGGGTGTGTGCCGGGGATAATGTTGCCATGCACTTCGCACCCGAGGCCGTGCATCTCTTTGATACTAAAAGCGGTCTGACGCTGCGCGGCTTCGATACCGAAGACGACCTGACGCTGCACAAGCCGTCATGAAACAGACCTGGCGCTGGTTTGGCCCGTCTGATGCGATCACCATCGCCGATATCCGCCAAACCGGGGCTGCGGGCATCGTGTCTGCCCTGCATCATCTGCCCCCCGGCGTCATTTGGCGACCGGAAGAGATTGCCAGACGAAAGGCCGAGATCGAAGGGTCGCCGGACGCCCCCACTGGCCTGACATGGGATGTGGCCGAAAGCCTGCCGGTGTCTGAGGCGATCAAAACCCAATCCGCGCCCTGGCGTGATCATATCACCGCCTATTGTGAAAGCATGCGTCACCTTGCCTCGGCCGGAATTACGACGATCTGCTACAACTTCATGCCAGTGCTTGATTGGACCCGCACCAGCCTGCGCACCCCTTTGCCCCATGGCGGAACCGCAATGCGGTTTGACCTGATCGATTTCGCGGTGTTCGATCTGTATCTTCTGGCGCGTCCCGCAGCGGGAGAGGACTACGCCGAGGCATTGCGGAACCAGGCCAGAGAGCGACACGGTGCGATGACAGAGGGCGAGAAAACCGCGCTGACCGCCCATATCATCGCTGGTCTGCCTGGTGCCATGGAACACTGGACACTGGAAGATGTGCGCGCACAATTGGAAGCCTATCGCGGGATCGGTTCCGAGCAGTTTCGTGCGCATCTGGTGGACTTTCTGGCCGAGGTCGCCCCACTGGCCGCGCGGCTTGGGTTGCGGCTTTGCTGTCATCCCGACGATCCCCCTTTTCCCCTTCTCGGGCTTCCCCGGGTCATGTCGGATTTGGCGGATTATCGCACCGTGACCAGGGCCGTGGACCTGCCTGCGAATGGCGTGACCTTCTGCACTGGTTCCCTTGGTGTGCGGGCGGATTTCGATCCGGTCGCCTTTATCAAGGCTTTGGGGTCGCGCATCCATTTCCTGCATCTGCGAAACACAAGGCGGGATGGGGCCGTGGACCGGGGCCGGTGCAGTTTTGCCGAAAGCGATCACCTGGATGGCGATACGGATATGGTGGCCACCATTCGCGCAGTTCTACAGGAAGAAGCCCGCCGCCGGGCCGAGGGACGCACAGACGCGGAAATTCCCATGCGCCCGGATCATGGACATGACCTGCTGGATGACCGCAACCGCCCCGGCCAGCCGGGCTACCCCCTGATCGGGCGCATGAAAGGGCTGGCCGAGCTTCGGGGCGTTATGGCGGCACTGGCTTAGAGGGCAAGGGGCGGCACCGGGGCGGTGCGGGTGGCTAGGGAACCTCGTGGCCCAGGGCGGCAGTGTAGATATCAAACCAGGTTTCGCGATCCATCAAGACGCGCACGGCATCGCTGATCCGGCCGATGCGGGCAAGATCGTTCGTACCCAGAATCGGCATAATCCGGGCGGGATGGGCCAGAAGCCAGGCCACCGCAACGGCATCCGCACCCACACCTTGTGCAGTGCCGATCCGGGCCAGAACCTTCATCACGGCCTGGCCCTCGGCCCCGAAGATTCGCCCGCCCGCAAGTGGTGACCAGGCCATCGGCGGCACACCGCGTTCCTGCATCCAGGCGATATCACCATTGGTGAAGGCCCCATGTTCCAGCACGCTTATCTCGATCTGATTGGTCGCAAGCGGCGTCTGCATGGCCGATTGCAAAAGCGACCAGTCATGCAGTTTGAAATTCGATGCGCCCACGTGGCGCACCTTGCCGGAAGTCACCAGATCATCCAGTGTGCGCCCGACTTCCACGTGGTTCATCATCGGGTCGGGGCGATGGATCAGCAACAGATCGATTCGGTCGGTGCACATCATTTTTAGCGAAGTGTTAACCGAGGCAAGGATATGTGTGCGCGAGGTGTCGTAGTATTTTACCCGTTTCATCGCGTATTTGTCGATTGGCGCGATGATACTGCATTTTGTGACCAGCTCGACCCGGTCGCGCAGCCCCGGGGCCGCGCGAAACGCAGCACCCAGTAATTCCTCTGCGCCATAATCGCCGTAAATGTCGGCCTGGTCCATCGTTGTCAGGCCCTGGGCCAGACATGCCTCTACCTTGGCTTGCACATGCGCAGGTGCGGTATCGGCATCATCGCCCAGGCGCCACATCCCATAGACCAGCCTGGACAGGCTGCCCCCCTGGGCCAGTTCGATTCGTTCCATCAGTGCCTCTCTCCCACGCCCAAAGGTGTGGCCGGGGTGCTGTCAGGTATTCGGCCATATTCCTGCGGCAGCGAACAGGTGATCACATGCGGCAAGACCCGTTCCCCGAAATGGCGGCATTCGTCGAGATGCGGATAACCGGAAAAGATGAAGGCGCGTATACCCATCTTCTGATAGGCCTCGATCTCACTAAGGATTTGATCAGCGGAACCCACCAGTGCCGCGCCACAGCCGGACCGCGCACGGCCAATCCCCGTCCATAAATGCGGCTCCACATAACCGTATGTGTCCGCCAGCACACGCGCTTTCGCCTGATGCGATACACCGAGCGAGGTGGAATCAAGCGCACGGTCGCGGATCAGCCTGCCATACGCGTCATCCAGTCTGCTGGTCAGATATTCCGCATATTCCCGCGCCTCAGCCTCGGTATCGCGAACGATCATATGCACCCGCAGCCCGTAATCGAGCGTTCTGTCATATGCTTCGGCCACCTGATTGACGGCCCGCATGCGTTCGGCAATCTGTTCTTTCGGTTCAGGCCACATCAGATAGACATCGCAATGCTGGCCACAAAGTTGCAAGGCCGCGGGGGAATACCCACCAAAATAGAGGAGCGGCCCGCCAGTCTGATACGGGCGTGCCGGATCGGTGCTTAATCCTTCAAAATGATAGATGTCCCCGGCATGATTAATTTCATCCTGGGTCCATGCCTGTTTAAGGATTTCCACCACCTCACGCGAACGCTGGTAGCGATAGGTGCTCTGTGCCACCTCCCCTGGGAAATCGGACGAGATGATGTTCACCGTCAGCCGCCCTTTTAGCATGTGATCGAGCGTTGCAATGGTGCGGGCCAGCATGATCGGCTGCATCTCGCCGCAGCGCACTGCGGCCAGCATGTTGATCCGCTTGGTGATCGGTGCACAACCCGCGACGAAACTTAGCGTGTCCTGCCCCACCTGATAGCTTGACGGGCACAGGATGTTACGAAATCCTTGGTGTTCAGCCTCTTTCAGGATGGTTGAGCAGTGTTCCCACGACGATCTCAAATCGCCATCGGGCACCCCCAGGAACCGATAATCATCCGAACACAGTGCCGCGAACCATGAAATCTCTGCGGCCTGCAAACCTGCCGATGTCACGGGAACAACTGTCATCGCGCCCTCCCTTTCCTGGCGGTGCGGTCCGGGCTTGCGTAGCACCGAATTCGGGGTACATCAATCACCCATCAATTCAGGCGCGGAGAGGCGCATCGAATAATGAAGGTTCCCGGTGCAGTCCCGCCTTACCTGCGAATCAGCAAGGCATCCATCCGGGGCAGCACCGCCGCTACACTTGGCCCCCGAACGCATACGCTATATCACACGGATTACATAACCCGGCGGAACCGGCAGAAAGGGGCACACCCATGCGGTACGGTATTCTTGGCTGCGGGATGATGGGGCAAGAGCATATCCGCAACATTCATCTGATCGCTGGCAGCCGGGTGACCGCAATCGTGGATCCTGATGCCGCGATGCGGGCGAGGGCACTGGCCCTGAGCCCGGGCACGGTGGTGGTGGATACGCTTGCCCGGATGGTTGCGCGGGACGACGTTGATGCCATCGTGATCGCCACGCCCAATCACCAGCATCTGGCCCAGTTGGAAGAGGTCGCGGCCATAAGGCCCATGCCCGTCCTGCTGGAAAAACCAGTCTATACCAAGGCGTCCGAATTGCCCCGCCTGATGCGGCTAAGGGACAACTTCCCGTCCTTGATCTGGGTCGCGCTGGAATACCGCTATATGCCGCCCATCACAAAATTTCTCGAGATGCTGGGGGCAGAAACCGGCGAACCAACTATGCTGACGATTCGCGAACATCGCTTTCCGTTTCTAAAGAAAGTTGGCGACTGGAACCGGTTCAACGGCAATACCGGCGGCACGATGGTCGAGAAATGCTGCCATTTCTTCGATCTGATGCGGCTGGCCATCGGGGCGGAACCAGTGCGGGTGATGGCCAGTGCCGGGCAGGCGATGAACCATCTGGATGAAATCTATGGCGGGGCGGTTCCCGATATCTGGGATCATGGCTATGTCCTGGTGGAGTTTGCCAATGGTGCGCGTGCGGCACTGGAGCTCTGCATGTTCGCCGAAGGTTCCCGCTATCAAGAGGAGCTCTCGGCGGTCGGCCCAGGCGGCAAGCTGGAGGCATTGGTGCCCGGCCCCGGCCGGTTCTGGCCCGCACATCTGGGCCCCGCACCTGTGGCGCGGGTCATCGCAAGCCCGCGGCATCCCCGGGGGCCTCGCAGCCTTGAAATCCCCGTCGATCCGCAACTGCTGAAAGCGGGTGACCATAACGGTGCCACCTACTATGAACATGTTCTTTTTCAACGTGCCATCCGCACTGGCGGGGCCCCGGCAGTCAGCCTTGATGACGGGGTCGCCGCCGTGCGTATGGGCTTGGCCGCGCAAGAAGCCGCCCGCGACAGGCGGGTTGTAAGCCTTTGAGCCCCGCGGCCATGCTGCGCAGGATGACAGGCCGGATCACCATCGGGATCGACGCAGGCGGCAGCGGGTGCCGGGTTGCCCTGCGCCTGCCCTCGGGCCAGGTGACATCGGCCAAAGGTGGTCCGGCCAATGCCTTTGCCGATCCCGCGAAAGCAGCCGATGAAATCAGGGCCTGCCTGAATCGCGCGGTGGCAAAGGCTGGTTTGGGTGCGGACATGCTGTCGGGGGCCGCGATCTGCGCCGGAGTAGCCGGCTGCCGTCTGCCCGCAATAGCAGAGGATATGACGGCACGCCTGGCATCCCCTGTGCGGGTCGTTGACGACAGTGTCACCGCGCTGCACGGGACGTTTCCAGACCGGGATGGGTGCCTTGTTAACCTGGGAACGGGTTCCTTCTTTCTGCGCAAAACTGGCGAGGAGTATCGCCATATCGGCGGATGGGGGTTTGATTTGGGCGATGAGGCCTCGGGGGCCTGGGCTGGTCGGCTGGCCGCGGGGGCTTGCCTGCGGGTGCTGGACGGGCGGCTACCGGAAGATCCGCTGGCTGATGCCGTGCTGGCACAGCTCTCGCCGCATCCGTTGATCGCCTTGCAGGGCGCATCGCCTGCTGCCTTTGCCGCGCTGGCCCCGCTGGTTCTAAAGAATGCGGCCAGCCCATTGGGGGCCTCAATTCTTGCAGCCTGCCTGGATGAGGTGGCGCACGGCCTGGCCGCTCTGGGCTGGTCCCGGGGGGTACTCTGGGCCCTGACCGGCGGCTTTGGCACCGCGCTGATCCCGCATTTGCCCCCTGCGTTGCGGGCCGGTCTGACAGAACCGCAGGGCACGGCCCTGGATGGTGCCCTGGCCCTGGCAGAGGCAATGCCATGATCCGGATCCGGCAATGCGACCTGCTTGATGGAACCGGCCTGCGGCGTGGGGTGACGATCCGGATCGCCGATGGCCGGATCATCCGCCTGGCCACAGATACGCCCCGGCCAGATGCACCGCTGATCTGCCCGGGCCTTGTTGACCTTCAGGTGAATGGCGGCGGTGGCCATATGCTGGGGGAATGTCAGACGGTCGCCCAGGTACGGGACATCGTTCGGGCGCAGTGCCGTCTTGGCACAACGCAGCTTCTGCTGACGCTGATCTCTGACAGCCGCGACACCACCCTTCGCATCATTGACTTGGTCGCGCGGGCGCAGAAGGCGGTGCCGACACTCCTGGGCCTTCATCTGGAGGGGCCGCACCTGTGGATCGCCGGGGCGCATTCCGCCAGCCGGCTGCGTCCGATGACAGATCAGGATGTATCGAATTATCTGAACGCGAAATCCCGCCTTGGGCATCTGATGATCACATTGGCCCCGGAAGTGGTCACATTAAAGCAGATCACGGCACTGGCAAAGGCCGGGATTATCGTGGCCCTTGGCCATAGCGGGTGCAGTTACCAGGCTGGCTGTGACGCTTTCGCCGCCGGGGCGCGGATGGTCACGCATCTGTTCAACGCGATGTCGGGCCTGCACCACCGGGAACCCGGCCTGGCCGGGGCCGCACTGGACCGGGCCGAAGCCTTCGGGCTGATCGCCGATGGTCACCATGTCCACCCCGCGGTTCTACGTCTGGCCCTGCGCAGCAGGCCCGAGGCGGCGATCCTGGTCAGCGACGCAATGGCCTTGGCGGGAACCGGGCAGACGGGCTTTGCCCTGGATGGCCGCCGGATCACGCGGGCGGGCGGCAGGCTGACGCTTGCCAACGGCACCCTGGCGGGGGCGGATATCAGCCTTTTGGATGGCGCACGCCGATTGGCCAGGGTGATGGGTGTCCCGCTTGACCAGACACTCCCCCACGCTTTTGCGGCCCCATTGCGGCTGCTGACGGGGCAGGTGCCACAGATTCGTGAAGGCGATGACGCGACGTTTCTGATGATCAAGGGTACGGCCGCAACCCTGTTCCTGCGGGGCACTCCCCGGCCCATCGACCGCTAAAGCATGCACCCGCATGGGCAGGTATGGGCGTCTGGCGATGATGGGGGCGCAGCACCGCTGGTTCATTTTCTGACCCTGAACGTGCAAGGGCCACCCTGTTGGGTGGTCCCTGCCCCGGTTTCCCTGGTCGTGCCGGGTTGCGGGCTGGAAAGACCCCCTTGGTTCACGCTATTCCCGCGCCCCGGCCTCGCGCAGGATACCTTGTAACCCTTCACCCGCCAAGGAAAGCGGCGTCCGGCCAAGTTCATCCCGCGCGTTGACATCCGCGCCCGCGTCAATCATGGCTTTCACCATCGCGGGATCGCCCGTTCCCACCGCTGCGTGAAGCGGCCTGGATCCAGTGATTCTGGTTTGCGCTTCGATATCCGCGCCTGCCTCCACCAAGGCCTGCACCGCCTCGGCGGTTTTCGCAGAGTGAAGCGGCGTAAGGCCCCATCTATCCCCTGTGTTGACATTCGCGCCTGCGTCAATCAAAGCTTGCAAGGTTTCCAAATTACCCCCCGCCGCCGCCATATGAAGCGGTCTCACGCCATAAGATTCGCTGAACGACTCCATATCCGCGCCCGCCTGGATCAATATTCGCACCATTTCGGCCGTGCCGTATTCCGCTGCCCCGTGAAGCGGCGTGTAACCCACCCATAAATGGCGGGTTGAATCATCTCGCTGTTCATGGATGTTCGCGCCCGCCGCGATGCAGCCCGCCACGCGCCTGGCGGTTGCTTCTTCCCAAAAGCTCTTGTATGTCCAAGTGCATACCTTGCCTTGCGCCTTTACCAACACCGCCTCGGCGTTGCCACGCAGCTCCGCCCATTGAAGCGGTGTAAAGCCGTCTTTATCCCGAGCATAAATATTTGCGCCTGCGTCAATCAGGGCCTGCACCGTTTCGGCGTTGTCTTCCTGCGCCGCCGTGTGAAGCGGCGTGAAGCCATTTCCGGCCCACAACTCCACATCTACTCCTGCCTTTACCAACGCCCACACGGTCTCGGCGGTGCCAAAATGTGCCATTACGTGAAGCGGCGTCGAGAGGTAATCTTGCGTCACGTGATAATACTCGGCCGCGATATCCGCACCTTCCGTGATAAAGCCCCGTACCATCTCTGCATCGCCCAGCAACGCCGCCGCCGTCCAGCCGCCGTCTTGCGCCTTGATATCGATACTGGTGCCTGCGTCAATCAGACCCTGCATCATTTCGGCATTGCCAAAATCCATCGCGACATCAAACGGCGTTCTGCCCTTTCCTGTCGACGCCTCTATATCCGCGCCTGCCTTCACCAATATTTGTATCAATTCGGCAGTAGTAGTGCCATGTGCAGCTGCCGAGTGAAGCGGCGTCCAGCCACCATCGTCCCGCGCGTTGACATCCGCGCCCGCGGCAAGCAGGGCCTGCACCGCCTCGGCGGTTCTCGCCCAGTGAAGCGGCGTCCGGCCGTATTCGTCATCCGCATTGACATTCGCGCCCGAAGTGATGCAGTCTGCCACGGCCTCGGCGGTTGCCTCTTCCCAGAAGATTCTCTCCGCCCAGTTGCAGTCCGCGCCCTGCGCCTGGGCAGCTCCGGCCCCGGCGGTTGTCAGGATAAATGCCACAAGGGCTGTGGCGACGATGTGTTTCATGCGGGTGTTCCCCTTTTCCAAGTTTTATACGCCCCAAAATCCGGCAACAGGGGCAAGGCCCGCGCAGAGCAACGGTCGGTGAAGGCTGTAGCCGTTCGGTTCACTGGCGGCGTGTACCTCTCTTGCTTCAGTATACATCGGTCACTCAAACCATGCGTAGTACTTCAATTTCCAAAACACCAGATGGTTGCGCACGGCTCCGTTACCCTCGGCAAGGTCCGCCGGGGTTTGGCCGCTTTCGGTCCGTGCCGCGATATCCGCACCCGAAGCAATCAATGCCTGCACCATCTCGGCCGTACCATACCGCGCTGCTAAGTGAAGCGGTGTCCAGCCGTCGGCGTTGTTCCGCACCTCGATATTTGCGCCTGCATCGATCAAGGCCTGCACCATCTCGGCCGTGCCATACCGCGCTGCTAAGTGAAGCGGTGTCCAGCCGTCGGCGTTGTTCCGCACCTCGATATTTGCGCCTGCATCGATCAAGGCCTGCACCATCTCGGCCGTGCCATACCGCGCTGCTAAGTGAAGCGGCGTCCGCTGAACTATGTCCCGCGCCTCGATATCCGCGCCCGCGTCGACCAAGGCATGCAACATCTCGGCCGTGCCATACCGCGCCGAAAAGTGAAGCGGTGTAATGCCATCTGAGGGTTTCTCGTTCACATCCGCGCCCGCGTCGATCAGCACTTGCATTACCTCGGCGGTGCCAAACCGCATCGCCAAGTAAAGCGGCGTCGCCGTTCTGAAAAGGCCTTGTGCGTTGACGCGCAGGCCTGGTTCGTTGACGCGCAGGCCTACCGAGATGCAGTCTGCCACGCGTACGGCGGTCACCTCTTCCCAGAATTTTTGCTCCGTCCAGTTGCAGACTTGTGCCGCGTCTGCTTCGATCAGCAACTGCACCATCTCAGATTTGCCAAACCGCTCTGCCAAGCTAAGCGGTGTTTGGCCGTCCGCGTCCCGCGCACCGATATTCGCGCCTGCCTCGATAATGGCCAGTATCTTCTCGGGCTTCTCGGCCACCGTGTCATACATTACAGCAAAGTGAAGCGGCGTCCGCTGATCTACGTCCCGCGCCGCGATACTCGCGCCTGCATTGATAAAGGCACGTATAATCTCGGCCGTGCCATACCGTGCCGCAAAATGAAGCGGCGTTGATCCCCCCATAAATGCCTCCCGCGCGTTGACATCCGCACCCGCGTCGACGAAGGCTTGCACCATCTCTGCGGTGCCATACTGCGCCACAAAGTGAAGCGGCGTCCGTTGAAGTGGATCCCGCGCGTTGACATCCGCACCTTCTGCGATGCAGAGCAGCACGTCCCCGGTGGTTGCGCCATCCCAGAAGCTCCCCCCGGTCCAGCTGCACCCCCTGCTCTGATCCAGAATCACCGGACCTTGGGCCAAGGTTATTGTGGTGCCTGCTGCTATGGTGATAATTGCCGCCAAGGCGGTGATGATGATGCGGTTCATGCGGGTTTCCTCCTTCTCTCAGTTTCACGCAGCGCGGCACCCTGCATCAGGCAGGCACCTATGGCCGCGCGGTACGGGCTGTGACCGCACGGTGCGGGCTGTGGGTGCGCGGTTCACTGGCGGCGCGTACCTTTCTTGCTTCAGTGCGTATCGGTCACTCAAACCGCGCTTCGTTCAATTCCCAGAACACCGGACACTGTGCACGGCCTCGTTATCCTCCTCGGCAAGGTCGGCTGGTATTTTGCCGTCTGTGGTCTGTGCCTTGATGTCCGCGCCTGCATCAATCAAGGCCCGCAGCACCTCCTCGGAGACATGCGAGGGCAACACGTCGTGAAGCGGCGTCCGGCCATAATTGTCCCGCGCGTTGATATCCGCACCCGCGGCGATACAGTCTACCAAGTCTTCTACCAAGTCTTTGGCTGTTGTTTCTCTCCAGAAGTCATCCTCTTCCAAGTTGCAGTCCGCGCCCTGCGCCCGGGCTGTCCCCGCCCCGGCGGTGGCCAGGATGACCGCCGCAAGGGCGGTTTTCAAAATGTTACGCATGCGAATCCTCCTGCGCTTTCGGTTTCTACCCCCGCATCACGTGCAGGGGCGCGTCTGATGTGTGGCCAAGTTACCCCCCCCCAATTTTTGCAAAGCACTTTTCCCCAGAAAATGGATTTTTCTTTTTCTCTTTTCGATTATGCCGTAAAATCAAAGGGTTAGCGGGGAATTTTTCTGGTATATCCAGACAGGCCACAGGCCGGACCGAGCCAATTCGGTGGCCTTCGGCTGATTCGATTGCCCGATTCGGCGATATTCACGCCCCCCGACTCGGCTGGTGCAGCCAGAGTCGACTCGATTTGCAGAAGGGCGGCGGCAGGCCGAGTCGACGCGGCTGTACACGCTTGTGCCGCACCGATTCCGGGGTTATCGCGCATGATTCCGGTTTATTTTCACAAGGCTGCCCTATGGCAAGCCGAGCTTCCCCGGATTAAGCAGGTTCATCGGATCGAGTGCCGCCTTGATCGCCGCCATCGCGGAAGGGCCAACGGGCCCGAGCTCCTTCACAAGATAGGGGGCTTTCCCCTGTCCGATCCCGTGTTCGCCGGTGCAGGTACCGTCCATGGATATCGCCAGATCGTTCAGCCAGCCAACGAACGCGTCGGCCTTGGCGATCTCCTTTGGGGCGTCCATGTCAATCAGCAGCAGAACATGGAAATTGCCATCCCCCACATGGCCCACAATCGGCGCGACAAAGCCCATCTCGGCGGTTTTTTCCTGGGCAGCCGTCACGCAATCGGCCAGACGGCTGACCGGCACACACACATCGGTCGAAACCCCCCGGGCCCCCGGGCGCAATTGCAGGCTTGCCCAATAGGCATCGTGGCGGGCCTGCCACAGGCGGTTGCGATCCTCCTTGTGCGTGGTGGACATGAACCCGTGGCCTTCAAACCCGGCCGCGATCTCGCCAAAGGTCTCTGCCTGTGCGGCGACACCCGCGGGGGGGCCGTGGAACTCTACCAAAAGCAGCGGCGTTTCTGGCAGGCTCAGCCTGGAATAGGCGTTTATGGCCCGAACGCTCAGCGCATCGAGCAGCTCAATCCGGGCCACCGGCACCCCGTATTGGATGGTTGCAATAACCGTCTGACAGGCGGCCTTAACCGTGGGAAAGGAACAGGTTGCGGCAGAAACCGCCTCGGGTATCCCATGCAGGCGCAGGGTCAGTTCGGTAATCAGGCCAAGAGTGCCCTCTGACCCCACCATCAGCCGCGTCAGGTCATACCCGGCCGAGGTTTTCCGCGCCCGTGCGGCGGTTTTCAGCACCTCGCCCGATGGCAAGACCGCCTTCAATGCAAGCACGTTATCCTTCATCGTGCCATAGCGCACCGCGTTGGTCCCCGACGCATTGGTTGCCGCCATCCCGCCAAGTGAGGCATCTGCACCGGGATCAATGGGAAAAAACAGGCCCGTGTCCCGCAGATGCGTGTTCAGTGCCTTGCGCGTCACCCCGGGCTGGAGGACCACATCCATATCCTCTGGATGCACCGCCAAAACGCGATCCATGCGGCTGAAATCCACCGAAATGCCGCCCGCCGGGGCGTTCACATGCCCCTCGAGAGAGGTTCCCGCACCAAAGGGGATGACAGGTACCTGATGGGTGGCACAGATGCGCATGACATCCTGCACCTCGCCAGTGGTCCGGGTAAAGATCACGGCATCCGGCGGCTGGTTGCGCAGCCATGTCGTCGTATGGCCATGCTGTGTGCGCATGGCGGGCGCGGTCTCCAGCCTGGGGCCAAAGCGTTGCGCCAGGATTCCCAAGGCCGTGCGAAGGCCCGCTTCATTCCGCGGCAAATCCTGCAATTGCCCCAAACCTGTCCCTCCCCCCAATATGCGCCATCTATGTGCCATCGGCGCAAACCCCGTGCGACCCTGGGTGCGGCTATCGGGGTTCCCCCGATCCTCGGGCACCAGTCACTACCCGATCAGGGGCGACGCAAGGACCGAAAATATACACGCGATGAACACCACAATGTCGACAGGCGACGTGTTCCAGTCGTACGGATGCTTTACCCGATCACTCCTTCTTATTCGACAACCAGCGGCAGAAGTGCGGGCACAGGTGCAGCACTACCCGGCCACATGTCCGGCCATTGTATGCGCGGTTTCCAATTCTTCCGCCCTCTTTTCCACCTGTTCGACGATGTGATCAACCATCTGATCATTCGACATCTTGTGGCTTTGCTGACCCGCCAGATACACCATTCCCGCCCCGGCCCCGCCGCCGGTAAAGCCGACATCTGTCATCAGTGCCTCTCCCGGGCCATTTACAACGCAGCCGATGATCGACAGGCTCATCGGTGTTTTGATGTGTTCCAGCCGCCGCTCCAGCGTCTCTACGGTTTTGATCACATCAAAACCCTGCCGCGCACAGGACGGGCAAGAGATGATGTTAACCCCGCGATGGCGCAGCCCGAGAGATTTCAGAATCTCAAACCCGATCTTCACCTCTTTGACCGGATCGGCACTCAAGGACACGCGCATTGTGTCGCCCAGGCCCGCCCACAGCAGATTGCCAAGCCCGATCGCCGATTTCACCGTGCCACCGACAAAACCGCCCGCTTCGGTGATTCCCAGATGAAACGGTGCCTTGGTCTGTTCGGCCAGCATGTGATAGGCGGCCACGGTCATGAACACATCCGACGCCTTCATTGATATCTTGAAGTTCAGGAAATCGTTGTCTTCCAGTATCCTGATATGACCGAGCCCGCTTTCCACCATCGCATCCGGGCATGGCTCACCGTATGTTTCCAGCAGGTGTTTTTCCAGCGAACCGGCATTGACACCGATCCGCATCGAGCAGCCATGGTCGCGGGCGGCCTTGATCACCTCCTTCACGCGCTGTTCATCCCCGATATTGCCGGGGTTGATTCGCAGGCAGGCCACACCCGCCTCAGCTGCCTCGATCCCGCGCTTGTAGTGAAAGTGGATATCGGCCACGATCGGAACCGAGACCTCGGGCACGATCTTTTGCAAGGCCTGGCTTGATGCCTCATCAGGGACGGAAATACGGACGATATCCGCGCCTGCCGCGGCACAGGCATTCACCTGGTCAATGGTTGCCTTTACATCCGTGGTCGGCGTGTTGGTCATCGTCTGCACGGAAATCGGCGCACCGCCCCCCACCGGGACCGCGCCGACATAAATCCGGCGACTCTTTCGGCGGTCAATATTTCGCCAGGGGCGAATGGGGTTGCGGTGCATGGCCGGCGCAGGCTCTGGTCGGGAAACGGAAGGTCTGACGGTCAAGAATACCCCGCCACACGGGCGCAGACAACGCCCTGCAGCATCATTCGCCGTCGGTGCCTTCGGCGGTGCCCAGAATCAGGGCTGTGACCTCTGCCAGTTCCGGGTCCGTCATTACATCCGCGATGGCATAGGCTTCGAGAATCGCTTCTTCCGACAGGATCACATCCCGCACCATGGATGTGCCGGGGCCTGCCGGGCCCATCGTTACGCCGTTCACCACAAAATAAAGTGACCCGGAGTTGCCCGCCCGCAAGGTTGGCGACACTTCGGAGGCGGGCAAGCGGTAGACGTCGCCCGCGGCCAGTGTACCCTCGAAAATTACTGCCCCGCTGGCCGAGGTAATGTGCACCCAAGAGGGGTGCACGGCAAGCAGCAGAACGTCATTCCTGACCCGTTCGGTAACTTCAACGCCAACCGCCCCGGATGTGTCGGGTGTGATGGCCGCGGAGGCCTCGCCCATGCGGGGCAATTGCGGGGCCAGGGCACCCACCTTATCGGGGTCAAGCGTGGCAAGCGGCTGATCGCGCGGGGTCAGCACGGGCACCTCCAAGGCTTGCGGCCGATAAAGGCGATCAAGCGGTGTCAGCATGGCCACATCATCCGGCAGGGGTGTGCCAAGGCTGCCACCATTCACCACGCTGGCCAGGGGATCAACTGTTGTTGCGATGGTCGTCGGGGGGGCTTCCACCGGGGCGAATTGCAGGCGCTGGATGTCGTTCAGGATTGCCCATGCCCCATAGCCGATGGCAGCGATCAATGCGATCAACACTATGGCCGAGCCCAGGGCACCCGGTTCAAGCCGTGGCAGAAAACCCCCATCCCCAACGGTGAAGGGCACACGCGAGTCAATGATCACATCATCCAGAGCGCGCACCCCCAGGAGAGAGACAGCGATGCTGCACTCCGCCTCGCCCGCCTGCCGGGCTGAGAAACCGTGGACGCCCTGGAAACCGCTTTCCTTACAAAACCTGTCAAAGGTCCATTCCGGATCAAGGCCCAAATACCGCGCGTATGACCGGACATATCCAGGTATGAAGCCATGAGAGGTAAAGGGGGTCAGATCGGCATCCTCGATCGCAGCGATATAGTCTGCCCTGATCTTCAATTCGCTTTCAACATCAGGAAGGGATTTGCCACGCGTCGCGCGCTCGCCACGCAACAAATCACCAAGCGCAGCATCCAAGGCGGCGAACTCCTCAAAAGGAACACCGGGTAAATGATGTTCTCGCCTGGCTTGGCCCATACCGGCACTGTCCCGCCTTTATGCCCAACTGCCCCCGATACTGCATGGGCCGAAGGCTGTGTGGTCGGGTCGGTGTTGTTATCTCTGGAGAGTAATGTTCCATCACCCGCAGACAAAGTAGCCATACCGTATTCCAGCACGGCTGTGCAACAGCGAAAAAACGACCGGGCCCTCAACCCGGCACGATTCAGCGCATAATGGCTTCGAAGCGTGTGCATCGTGCGCACCAGATGATCCATCACGCGCGGGTCATACGCCAGCGATGGTGTGCCGTGCTGTAGAGGGGCGAAATAACGCCGCAATTGTGGGGGACATGTATGTGGGACTTGGCGGGACGGGGCCGCGAGAAAACAGGCAGTTGGGGGGGCTGAATGATTCGGGCCGGGCGGGTCGTTCCGGGGCAGTGCGGGGGCGAAAGTGGCTTGATGTCGCGGTGCAGATTAAGTGAAGTTGAAGTCAAATTATTCTCTTTTCATCTCTGTCACGCCTTCCAGGTTGCTGCCTTAGTCGTGGGTTGCGTTCTCCCGATCTTTCTGTTGCGGCCTTCACGGCCTGTGTTTTGCCCGTATGGTATTGGGCGGTTTGTCCTGTAAACACACGTCCTGTGCCGTTGTCAAGCCCGTTGGGGGTCATGCCACCCGTGCGCGGCCCCGCCCTTCACATGGACAACGGCCCCCCTGATGTGGGGGTCAGGGGGCCGTGATTGGGGCGTTATGGGGTGTGTCCCTTAGAAGACAAAGTCGTCTGCCGTCAGGGCCGTGTGGGCAACGCCAGTCAACAGGATGCTGCCACCATCCCAGGTAACGATTGCATCGCTGCCATCATCGGCAATGGCCAGGTCATCAAACCCAACCCCGCTTGCGGTGATCTGGATCAGGTCAACGCCATCTTCAAAGTCGGTGATGGTGTCATTCCCGTGGCCACTGCTGAACACAAATGTGTCAGCATTCGTGCCGCCAGTCAGAACATCATCCCCATGACCACCTATAAGGGTGTCGTCACCAAGGTTCCCTCTAAGGGTATCGTTGCCGGTGTTTCCGATAAGGGAATCATCACCACTGCCACCGGATATAATATCATCTTCCTTGCGTCCGATGATTTTATCGTTTCCGGCATACCCATTTATCGAGTCCCGGCCATTGGTGCCTGCCAACGAATTGTTGTTACCATTCCCTTTGATCACCTTATACTTGGGCTTGGATGCAGCAGGTTCCTGATCAGGGGCAGGGCCAGGTTCAGGTTTCGGCGCAACTTCGGCTTCGGGAAGGATGAAATCCTCTGCCGTTAGGGCCGTGTGGGCAACACCAGTCAACAGGATGCTGCCACCATCCCAGGTAACGATTGCATCGCTGCCATCATCGGCAATGGCCAGGTCATCAAACCCAACCCCGCTTGCGGTGATTTGGATCAGGTCAACGCCATCCGCAAAGTTCGGTGATGGTGTCATTCCCGTGGCCACTGCTGAACACAAATGTGTCCGCATCCGTGCCACCAGTCAGAACATCATCCCCATGACCACCTATAAGGGTGTCGTCACCAAGGTTCCCTCTAAGGGTATCGTTGCCGGTGTTTCCGATAAGGGAATCATCACCACTGCCACCGGATATAATATCATCTTCCTTGCGTCCGATGATTTTATCGTTTC
>JACONJ010000002.1 GCA_014323785.1 Paracoccaceae bacterium | reverse complement strand
TCGGGCGGGCATGCCGCGGGCGATGTGATCAGCAACTTTGAAAACATCCGCGGCTCAGACCACGGCGATGTCCTGACCGGCAACAACAGCAGGAACGTCTTTGTGGTCGGGGACGGGAACGACACCATCGATGGCGGTGGCCACAATAAGAATGTGGTCAACTACAGGAACGCGGACGCCGCCGTGTGGGTGGACCTTGCGACGACACGTAAACTTGAGGACGGAAGCTATGGACCCGATACCAGCGGCCGCGTCGACGCCGACGGCTTTATCACCGTCAGGGGCCCCGGCGGGGGCGACAAGCTGAAGAACATCAATGGTATCATCGGCTCGGCCTTTGATGACACGCTCAAGGGCAATCGCGGGTCCGGTGCCGAGGCCAGGGACTACTTTCGCGGTGGCGAGGGAGCCGACAAGATCATTGGCCGCGGTGGCCGTGACACAGCGGATTACCGCGATTCGGATGCGGGCGTCACCGTCAGCCTGGTCAATGGCACGGTGAACTCCGGCGGCACGGCCGAGGGTGACCGGCTGTATAGCATTGAGAACGTGCGCGGCTCCCGCTTTGCCGACTCCCTGACCGGGGATGACGGCAACAACCGCATCAGGGGCGAGGGCGGGGCCGATACCCTGACCGGTGGTGGTGAATTTGATTTCGACACCTTCGTCTTCGCCGAGGACTGGGCGGATGGCACGGTCATCACCGATTTCAATCTCGGCAACGATAACATCCGTTACGGCGGGCTGGATCTGGATGATGTGACCATAGCCGCCCACGACAGGGACGGGGATGACACGAATGAGAGTACCACCCTGACCCTGAATGGCAACGTCATGACCCTGTGGGACGTGACGTATGAAGACTTCACACTCAGTGCAGGCGGTGCTAACAATTTCGAAAACGGCTGACCCATCGGTCCGCTGCCCGCTGGTCCGGTGGTGACCTGTCGCCGCCCGCCAATGCACGGGCGGGGCGAGATGGCTCGCCCCGCCTTCCGACAAGCAACGGGCCACCCCCAACGGGGTGGCCTTTGCCCTTTTGCCCTGCCGGGAAGGTATGGCGGGGCCGGACGGGTGCCGATTTCAAGCCCCAGGCTCAAACCCCATCCCGCCAAGTCCCATCAAGTCCCGCCTAAACCTTTCAATTTTGGTGTTTATTTCGGTCCCTCACCCTGACAAGGGCCAGTTCTTGCGCAGCAAATAGGTGTCCATGATCCACCCGTGCCGTTCCCGCGCCCTGGCACGGGTTGAAATAATCCGCGAGCTGACCTCCGCCAGTGATCCTGACACGAGCACCTGTTCTTTCATGCCAAGAAACCCGCCCCACCAAATATGCAGACCTTCGGCTGGCAGGTGCTGAAAGCTGCACGCACCGTCCAGCATCACCGCGACTGTCCCGGCCCCTTCGGGCCAGCCGTGTTCACGCAGGCGACGCCCGGTGGTGACAGTCACTGTACCGTTCACGGTACTAAACGGGGTCGCATGGGCCGCCGTCAGGGCCTGTAGTGCGGTGATCCCCGGCACGACACGCAAGCGCGGGCGCGGGGTCAGGCGCTCTGCGATCCGCAAGGTTGAATCGTAGAGCCCCGGATCACCCCAGACCAGAAGTGCGACGGGGCCGTTCGGCTGCCTGGTGGCGATGGTTCCGGCCCAGATTTGGGCGATCCTGTCATGCCAGCGCATGACTCGCTCGGCGTATGGCAGGCTTTCATCCTGCCCCGGCATGTCAAACTCGACGACGGGTGCGCTACTGCCGCTCTCGGCCAGGATCCGGTGGCGAAGCGCGGCAAGGTCGGCCTTGTCTGGCCCCTTTCGCGGCACCATAACAAGCGTTGCCTTGCACAGTGCCTCTTTTGCCTCCAGCGTCACATGCGCAGGGTTACCTGTGCCGATTCCGATAAGCCAGAGGTCAGCCACAGGGGGTACCCTCGGCCAGGGGGCCATAGAAAATCAGTGCGGGCCTGTCGCTGGCACCGCCTTCCAACCGTTCGGCCAATGCCGCGACAGTGCTTCTGGCGCATGATGCCTCGGGCTGGCCGACAGCCTCGGCCAGCATGGCCGGGGTGTTCGGTGGCAGGCCCCTGGCGACAAGCATCTTGACAAGGTCCGGAAAGGTGCGTTTGCCCATGAAAACCACCGTCAGTGCTGCGGGGTCAGCCAGTGCGGACAGATCAAGATCGGCGGGCAACTGCCCTGACACATCGTGCCCGGTAACAAATTGCACCCGCCGCGCCGTCAGTCGCCGCGTCAACGGAATGCCCGCGGCAGCAGCAGCAGCCAGCGGTGAGGTAACGCCCGGGATGATCTCGAACAGGATGCCCGCTGCGCGGAGTGCTGCCAACTCCTCTTCCAAACGCCCGAAAATCCCCGCATCCCCCGATTTCAGCCGCACAATCCGGCCGCCGGTTTTTGCATAATCCACCAGAAGGCGGCTGACATGATGCTGCCTGGGAGAGGGGCGTCTGGCGCGCTTGCCCACGGCAACAAGGTCGGTGCCCGGTGTGGCATAAGACAGGATCGGCCCGGCGGACAAATCGTCATACAAAATGGCACTGGCGTGTTTCAGCCGGTCAAGTGCTTTCAGCGTCAGAAGTTCCGGATCGCCTGGGCCGGAACTTACGAAGCTGACAAAACCAGTCATCCATCTTCCCCGGCGATAAGGTGGAAGAAGGTGCCAGTGACGTGGCCGCGCCGCGATCCGGTCTCGGGAACCGTATTTCCGTTGGCATCTGACACTGTGGCAAGCGGCGTATCGGGTTGGTCAAGGATCGTTGAATAGTGGAACTCGTGCCCGCGGAGGGCGGTGCCCGCAGGATGGCCCGGCATATCTTCCTGCAATATGGCGCGCCGATAGCCCAGGTGAAATTTGCGCGTCTCATAGGAGGTCACAAGGCCCAGCAGCCCCGCCATTTTGTGGCGTATGCCGTCCTTGTCCACCAGCCCTCTGCCAATCGTCATGTAGCCCCCGCATTCGCCATGGACTGGTTTTGTATTCGCATGGCGGCGAAGCCCAGAGAGGAATCCGGCTGCGGTGGCCAGTTTGCCCGCGTGAAGTTCCGGGTAGCCGCCGGGCAGCCACACGAGATCGGCGGTCGGATCAGGTACTTCGTCTGCCAGGGGCGAAAACGGCAGAATCTCTGCGCCACCTGTGCGCCATCCTTCCAGAAGATGCGGATAGGCGAAGGAAAACGCCGCGTCCTGGGCCAGCGCAATGCGCTGCGCGGGGGGGGCCGGTAACCGGCCCGCCGTGTCCGGCATATGGCCCGCGGCGGCAGCGCGGATCGCAGCCAGATCTACATGCGCCCGCAGGAACGCGGCATAGCCTGCAATGGCAGATTCCAGGTCAGGATGCTCCACTGCCTGGACGAGGCCCAGATGCCGTTCGGGCAGTGCCAGGTCACCGCGCCGGGGCAGTGCGCCGAAAACACGCAGGCCCGTGCGCTCCATCCCCAGTCTGGTCAACCGTTCATGGCGTGGGCTGGCCACGCGGTTCAGGATCACACCAGCTACAGGAAGCTCAGGATCATATTGCGCAAAGCCCAAAGCTGTCGCCGCAGCGGATTGTGCCTGTCCTCCGACATCCAGGACCAGTACCACTGGCCAGCCCATGGTTTTGGCTGTCTCGGCACTGGAGCCATGGCCCCCGCGTCCCCGCGTCGCCACGCCATCAAACAAGCCCATTGACCCTTCGGCCACGCAGATATCCGCGCCATGGGCCCTTTCGGTGATGGCGGCGCGCAGGTTGTCATCCATGGCCCAGGTATCAAGGTTGAAAGAGGCGCGCCCGGTCGCCGCATGGTGGAACGCAGGGTCAATGTAGTCGGGGCCGGACTTGAAGGGCTGCACGGTCAGCCCATCCTGGGCCAGTGCCCGCAAAAGGCCCAGCATCACCGTCGTCTTGCCCGTGCCGGAAGCAGGGGCCGAGACAAGAAGACCGGGCGGAAAGGTTACGTCAGCCATCACCTTCGTTCCAGTTTCTCCAGGGGCTGCTTGACGATTGCGGCCGATATCGGCGGTCGTAGTCGGGGGCGTAGAGGCGGCTCTCGGCAAACGCTGTCTGGCCCAGGGCCGGACCAACCAGAATCAAGGCTGTCCGTTCGATCCCATCGGGAAGCATATCGCCGATGGTCGATAGCGTCCCGCGCACAATCCTTTCATCTGGCCAGCTTGCGCGCCAGATGATGGCAACGGGGCAGTCAGGCCCGTAATGCGGGATCAGGTCCGCCGTCACCTGAGCCAGGTTCCGGATCGAGAGATGGATCGCGAGTGTCGCCCCAGTGGCCCCAAAGGCGGCCAGCGTTTCGCCTTTGGGCATGGAGGATGCACGTCCGGGCGTGCGGGTCAGAACCACCGATTGCGCAACCCCTGGCAGAGTCAGTTCAGCCCCGAGCGCAGCTGCGCCTGCCGCGAAGGACGGTACGCCGGGGGTTACCGTATACGGGATGCCCATCGCGTCGAGCCTGCGCATTTGTTCACCCATGGCCGACCAGACCGACAGGTCGCCGGAATGCAGCCGCGCGACATCCTGGCTTGCGGCAGTCGCCTTGACAAATTCGGACACGATAGTGTCGAGATCAAGCGGTGCCGTGTCCACGATCCGCGCACCTCTGGGGCAATGGGCCAGCACGGCCTTGGGTACCAGCGATCCGGCATAGAGACAGACCGGGCAGCGCATGATCAGGTCGCGCCCGCGCAGCGTTAGAAGATCCGGGGCACCGGGCCCGGCACCGATGAAATGCACCGTCATCTTCTTACCCCCTTCCGCAAGTGCACAGGTGGCCAATCTGTCGCCTGATACCACGCGCGGGGCGAACAGACGCGCCCCCGGCCCCGCTGCGGCCAGTGCCGATGCTTCGGCGAGGCTGCCCGTGCCGCGCACGGCGAGCGATGCGGCCGAGCGCGTCGCGGTCCCCTGCCGCGCAAGGATCATGACGTCAACCGAATGGACTGGCAAGGCCAGCATTTGCGCGAATGCTGCGAACACCTCGGTCTGTGCCTTATCCCTGGCAGTGGCGAGTGCCGAGACCCTGCGCATGCCGCCGACCATTTCAAGCGCGTCGACCAGGCTTTCAATCGTCGCTGCTGTGCGAAACCCGAAGCCCGCCACGATCACAAGACCACCCGCCATTGCACGACAGGATAGGTGGCCCTCCACCCGCGCTTTGCCCCAAGCGGTAACGCCTCGGACAATTCGATGCGCAGGAGCGACCCGCCAAGGCGTTCTGACCAGGTGGACAAGAGCGTTTCGGACTCGAGTGTCACTGCGTGGGCGATCAGCCGTGTTCCCGGTGCGAGGCGAACGGTCAGATCGGTCAGCAGCTCATGGGACAGGCCACCGCCGATGAACACGGCCTGTGGCGGCGTGAGCCCGTTAAGGGCTGCCAGCACCTCCCCTTCAACAACGCGCAGCCGGTCCACGCCTAGGCGGTTGGCATTGGTGCGGATTCGCACGGCACGGTCGGGGCGTGCTTCGATGCTGATAACCCTGGTCGTCGGATGTGCCAGCAGCCATTCGATGGCGATGGAACCCGCGCCACCGCCGATGTCCCACAGCATTTCGAACGGGCGCGGTGCCAGTGCCGAAAGGGCCAGCGCACGGACAGGGCGTTTGGTGATCTGGCCATCAGTATCGAAAAAACTGTCATCGATTCCGGAAGCGCAAGTAACAGAAGAGCCTGTGCCCGCAACCTCAATCGCTACAACGACCGGGTGCGCAAAGGTCCGGTCCGGCAGGGTTTCGGCCCTGGTTTCTGTGCTCCGCTCTCGAGGCCCGCCCAGTGCTTCCATAATTGTCAGGCGGGTCGCGCCGAACCCTTCGCCTGCAAGATAATCCGCCAGTATGGGTACGGCCCCTCCGTCGCGCAGCAGAACCATGGCGCGCACGCCCGGTGCCAAATGCGGCTTCAACCGTGTCATCGGTGCGGCATGAAGGCCGATGCAGAGCGTATGCTGCAAAGGCCAGCCGAGACGGGCAGCCGCCAGTGAAAATGTTGAAATTCCGGGTAGCGCATGCCATTCTCCGGGGGCAAGGTTGCGCGTGATGACCGCGCCTGCACCGAACCAGAACGGATCACCCGAGGCGAGTACGACGACACGCTGGCCGCGAAACCGCATAAGGATTGAAAGACCGTCCGCGAAAGGTACCGGCCATTCGATGATTTTGGCTTCAAGGTCAGACAGAAGCGTCAGATGCCGTGTCGTTCCCATCACCACTTTGGCTGTGTCGAGCGCATGGCGGCTTGCTGGTGAGAGCCCGTCCGGGCCATCCTCGCCGAGCCCCACGATGGTCAGCCACGGAGCGTCAACCATGCCCCGGAACCTTCTGATCCTCGCTGGTACGACCGAGGCGACGAAACTCGCCCGCGCGGTGGCCGCGCGCGAGATCAGGGGCACAGTATCCTTCGCGGGGCGGGTTGAGCGGCCCTTGCGCCCGCCCCTGCCGCAACGGGTGGGTGGCTTTGGCGGGGTTGAGGGCCTTGTGCGCTACCTGTTGAATGCCCGGATCACCCACGTGATCAACGCAACCCACCCTTTCGCCGTGCAGATGGGCCGCAATGCTGTTGCGGCGTGCGCCAGGGCTCGTGTGCCGCTGGTCGCGCTGACCCGACCGGAATGGTGGGCCATAACCGGCGACGATTGGCAGAGGGTGCCCGACATCTCTGGCGCGGTGGCGGCACTTGATCGGCCGCGGATGCGCGTCATGCTTGCAGTGGGGCGCATGCATCTGGAGGCCTTTGCGCCCAACCCGCAACACCGCTACCTGCTCAGGCTGGTCGATCCGCCCGCCGGGCCGCTGCCTTTTCCCGAGGCACATGTCGTTGTCGACCGTGGCCCATTCGCGGAAGCCGCAGACCGCGCCCTTATGGAACGCTACGGGATTGAGCTGGTCGTGTCGAAAAATGCTGGTGGCACAGGTGCCTACGCAAAGATCGCCGCGGCGCGGGGGCTTGGTATCCCCGTCCTGATGATCGACCGGCCAGTCCGTCCAGCCCATCACGAAGTTCACGATGTGGCGGACGTCCTTGACTGGATCGCTCATTCCGGCACCGCCCTTGGCGTATAGACGAAGGGCGTTCCGTCACGGTTGATGATCTGTGTTGCCGAAGACCCAATCAGAACAACCGTGCGCATATCCGCCATGTTCGGCAAAGCCTCTGCCAGACACACGATGCGCAGCTGCTCTTCTGGTGTCGAGACCGCGCGGGCGAAGACCAGAACACGGGACGGCTCGCAGTGCTCCCTAAGCAGATCAAGGGCAAGGTCAATCCCCTTCAGCCGCGCCTTTGATCGCGGATTGTAGAGCGCGATGGCGAAATCCGCCTCTGCCGCCAGACGCAACCGTTTCTCGATCAGTGCCCAGGGCTTCAGATTATCACTAAGGTTAATCGCGCAGAAATCGTGACCGAGCGGCGCACCCACGCGCGCGGCAGCGGCAAGCATTGCAGTGATGCCGGAAAGAACCCGGATGTCAAGTGTGCGCCAGCTGTCCGGCCCCAGGTGGACGGCTTCGAAGATAGCCGCCGCCATGGCAAAGACGCCCGGATCGCCGGAGCTGACCACCACGACACGCCGCCCGTTTTCTGCCATGCGCAGGGCGTGCTGTGCGCGCGCAATCTCCTCGTGGTTGCTGGTTTCATGACGCCGAAGGCCGCGGCGGCGGGGAACGCGACGAACATATGGCGCATATCCAACGACATCTGTCGCCTCGGCCACGGCTTGCGTCACTTCCGGTGTGACCATTGCCTGATTACCCGGCCCCAAACCCGCAATCACAAGCCAGCCAGTCATGGACACCGTCCCCGACCGTGAACGATGACGATGGAAAAATAGGGTACCACCCGGTCGTTGGCATCGATCACCGGCACGGCCCGTTCTTCTGCCATGCTTGCGCATTCCACAAGCCAGGCACGGTCAAGTTTGCCCGCTTGTTCAAGGGCCGAGCGTATCTTGGGCAGGTTGCGCCCCACTTTCATAACGACGATGGCGTCTGTATTCCCCATGCGCCGGGACAGTTCCGCCTCTGGCATCGTGCCCGTAAGAACCGTCAGCACATCATCGCCCCAGGTCACGGGAATGCCCGTCGCGGTCCAGGCTGCCGACATGCCGGTGATCGCAGGTACGACTTCAATTGAAAGATGCCCCTTCAGCCGCGTGTAGAGATGCATGAAAGAGCCGTAGAAGAACGGATCCCCTTCGCAAAGGATAACGACATCCACGCCGGACAGGGCAAGGTCGCGCAGGTGCGATGATGCTTCGGTATAAAACTCGGATAGGCAGGTCGTATAGGCTGCGTCGTTGAATGCGATTTCGGTCGTGATCGGATATTCCATCGCTATCTCGATGGCATCAGCCCGTAGCATTCCCTCGACGATGCTCCGGGCTCGGCCCGGTCTTCCGGTCTTGCGGAAGAAGGCGATATGGGCCGCGCCGCGTACGAGGCGGTTTGCACGGACGCTCATCAACTCCGGATCACCAGGGCCAATCCCCACACCCCAGATTGTGCCGGGTGTGCTGGTCATTCCACACGATTCGCAATGGCGTTGATGGCCGCAACGGTGATAGCACTACCGCCCAGGCGGCCCGCAACGATCAGACAAGGCGCAGGCTGCACCGTCCATAACGCGGCTTTCGACTCTGCCGCGCCCACGAAGCCCACGGGGCAGCCGATGATCGCAGCGGGGCGCGGGCAGTTGGGATTCTCCAGCATCTCAAGCAGATGGAAAAGTGCGGTGGGCGCATTGCCGATAGCCACGAGGCTACCGCCCAGATGCGGGTACCACAACTCAAGCGCGGCGGCTGAGCGCGTGGTGCCCAGCCGTACGGCTGTAGCAGGAACAGATGCGTCCTGTAGCGTGCAGATCACCCTGTTTGCAGCCGGAAGGCGCGCCCGCGTTACGCCTTCGCTGACCATACGTGTGTCGCAAAGAATCGGTGCACCGCCCTCAAGTGCTGTACGCGCCGCCGTGACCATGTCAGGGGAAAAACGGACATGTGCCTCAAGCCCGACCATCCCGGCGGCGTGGATCATGCGAACGGCGACATGTTCCTCGTCTGGCACGAAGCGCACAAGGTCTGCCTCGGCCCGTATCGTTGCGAAACTCTCGGCATAGATCACCGCGCTGTCTGTTTTGTAACTGTAGGGCATGGGTTAGCCGTCGATGTGTTTCGTCACCTGCCGCGAAGCGATGCCGCAGTGCAGGGGCTCATCCCATGGTGCGCCATCCCTGACAAGATCGAAGCGACCATCGCGGCCCACGAATGTAATTTGCGCGGCGCGGGGATGTGCGCATCCCTTACGGCAGCCCGAGACATGCAGATCGCGGCCCTCTGGAAGGTGTAGTGCAAGGGTACGGGCCAAACTGCGTGTCTCCCCCTGCGCTTGCGGGCAGCCGGGGGCACCAGTGCAGGCGTGGACGCGCAACAGCGGGTCGGTGGGGTCAGTCAAAAGGGTGTCGCGCCCGGCTAAGTTGCCCGCCTCGACAAGACCGGGAAGAAACACCATGCGCCAAGGCGTGATCCGCATCGGTACACCTGTTTTTGCAATTGCTGCCAGATCGCATGGCGTGAGCTGCCCAAAGGCTGCTGCAACCAGAAGGCCACCCGACACCAGGCCAGGAACGGGCGCGGCTTTTGCATCATTTGGGGGGTGCCCGCCTGCCAACTCTGCCGGCAGTACTGCACCCGCGGCGATATGCCGTGCCATCCGGCCTCGTCCATCGGCCCCGACCCCGCCGGAGAGGATGAACCAGCGGGCCAAATCCAGTGCGAGGGCAGCCGCACTGGCCACATCCGGTGCAACGCGGCCGGTTGTGCAGCCGTCGGCGCGGATGATTAGTGCCCCGCCGCTTGCCTCAATCCGAATGTCACCACTGATTTTCGCCAGCTGGCGTTCTGGCCCCGCATCGACAACGAAACCGAACTTCATTGGCAGCGGGGCGAACTCAGGCGCACGCAAGCCATCAGCAAGGGTGATTGAAAGCCTGGTCTGCAGATCATCGGCCCGCGCTTCGCGGAACGGATCAACCACGATGTTACGCCGTCCTTCAAACGCAGGATCAGCATCCAGAAGGCCGAGCCGGGAAAGCTCGTCCAGCAGCGGGCCATGCCCCGCCATGGTCACGCCGCGCAGTTGCAGATTGGCCCGGTTCGTCAGGTCGATCAGACCGTTGCAGAAACGCTTTGCGGCGGCGGCAAGACCACCTGCCTGGTCAGGAGGCAACTCACCCTGCGGCGGGCGCACCCGCACCACCAACCCGTCGCCCGAAGCCATGGGCTGGTGCGCACCGGGGCACCAGCCGCGGATCGCGGGCGCACTCACACACTCATCTCCAATGGCGTATCCAGTTCGGCAAGGATAGAGTTGCGCCGTGACTGCCAGAGGCCCGCGGTGTGCAGTTCGGCAAAGCGGGTGCGCATGGCGGCAAGTGCCTGCGCATTCGCCTGTTCCATGAACGAAGTTACCTCTTCATTGCCCAGAGTAGCGTCCCAGAACTGATCGAACAGATGCGCACCGACGACGCCCGCCAGGTGCGCGAAGGCAGCCATGTTCTCCAGCGTCGCCGCGATCTCGGCCGCACCGCGAAAGCCGTGGCGGCGCATTCCCGCGATCCAGGCAGGATTCGCCGCACGCGCCTGCACCACACGGGCGATTTCCTCGGTCAGCAACCGTGGGCGCGGGCGGGACGGATCGGTGTTGTCAAAATGATAAAGCCGCGCCGTGCCACCTGTGATCTTTTGTGCCGCTGCGAAGCCAGCTTCGTGGCTGGCATACTCCTCGGCCAGAAGCAGGTCGGTTTCCGGTAAATCCTGCAGATGCACGAAGGTATCGGCCTGCGCAACGCGGGTGCGCAACCCCTCTGTATCGCGGAACTGCCGTTCGCCATCGAGTGCCCAACCAGAGGCGGCGAGCCAGGACTCGCCTGCCGTGTGGCACGCGTTCCCGGAATAGTTCCCAAGTGATGCCCCCATCCCGAGGCCAAAACTGCCCGGTGCGGGGCCGTACACGCGTGCTTCCTCATGCCCGACGTAAGGGTTCCAGTCCGGGGCTTCGTCACGCTGGCTTAGCACCCGCACCGCTTGCTGAAACAGGGCCGAGAGCGTCGGGAACACGTCACGGAACAGGCCCGATACGCGCAGTGTCACGTCGATCCTCGGGCGGTCCAGCTCTGTGATGGGCACGATCTCAACGCCGGACACCCGCTCAGACCCCTCGTCCCAGACTGGCCGCACACCCAAAAGTACCAGTGCCATGGCGAATTCCTCACCCGCCGTACGCATTGTGGCGGAGCCCCAGAGATCGACGATCAGCCCGCGCGGCCAGTCGCCCTCGTCTTGCAAGTGACGGCGGATCAGCTCATCGGCCAGCACCGTACCTTGCCGGAACGCCGCCCGCGTGGGAACACTTCGTGGGTCCGTGGTGAAAAGATTGCGCCCGGTTGGCAAAACGTCCAGTCGGCCGCGATAAGGCGATCCCGAAGGACCGGGGGCGATACGGCGACCGGAGAGCGCGTCCAAGAGTGCCTTCCGCTCTGCTTGGGCCGAGGCTGCAATGTCGAATGGGCCGTCTGTGCCCGGCGCACGGCCCCAGACATGCAGCCCGTCGCCGAACTGGCTTTCTTTCACGTCACAGACAAAGCGGTCAATGCGGGTGATCACCTTGGCCGGGCAGGATGCTGTCTTGATGCCCAGGTCGCTTTCCACTCCAAGTGCTTGCGCCTCGTCGCGGATATCGACCATGAGCTGGTCCCGCCGCCGGAAGTCAAGCCCGTCCGCATTTGAGAACTCGTCAAGAAGTGCCTCGAGCCGGGTGAGCCTCTGCGGTGTGCGCGAGGCCATCAGGGGCGGCGGGATGTGGCCGATGGTGATAGCACCGATGCGCCGCTTGGCTTGTGCCGCCTCTCCGGGGTCGTTGACGATGAAGGGATAGATGACGGGCAAGTCACCGGTCAGTGCCTCGGGCCAACAGGTCTCAGACAGTGCGACCGCCTTGCCCGGCAACCATTCGAGCGTACCATGCGCGCCGATATGGATCACCGCATCGGTCTGTATGCGCAGCCACAGATAGAAGGCGACATAGGCGTGGCGTGGTACGCATGTAAGGTCGTGATAGTCGTCTTTCCGCGTCTTGGGCCTACCCCGTTCGGGCTGCAGCGCAACAAGGGCTTTGCCACGGCGGGCTGCGGCGAAGGTGAAGCCTTTATCGGTCGCATCCGCGTCGTCTTCGGGGGGGCCCCAGGTGTTGTGCAGATCATCACGCAGGCTTTGCGGCAGACATGTGAGTGCAGCACGGTACTCATCCATTGCCCAGCAGAGGTACTCTGTAGTCAGCACTTCGTTAAGGGGGGGGCCGCGATCGATGCTGTGCCCGGTCTCGGCCAGGTCGCCAAGGATAGACTCAGCCGACGCGAGTGCATCAAGACCCACGGCATGTGCTATGTTCCAATCGCGGCCTGGATAGGTCGAGAGGATTAAAGCCACGCGCCGGTCACAAGGTCGCGTTACCGACAGTTGGTACCAGGCCGCGACACGGTTGGCGATGGCGGTGATCCGTCCGGCCGCGGGCGCATGGGCGTAGCGGGAAAATTGCAGGTCGGGGTCGGTTTTTCCTGGTTCCTTAAAGGAGGCGACACCGGCAAACAGCCGACCATCCACCTCGGGCAACACGACATGCATGGCAAGGTCAGCAGGCGATAGGCCGCGTTCCGCCGCGGCCCAGGCCTTGCGCGTTGAGGTGGCAAGCGCGACTTGAAAGACTGGCACGTCGGCGGCGTCAAGGGGCGAGGTTCCCGCGTCGCCTCGGCCCGAGAAAGAGGTGGCGTTGACGATTGCCACGGGGGCAAGACGGCGGATTTGGCCCCCAAGCCATTCGCGTGCGCCGGGTGCCTTTAGCGACGGTGCAAATAGGCCAAGTGCACGAAAGCCACGGTTGCGCAGGGCACCAAAAAGTGCCTCGATGGGCGCAAGATCGGCAGCAACAAGATAGGAACGGTAGAATACAACAAGAGCAAGTGGGCCATCGTTGTCGAATCGAGCAGGTGCGGGACAGGTGACGCCATCTTCTGGCGTCCATGCCCCGACTTGCGGCAGCGTTTTCGCTCCCGGTACTGGTCCGACATAGAGACCCGCGGCAAGTGCCATCTGCGCAAGCGCCGCCTGCGTGGCCACGGCGCCTCCGATGTCGCAGAGGCGGGCGAGGCCCAGCAGCGTCGAGGCAGGAACGGTCGAAATCGCATCCAGCCGTGCATCCGGCCGCCCATCTGCAGGTAGAACCGCCAGCGCGATGCCATTCGCCCGCGCCAGTGCCTCGATCTGCTGTAAGCCATAGGGCCAGTAAGATACGCCGCCGATGAGGCGGATCAAAATGCCCTTCGCGCCCGAGAGCGTCTGCCTGACATAGGTGTCCACCGAGAGCGGATGCTTCAGTGCCGCGATATTGGCAAGCCGCAGCGAGGGGAGCCGCCCCTCTGGCCCGCCGCCCCGATGCCATCCCGCAGCAAAGGCCCCGAGGTCACTGTCAGAGAACGAAAGCGCGACAACCTCCGCAGGCGATTGCCCCAGATCGGTTGGCGTCCCGGTGTCTTCAAGCCCGTGGCTTTCGCGGAAGATCACATGCATTCGGACATCCTGTCTTTACTCTGCAGCGCGTGCGTCCGGCACCAGAATATCCCGGATCGCCGCGGCATCGATATCGTCGTGCCCGGCAATGACGACAAGCCGTCCGCGCCGCTTTTCACCAAGCGTCCACGGTCGATCATACTGGTGGCGTACCCGGGCACCCACCACCTGCACCAAAAGGCGCATGGGTTTGCCCGTGATCGCTGCGTAGCCCTTTATACGCAGGATGTTCTGCCGTTTCACAAGTGCCGCAATCCGGGCGACGAGCACTGCCGAGTCGGCAAACTCGGGGATATCGATCACCACACTGTCGAAATCGTCGTGCTCATGATCGTGCTCATGATCGTCATGGCCGTCATGGTGGCTTGGGCGCGCATCCATGTCGTCCTCGGCAGCAGCGTCCAGCCCGAGGATCACGCGCGGATCCACCGCGCCCTCGGTCACCTCGATGATCGGCAGGGGCCGCGGTGCCCTGGCGTCGACCACAGCCTTCGCTTTGGCCACACCCTCCGGCCCGGCGAGGTCGGGCTTGGTCAAGAGGATGATGTCGGCACAGAACATCTGGTCCTCGAACAACTCCGACAGCGGGGTTTCGTGATCAATGCTGTCGTTGGCCATGCGCTGCGCATCTACCGCGGCCACGTTCGCGGCAAACCGGCCAGCCGCTACGGCTTCGGCATCGGCCAGCGCGATCACCCCGTCCACTGTGACCTTCGAACGGATGTCAGGCCAGTCGAAGGCTTTCAGCAATGGTTTGGGTAGGGCAAGACCGGAGGTCTCAATGAGGATATGATCGGGGCGCGGATTAAGTGCCATGAGTGCCTCGATTGTCGGAATAAAATCGTCGGCCACGGTGCAACAGATGCAGCCGTTTGCCAGTTCCATGATGTTTTCTGCCGGACAATCGGGGAGTGCGCAGCCCTTGAGTATCTCGCCATCGATACCGAAACTGCCGAATTCGTTGACAATGACGGCCAGGCGTTTGCCGCCCGGGTTCCGCATCAGGTGCGCAATCAGCGTCGTTTTGCCCGACCCGAGAAAGCCAGTTATGATGGTGACGGGGGTTTTTTCAAGTCTGGCCATCTCTCAGAGCTCTCCAGGGCCGGGAACAGGGGGGCAGGCGGCGGGATGCGGGCGATGCAGTTCTTGCGGAAGTGTTCGGGGCGCACACGCCAGGGGACAAGGCCGTCCGCTGTCGCGGTGTATTGCGCAGCACCTTCCTGCACAATCGGCACGTCCGTATTCGGATCAAAGCGGCCATAGACATAGGTCCAACGCCCTGGCCCGCGCAGGGCCAGGGCGCAGCCCCTGTCGCAGTTTGACAGGCATTTGACCGGTATCACGGTGACGTTGTCCATGCTCTCCCCTGCGAGACGCTCATAGAGCAGTGCGCCGGGGCGTGTGTCCTTGTCAGACACCTCCTTAACATGTCGGCACCTGGTGCAAACCAAGAGTTCTACTGGCTCGAATTGTTGCATCACGCCCTCTCCATCCTGGTCGGTCGGGGCGCGGAGGAGCCTTCGCACGCGGCCTGTCCGACACCGGGGCACCCCACCCGGGTTCATACATCATGCTGGCAGGTTCCCCGGCTTGCGGATGGCAGGGGGGCCTGTCGGTCGCCCGGCCTTCCCAATCCGCAGGCCGCGATCAGTGGCCATGGGGTATTCTCTCCGGTCGTGGGGGGCTGCGGTTTAGTTTGAGCGTTCAGCCCTCGCACATTCCCTTTTCACCTGTTGGCACGGGTACCAGCAAGACCAAATTCTCGGTTCTGTCTGCGTCTGTCAAGTTCGAAGGAACTCCACCCATGGCTGACGTCACACTTCGCCCTTACCCGCGCTGTGCCTGGGGCGTACAAAAATTAGACATAATTCCGCCGACTCCGGTGGATTTTGTGATGATGGGGGCTTGGCACTACGCACTTGGCCCGCACGGGGCAAAGGAACCCGCCCATTGGCACGATGTTCTGTGAAAAAAACTGCGGGAGAACATAGCGCAAATCGGGGTGCGTGACCCATCGGACGCTGGCGCATGGCAAGCCTGATCATGCTGCGGCGCAGCAATAGGGCTTGACACTTGGCCTGGGGGATGGGACGCATTCGCTGGCCGATTGGAGGGAAGAGGCATATGCTGGAGTTTCGGAAGATCCTGATCGCCAATCGGGGCGAGATCGCCATCCGCGTCATGCGGGCGACCAATGAACTCGGCAAGCGCACGGTTGCGATTTATGCCGAAGAAGACAAGCTGAGCCTGCATCGCTTCAAAGCGGATGAAGCCTATAAGGTCGGCGAGGGCTTGGGGCCGGTTGCGTCCTATCTGAACATCGCAGAGATCATCCGCGTGGCCAGGATGTGCGGAGCGGATGCGATCCATCCCGGCTATGGTTTTCTGTCCGAAAACCCCGATTTCGTCGATGCCTGTGATGCGGCGGGCATCACCTTTATCGGCCCGAAGTCAGGAACCATGCGCACCCTTGGCAACAAGGCCAGTGCGCGACAGGTGGCGATGGCCGCGGATGTGCCGGTGATTCCCGCCACGGATGTCCTGGGTAACGACATGAACGTCACCGCCAGGAAGGCCGGGCAGATCGGTTATCCCTTGATGTTGAAAGCCTCCTGGGGCGGTGGCGGGCGCGGGATGCGCTGCATCACCGGGCCTGATGAGCTGGAAGAAAAGGTTCTGGAGGGGCGGCGCGAGGCCGAAGCCGCCTTTGGCAATGGCGAGGGGTATCTGGAAAAGATGATCCGGCGTGCCCGTCATGTCGAGGTGCAGATTCTCGGCGACAGCCAGGGGAATATCTGTCACCTGTACGAGCGTGACTGCTCGGTTCAGCGGCGTAGTCAGAAGGTCGTGGAACGCGCCCCTGCCCCCTATCTAAGCGCAGTGCAGCGCGAGGAATTATGCCTGTTTGGCAAGAAAATCTGCGAACACGTGAACTATGAATGCGCAGGCACGGTCGAGTTCCTGATGGATATGGATACAGGTGCCTTCTACTTTATTGAGGTGAACCCGCGTGTGCAGGTTGAGCATACAGTGACAGAGGAAGTCACCGGCATCGACATCGTCCGCGCACAAATCCTGATTGCCGAAGGTAAATCGCTGATCGAAGCCACTGGCGTGGCAACGCAATACGATGTAAAACTTGACGGCCACGCGATCCAGTGCCGGATAACCACCGAGGATCCTGCCAATAGTTTCATTCCCGATTATGGCCGGATCACCGCTTATCGCGGGGCAACAGGCATGGGCATCCGGCTTGATGGCGGCACCGCCTACTCCGGTGCTGTGATCACGCGCTACTACGACAGCCTTCTTGAAAAGGTCACGGCCTGGGCCCCCACGCCCGAGGCCGCGATTGCACGGATGGACCGGGCCCTGCGCGAGTTTCGGATTCGCGGTGTCAGCACGAACATCGCCTTTGTCGAGAATCTGCTGAAGCACCCGACCTTTCTGAGCGACCAATACCACACCCGGTTCATCGACGAGACGCCAGAGTTATTTGATTTCAAGCCGCGCCGGGACCGGGCGACGAAACTCCTGACCTATATCGCCGACATCACCGTGAATGGCCATCCCGAGACCGAGGGTCGCCCGATGCCCCCTGCGGATGTGAAACCTGCCCGCCCGCCAAAGCAGAGGGCAGGGCCAGTGGCCGGAACCCGCGACCTGTTGGACACGAAGGGGCCGCAAGCTGTGGCCGACTGGCTGGCCAAGCAGAAGCACCTGCTGATCACCGACACCACCATGCGCGACGGGCATCAATCGCTTCTGGCTACGCGGATGCGCTCGATCGACATGATCAATGTGGCCCCGGCCTATGCCGCAAACCTGCCGGGGCTCTTCAGCGTGGAATGCTGGGGCGGCGCGACTTTCGACGTGGCTTATCGGTTTCTGCAGGAATGCCCATGGCAACGGTTGCGCGATATTCGCCGGGCGATGCCAAATATCATGACGCAGATGCTGCTGCGTGCCTCTAACGGGGTCGGCTACACGAACTATCCCGACAATGTGGTGCAAAAATTTGTAGCCCAGGCTGCGATTTCGGGCGTAGATATATTCCGCGTGTTCGACTCACTCAACTGGGTCGAAAATATGCGCGTTGCCATGGACGCGGTGCTCGAGTCCGGGAAGGTCTGTGAGGGGGCGATCTGCTACACTGGTGACATTCTGAACCCTGGGCGGGCGAAATACGACCTAGATTACTATGTAAAGATGGGCAAGGCATTGAAAGAGGCGGGTGCCCATATCCTGGGGCTAAAGGATATGGCCGGACTCCTGAAACCCGCCGCGGCCAGCCTGTTGATCAAGGCCCTGAAAGAGGAGGTCGGCCTGCCAATCCACTTTCACACCCATGACACGGCTGGCATTGCCTGCGCCACAATCCTGGCGGCGTCCGGGGTGGGGGTGGATGCCGTGGATTGCGCTATGGACGCACTTTCAGGCAACACAAGCCAGGCTACCCTTGGCACCATTGTCGAGGCGTTGAAGAACACGGAGCGTGACACCGGGCTCGATATCAGGTCCGTGCGCGGGATCAGCGATTACTGGGAAGCCGTGAGGGTGCATTATGCTGCCTTCGAGTCTGGTCTGCAGGCCCCCTCCTCTGAGGTGTATCTACACGAAATGCCAGGGGGCCAATTTACCAACCTGAAAGCACAGGCGCGCAGCCTGGGGCTCGAGGATCGCTGGCACGAAGTGGCGCAGATGTATGCCGATGTGAACCGGATGTTCGGCGACATCGTGAAGGTCACTCCATCCTCCAAGGTCGTGGGGGACATGGCCCTGATGATGGTCAGTCAGGGTCTGACCCGCGCGGATGTGGAAAACCCGGCCATCGATGTCGCCTTTCCCGACAGCGTGATTGATATGATGCGGGGTAATCTGGGCCAGCCCCCCGGTGGCTTTCCGCCGGCTATCCTGAAAAAGGTACTGAAAGAGGAACAGCCCAATCCGGAACGGCCCGGCAAGCACCTTCCCTCTGTCGATATCGAAAAGACCCGCGCCGGGCTGTCCGGGACACTTGGCGTCGATATCGATGATGAGGATCTGAACGGATATCTGATGTATCCCAAGGTCTTCACCGATTACATGACCCGCCACGCCGATTACGGCCCGGTGCTCACCCTGCCCACGCGCACATTCTTTTACGGGATGGTGCCAGGCGAAGAGATTGAGGCCGAGATTGATCCAGGCGTTAGTCTTGTGATCCGGATGCAGGCCCAGGGCGAAACCAATGACGCAGGCGAAGCCAGGGTCTTCTTTGAGCTGAACGGCCAACCGCGCACGGTCCGCGTCCCCGACCGTCGCGCCATGGCGACAACGGTGAAACGGCCCAAGGCGGATATCACCAATCCCAATCATATCGGTGCCCCGATGCCGGGGGTTGTATCGACAATCGCAGCCCAGGTCGGCACAAGGGTGACATCGGGCGATTTACTGCTGACCATCGAAGCCATGAAGATGGAAACTGGTATTCACGCGGATCAGGATGCTACGGTTGCGGCAGTGCACGTCTCTCCCGGCAGCCAGATCGATGCGAAGGATTTGCTTATCGAATTGAGCTAAGGTGCCGGAAGCCGGAGAAAGGCAAATTTTCTGCTTGCGGCCTGCCTGGCGTTGGACTACATATACAAAGAGAGCGGGCGTAGCTCAGGGGTAGAGCATTACCTTGCCAAGGTAAGGGTCGTGAGTTCGAATCTCATCGCCCGCTCCAAAACAATAAGGGTTACCTTTGGGTGGAGGGGTTTTGCCTGTCTACGACTTTCGGATCGCAGCGGGGTAACAGATTGAGACGACGTCGAAGGCGCATCACACGATCATCTCTTTGCAGGCAGCACACACCACGGCACAGAATAGAACTCGGGTGGTACGCTATACAGACGAGTGAGCTCACTTTGGCCATTGATGGGAATGTTACAAGAACAAGACACATGGGGGGACATGAACTTGATCGCACGGAGCCTTCCCGACTGCACACTGTGGTCGACCTGTGCGTTGCAGACAGGCCAGTTTTGCGGTGTCCACAGTGCGGACCACAAGGTCCGGGTAATCCGCGACCATCGCGTCCAGTTTACCCCCTAGATCGGTCAGGAATGTTGCGTCCGCCTCTGGATCACTTGTGCATCACGCCAACCTTGATAAATTGATAGATAATCGTGCGCAGTGGCCGTTCAGCGTGTCCCTGCCCGTGCCGTCGTTCAGAATAGCACCTCCCCGCGGCGGCGATTGGGGGGTATTCGGGCCACTAAATGTCGGAAAAGGAAAGGGTTCAGATGGCAATCCTTAAAACAACGCATGTCGGCAGCCTTCCCCGGACACAAAACGTGGTTGATTTCATTTTCGCCCGGGAGCGTGGGGAACTCTTCGAACCCGCGGCCTTTGATGCGGCCATGACCGAGGCCTGTGCCGAGACCGTTCGCCGCCAGGTGGAAGCCGGCATCGACATGGTCAGCGACGGGGAAACCTCAAAGATCAGCTATGCGACTTATGTCAAGGATCGTTATACTGGATTCGCCGGGGACAGCCCACGTAATGCACCAGCGGACCTGAAGCATTTTCCCGCCTTTCTGGAACGCCTGCGCGGTGATGGCGGCACGCCGACCTATGCGCGACCGATGTGCGTGGGAGAGGTGCGACCGAAGGGTCAGGATGAGCTGAAAAAGGATATCGCCAACCTGAAGGCCGGGATGGCACGGCACGGGGCGCGGGAAGGGTTCATGAACGCGGCTTCGCCCGGTGTGATCTCTCTGTTTTTGCAGAATGATTTCTATCCGACACGAGAGGCGTATCTGGCCGCCCTGGCCGATGCAATGCGAGAGGAATACCGCACGATCATCAACAGCGGGTTGATGCTGCAGCTGGATTGTCCCGATCTGGCCCTGTCGAGGCACATGCTGTTCGCGGAACTGACAGATGCAGCGTTTGTGCAAATCGCGGAAACCCATGTAGAGGCATTGAACCACGCGCTTGAGGGCATCGACCCGGCACGGGTGCGGGTCCATATCTGCTGGGGCAACTATGAAGGGCCGCATATTTGCGATATTCCGATGGACACCGTGTTCACAACCTTGATGAAGGTTGCGGCCAGCCATCTGCTGTTTGAGACGTCGAACCCCCGTCACGCCCATGAATGGACCGTGTTCCGGGACCGTGCCAGAGAGATTCCGGAGGATAAGATTCTGGTGCCGGGGGTGCTGGACAGCACCACGAATTTTGTGGAACATCCCGAACTGGTTGCCGAACGGATATTGAAATTTGTGCAAATTGTCGGTGCTGACCGGGTGGTCGCGGGTACCGATTGCGGATTTGGTACATTTGCGGGCTTTGGCGCGGTTGACCCGGACATCGCCTATGCGAAATTGGCGGCATTATGCGCAGGTGCCGATTTGGCTGCGCGGCGCGTGTGATGGTGATGGAAAGGCTGTCCCGAAGCACGGCAGGACTTGAATAAATGGATGCAATTCGCCGGGGCTACAAATTCCGTTTGGCACTCGCCCCGGCACAAGCCACCGCCTTTGCGACATATGGCGAATTGATCGTGGGGCTGTTCCCCCCCCTCTGGCCGTGACGCACCGCCCGGACCCGTGAAGAGGATTTCCCTTTGACCGAACCCTTGATGCTGTTGCCCGGGATGATGTGCGATGCGCGGCTGTGGGGGCCGCAATTGGCGGCGTTTTCCCCCCGCCGGGCCGTGCAGGTCGCGCCGATCACGGGGGGTGAACGCATGTCCGCGATTGCCGAACAGGTCATCGCCGGTGCACCGGAACGCTTTGCCTTGGCGGGCCTTTCGATGGGGGGCATCGTTGCGATGGAGGTGTATCGCCGCATCCCTGAGCGGATTACGCGGATCGCGCTATTGGATACGAACCCGCTGGCCGAAACCCCTGCCGTTGCCGCAGCACGAGAGCCGCAGATCGTCGCGGCCCGGGCCAGTCGTCTGGACCAGGTGATGCAGGAAGAGATGAAGCCAAACTACCTGGCCCCCGGGCAAAACCGGGCAGACGTGCTGGATCTGGTTATGGATATGGCGCGAAATCTGGGGCCGGATGTATTTGTGGCACAGTCGCGGGCCCTGCAGCGGCGGCCAGATCAGCAGGCGGTGCTGCGCCGGATTTCCGTGCCTGCCCTGGTTCTGTGCGGCGAACATGATGTGCTGTGCCCGGTGCGACGGCACGAATTCATGGCCGATCTGATCCCGCACGCGACGTTAACGCTGATCCCCGATGCAGGGCATCTGCCAACCTTGGAACAGCCCGCAGCCACCACCGCCGCACTGCAAGCCTGGCTGGACCAAGATCACACGGGTGGGCGGACAACCGCGCATGCATAACGCGGACAAGGCCCGCCATTCGGGGGGGCGGCTGCGCCGCCAAAATGGACAGGTCCGGGGGCTCAACCCTACCTGGCGGTGATATCTTTCACTAGTGTTTTCGGTACATGGCAATTTGCGTCGATGAACTCCAGCACCAGCGGGCGGATTTTTGTGCGCCAGCTTTTCCCCGCGAAAATCCCGTAATGGCCCGCGTTCGGTTCCAGATAGCTTGCCTTTTTCTCCTCTGGCAATCCGCTGCAAAGATTAAGTGCGGCAACGCATTGCCCAGGGGCCGATATATCATCTTTGCCGCCTTCGACAGTTTTGATCGCCACCGTGCTGATCTTGCCGATATCCACCTGTTTGCCAGCCACGGTAAAGCGGTTCCGGGCGATCTCCAACCCTTTGAAGATTCGCTCGACAGTCGAAAGGTAAAATTCCGCCGTCATATCCATGACGGCAAGGTATTCATCATAGAATGTGTTGTGTTTGTCGTGGTCAGACGCCTCACCCTTGGCCACCCGCAGAATCTGGTTGCCAAAGGCTTTGGTATGCTTGTCGGCGTTCATCGCCATGAAACTTGCCAATTGCTGCAGCCCCGGATACACCATGCGGCCCGCACCTGCGTATTTGAAACCGACGCGCTGCAGCACGTGACGTTCCAGCTGGCCCATTGTCACGCGGTTGCCGAAATCGGTCACGTCGGTGGTGGCTGCATCTGGATCCACCGGCCCGCCGATCAGGGTCAATGTGCGGGGCTGGGCCTTTGGATCATCTCCGGCCAGATAGGCAGTGGCCGCAAGGGCCAGCGGGGCTGGCTGACAAACCGCAATCACATGGGTATCGGGGCCCATTTCGCGCAGGAACTCAACAAGGTAAAGCGTGTAATCTTCGATATCGAACTTGCCCGTGCTGACTGGAATGTCGCGCGCATTGTGCCAATCCGTGATGTAGATGTCACAATCGGGCAGCAGGCTGACAACCGTGGACCGCAGCAGGGTGGCGTAATGGCCTGACATCGGCGCGACAAGCAGAACCTTCCGCCCTGTGGGCGCACGGCCCTGGACGTCGAAGCGGATCAGATCGCCAAAGGGGCGAGAGAGGATTGTATCAATGGCAACAGGATGATCGTGGCCGTCATCGCCGGGGATCGAGTAGATCGCCCAATCCGGCCTGGTTGTCATGCGCGCAAAACTGCGTTCCATCACTTCGCCCCAGGCGGCAGTCATCTGAATAGCGGGATTCACGATCAGCCCAAGCTGCGGGTAAGAGCACATGGCCCGCGCCGTTGATCCGAGCCATTGATTCGTTACACGGACAGATTCCATGAAATCATAGGTGAGAAGATATCTCATCGTACTTTCCTGCCTGATGCACCAAAATATCCGGGCCAGATGGGGTCTTTCCTTGCTTATGTTCTCTTACCCTGACAGCACCATGATTGCATATGCTGCATCTGAACGATAAAATCAAGAGATGTTAAAGATCAAAGGGGGAGGATCAAGATGGGCGAAAGCCTGGACCAGTTGACCGCAAACCTGGCCAAGATGGAGGAATTGAGCAAGCGTATGGTCGCCGCCATCAGTGCGCGTGCGCCAGGTGATTCAGGGCTGCAGGGCCCGGGGCAGGATTTCTATCTGAAGGCTGGTGCGGCCTATCTGAATGAGATGATAAACAACCCCGCGAAACTGATGGAAACCCAAGTGCGGTATTGGGGCCAGACCCTGACGCATTTCATGGAGGCACAGCAGCAATTGACGCGCGGACATATGGCCGCACCCGAGGATCACACCCCTGATGACCGCCGGTTTTCCAACCCGATGTGGAAGACCCACCCTTATTTCAACTTCATCAAGCAGCAATATCTGATTTCATCCGCAGCGATCGAACAGGCTGTGCGGGATATCGACGGGCTCGATTCAAAGGACAAGCAGCGGATTGCGTTCTTCTCAAGGCAGATCATCGACCTGTTTTCGCCAACAAACTACCTGGCGACGAACCCCGATGCCCTGGAACGCGCGGTGAAGACCGAAGGGCAAAGCCTGGTTGACGGGCTGGAGAACCTTGTGCGTGATATCGAAAGCCACCGCGGAGAGGTTCTGCCCACCCTGGCCGATCCAGACGCTTTTGAGGTTGGCAGGAATATTGGCGCAACCGAGGGGGCAGTGATCTTTCGCAACCGGATGATGGAGGTGATCCAATATGCACCGACCACGGAATGTGTGTACAAAACGCCCCTGGTGATCGTTCCGCCCTGGATCAACAAATTTTACATCCTGGACCTAAAGCCGCAAAACAGCCTGATCCGCTGGATCGTGGAACAGGGCTATACGCTTTTTGTGGTCAGCTGGAAGAACCCCGATGCGAGCTACGCCGATGTAGGGTTGGAAACCTATGTCGAGGACGGCTACCTGGAGGCACTCCGCATCGCCAGGGAGGTCACCGGCGAGAAGCAGGTGAACGTGGTCGGCTACTGCATCGCGGGCACAACGTTAAGCCTGACTCTGGCCCTGCTGAAGGCACGCGGCGACAAATCCGTCAAATCCGCCACCTTTTTCACAACGCTGACGGATTTTTCGGATCAGGGTGAATTCACTGTGTTCCTTGATGATGATTTTGTCGATGCAATCGAACGGCAGGTGCGGGATGAAGGCATCCTTGACAGTTCCTACATGTCCAAAACCTTCAGCTTTCTGCGCGCCAATGACTTGGTCTATGGTCCCGCCGTGCGCAGCTATATGATGGGAGAGGCCCCGCCCGCCTTCGATTTGCTGTATTGGAATGGTGATGGCACCAACCTGCCGGGCAGGATGGCGGTGCAGTATCTGCGCGGTCTGTGTCAGGACAACGCGCTGGCCGATGGGGGTTTTGAGCTCCTGGATAAGACGCTGAAACTGGGCGATGTGACCGTGCCTCTTTGCGCGGTCGCATGCGAGACAGATCATATCGCGGCCTGGAAGGACAGTTTCCGCGGTGTGGTGCAGATGGGGGCAAAGGACAAGACGTTCATCCTGTCGGAATCCGGGCATATCGCTGGCATCGTCAACCCGCCGTCAAAGAAGAAATACGGCCATTACACCAACGCCAATGTCAGCGGCACACCCGAGGCTTGGCTGCAGCGTGCAAAGAAGCAGGACGGTTCCTGGTGGCCACGGTGGGAACGCTGGCTGAAGCGGCGGTCTGGTGCCCGGATTCTCGCCCGTATTCCGGGTGATTCGGGTTTTGAGGTTCTGGCGGATGCGCCTGGAACCTACGTGAATGTCACAAGAACCCTTTGAAAATACAGGGATTTTTATTTTTTGCTGCGCTGCGGAAGAAAAAGGGTTGTATTTCTGCGATGCAGCATCCATATACTTTGCATTCGCAGCAAACCCCTTTGGGGGATAAATGGAGAAAGACCATGACAAAGCCCAACGACTTCACGAAATCCGTGCGCGAGATGATGGCCACCTTTCCGATGGATATGACCGCCACGTCTGATGCGTTCAAAACCTCTGCCGCCCTTGGCGAGAAAATGTCGAAAGTGGCCTTGGAAGCCGCTGAGAAATCCACCGAGATTTCGTCCAAATGGACCAAAGACACGATCTCTAAGATGGGCGATGTGACATCGGTTAAGGATGAGCCAGCTGACTACTCCAAAGCGATGACCGACTTCGCCTCGGCCCAGGCTGAAATGGCCGCCGAGACCATGGCCGCCTTTGCCGAGGTTGCCAAGAAGGTGCAGATGGAAACCGTGGAACTGATGATGGCTGCTGGCAAGGAAGCGTCGGAAGAGGCAACCGCCGCCGTCAAGAAAGCCACCGCCGAGGTGACCACGGCTGCCAAGAAAGCCGCCGCGAAGTAAGCGGTCGTACGCCAGATTTTATGCCAGGGTACTGCCCATTGGCGTGAATCGGAAAGGGCGGGTCCATTGTGAACCCGCCCTTTTACGTATCAGGGGCAGAGTTGGCCGGGGCTGCCGGGGCGGATCGCTTTTGCACGGTAACGGCACAGGCTGCACAATACCGCACCGCAGGAAAGGATTGATCATCGTGGCCGATGCAACAGAACCCCTTTTGATCAAGCGCTATGCCAGCCGGCGTCTTTATAACACCGAGACATCGGATTATGTGACGCTGGGGGATATTGCCGGGCTCATCCGCAACGGGCGAGAAGTTATGGTCGTCGACCTGAAATCCGGGGATGATCTGACTCGTCAATACCTGCTGCAAATCATCGCCACGCATGAAAGCCGGGGGGAACATGTGCTGCCCTTGTCGGTGCTGACCGATCTGGTGCGCAGCTACTCGACCCGGACCCAATCGGTGGTGCCGGATTTCCTGGCCTTCAGTTTTGAGATGCTGAAACAGGGCCAGTCAAAAATGATAGAGAACATGGCCGCGATGAACCCGATGGCGAACATGCCCGGCTTTGAGGCAATGCGCACACAGCAAGAGGCGTTCATGACGGCCATGACCGGCGGGCTTGGCAGCCAGTGGCCCGGCCCATCGCATGGAACCAGCGATGAGGAAGAGGACAAATCCCCCTCGGAAGAGCTGGCTGATATCAAACGTCAATTGGCCGAATTGCAAAGCAGATTGAGCAGGATGTAGAAAGCAGGTTCGCCACCGCACCTGTCCGGAACAGTTGGTACCTGCCCGAAGTATTCCCTTCACGCCACCTCGTGAAACACCTGCTTGAGTGCCGCAGCCAATTTCTCAATCATCTCGTTGAGTTCCGCATCGGTCAGTATGAAGGGTGGGCAGATCACCACCGATTGCCCCAGCGGCCGGCAGATCAGCCCGTGATCGGTGCAGGTATTAGCGATGCGTTCCAAAACCGAAAGACCGGCGTCAAAGGGCCGTTTACTGTCCCGGTCGCGGACCGCCTCGAGTGCCCACATATAGCCGATGCCGCGCAACTCTCCGATATTCGGATGTTCCGCGATTTCTGCCAGCCCCGCCTGCATCCGGGGCGCGCCCGCCCGCACCTGTTCCAGCAGCCCCTCGTTCAGGATCACATCAATGGCCTTCAGTGCCACTGCACAGCCAACCGGGTGGCCGCTGGCGGTGAAGCCGTGGGGAAACTCTTCTATCTGGTCCAGTGTGGCCTGCATCCGATCCGAGAGTGACGGCCCCAGGATCACCGCCCCCATCGGGAAATAGCCTGCCGTCAGTGCCTTCGAGGATATGATCGCATCCGGCGCGAAGCCAAAGCACTCACAGCCCCAGACCGCACCGGTTCTGCCGAATCCACAAATGACCTCATCCGCGATCAGCGGAATGCCGTGGCGGTGCAGGATCGGCTGGATGGCCTGAAAATACCCCTTGGGCGGGACGATCACGCCACCGGCACCCATGACAGGTTCGGCAAAGAAACCGGCGATGGTCTCTGCGCCCTCCTGTGCGATCACCGCCTCTAACTCGGCGGCCAGGCGGGCGGTGAAGGTGGCCTCGGACTCGTTCGGGGCCCCTTCACGCCAGAAATGCGGGCAGGTGAGGTGCAGAAACCCGTCAAGCGGCAGCCCGAAGGCCGCGTTATAGGGTTTCGCGGTCATCGAGGCCGAGACAACCGTTACCCCGTGATAGGCATTGCCCCGGGTCATGATCTTTGTGGCCTGGGGCCGCCCTTCCGCCCGGTTCAGGAACCACAGCATCTTGACCATGGTATCATTCGCCTCGGACCCGGAATTGGTATAAAATACCTTGCCGTGCGCAAAGGGCGAAATCTCGATCAGCCGTTCGGACAAAGTGACCGTCTGGTCCGACATCCGCCCGAAAAAGGCGTGATAGCCCGGAAAGCGATCATATTGCGCCTGTGCTGCTCTCGCCAGGCCGGGATGGTCAAACCCCGCCACCATGTTCCAAAGGCCGGAATTGGCATCAAGATAGCGTTTGCCATAGGTATCAAAGACATAAGGCCCCTTTCCATGGGTCAACACGACCGTGCCGTGTGCCCTGACCGAGGGCAGATCGGTAAAGCCATAAAGCGAATGCGCGGCGGCACGGGCTTCCCAGGAATTTGGATGATGGTCGTTCACGTGGGCATCTCCCCCCTCGGGTCGCCGGGACACTACACCGCACAAAGCGTTTTGCCCAAGCGGATTTGGTTCTGTTCGATTATGGCGTGTGGTCACTCCTGTTCGGCATCGGGTTCGGGAATCCACAGGTCGGACAGGTCAAAACTGATCGCCTCGAACGGCGGCACAGACACAGCCGCATCCCCGGACAGCGCGGCGATGGGGTGCCAGTGCCCGTCCCGCAGGCAAAAGGCGTTCAGGGTGCGGGCGTCGGGGTCCACAAACCACAGATGGCCCACGCCCGCGCGGGCGTAGATGGTGCGCTTGGGGCCCGTGTCAATCCGCCGCGTGGCGGGGGACAGAACCTCACAAACCCAATCCGGGGCGACGGTGAAAAAGGTCGCCCTGGGAAAGCGGGGCAGGGTTGCACGCCGCCAGCCCGCCAGGTCCGGCACAAGAATGTCTGCACCAAGGTGCAGTTCCGGTTCATCCAGAATCCACCAGCCACCGGGGCCACCGTTGCCGTAGTTGAACGGCGGGACAACCCTGGCCCCCAAGCCCGAACTTGCCAGCGCGTGGGGCGAAGCAGGGCGGGGGTGGGTGTGCAGGGTGCCGGCGATAATCTGCGCCACCTTGTGCGGTGGGGCGTCCAGCACATCCTGATAGCCGGGCGTGCGGGGCGTGGGTTTGCGGGCGGCGGTTGGCATCGGGGGGTGGTCCTTTGGGTTCAGGGGGCGGGGAACGGCTGTTGCATACCTAAAAAACCTGTCGGACCTTCAGGTGCCATAGGCGCGGGGCGTGCCCTTTACATCATCAACCGCCGACAGCAGCGCGGTGCCGATCATATCCAGCTCACACCTTGTCAGCCGCACGGGCAGACGCACATCGCAGGCCCGCATCAGCATGGCCCGCGTTTGCGGCAAATCCGGCACCCTGCCAGGGATAAACTGCCAGTTCCAAAAGGCGCGCGCGTTATCCCCGGACAGGCCGAAGATTTGCACCTGCACACCGCGTGCGCCCGCGGCCGCGGCAAAGGCGCGGGCCTCGGCATCGTGGTAGAAGCCGTGTAAATTGAACTGGATCGAATCCGGTGCCCGTAACTCGGGCGGCAGGGCGTTGGGCACCTGCATCCATGGCGATGTGTTCAGCATCCCGGCGACGTAATCATGATTGGCCCGCCCATCGCGCACGCGCTGCGCGACCTCGGGCAATTGCGGGCGGATGACAGCAGCCGAGAGGTTCTGCATCCGCATGTTATACAGGGGCAATTCGTTTTGCCAGCGGTTGAACGCCTCTTGCAGGACGGGATGCTTTTTCCAGTTATGTTCGTAGGCACCCGACATGATGACGGCGCGCGCGATCAGGTCGGCATCATCGCTGATCATGATCCCACCTTCACCCGCATTCACCAGTTTGTAGGACTGAAAGCTGAAGCAGCCGACGCGCCCGAATGTGCCGATGTTGCGACCGCCCCAAGTGGTGCCAAGTGAATGTGCGGCGTCCTCGACCACTGGTACACCCGCAGCATCACAAAGTGCCATGATCGCATCCATGTCCGAGGTGTGGCCGCGCATATGGCTAAGGATAACCGCACCCGTTTGGGGCAGTTTTGCTTGGAAATCGTCCAGATTGATGCGATAATCCCCTCCCACCTCAACCAGGACAGGCACACAATTGGCGTGCATAACCGAGGAGGGAACAGCGGCAAAGGTAAAGGCGGGAACCAGAACCCTGGAATTGCGCGGCAGGCCCAGGGCGCAAAGCGACAGGAACAGTGCCGCCGAACAGGAAGAGACGGCCAGCGCATATTTCGCCCCCAGGAGCGCGGCAAACTCCTGTTCCAGCATGGCCACCGGCGCATCGGCGGGTGCGGTGTAGCGAAACAGATCGCCGGATTTCAGCAGGCGATCAACCTCGGCGCGCGCGGCCGCGGGGATCGGCCCGGCGTCATAGACATCGGGGTGGCTGGCCATCATCTCACCCTTTTGAAACAGTCTATTTCGGAAGACCTTACACAAACACGCCGTGCCGTGCCAGTGACGTTTTGAGGAAGGTTACGACACACGACCGATCAGATACCACTGCGGTCGCGCAGGGCATACCATGTCATCGCCAGGGTCAGAAGCGGCGCACGCAGGCGGGCCCCACCCGGGAACCGCGGCACCGGAAGCGCGGCAAGATTGGCAAATCCATCTTCCTGCCCCATCACCGCCTCGGCCATTACCCGGCCTGCCATGCCCGCAAGGGCTACGCCTTGCCCCGAAAATCCGGCCCCGGACAGAATACGGGGTGTGATCCGCACAAGATGCGGCAGCCGTGTTCTGGTGATGGCCAGGGTGCCGCCCCAGACATGGCTGATCGGCACCCCGTCCAGTTGCGGGAACAGCGCAGTCATCCGCCGGACAAGGGCGGTTGTAATATCCCGAGGAAAGCCCGTGCCATAATTTTCCCGCCCGCCGAACAAGAATCGCCTGTCGTGACTGAACCGGTAGTAATTCACCACGAACCGGCTGTCGGCCACGGCGATATCCCTGGCCAGAACCTCTTGCCAGCGGTCGGGGAGGGGGGCGGTTGCGACGATGAAAGAGTTGATGGGCATCACCCGTGCGCTTACCTCGGGCAAGAGGGCGGGCAGATAGCCATTGCCAGCAATGATGGCGTGTTCGGCCTGTACCCGTCCCGTTTTAGTGGTCAGCGTCACCTTCGGTTCCCGGCAAAGCGCGGTCACTTCGCTTAGTTCAAAAATCCGGGCCCCGGCGGCCTCGGCTGCGCGGGCCAGGGCCAGGGCATAGGCCAGGGGGTGCAAATGCCCGCCACCCTGATCCAGATACCCGCCGTGATACAGCGGGGATTTGACCAGGTTTGCAAAGGCATCCCGCGCCAGCACCTGCATTTCATACCCATAGGTTTTTGCCATATGCGCGACTGCGGCGCGGGTATGGCCCAAATCCCGGGCAGTGTATACGCCATGCGCGATGCCCGGTCGGTATCGGGCCTTGGGCGCGTGTGCCGTGCAGAAACTGTTCAGTTGCGCCTGGGCTTCCTGTGACAAATCCCAAAGGGCGCGGGCGCGGTCCATGCCAAGCCGCTTCTCCAGCCAGGACTGCGCCCGGTTATAGCCGGAATGCACCTGCCCGCCGTTCCGCCCCGATGCGCCAAAGCCGACCCGGTGGGCATCCAGCACCACCACCTTGCGCCCCGCCCGTGCCAGGGTCAGCGCAGCCCAGAGCCCGGTGTACCCTGCCCCGAGCACGGCCACATCGGCCCTGACTGCCCCGGCCAGGCAGGGGTGCAGAGGCGGCACATCAACGCTGGTGGCATACCAGGACGGCGCATGCACACCAGGTGCATCATTGCGGTAAAGCATGCTCATTGGGGGCCGGTATCTTTGGCATCTTCGGTCAGACATTCAGCAGCAGATGTTCCCGTTCCCAGGGGCTGATGACCTGAAGAAACCCTTTGTATTCCAACGCCTTGACTGCCGCGTAGATGCGGCAGAATTCCGGGTGCAGCACCTTGGCCATCGCGGCATTGGTACGGAACAAATCCAGCGCATCGCCCAGGCCGCGCGGCACCTGACCGGCAGCGTCATAGGCATCGCCCGTACATTCTGGCGCGGGATTTTGCCTTTCTTTCAGGCCCAGAAGCCCGCAGGCAAGCGAGGCCGCAATGCCAAGATAGGGGTTGCAATCCATGCCGGGCAGGCGGTTTTCCACCCGCCGCGCACCGGGGGCCGAGACCGGAATACGTATGCCCGTGGTGCGGTTGTCATGCCCCCATTCCAGATTGATCGGCGCGGCGAAATCCGGGACGTAGCGCCGATAGCTGTTCACATAGGGGGCCAGCAGTGCGATCACCGAGGGCAGATGCCGCTGCAAGCCAGCGATGAAATGCATAAATGCCGGGGTTTCGCCGCCATCCGGGGCCGAGAATATGTTCGCCCCGGTCGTGCTGTCAGCCACCGAATGGTGGATGTGCATCGCGCTGCCCGGTTCGCCCTCAATCGGCTTGGCCATGAAGGTGGCATAGCAATTGTGCCGAAGTGCTGCCTCCCGAATCAGGCGTTTGAAAAAGAACATCTCATCAGCCAGTTTTACCGGGTCGCCATGGCGCAGGTTCAACTCGATCTGCCCGGCCCCGCCTTCCTGCAGGATGCCGTCGATCTCCAGCCCCTGGGCGGTAGCGAAATCATAGATATCGTCAATCACCGGGCCATATTCATCAACCGCCGACATGGAATAGGCCTGCCGTGCTGCCGCCGGGCGGCCGGTGCGCCCCATGGGGGGGCGGATTGCCTGGCCCGGGTCGGTATTGGGCGCGACCAGAAAGAATTCCATCTCGGGGGCGACGATGGGCTGCCAGCCCCGGGCGTTGTATTCTGCGACGATGCGTTTGAGTACATTGCGCGGTGCAAAGGGAACTGGCCGGCCATCCTGATCGTCGATGTTGTGGATCACCTGCAGGGTCCAGTCCGCCGTCCAGGGTGCGGGGGTTGCTGTGTCAAAATCCGGGGTCAGGACCATATCCGGTTCAGTATAGCCGCCGGTGATACCGGGGACGGTATCGATCCAGTCGCCGGTGATGGTTTGAAAGAAAATCGAATTGGGCAGGTAAAAATGGTTCTGCCTGGCGAATTTTGCCCCCGGCATTGCCTTGCCCCGCGCCACGCCGGCAAGGTCCGAGACGATACATTCAACTTCGTCCAGCACCTGACCTGAAAGGTAGCATTGTGCCGTTTCGGGAAGACGGTTCAGGAAATCACGCATCGGCCCTGGCCCGGCTGAGCACCCCGGCCAGCATGGCGGCCAGGGCAGCGTTATCAAGCGGCTGTGTCAGGCCCTTGCGGGCCACGCGCAGAAGATCATCGGGCACAATGCCCGGCCCGCGCTGGTCGATCAGCCGCCTGATGACGGGGGCCTCGAATTCGGGATGCGGCTGCACCGTCAACACCCGGTCGCCATAGGCCAGCATCGCGTTTTCACAGAAGGGCGAACCGGCCAGAATCGTCGCCCCCCCGGGCCGGGCCACGACCTGATCCTGATGCCAGGCATTCAGGGCCCAGTCCCGATCCCCCATTCGGTAGACCTGTCGCCCGACAGACCAGCCGCCCGCGAATTTCCGCACCCGGCCGCCAAGGGCCTGGGCGATGATCTGATGCCCGAAACAAACCCCGACCATCGGCTGCCCCGCAGCAAAGATCGCGCGGATCAGTGCCTCCAACGGCGCGATAAACGGCAGATCATCATAAGTTCCATGCCTGGACCCCGTGATCAGCCAAGCATCGGCCATGTCCGGCCCATCCGGAAACACCATATCAACCACGCTGAAGACGCGGAACATAAAGCCACGGCCTGCCAGCATGCGCCGGAACATGTCGGCGTGGTCGCCGTGCGCGGCCTGAATGTCCCCGGGCAAATGGCCGGTTTGAAGGATACCGATGATCATGCGGCCTCGGGCGGTAATCGTTCTGTCCGAACTATGCCGCGCCGGGGGGGTAAGGCAAGGCGTGTCAAACTGTGTCGACATAAAGCGCAAACAGTTCTGCGGCACCCAGCCCCCTGGTCTTGTGCAGTTCCTGCCGCTTGGTGCGCGTGAAGGCGTCGATAAGGCCCGGGGCAAAAAGGCGCGCTGTTACGGGGTCGGCCCCAAAGCGCGCGATGGCATCAGGCCAGGTGGTCGGCAGGCGCGGCAGATTCTGATCATACGCATTGCCCTGCAGCGGCGGGGGCGGGGGGTGGCCCTCCTCCAGCCCCGCAAACGCGGCCCCCAGAACAGCCACCAGAAACAAATAGGGGTTGCTGTCGCCGCCCGCCACGCGGTGTTCAATGCGCCGTGCCACCGGTGGCCCGCCGGGAATGCGAAGTGCTGTGGTGCGGTTTTCATATCCCCAGGCGGCGGCGGTGGGCGCATGGGCCCCGGGCACAAAGCGGTCATAGCTCGTGGCGTGGGGGGCAAAGATCACCATCGTCCCCGCCATGGCCGCCATGCTGCCCGCCACCGCGTGATGCAGCCGCGGGCTGCCCCCTGCGCTGCCATCATCAAAGATGTTCCCGCCCGCCGCATCCAGGACAGAAAAGTGACAATGCAGCCCGTTCCCCGCATAATCGGGATAGGGTTTTGCCATGAAACACGCGGCGCAGCCGTGTTTCCGCGCCAGCCCCTGGGCCAGAATCTTGAACAGCCAGGTATCATCGGCGGTTTTCAGGGCGTCGGGCTGATGGGTCAGGGTAACCTCAAACTGCCCTGGCCCGGCCTCGGAACTGGCGGTGTCGGCCGGAATATCCATCGCCGCGCATCCGGCGTAGAGCTCGGTGAAGAAGGCATCGAACGCATCCAGTTCGCGCAGGGAAAGAATATCGGCCTGGTGCCGCCGCGTGGCGGATCCGGGGCTGGCGGGAACCTGCGGGCCTTTGCCACTGTCATCGACCAGATAGAATTCCAGCTCGGTCGCGGTCACCGGGGTCCAACCCCGGCCAGCATAGCGCGCAAGCACTGCGGCCAGTGCCTGGCGCGGGTCAGCGGCATAGGGTGTTACGCCATCTGCGTGAAACATCCAGATCGGCACCAGCACAGCACCCGAGGACAGCCACGGCATCGGCACTGGCCCGCGCCCCGTGGGCTTCAGCAGCCCGTCCGGATCGCCCGAGGCAAAGACCAGGGGGCTGTCCTGAATATCTTCGCCCCGGATATCCAGGCCCAGCACCGAGTAGGGGAAGCGTATTCCCTCTGCCGCCAGTTTGTTCATTGCGGTGGACCGCAGCCGTTTGCCCCGCGCCTGGCCGTTCAGGTCGGCCACGGCCACCCGGATTGACGGAAGTTCTGGCGGGGTGTCGTTCATATCGGGGCGCGTAACCGCATCCGCACCGGACGCGCGGCACGGGCCGGGCATACATCCGAAACGCACGGCGGGGCGGGTTCGGGGGCCGTCATCCGGGGCAGGGTTCACCAAACATGCGGGTGATTATAGGGTACCCACGCGGCCCGGCACAACGCAGGCAGCCCCTCCCTGAGCCCTCCCTTGTGCGCGGGCGGGGCTATGCGGGCGGGCGGATCTGCCCCTGGGCAATCGGGACCGCGCTGCCCGCCACCCGGATTGCGCTGATCGCGCCATCTGTCACATCCACTGACAGGCCGATTCGGCCGGGGCGTCCCATCTCAACCCCCTGCAGCAGGCGTAGGGTGGTGGTGCCGTCCCGCAATGCGCCGTTGGCCAGCAACTGCCCGGTAAGGATCACACTGGCCGACCCGGTGGCAGGGTCTTCGGGAATGCCGGCCCCGGGGGCATACATCCGCGCCTGATAATCCACCCCATCGCCGGGGGCGTACAGATAAACCGCCGCGCACCCAAGGCGGGTGGTCAGGGCGGACCAGCCCGGCTGCACCACATGGGCAGCGGCCAAGGCGGCGCGGTCGCGCAATGGGGCGTAGATGAAACAGGGGCCACCTTCGAACACGCCGGGTGCGTGGGGGCCGAACTGCGCGGGGGCCAGCCCCAGGGCATGCGCCAGATCCCCTGTGCTGATCCTTCCCGCCATGGGCCTGGGGCACCGCGGGGCGGTGAATTCTGCCCAGAGGCTGCTGCCCTGCCGCGTGACTGTCACGGGAACCGGGCCCGCACCCTCCTCCAGCGTGATGGTCGTGCTGAAATCGCCCGGCCCGGCGGCCTGGCGGGCCAGGTGTATGGCACAGCCGATGGTCGGATGCCCGGCAAAGGGAATCTCGGCGGCTGGCACAAATATGCGCACCTGTGCCGTATGGGCGGGGTCGTCCGGGGGACGCACAAAGATCGTTTCGGACAGGTTGAATTCCCGCGCGATGATCTGCATCTGCCGCGTGCTGAGCCCGTCAGCCTGTTCCACAATCGCCAAGGGGTTCCCGGCAAAGGGCGTGTCAGTGAACACGTCACAGGTGTGAAAGGGCAGCATCAGGCAGGGTCAAGCGGGTCCGGGCCGAACCGGTTCTTACCTCTGGTCCCCTTGGTGGCATACCAGATGATCAGGAGGATTTGCCCGATCAGCGGGATTAGACCCAGAAGAAGCCACCAGCCCGAGCGATCAGTGTCGTGCAGGCGGCGCACAGCGACGGCAAGTGTGGGCAGAAACGTGGCGAGCAGGAAGAGACTGACCAGCACACCCACCCCCTCAGTCGGGACGCCGAACAGCAAACCATCAAGGAATCCAACGGCAAAGCAAGCCAGCACCAGGAAGAGCTGGAACCACCAGTATTCCGCCCGGCGGGCGCGGCCCTGGAAGGTGGCATATTTCCTCAGGCAGGTACCAATGGCATCGGTAAAGGACATGGACGGATTTCCTTGATCAGTGTTTCAGTCAGGGTTCGCCTTTTCGCGCATGCGGGCGGCAGGGTCAAGGGGTTTTCCAAACCCGCGCCCCTTCCTTCACTGCATATATCCCCTCCTCCTGTTTTCCCTTTGCAGTCCTGAAAGCGTGTAGGTATTGCTTTTCAGTTTGTTGCAGGGGCCGCACAGCAACACACGGTTTGATATGTGATTCAACCCGCCGTCCGAGCGTGGCGTGTTATGGTCAAGTTCCAGATAGCGCGGATCGTCAAACGCTCTGTTGCACCCCATGCAGCGGTGGCCGTGCTGGTCCAGTAAATGCGCATACATTTGCGCCCGCGTCCAGCGTGGCCCTTCCGGTTCTTTGACGCGCTGTTTAACGCGCAGGAATGGTGCAGAGGCTTCCCCGTCATCGGTGCGGACAGGCGGAATGTCTGTGAATGTTACCTTGCCAAAAAATCCCGTCGCGTCGGCCATGCGCTTCCTGACCATCTCGTGCGCACCCTTCCATATGTCGATGCCGACCCACTGCCGTTGCAGGTTTTCGGCCGCAACCAGCGTGGTGGCACAGCCGCAGAACGGATCCAGCACCATATCACTTTCATCGCTTGACGCTTTGATTATACGTTCAAGAAGGACTATGGGTTTTTGCGTGGGGTATCCGGTGAACTCTTTCTTAGATTGAGCAGCTTGTCCTATATCCGCCCACCATGAAGGTACAGGTCTCCCGGGACTTTGGTCTAAATATGTGCGCCGCCCTTTGAATTCTTTATAAGAACGCCCATCTTCATCTTTCTTTGAAAATTTAGCAATCTGATAATCGTTTAGACTTGTATACTGATGATTGAATTTGCCTTCCAAGGTTTTTCTGTAATAAAAAATAACATCATGTTTTTTATGAAATCCGAACCTTGGAGCTCTTCCTTTCGGTGGATAACACCAAATTAATTCATTCATAAACTGCTTCCACCCGAAGATCGCATCCATAACGGCCTTCAGGTAATGGCTGGCCGTCGGGTCACAATGCAGGTAAATGCTGCCCGTGTCTTTCAGTATCCGGTGCATTTCCAGCAGGCGCACCGCCATGAAACAGATATAGGCCCCCATGCTGTCGCTGTGGGTCGTGCGAACGCTTTCAATCGCGCCTGTCAGGCGGGGCCAGTCATCGGTCAGCTGATCGATCCAGCTTTGATGAACATCCTGTTCCCAGGACCATCGGTCCTGAAACTTTGCGCCCGCCGCAAGGCTGTCCGGCGTGGCGTGAAAATCCCTGCCCTTGTTGAATGGCGGGTCCGTGGCAATCAGGTCCACCGACTCAGAGTTCATCGCCCGCAGGATCGGCAGGTTATCACCGTGATAAAGGGTTCTGTTCGCCCAGTTCGTCATCGGCACCGCACTCCCTTGTCTGCGGGGGAAATTCTGGACAATTCAGGGGCCGGGCCAAAGGACATGAACGGAGGGCTCTTGTTCTGGTTTCAGTCAAGGTTCACCTTTTCGCACATGCGGGCGGCAGGGGCAAGCGGGGGGGGGCAGACCCGTCCCCCTTCCCTCACATCAGGCGCGAGTTTTCCCAGGCCGCGCGTACAAAATCCCGGAACAGCGGATGCGGCGCAAAGGGCCTGGATTTCAGTTCGGGGTGAAACTGTACCCCGATGAACCAGGGGTGATCCTTCACCTCAACGACCTCGGGCAGGTGCCCGTCAGGCGACATGCCGGAAAAGATCATCCCCTGCCGCTCCAGCGCGGCGCGATATGTGATGTCAACCTCATAGCGGTGGCGATGGCGTTCGCTGATGCTGGTGCGGCCATAAATTCCGGCCACTTTTGAGCCCCTGGCCAGCACCGCGTCATAGGCCCCAAGGCGCATGGTGCCGCCCTTGTCATCGTCGGTGCCGCGGCGCACCCTGGTATTGCCATGCGCCCATTCCTTCAGGTGATAAATCACCGGGGTCAGGCCCCCGCCGCCGCTATCACGGCCAAATTCCTCGGACCCGGCATTGCCCAGACGGGCCAGATTCCGCGCGGCCTCAATCACCGCCACCTGCATGCCCAGGCAAATCCCCAGATAGGGAATGCCCCGGGTGCGGGCGAATTCGGCGGCTTTGATCTTGCCCTCTGTGCCGCGCGTACCAAAGCCGCCAGGCACCAGAATCGCGTGAACCCCTGCCAGATGCGCTGCCACATCCCCGTGCTCGAACATCTCGGCGTCGATCCATTCGGTGCTAACGCTGACCCGATTGGCCATGCCGCCGTGGGTCAGGGCCTCGGCAATGGATTTATAGGCGTCTTCAAGCCGGGTATATTTGCCGACAATGGCGATGCGCACCGCGCCTTCGGGGTTGCGGATACGGTCGGCCACATCCGCCCAAATTTCCAGATTCGGGGGCGGGGCCGGCGCAATGCCAAAGGCATCAAGCACCGCCCGATCCAGCCCCGCCCGATGATAGGCCAGGGGGGCCTCATAGATCGAGTCCAAATCCTGCGCGGCGACCACCGCATCGGGCCGGACATTGCAGAACAGGGCCAGTTTCCCGCGCTCCTGTTCCGGAATCGGGCCTTCGGACCGGCACACCAGAATGTCCGGGGCCAGGCCGATTGATCGCATTTCCTTTACGCTGTGCTGGGTTGGCTTTGTCTTTAACTCGCCCGAGGTGTTCAGGAAGGGCAGCAGCGTCAGATGGATAAAAATGCACTGCCCGCGCGGCTTGTCCTGTCCGAACTGCCGAATCGCCTCAAAGAAGGGCAGGCCCTCAATATCGCCCACGGTGCCGCCGATTTCACACAGCATGAAATCAACCTCACCTTCACCGATGGTGATGAACGCCTTGATCTCATCGGTGACGTGGGGAATCACTTGGATGGTCTTGCCCAGGTAGGCACCGCGGCGTTCCCGGGCCAGCACATCCGAGTAGATACGCCCCGAGGACACGCTGTCAGTCTTGCGCGCCGCAACGCCGGTGAATCGTTCATAATGGCCCAGGTCAAGGTCGGTTTCGGCACCGTCATCGGTGACGAACACCTCGCCATGTTCAAAGGGGCTCATCGTGCCGGGGTCGACGTTCAGATAGGGATCCAGTTTGCGCAGCCGCACCGTGTAGCCGCGCGCCTGCAACAATGCCCCCAATGCAGCTGATGCCAAGCCTTTCCCAAGCGAAGACACCACCCCGCCGGTGATAAAAATAAAGCGCGTCATGGTATCTTGGCCCCCCGTGCGAAAGCGTATGCGGCCCGGCCGGGTCTGGTGCACGGCCCGCGCCGAATCCACTGTTCACGGGGTTCAAGGATAACCGGATTCAACGCCCCAGGGCAAGGGACGCCCCCGGATGCCCCTGGATGATATGGGCGATTGGGCCCGCCCCCTCGTGGATTCGTCCTACTCGTCCGCGCGCGGGGGCAGTGCGGGCGCATCGCCAGGGCCGGGCGGCAACAGGTCCGTGGCCGGTGGCAGAAGCCCGCTGCCATCCCCGCCCCCTGTATCGCTTTCAAGGCCGGGCTGATCCAGGACCGAATCAGAGGCCGCGTTTTGTGCCGCGATAAGGGTCAGCGTGATCGAGGTGGCCAGAAAGGCAATGGCAAAGGCCCAGGTCAATTTGCCCAAGGCGGTCGCCGCCTGCCGCCCGGTCATCACATTGCCCCCGCCGATCCCCAAACCGCCGCCTTCGGAACGCTGCAGCAGAACAACGCCAATCAGGCCCATGGCCAAGATCAGATGCACAACAAGAATGATGTTTTCCATGGGGCCGGACCGGACGCCTTGCTTCTTTGACGTCTCCCAATCTATGCGGGGCGACGGGCCACCGCAAGGGTGAATCACCGAACCGCAGGATAAAACAGGGTGAAAAACGGGTGGATATGGGCGCAATATGCGCCTTGGGGTGAACGAAAGCGGTTCCGCCTGCATAACAGGGCAGTTATGCTGGTGTGGGGATCGGGACGGATTGAACAGGGATAAACGGCATGGCCAATGTGGTGGTTGTGGGTGCGCAGTGGGGCGACGAGGGCAAGGGCAAGATCGTCGACTGGCTAAGCGCACGGGCCGACATTATCGCCCGCTTTCAGGGCGGGCATAATGCGGGACACACGCTGGTCGTTGATGGCACGGTCTATAAACTGCATGCCTTGCCCTCGGGCGTGGTGCGGCCCGGCAAGCTAAGTGTGATCGGCAATGGCGTGGTGCTGGACCCTTGGCATATGATCGGGGAGATTAAGGCACTCTGCGCCCAGGGGGTGAAGATCAGCCCCGAAACCCTGATGATTGCCGAAAACACCCCCCTGATCCTGCCGCTTCATGCCGAGCTGGATCGCATTCGGGATGCACGGAAGGATACCGCCAAGATCGGAACAACCGGGCGCGGAATCGGACCAGCCTATGAGGATAAGGTTGGCCGCCGCGCGATCCGTGTGGCGGATCTTGCCGATGATGCCACGCTGCGGGCGCGGGTGGATCGCACGCTGGCGCATCATGACGCGCTCCGCCGGGGCCTGGGCCTGCCCCGGGCAGACCGGGCCGCGCTGCTTGCCATGCTGCAGAAGGTTGCGCCGAACATTCTGGCCTATGCCGGACCGGTGTGGAAGGTTCTGACCGAACAGCATAAGGCCGGGCACCGGATTCTGTTTGAAGGTGCGCAAGGTGCGCTGCTGGATATCGATTTCGGCACCTATCCCTTTGTCACCTCTTCCAATGTGATCGCAGGCCAGGCCGCCACCGGCACAGGGATCGGCCCCGGCATGATCGATTTTGTCCTGGGGATCGTCAAAGCCTACACAACCCGCGTGGGCGAGGGGCCGTTTCCGACCGAAATTGATAATGCCGACGGCCAGCACCTGGGTGAGCGGGGGCACGAGTTCGGCACAACCACCGGACGCAAGCGGCGGTGCGGCTGGTTTGATGCCGTGCTGGTGCGGCACAGCTGCGCCATCTCTGGCGTGAACGGCATTGCGCTGACAAAACTTGACGTGCTTGACGGGCTCGGGGAGCTGAACATCTGTATCGGCTATGAGCTGGACGGCGTGCGATTTGACAATCTGCCCGTCGCCGCTGACCGCCAGGCGCGGGTGAAACCGATCTATGAGGTCATGGCGGGCTGGCGCGATTCGACCAGAGGCGCACGATCCTGGGCCGAACTGCCGGCAGAGGCGGTGGCATACATCCGCCGGATTGAGGAGCTGATTCAATGCCCGGTAGCACTCCTTTCTACCTCACCCGCGCGGGATGATACCATCATGGTGTCGGACCCCTTCGCGGATTGACCCGGGCAGGGAAGCATCCATGATAATGAGCTACAAATCGCGGCGGTGCTGGGCACTGCTGATCCTGCTGGTCGGGCTGCCGGTCTATATCGGTGCTGCCTGGTTCCTTGTCAGCCTGGTTCAGCGGCCCCCGGTCCTTGCTGAACTGGCGATCTATATCGGCCTGGGCGTGGCCTGGGCCTTACCCTTCAGGGCCGTGTTCCGCGGTGTCGGGCAGGCGAATCCAAGTGCCGCACCA
>JACONJ010000001.1 GCA_014323785.1 Paracoccaceae bacterium | reverse complement strand
CGCAATATGCCCGTCCTGATGCGGGAGGCGGGCGTTGACGATGATATGGCCGAGTTCTGGCGGTCCTGGCCCAACGCCCTGCGCAAGACCCAGCCGCGGCTGCTGGCCTATCTGAGTTACATGACCGAACGGCTGCTGCCCATGCGCGGCCTGCTCAAGCCCACCGGCTCCATCTACCTGCACTGTGACCCCACGGCCAGCCATTACCTCAAGCTCATGATGGATGCCGTGTTCGGACACGGAAATTTCTTGAATGAGGTTATCTGGCACTATCATACAGGTGGTGCCAGTAAACACTGGTTTTCGAAAAAACATGACACTTTATTCTCTTATGCTCGAACTCAGAATTATGTTTTCAATAGAATTGATGTTCCAAGAACAGAGAAATCGCTGCAACGTGCGCAAAATCCCAAGGGGGCTCGTATTTCTGCATCAGACACGACAAAAATGTGTCCCGATGTATGGGCTGATATTCCCGCGATGAATCCTATGGCCAAGGAACGTCTTGGCTATGCGACGCAGAAGCCCTTGGCATTGCTGGACCGCATCATTCGGGCCAGTTCCAATGAGGGCGATCTGGTGCTGGACCCGTTCTGCGGCTGCGCCACCACCATCGAGGCCGCACACCGCCTGAACCGCCACTGGATCGGCATCGACATCGCCATTCACGCCGTCAAGCGCGTGGCCAGGGTGCGCCTGCAGGACAGGCTGGGCCTGACCGAAGGCGTCAATTTCACGATTGAGGGTGTGCCGCACAGCCTGGAAGGCGCACGCGACCTGTGGCAGCGTGACCCGTATCACTTTCAAAAGTGGGCCGTCGAACAGGTTGACGGCTTTGTCACGGCGCGCCGGACGGGCGATGGCGGCATCGACGGGCGACTGTATTTTGACACGGGCGGGGCGGAACTGGCCAGCATGGTGCTGGAGGTGAAGGGCGGTACAAACGTCGGCATCGGCGTGGTGCGCGACCTGCGCGGCGTGCTGGAACGGGAAGATGTTCCAATGGCCGGGCTGATTGTGCTTGAGGGATTGGGGGAACAGAAAGAAACTTCCGCCAAGAAATGGCGCAGGCGGGCGACCTGGAGGCAGGTGGAGTTCCCTATCCGCGCATGCAGATGCTCACCGTGCAGGACATTCTGGACGGAAAGCGGTTTCAAACCCCCTCCATCGCACGCGCACGCGGGGAAGGGCAGCCCAAACTGCCGATGGGATGAAGCCGATAACAACGGACCGGGCAGGAGAAGGATGATGCGTTACGATGTTGTCGTTGTGGGCGGGGGCCCGTCGGGGGCAACCGCAGCCAGTGAAAAAGGCGAGTTCAGGGGAGGATCACCCTCTGCCCCTTGTGACGGTCCGCCAAGCCCTCTTTACGCCGCCCTTGCGCGGCCTTGCCGCGAATCCGGCCATTTTGGGCGATTGACGCTACGGGGGTGGTCATAGGGAACCACGCAGAAGTGGTTCCTTCGGCAGAGCGGTAGTCACGAAGCTGGTGGACGTCATGTCGCGTAGTGCACCCGTGTCCATACCAACGGGATCGAAGGTCAAGGGCCTGCCAAAGCACACAGGCCTACCTGCACCTGAAAAAAGACCGGATAGCACGACAATAGCCGGATTCCCGAAAAGCCCCAAACGACCGCTCTCTCCCTCTTAGGAGAAACCTCTTAGTCAGGCATGACCCTTACAGTAATCACTGCTCGCAACAAGATTCAACCCATTGCAGGTGTAGCGGTGCGGCAGTTGCATGCCGCAGCACAATAATCTATTCGCTTCGCAGATAAACAGAATACATCCTTGCGCATTGAGAATCGCTTATGAGCTTCCGTCTTCAACCCCAGCCCGTTGCCCGCCCTAATCGCTGCCAGCTTTTCGGCCCTGGTTCCAACACCAGGCTATTCGAGAAGATGGCAGCCAGCGCGGCGGATGTGATCAATCTGGATCTGGAGGACAGCGTTGCGCCCAGTGACAAGAACCAGGCGCGGGCCAACGTCCTGCAAGCCATCGGCGATGTGGATTGGGGGAACAAGACCCTTAGCGTGCGAATCAACAGCCTTGACAGCCCCTATTGGTATCGAGATGTGGTGAATCTTCTGGAACATGCCAGCAGGCGGCTTGACCAGATCATGATCCCCAAGGTCGGCTGCGCGGCCGATATTTACGCGGTTGATGCGCTTGTCACCGCTATTGAAGCCGCTAAAGGGCGCAAGAAGCGGGTTGCCTTTGAAGTGATCATCGAAAGTGCCGCGGGCATCGCCCATGTAGAGGAGATCGCGGCGGCTTCCCCCCGGGTGCAGGCCATGTCCCTTGGCGCGGCGGATTTTGCGGCCTCTATGGGGATGCAGACCACCAGCATCGGCGGAACGCAGGAACATTACTATATGCTGCAGGGCGAAACCCGCCACTACAGCGACCCGTGGCACTGGGCCCAGGTGGCCATCGTTGCCGCCTGCCGCACCCATGGTGTACTGCCAGTGGATGGGCCTTTTGGCGACTTCTCTGACGATGAAGGGTATCGCGCCCAGGCCCACCGCGCAGCCACGCTTGGGATGGTTGGCAAATGGGCAATCCATCCCAGGCAGATCGCCCTTGCCAATGAAGTCTTCACCCCATCCGAAGCCGCAGTAAGCGAGGCGCGAGAGATTCTGGCTGCGATGGCAGAAGCCAAAGCCGCAGGTGCTGGTGCCACAGTCTACAAAGGACGTCTGGTCGATATCGCCTCGATCAAACAGGCGGAGGGGATTGTGAAACAGGCCGAGATGATCGCGGGACGCTAAGCTTTGATATCTGCCGCATGTTCATTCCAAAAGCAACTTATCATCCGGCGACAGTGGTAATCTCCACAACTCTCGTGGCATGGCCAGATAATCCCTCATTTTAGAGACGACTGTAAGGGGAACGGAACAAGACAAGCAAATCCATGGCAGGCAGGGTGTCTGGGTACCACGTGGTGCGCGACAGCCAGCCCCTTCTGCCGTGCATGCGTGCGGCGGGCTGATTCCGTTTGGGGCTCGCGGCTCAAGACACGGGGTCGCCGTTCTGTTCTGTGCGCTAATTCTGGCCTTTGGGCTTGACCTCCGACTCCGCCAGTGCCAACAGGTACCAAGGGCATGTTCGCGAGATCCAGCAGATGCTGGTGCAATGCGGCTTTGATCACGGCGCGGGTCTGGCGTTTCCTATCGTCACGAATAAAAGAGGTCTCATGCGGTGGCGAAGATACAAAAGGAAATCTTACTGGCGCAGCCCGGAGCGGCTGGACGGGCAGGATGAACGCGATGCCGGATACAAAAACCGCAGGTATTTTGTCTATGTTCTGGATACCACGCTCGGTCAATATGTCGGTCATACCTATTCGGTCCAAAACCGGGTAGCCCAGCACAGGCGTGGACAGACACGAAGCACGGCGGGAACCGCGCCCGAACTGGTCTGGACGTCGCGGCCATTTGGGAACCGTAATGATGCAGCTAGTTTTGAAGCAGCCTTGAAAAGCCTGCGCGACCAGAAATCCCCCAAGTTTCACGACATAACGGGTTTGCATCCGCAGCCTTGGGTGTTCAAAACCACGTCCGGAAGTCCCCCAGCCGACAGGGGCGGCAGTAACCATGTGCTTTGGATTGCTATCGGGGTTCTGGCTGTCATTCTTCTGCTGGCCGCAGGCGGTTTGCGCTGAGATGCGGCAGATTCGATGTTTTTTAGACCTTTGGCCATAGAACTCCGGATGATGCGCGAGAAAAAATAAGATTCAAGGATGGCAGATGCATCAGCGTATATGATGTAGACCGCGGCAAAAGCTGCGGCTGTGTCTGTGCCGCCTGCGGCGGCAGCCTGGTCGCCGGGCAAGGCATGACACGTGTGCCTGGATTTCGTGCATGCAGACCCCGGCGTCGGCACTGTAATGGGCGAGACTTATCTTCACCTTATTAAAAAGCGGACTACTCCTTCTATCTAAACATATCAGTCCCCGCTACAGGGACATGGGCCAAGCAAGGGTTACCTGACCAAATCCATATTGTGCAGTCTTGTTCACGCAGATTTGCGGGAAATTACCCGAGCCCCCACTTCACCGAAGGCCATGACAACATTACCCTACCTTGCCTGCGGCGGATTGAGGAACGAACGACGCGGAGCGAATGGACATAGCGAAGAACGCTCCCATGACAACTAATGAACCGGAAACCAAGCTCAAGGGCCAAACCCCGGTAACTGCCGTTGCCATTGCGGTGCGGGACGGCTGTTCAAGTGCCCATGCCCTGTGCCTCCAGTGCCTGCCATGTTGCATCCATGCGCCCGGGGGCATACACACCGCCGGGACATGACAGCGGGAACCGTGATGAATTACCTCGATTTCGAAAAACCCCTGGCCGAGATCGAAGGCAAGGCCGAAGAGTTGCGGGCTCTGGCGCGCGAAAGCGAAGGGATGGATGTCGAAAGCGAGGCCGCGGGCCTGGACAAGAAGGCCGCCGACATGCTGCGCACCCTTTACAAGGATCTCACCCCGTGGCGGAAATGCCAGGTTGCGCGGCACCCCGACCGGCCCCATTGCAAGGATTATATCGACGCGCTGTTCACCGAATACACGCCGCTTGCCGGGGACCGGGCCTTTGCCGATGATCACGCGGTTATGGGCGGGTTGGCACGGTTCGAAGACACACCCGTTGTTGTGATGGGCCATGAAAAAGGCCATGATACCAAAACCCGCATTGAACGCAATTTCGGCATGGCGCAGCCCGAGGGGTACCGCAAAGCCGCGCGGTTGATGAACATGGCCGACCGGTTTGGCCTTCCCGTTATCACGCTGGTTGACACGCCTGGTGCCTATCCTGGCAAGGGTGCCGAGGAACGCGGTCAGGCAGAGGCCATCGCACAATCCACTCGGACTTGCCTGAAAATCGGGGTGCCGCTTATCTCGATCATCGTTGGCGAGGGTGGTTCAGGCGGGGCTGTGGCTTTTGCCACTGCTGACAGGCTGGTAATGCTGGAGCATTCAATCTACTCGGTCATCAGTCCCGAAGGGTGCGCCTCGATCTTGTGGAAGGATGCCGAAAAGATGCGGGAGGCCGCCGCGGCACTGCGCCTGACCGCGCAAGACCTGCATAAACTTGGCGTGTGTGACATGGTCATCAAGGAGCCGCCTGGCGGCGCACAACGGGATCGCGACGGCACGATCACCAAGGTGGGCGCGGCGATCTCCTCAATGCTGGCACAGCTGAAAGATTCTGGTCGTGACGCGCTGATCAAGGGGCGGAGGCGCAAATACCTTGATATGGGATCGAGGGGCCTGGCCAAATGATCCCCTCGCCGCGTATTGGCCAGTGGCCGTGCTTCTGCTTAGACAGCAACCAGTCCCGGAAGCAAATGTGGGTCTATGTGGGTTGGGACCGCACAGGATGCTGCATCACATCGGGCGCAAAAATCTGACCTGAACCCCCTCCCCGTGTGCTTCACGCCCCCTGGGGCCACAACGCGCATCACACACGCGGCCGTAAAGGCACTGTCACAACAAGGTGACTGGACACCCGTGGGACGATATGATAAGCATCAGGCGCAGACCTGTTTCCCGGTTCCGTTTCACCAACACCAAACACGTGAGGGAGGACGCATAACCTGTGCTGGACTCACGAACCGGAACACCAAGAGGCAGAACAGTGACCCCGACACCGCTGCCCAACATCACTCACCCAACAATTGGGGCCAATCTACCTGACCTGATAAAAAAATTGGATTGGCGGACGTTCATGAAGGAGATCGATGCCAAAAGCGTGGATTTGGTACTGACGGATCCGCCTTATGTAATCAGTCGGTCAACCGGCTTTGCAAAGGTCAAGAATGGTCTTGATCGATTCGCCGTAAGCATGGACTTTGGCCAGTGGGATCACGAAGAAATCGAGATTGATACGTTCTGCGCCGAAGCCTTTCGTGTGTTACGCACGGGCGGGACGGCCATAATCTGGTATGACCTTTGGAAGATCACCTTATTAGAAACGGCTTTGAGGGAGGCTGGTTTCAAAATGGTTCGGCTTATCATTTGGGAAAAGACCAACCCCGTTCCGCTCAATCAGTGTGCAACCTATCTGTCGAACAGTCGTGAGGTGGCGGTGTCTGCGGTCAAGGGTGGCAAACCAACCTTCAACGGCAAATACGATAACGGGATATACAAGCTTCCGATTCCGCGCCACGGGGGCAAGCGAGAGCATCCAACCCAAAAGCCGATTGATTTGTTCAGTAACCTTGTGGCGAAGCACAGCAATCCCGGCGATCTGGTGATTGACCCGTTCCTGGGCAGCGGCACGACGGCCGTTGCCGCTTTGGAACAAAACCGAAGGTTCAAAGGTTGCGACATTAACCCGGACTATGTGGCAGTGGCAAGACGGCGGGTGGCGGAACTCAATGGCTAAAAAACATTCAACGGCAGACTTGTTTTTGCAACTGGCGCAGCCGGATGATCAGGGTTTTTCCCGCAAGGTGGGGGTAGAAGAGTTCATCGGCCCATATGAACGCCTCAGGATGGGCAATGGGGGCTCCTAGTGTCGGGATGACGGAGGTCTGGCAAAAAAGTTCAATATCCAGCGCCACAAGGAAGGCAACAGGATAGTTGCCGTTCAGCTTCATGGCTGGAAAAAGCAGGCAATTGCCAAACCGATACCACAATCGATCAGGGATGCCCTGAAAGACAGCAAATGCGCGGTGCTGAACACCGGCAATGTGGAAATCGACCACAAGGACGGACGGCGGGATGACCCGAGATTGATGTCGGGTACATCTGTAAAGGAATCCGACTTTCAGCCGCTGTCAAAGCCGGCAAATAATGCCAAGCGTCAGCACTGCAAGCGATGCAGGGACACCGGCAACAGGTTTGATGCCCGCGTACTCGGCTATGCCATAAGTCAGGTGAAAGGCAACGGCGTCTATCGCGGCTCTTGCGTCGGGTGCTACTGGCATGATCCGTTCATGTTCAACCAGCTGGCTTCGGGCGGGGGAGGCAAATTGTAGCCCACGCGCTCACACACACCCGGCCCGGGATCAAACACCCGCACAGGCAGAGCTCGCAACGGAAAGCAGGCTACCCGTGTAGCGGCCCGTCTTCCTGCATACCCCAAAGGATAATTTGCCTAGTCGTCAACATTTTCCCTAGTGTACAGCACAACGCACCGCCACAGGTCAATAGGGCATGGGGATGCTGCGGTGTGCAGTGTTAATTTCGGCCAGCACTTCGTCGCTCAGCGTCACATCCAGCCCCGCCAGAATGCGCCCCAGCTGTGCGGTTGTCGTCGCACCAAAGATCGTGGACACGGCAAAGGGCCGCTGCACGGTGAAGGCCAGTGCCATATGGATCAAATCAAGCTCGTGGCGATCTGCGATCTTCTGATAGGCGGCGACGGCCTGAACCGCGCGGTCTGTCTTGCGGCCACCAAGGCTGCGATCGTGCGCCATACGCGAGCCTTCGGGAACCGAACCGCCTTGATACTTGCCGGTCAGCAAGCCCGTGGCCAAGGGTGAATAGGCCAGAAGGGTCACATCCTCATTCACCGCCATCTCTGCCATATCGGTATCGAAGATTCGGCAGAGCAGCGAGTATTCGTTCTGGATTGAGGCGATGCGCGGCAGGCCCGCTTCCTCACTCAGCCGTAGCCATTGCGCGGTACCCCACGCAGTATCGTTTGACAAGGCCAGATGCCCCAGTTTGCCTTGCGCGATTAGTGCCTCGGCCGCGCGCAGAACCTCTTCTATATGCGCCAGCGTTGCGGCCTTGTTCTGGCCAGACGGATCATAGGTCCAATTCTGCCGGAAATGAAAGCTGCCGCGGTTGGGCCAGTGCAATTGATAAAGGTCGATCCGGTCGGTCCGAAGCCGTTTCAGCGATCCCTCGAACGCCTGAACCAGGGTGGCCGCGGTGATGTCCTGACCGGGGCGGACAAAGGCGGCATTCCTGCCTGTGATCTTTGTTGCCACAACCATATCGGCCCGTTTGGCCGGATGCGCGGCCAGCCAGTTGCCCACGATCTCTTCAGTGCACCCAACCGTTTCGGCGCGGACGGGGGTGACCGGATACATCTCGGCAGTATCAAGAATGCGAATACCAGCCTCAAAGGCCATATCGGCCTGGCGGTGGGCATCACCCTCGGGCGTTTGACTGCCCCAGGTCATCGTGCCCAAGCAATAATCGGTAATCATCGTCCCGGTCTGGCCCAGTTGTATCTGTCGCATGATCCTAATCCTTGCTGTTTGCGAAGCCCTTCGGACCGCAGAGATCCCCCCGCGCCCCGGGGACACCCTAACAGCTTAGCCGATCATTGCAAACCGTGCGATCACGCCGAATAACGACATGCCCTAGGGCGCAAACCCGCCAGACAGGGGCGGTAATCCGGGGTAATCAGGGGACGGATATTGCCCCCCGCGATTTGGATCCATGCGCCTCATCCTGTCTTTTACCGCCTTGTTTGTGTCGGTCATTCTTCTGCAACTCAGTTCCGGTGGCGTTGGACCGTTGGATGTTTTGTCCGGCATCGCGCTTGGCTTCACCAACGAACAGATCGGCCTGTTGGGGTCGGCGCATTTCTTCGGGTTCTTCATCGGCTGCTGGTGGGCACCAAGGCTGATGGGGGCAGTCGGGCATTCGCGCGCCTTTGCCGCCTTTACCGCCGCCGGTGCGATCAGTCTTCTGGCGCATATGCTGGTGTTGGGCCCTTATGCCTGGGCAGTGATGCGGGTTGCTTCTGGCCTTTGCATCGCGGGTTGCTACACGGTGATCGAGGCGTGGCTACAGTCGAAAGTAACGAACCGGACCCGGGGCCGTGCCATGGGCACCTACCGGATGGTTGATTCCGGTAGTGCCCTTGCGGCGCAGCTTCTGATCGGGGTTCTGGAGCCGGCATCTTATGTCTCCTACAATCTGCTTGCGATCCTGTGCTGTGCCGCCCTCTTGCCGCTGACGTTGACGCGGACCGCACAGCCCGAAACGCCCCATGCCCCGCGACTGCGGCCCATGCTGGCCTGGCACCTGTCACCGCTTGCGGTGGCCGGTGTCGTCGTAGCCGGACTGGGCGGTGCCGCCTTTCGCATGGTTGGTCCACTTTACGGGCAAGAGGTCGGGCTGCGCCCTGATCAGATTGGCTTGTTTCTGGCGGCATTCGTCCTGGGCGGGGTGCTGATGCAGGTTCCCGCAGGCAGGCAGGCCGACCGCCATGATCGCCGATGGGTGCTGATCTGGTTCTCCGGCGCGGCCATTCTGGCGTCAGGCGGCACAATTGCCTTGGCGAGCCATGGCACGTGGGCGATATTCGCTGGGGCACTGCTGTTCGGGGCGATGACCTTCCCCATCTATTCGATCTCGGCCTCCCATGCCCATGACTGGGCCGAGGATCACCAGCGGGTGGAATTATCAGCCGCTTTGATGTTTTTCTTCGCCATCGGCGCGATCATCGCGCCCTATGCCAGTTCGGCACTGATCACGGCCTTTGGCCCCGGTGCGCTGTTCCTGTTCATCGCGGGCGGTCATATGGTGCTGCTGATCTATGGCCTCCACCGGATGCGGCGGCGGGAAAGCGCACACACCCGCAACCCCTACATCTGGATCCCGCGCACCTCGTTCCAGGTCGGCAGGCTATTCCGGCGACCGCGTTAGGGCACGGCCCTGTCCCCCGGTCTGCCGATGAAGCCGTACCCCTTATCCTGCGAAAAAACTCCACTCTTCCAGTGTGGATCCCAACGGGGGGGCGAGAAGTCCGGGAAAGTCCTTTTGTTTCCTGGCTTCTTTGTAGAGATGTAGATCAATCGCCCCAGAAACTGACCGAAGCCAAAGGCGGCGTTGTCCATCCTGTCCACCCAGTTTTGATTGTTTTCCTTCCATGACATGGGCGGGTTCCCTTTCCGAACGCTCTCCATCTGTAACCGGATGAGATGTTTTCAATAAATTCGGCTGAATAAGGGCCAACCCAATGCGCCGCTTATCCAAAGCAAAGTTGGAATGAGCACCGAGTCGAGCATCTTTTCTGAACAAAATATTACACGGGACGCAGCAGAAAAACCAAGCACCGTGGTCTTACCGCACAAAACTTGTCCGCTTCAGCCAGTTGGCTGTTCAATTTCGGTTTTCCACTGGCCTTAGCGGGTGAACTTCTTATACTTCACCCGCTTCGGGACCAGTGCGTTCGGTCCCAGCCGCCGTTTCTTATCCTCCTCATAATCCTCGAAATTGCCCTCAAACCATTCCACGTGGGCCTCGCCCTCAAATGCGAGGATGTGGGTACAGAGGCGGTCAAGGAAGAAGCGGTCGTGGCTGATGATCACCGCACAGCCTGCGAAATCCTCCAATGCACCTTCCAACACACGCAGGGTCTCTACGTCCAGATCATTGGTCGGTTCATCCAGCAGCAGAACATTACCGCCCGATTTCAACAATTTGGCCAAGTGCACCCGGTTGCGTTCCCCGCCCGAGAGTACCCCAACCCTCTTGTGCTGATCACCGCCTTTGAAGTTGAAAGCCGCACAGTAAGCGCGAGAGTTCATTCGGGCATCGCCCAGCTCAATAATCTCTGCACCGCCCGATATCTCTTCCCAGACTGTGGCGTTCGCGTCCAAGGCATCACGCGATTGATCAACGTAGCTGAGCTGCACCGTATCACCGTATTCGATCCCCCCCTCATCGGGGCGTTCCTGGCCAGTCAACATGCGGAACAATGTTGATTTTCCTGCGCCATTTGGGCCGATCACGCCGACGACTCCGCCGGGCGGAAGCGCAAAATCCAAGCCCTCGATCAACTGCCTATCGCCGTAATGCTTGGCGAGTCCGCTAACCTCAATCACCTTTTGGCCCAGGCGCGAGCCATTGGGGATGACGATCCGGGCACCGGTGATCTTCTCGCGCTCTGACTGCCCTGCCAGTTCCTCATAGGCGTTGATCCGGGCCTTCTGCCTGGCCCGTCGCCCCCTGGTATCGGCACGAATCCACTCTAATTCGCGCTCCAGTGCCTTCTGGCGACTTTTATCCTCGCGCACTTCGTGCTCCAGCCGCCTGACCTTCTGCTCCAGCCACGCCGAGTAATTCCCTTGGTATGGAATGCCCCGCCCGCGATCAAGTTCCAGAATCCAGCCGGTAATGTCATCCAGGAAATACCGGTCATGGGTAACGATCAGGCAGGTACCCTTATAATCGATCAGGTGCTGCTGCAACCAGGCGATGGACTCAGCATCCAGATGGTTGGTCGGCTCGTCAAGAAGTAGCATGTCAGGGGTGTCCAACAGCAGTTTGCACAGTGCCACGCGGCGGCGTTCCCCGCCCGACAGGCTGGCAACAGCGGCCCCATCAGGCGGACAGCGCAGTGCCTCCATCGCTACGTCGATCCGGCTGTCCAGATCCCACAGGTTGTTCGAGTCGATCTTGTCCTGAAGTTCTGCCATCTCATCGGCGGTGTCATCCGAATAGGTCATCGCCAGATCATTGAAACGGTCAAGCATAGCCTTCTTCTCTGCCACGCCCAGCATGACGTTTCCGCGCACATCAAGGCTTTCATCAAGTCCCGGTTCCTGCGGCAGGTAGCCAACCTTCGCGCCCTGGGCAGCCCAGGCTTCACCGGTGAAATCCTTATCGATCCCCGCCATGATCCGCATAAGCGTCGATTTCCCCGCACCATTGACGCCGACAACCCCGATTTTCACCCCCGGCAGAAAGCTCAGGCGGATATTCTCAAAGCATTTTTTGCCGCCCGGATAGGTCTTAGAGACACCATCCATGTGATAGACGTATTGATACGAGGCCATCCTTCGCTCCGTCAAAACTGCCGGGTTCGCGGTTTCCGCGTTTACCCGGGCTTTTGGTGCGTGACAATCCCCCGACAGTGGCATTTTCGCAACATATTCAGGCACACCCGCGTGCCGGTGCACCCAATCCTTGCCGGTGCGGGCACTCCGGTGTATGTATCATTTCATCAGGGTACCCTTTGTCCAACGGACCGTCGAGATGACTACATTTTGCCGATCCCTTCCGATTGGTGCGCGTGGCGCACTTTGCTAGTGCGCGGCTGAATACCCCTTGTTCCACGGACGCCCCTTGCGCGGCCGTTTTTTGACCCGTTCAAGGGGCGGCTTTCCTTCCAGACCTGAAAGGAAAGCTCCCATGCAGACGCAGACCAGACCGTCTTTTTTTGTGCGGCTTTGCCTTGCCCTTCGTCCATCAGCAAGAGCCCCGTGCAGGTTGATACCCGGCCTCTGGCGCGTGACGTGGTGGTTGATATACCCAAGAATCTGCGCAGCGATGTCGGGCTGATGCCGTAAATGCGGCGTTCCATGTCCGACACTCTCCGGATACCGCCCGTCAACCTTTTGTGACCACGGCAGAATCCAAGGCGGGCGGTACAGGCACACCACCCGTTTTCCTTTGCGCGGGGGCAAGCCGGCTGGTATTGACACGCAGCGTTGCGTGACATCGAAAGGCAAGGGACAGGTGCGAGCAGGCTTTCCCAAAGCAACGAAAGGGCTGCGCGTGGGGCTTTTCGGCGGCTCTTTCGACCCGCCCCATGCCGGGCATTTGCATGTCAGCCAAGAGGCACTGAAGCGGTTCCGGCTGGACCGGATATGGTGGCTCGTTTCTCCTGGTAATCCGCTGAAACAGAAGGGGCCGGCCCCCCTGGACCGCCGCATGGACGCTGCCCGGGGGCTGGTGCGGAATCCCAGGATCATCGTCACGGATACCGAGGCCCGGCTTGGCACCCACTACACTGGCGAGACGCTGGAGCGGCTTTTTGCGCTTTATCCCGCTGTGCGGTTTGTCTGGCTGATGGGGGCAGACAATCTGGCCGGGTTTCATCATTGGCAACGGTGGGGCTGGATCATGCGCAGCATCCCCATTGGTATTCTGGCTCGTCCGGGGCAGCGCATCCTGGCCCGGACCTCAAAGGCCGCGCAGATGTTTCACGCAGGCAAACGGCCCGCCGCTGCTGCGCCGCGCCTGGTCCTGGCGCAGCCTCCGGCCTGGTGCTTTCTGAACGTGCCGATGGTCAACATCTCCTCATCCGGGATCAGGGCGTACGGGGACTGGCACCGCGAAAACTGACTCCGCACCGGGCGGGATATGCAGGGGCTTACCAGGGGATGCGGATCGCAGTAGGTGTAGTGGCGTGCGGTGAGGGCGTAAGGTAAAGAGAGGATATAATTGTGATGAACGATTTGCGCGAGACTGCTCTAACCTCAACGGCTTGGCCGTTTGAAGAGGCACGCAGGTTGCTTAAACGGGTCGAAAAAGCCCCACCAGAGAAGGGCTATGTCATTTTTGAAACCGGCTACGGCCCTTCGGGCCTGCCGCATATCGGCACCTTTGGCGAGGTTGCCCGCACAACCATGGTGCGCCGCGCGTTTGAGGTGATATCGGACATTCCCACAAAGCTGATCTGCTTTTCCGACGATATGGACGGGCTGCGGAAAATCCCCGGCAATGTCCCGAACCAGGGACAGATGGCAAAGGAACTGCACCTGCCCCTGACCAAGGTGCGCGATCCCTTCGGCACCCATGCCAGTTTCGGTGCCCATAACAATGCACAGTTGATTGCGTTTCTGGACAGGTTTGGCTTTGAATATGAGTTCGTTTCTTCGACCGATTGCTACACCCGTGGTCGGTTTGATGAAATGCTGCTGACGGCACTGGATCGGTTTGACAATATCCTCGATATCATTCTGCCGACCCTGGGGGAGGAGCGGCGCACAACCTATTCACCCTTCCTGCCCGTCAGCCCCAGGACGGGTCATGTGCTGCAAGTACCCACGCTGGAACGGAATGTTGGCAAGGGCACCATCGTTTATGAAGAACCCGATGGCGAACGGGTAGAAATCCCGGTGACCGGCGGCAATGTAAAAATGCAGTGGAAGCCCGACTGGGCCATGCGGTGGGCCGCGCTGGGCGTAGATTACGAGATGTCAGGCAAAGACCTGATTGACAGCGTCGCCCAAGCTGGAAAAATCTGTCGTGCCTTGGGCCATCCCGTGCCCGAGACGCTGACCTATGAACTGTTCAACGACGTCCATGGCCAGAAGATTTCCAAATCGAAGGGTAATGGCCTGTCGATGGAAGAATGGCTGACCTATGCCGCGCCGGAAAGCCTGCAATATTTTATGTACCAAAAGCCGAAAACTGCCAAGCGGCTCCATTTCGATGTGATCCCCAAAGCGGTGGATGACTATCATCAGCATTTGCGCACCTATGCGGGCCAGGATGCAGTGCAACACCTGGCGAACCCGGTTTTTCACATCCATGGCCACAACGTGCCCGATTCCAACATGGTGGTCAGTTTTGCGATGCTTCTGAACCTTGCCTCGGTCGCCCATGCAGAGAATAAGCAGGCACTCTGGGGCTTTATCCAACGTTATGCGCCCGAGGCAATGCCCGAAACGCATCCCGATCTGGATCAGGCGGCGGGCTTTGCGATTCAATATTACAATGATTTCGTAAAGCCGCACAAAACCTTTCGCCCCGCCACAGCAGCCGAGGCTGCCGCCATGGCCGATTTGGCCAGCCGATTGCGTGAATATGACGGCCCGACAGATGACGTGGCCATTCAAACCCTAGTCTACGCAGTGGGCAAGGAGCACGGGTTTGATCCCCTGCGTGACTGGTTCAAGGCATTGTATGAGGTTCTGCTTGGCACCAGCCATGGTCCACGCTTTGGTGGCTTCATTGCACTTTACGGGGTTGAAGAGACCGTGCGCCTGATCGAAGACGGCCTGGTAGGCAGGCATTTGTCCTGACAGGTCCGCACACCCCCAAGGCATGTTTGCCCCCGCCATGCCCCTGCCCTGCCATACGGGACAGCATAAACGATGTAGGGCAGCAGATGCGGCGCGTGGTTTTGGCAATGGCCCAGGGAAGGCTGGCGGACCAGCAGGGTGTACATTCTACGTACGCCAAGGGTTGGGGCCTGACGTGTCGGCCCGGGTCTTGCGCCCGCCCGCCGTTCAGCCGTGTTGGATCAGATCATCCGGGGTCAGTCGGTATGCTGTTCCGAACCCGCCGTTCAAAAACGCCGTGGTCACCTGGAAGCGCATCATGCGGAAATCGCCAAAATCGTAATAGAGCTGCGCCTTGGGGTAATGGCGCAGATAATGCGTTTTCAGTGCCTGCTTATCCGTTGCTTTCGCCACGCATTGCAGGGTAATGCGGGGATGGGTCAGGGGGTCACCCTTTGCCCCCGGTTCTCCCAGCAGCAGCGAACAGACCGGGTGAGCGGCCAAGGCCGCACTGTGGCCGGAGAGGTCAGAGATCAGCGTCACCGGCGCAAGGTCAGGCCCCGGCACCACAGCAATGCGCGTAACCATGGGGTTACCGTTCCCCGGGTCGCGCACCGCAAGTGCCCCAAATCGCGCGGTGGTGATCAGGTCGCGAGCAAGGGCACGCGCCTTGTCATCCGTGGGGCGATATGGGTTGATCTTCTTGATCATAACCGAAGTTTAGCACGGAGCCCCGGGGCCACGCCACCAGCGGCGGTACTTGCAGGTGCCGCGATCCCAACCTAACCAGTGCGGCATGGGCGGGAGAGGTGGTTAAAGCGATGGGGGAGGATGACACAGAGCTCGCCGTGGCTGTCCGTGCGGCCATGGCTGAACGGGGTGATCCGGTCAGCCGCTTGGGCTATTTCTGTGCGCCGTTCCGGCCCTCTGCCGGGCCACTGCGCGATCAGGTCGTCAAGACCTATCGCGGCGGGCGGGATCCGGCCTTGATGACAATACTGGCCGACCGTCACGCGGCCTATGTTGCCTGTCTGGCCGGGGCGGGTGTCCGCCTGCCTGCCACGCGCTTTCTTCTGCTGGAAGAGGCGGGCTTTACACGTCCCGTGGTGGTGCAGCAGGCATTGCCGTCCGACAGCATGCTGCGCGACCGGTTGATTACGGCGGAAATCCAGCCAGCCTTGCGGATGCTGACCCAAGCCGCCGACAGCATCGTGGCGTTCTGGCAGGTCATCGCCGACCGGCCTGAACGGATTGGCTATCATCCCTCGATCCGGAACTTTGCGCTGGATGCCAGGGGCCCGATCTTCTTTGACACTTTCCCGCCGCTCATCGGCTACAGCCGGGCAGAGATGGGGCAATTGCTTCTGCGCTTCTCGGAATCTGCCCTGATCCGGGGAATCGGGCCGGTGCTGCCGGAACGTATCCGCGCCATTCAGGATGAGTGGTATTGGCCCGCCGGCACCATCCTGGGCCTGGTCGGAAGTGCCGTGCGCCTGCGCCCCGGGGATGGGGGTGCAATCCTCACCTGGGCGCGCAACTTTGCCGAGACGCGGCTTGGCGGTGCGATGAAGGAGGAGGTTCTGGCCGAACTGGATGCCCCGCCGCGTCTTCCCCCGCTTTGGACATCGACGCGGCGCATTCTGGGGTTAGAGGGCAAACCCAATGTCTGACCACCCTGGTGCGGGGCGCAGGGCGGATATGAAACTGGTGCTGGTTGCCCCCGAAATCCCCGGTAACACTGGCACCTTGGGCCGGACCTGTGTTGCTCTCGATCTGGAGCTGATCCTGATCAAGCCGTACGGGTTCGACCTGTCGGAAAAATCCGTGCGCCGGGCGGGCCTGGATTACTGGCGTCATGTCCGGCTAAGCGAGTATGACGATTGGGCCGCGTTTCAGGCCACCCGTGCGCCGCGGCGTGACCAGTTGTTCCTGTTTGAGGATAACGGGGCGCAATCCTTCTACGCCCCGGACTATCCGTCCGATGCCTATCTGGTATTCGGGCAAGAAACAAGGGGCCTGCCACCAGAGGTTCTGACAGGAATGAACGACCGAAGCTTCCACCTGCCGATGCACAGCTCACATATCCGCTCACTCAACCTTGCCAATGCGGCCACAGCGGCGGTGTATCAGGCGATGCGCACCTATCTGCGCTAAGGGGCCGCGACCCTTCCTGCGTCCCGTTCGGGCTGCATCTGCTCGTGCGGTTTGTGCCAGTCGGCCCGGCCAAAAGGCGGCGGACATTTTCGCGGATTTGGACCCCGGAAACACATGAATTGAATACGCACTCAGCCTTTCTACTGTTTCACGGCCTTTTAATTGGTCTCGGCCATTCAAACAGGAAGTTTCTTTTTCTATTCAGAATCGACGTCTCGGAACTCTCCGGTTTCGGCGTTCCACAATTCCCAGCCCCATTCCTGACCTGTAGCCTGTACCTGGTCGTGTGGGATATAAGCCGTTCCGTCATGTATCTTATACTTGTAGAACAGTGAGGGTGGAGCTTCGGGAAGCGCATACATAATCGGCTCAATTATTTCCCGATCATACAAAACGCCGTTTGAATATACGCCCACTACGCTGCCCCTCTTATAAACGAGTCGCCAGCCGTCCGGGACATCAGGATCAGCACGGGTCACTGTTCCAGCTGGTGCCAGTGTTTCCGCCCACTCTTTCAACCTATCCGCTATCTCATTACTGACAATGGCATCTGCGCCCGCAAGCGAAGCCCCGCGCCCAAGACGGGCAAGAAAGTTTTGAAAAGAATCGTAGAGAGGTTCTGTGATCCTGAGGCTACCGTAGACTGCATCATATATCACAACAGCATCCGTGAGTCGTACGGGACCAGATGTTGTCATAAGCCCGATGTTTGTCGCGGCGGAATCTATATCATACGGGGCTATTCCATATTCGCTTAATAGCAATTCCTGGAGGCCGTCGGCTATGTGTTGGCGGTTGGTGCGCTGTGCTGTGCCTGAGCCACGGAACCAGTCTTCCTCGATTTTCAGTACCAGACCCGTAGTGCGGAAATCGCGCTGCTTGCGGGACATTGCCGGATTTTCGGCGCGCAAATCCCGGTATCTTTTCTCTGTTTTTCCTATCCTGTAACCTTCGACACTTTCGTTTACTTGCACGAATACTTCCGCCATCAAGCCCGAGGCATTTGTCATGATGCGGCCATCAATAATACCATCAGACTGCAGGCTTAGATTCACCTGCTTTCTCAGAATGGGCCTGGTAAGTGCTTTGGAAGATGAGGCTCCAACCCGTATTGCCCTTTCGCCGCGGCTTGTTCTCCACTCATATACATGGTACGAGCGTCCGGCATGGAGATAGGTGGCCCCAGGATATGCCTCTCTAAGGGCCTGATTTAACTGAATTGTGCCAATCTTGGAAGGGCTTGTTCTGTACCCTTCTTGGATATCGAAGCTTCCTTCGCCAACGTGACGCAGAGGGTAATTTAAATGAGGTGCATCGGCACCAAGCTGAGCGATGAAGTCAAATTCCCGAGAGCGTGCGGCTCCGGGTCTTGCTGATGCAAAAACACCCTCAAAGCTATTTGGCCAGGTAATGCCGCCGGGCAGCGAAGATTGATCAGAACCAAGGATTTCTGTCTCTTCCAAAAAGCATCGTGCCTGCGAGAATTGGATAAATCGATTCTGGAGATAGAGGTGGGATTGCTCAACCGGCATATAAAAATAGTCTTCAAAGGTGAGTCCCAATCGCCTAAACTCAGCTGGTGCTGCTATCACCAGAAACAATCCCGGTTTGGCGCGCCCAATACGTCCCAAGCGTTGATGAAATGCCTTTCGTGAGTGTGGTAATCCCAGGGTGACCCCAATCTCCATATCGGCAATATCTATCCCAAGTTCCAGCGCGGACGTGGCTATCACGCCATGAAGACAGCCATCTCTGAGGGATCCCTCTATTTTTTCGCGGTCTTGTGCTTCGTAGCCACTGCGATAGGGAAGTACTTCACCGTGGTCTACGGAACGGACGACCCGCTCAACCCCCTGTCGGGAATCAATAAACATTATGAAACGCTTGCGTTCGGTCAGATTAAGGATGCCCTGAACAATATCAACCGCCGCAGATTCATCGGCGGTTCCATGGTCGTCCGCACCCAAGTGCAACACACGTCGTTGAAAATGAGGTGATCCGTTCTGCTCCTCATCAACGACGGCGAAGTCAAGACCTGTCAGCCGCCTTAGGTGGTCAGCCGGACCTGATACGGTCGCTGTCGTGGCGATGATTTGAAACCGCTTTGACTTTGTGTTGCCGCGTGCGGCCCTCTTCTTCGCGGCAATCAGACGTCGCATGAGAAAAGAAACGTTGCTTCCGAACACTGATTCATAGACGTGAGCCTCATCAAGCACCAGAAGCCGCAAACCTTCCAGAAAGCGTCTTACCGGACCGCTCCCTATGTTCCGCATGAACCATGCGTGGCAAACGTCGGGTGTCATAATTAGAATTTTTGCACTGTCGAGAATTGCATCTCGCTCTGGCATGGGAACGTCGCCATCAATACGACCGACGAGTTCCTGACCAAGGTTGGCCTTTCGAACAAGTTCCTTCCATTTCCCAAGTTGATCAGAAGCAAGTGCCTTGAGCGGGTAAAGTACAATCACCTTTGCCAACGAATCTGTCGCGAGATGTCGTAAGGTCTCAATTTGAAAGATGAGTGACTTTCCAGATGCCGTTCCGGTAGAGACAACAACATTGCGCTGGTTGGCCAGATGATTGAGTGCCTGGGCTTGATGCTCCCACAATTTAAGATCGTCGTCCCCCAGCACTTTGGCCAGGATCGGGCGCATATCGTTCGTCAGTACCGAATCCGGAAGGCCACGTCGGCGTTCAGCTCTGTGAGGAATCTTAATCTCGCTAACGACCTCAAGGTTAAGGGATTTCGATTAGCTCTTCAATGTACTGGGTCATGGTCAGCACCTCGGTTTGCACATGCTTGCACACCCTGTCAGAAGGGGGGTGTCCTGAAAGCGGGGGAATCCCCACGAGGTTTTAGTCGTGGATCGATCAAGAGGTAATGTCAAGGGGTATATGGGCTCAATCAGCCACCTTTCTTAGCCGTATGTTCCATGCTGGTTGACCCCTCGACTCCAACGGGTGGATATACGGTGAGGTTACCGCACGGCCTCTTCGTTTACAGTTTGCGCAGGCCCTTTGAGCTATTCCGACCTGCAAGAGGTTTTCAGTTTCAATCGTCGTCCACAGGCAGTAACGCGACGACATAGCCTTTGTAAAAGACCGCATTCAAATTACCTGCTCGGATTTGGCCAGAGACCTTGGATTTATTAAAGGTTCCAAGCGTCCAGCCTTGCTCTTCGGACCCATATTTGAACGTGACTGGCATTGGAAAACCGTAATACTTGAAGAAGTTTTTCACAATCCTTACCAACTCTTGGGATCGTGGAGTGTCTTTGATGGCCCAGTTTTCGTACGTCAATTCAAAGGGCCGATTATCACCGCAAGAAATGATGTCGCTTTGCGGTGGTGTGATCTTGACCTTTAAGTACTCCATCACCTCCCCCGCCGTTTCACATTTCTGCCGCGCTGTCCCGGACGGCCTGCTGTGGACCGGCCTTTGGCTTTCGCGGCACTTTCAACCGCGGCTGCCACCGCTGATTGACGCGCCATCGGGTCGTCAGAGACAACCATATCTACCGTCTCAAGCCGTTTAATCTCATCCCGCAGCTGCGCGGCCTCTTCAAACTCCAGGTTTTCGGCGGCCTTGCGCATCCTGCTGCGCAGGCCCGTCAGATGGGCCTCCAGGTTTGCACCGTGCATCGGTTCTTCCACCGTCGCCGTCACCCGGTTCATGTCTACATCCCCCCGATAGAGACCGGCGAGTATGTCATCAACATTCTTCTTCACTGTCTCAGGTGTAATACCGTTTTCCTTATTATAGGCTAATTGCTTTGCGCGCCGCCGGTCAGTTTCCCGCATCGCGCGTTCCATCGAGCCGGTGATACGGTCAGCATACATAATCACGCGGCCTTGGGCATTCCGCGCGGCCCGCCCGATGGTCTGCACCAGTGAGGTCTCGGACCGCAGGAACCCCTCCTTATCGGCATCCAGGATCGCCACCAGCCCGCATTCGGGGATGTCCAGCCCCTCACGCAGCAGGTTGATTCCGATCAGCACATCGAAGGCACCAAGCCGCAGATCGCGCAGGATTTCGATGCGCTCCAGCGTGTCGATATCGGAATGCATGTAACGAACCTTGATGCCCTGTTCGTGCATGTATTCGGTCAGATCCTCGGCCATGCGCTTAGTCAGCGTCGTGACCAGTGTGCGGTTGCCCCCGGCGGCGACCTTGCGCACCTCATCCAGCAGGTCGTCAACCTGCATCTCCACGGGCCGGATTTCAACCTTGGGGTCAAGCAGACCGGTGGGCCGAATCACCTGTTCGGTAAAGACGCCGCCAGCCTGTTCCAGCTCCCACGCCTGTGGGGTGGCACTGACAAAGATCGATTGCGGGCGCATCGCGTCCCATTCCTCAAATTTCAGCGGGCGGTTATCCATGCAGGAGGGCAGGCGGAAGCCGTGTTCGGCCAGCGTGAATTTGCGCCGGTAGTCGCCGCGATACATGCCACCGATCTGCGGTATGCTGACATGGCTTTCATCGGCGAAAACGATGGCGTTATCGGGGATGTATTCAAAAAGGGTTGGCGGCGGCTCACCCGGGGCGCGGCCCGTCAGGTAGCGCGAATAGTTCTCGATTCCGTTACAGACGCCGGTTGCCTCGAGCAGCTCCAGATCAAAATTCGTCCGCTGCTCCAAGCGTTGCACCTCAAGCAGCTTGCCTTCGCTAATCAGTTGGTCAATGCGCATTTGCAATTCCGCTTTGATGCCCCTGATCGCCTGCTGCATCGTGGGGCGCGGCGTCACGTAATGTGAATTAGCATAAATGCGAACCCTCTCAAACGTATCGGTTCGCTCTCCGGTCAGGGGGTCAAACTCGGTAATCGCCTCCAGCTCTTCACCGAAGAACGACAGAGTCCATGCGCGGTCATCCAGGTGGGCGGGCCAAATCTCGAGGCTGTCGCCGCGTACTCGAAAGGTGCCGCGCTGAAACGCTTGGTCATTGCGGCGGTACTGCTGGGCGACCAGGTCGGCGATCACCTTGCGCTGGTCATAGTCGCGCCCGACATGCATATCCTGGGTCATCGCGCCATAAGTCTCGACCGCGCCGATACCGTAGATACACGACACCGAGGCAACGATAATCACATCGTCGCGTTCCAGCAGTGCGCGGGTGGCCGAGTGGCGCATCCGGTCAATCTGATCGTTGATCTGGGATTCCTTCTCGATATAGGTATCCGAACGTGGCACATACGCTTCGGGCTGGTAGTAGTCATAGTAGCTGACGAAATACTCGACGGCGTTATCGGGAAAGAAACCCTTGAATTCGCCATAAAGTTGCGCGGCAAGGGTTTTGTTCGGGGCCAAGATGATCGCGGGGCGCTGTGTTGCCTCAATCACCCTGGCCATGGTATAGGTCTTGCCTGTGCCGGTTGCCCCAAGCAGAACCTGATTCTGTTCCAGTGCCTCAACCCCCGTCACCAGTTCAGCAATGGCGGCAGGCTGGTCGCCGGCGGCATCAAAATCTGTGTGCATGACGAAGTGCTTACCGCCTTCAATCTTCAAGTGCTGGAGCAGATCGTTAACCGACCGGCCCAAATCGGGCATGTGTTCAGGGGAATTGTTGTGCATTGGACCTTCTCGCTTATCCCTGGAATGGTCTTATTCCGGCCCGGTTCAAGATGGCTTAGCCTGCCACGGCCTGCGACCGGGGCACATCCCGCCAGTTCCTGCCAAAAAGAAAAGAGGATAAACCGGGTTTGAAATAAAAATACGCAATACAAAAGCAAAGCTTGTGTTGTAACAGCACCTGCCTGTCCATACGCTATTCTGGCAATCGGCAAAAGCGGCTGTTTGTGACCTTATTGGCCCTTCGGTGCGTCCGGTGTGTGCATTGCGCCGGGGCCGTAAATTGGCGATAACAATGCTTGACCTTGACTGTACGGGGGCGATCATGCGTGCACGTATTTACCAGCCTGCCAAAACCGCAATGTCTTCGGGGATGGCCAGAACCCGTGACTGGGTTCTGGAATTTACTCCGGCCTCGGCCCGCCGGGTTGACCCGCTGATGGGTTGGACCGGTTCGGACGATATGAACAGCCAGGTGCACCTGCGCTTTGATACCCTGGAGACCGCCAGGAAATATGCCGAAGATCACGGGATCGACGCGCGTGTCTTCCAGCCCAAGACACGTAAGCCGAATATCCGCCCGCGCGGCTATGGCGAGAATTTCGCTACCGACCGCCGGGGTGCATGGACGCACTAAGCACCACATTTCGCCAGAGCAGATATGGTAGCGGCGGCTTCCCTGGCTCAACCGGATTGGTCCCTTAGCTCAACTGGATAGAGCGGCTGACTTCTAATCAGCAGGTTGAAGGTTCGAGTCCTTCAGGGATCGCCATCTTCAGTTCCGCGTGCGCACGATTAAGCCTATGGTCGTGTGGCCACGACACGCTGCCGCCTGGGAAAGACAAGGATGATACGATCAGAACTGATCACCAAACTTGTGCGGGAAAACCCGCATCTCCGCCGGCGTGATGTGGAGCGCATCGTGAACACCATCTTTGAAGAGATCACCGAGGCCATGGCCAATGGTAACCGGGTGGAGCTGCGCGGATTCGGTGTATTTTCGGCGAAAAAGCGCAATGCGCGCCTGGGTCGAAACCCGCGGACCGGGGAACGTATCGCGGTGGAAAAAAAGCATGTGCCTTTCTTCAATGCCGGGAAACTGCTACGTTTGCGATTGAACCGCAGCAGCTAAAAGGCAAACATGGCGATTCTTCGATATCTGAAATACCTGTTCTGGGTGCTGATCATCGCTGTTCTGCTGATCCTGTCCCTGGCCAATCGACAGAGGGTGACGCTGAAATTGATACCAGACGATCTGGTGGAATGGATTGGCATGGAACAGACCATTGATCTGCCGCTTTTCCTGGTGATCCTGGGTGGCATTGTTATCGGACTGCTGGTGGGCTTTGTCTGGGAATGGCTGCGCGAACACCGCCACCGGGCTGAAGCCAAAAGCCAGCACCGCGAAAAGCAGAAGCTGGAGCGTGAGGTTGCCGGGCTCAAAGGTCAGGCCCACAAAAGTAAGGATGAGATCCTTGCACTGGTAGAAGAGACTGGCCACCAGCCCGGAACCAGGCGGAGGCTGTGACAGTCGCCATCAAGTTTTGCGGCCTGACCAGGGCCCAGGATGTCGCCGCCGCGGCCGTGGCCGCGGCGCACTATGTCGGCTTCGTCTTCGTTCCGAAATCCCCGCGTGCGGTGGAATTGGTGCAGGCCCGCGCCCTGGCACTGGACACCCCCCCAAGCATCGCAAGGGCAGGTTTGGTTGTCGATGCCGATGATGTCGCGCTGGACGCAATCACCGGGCATGTTCCGCTGGACCTTTTGCAGCTTCACGGGGCCGAGACACCAAACCGGGTCGCAGCGATCAGGGCGCGCTACGGTGTGCCGGTAATGAAAGCCGTGGGGCTGGCAAAGCAGGCCGATCTGGCCAAAATTGATACATATGCCGAGGTAGCCGACCAAATCCTGGTGGATGCAAAGCCGCCCAGCGGGGCCGATATGCCGGGGGGAAACGGCCTTACCTTCGATTGGCGGCTTCTGGCAGGGCGGAAAAACTGGAGAACACCCTGGATGTTGGCAGGCGGACTGACGCCTGGGAACGTGGCCGGGGCGGTGCGCCTGACCGATGCAGGGCAGGTTGATGTATCTTCAGGTGTAGAAGCGGTACCAGGGGTGAAGGATGCACGAAAGATGGCGGATTTCGCGGCAGCCCTGGCCGACCTCTGACATCGGAGAGCAGAACGGGAGCCTCAAGGGAGAAGCCACCGCACCATCGGCGATAAAAATGGTGATGCGGGATAAAGCAGGATGAGACTGCCGGAACATAAAGCGTTGGGGAGATATTGTAGCGGTGCAAATCCAGGTTTGATGCTGCTGAAATATCGGCGGGTAGGCGCGGCGCGGGGGACAAACGTGGCCTGAAACGGGTGCTTAACGGGACAAGAAGGTGGGATAGAGCAGATTCGGGATCGTGCTGCGCCCCGTTTGTGCCGCGTGAACGGGTTCCGTTCCAGGAGTCTTTTGTCAGCATCTTTCCTCCGGTCGTTTTTGCGCCCTGCCTGCCTGTAACGGGTGTGTTCGGGATTTCAGCGGGCAGGGTTGTGCCCCCGTGTCTGGCCGTCAGGGGATGAAACCTTCTGCCGTGTTATCGTCAACGGTAGATATCCGATTGAATCGGAGCACTTCCGCCCGGACGCGAAGCCTGTTTTAAGTTGTCCCCCAAAATCTGCGATGACAATGAACACATCGACCCTACCAATCCAAGGTATCGGCCAGTTCCGAACCGTGCAGAAGATCGATATTGTGCAGCACACCGCCTGCACCCCGGGTTCTGCCGTGTAAAAAACCGTTCCGGGGGTGTTATTCGGGGGGAAATGGCGGGATGTGTCGGGTGTCGTGGACGTCAGAAGACGAAATGATTCTCGCTCATGGTTGAGGCCAGCACGCCTTCCAGCGTCAGGGTGCCGCCATTCCAGATGATGGTTGCATCGCTGCCATCATCGGTAATGGTCAGGTCGTCAAACGCGGCCTCTTTTTTGAGCGTGATGCTATCTACGCCCTCCTCGAAATCGGTAATGACATCGCCGTCGAAGCTGCGGAAGACAAAGATATCCCTTCCGCCTCCGCCGGTCAGGGTGTCAGCCCCACCGGCCCCCTCCAGCCGGTTTTTGCCGTTATCGCCGGTCAGGACATCGCCGTGGGCCGAGCCGCGAATGTGTTCAAAATTGCTGATCACATCGCCCTGGGCGTGACCACCCGTGGCAGTGCCAGTGGCCAAGTTCACATGCACGCCCGCACTGGACCAGCGATAATCAAGCCAGTCAGCCCCAGCACCGCCATCCAGCGTGTCGGCCGCCCGGCCACCCCTGATACGGTTGTTGCCACCATCGCCGGTCAGCGTGTCACTATGGCGTGAGCCCACCAGATCCTCGATGCTGCGCAAGACATCGCCCTGGGCGTGGCCACCCGCGGCAGTGCCAGTGGCCAGGTTCACATGCACGCCCGCATTCGAGGCGGAATATACAGCATAGTCGCGCCCCCAGCCACCGTCCAGCGTATCAGCCCCGGCAGCACCAAAAAGGCGGTTGTCAAAGTTATCGCCCGTAAGGCTGTCGTCCCAGGAAGACCCCACAAGGTACTCGATATTGCGCAGCACATCGCCCGCAGCATCGCCGCCGGTGTTTGTCGCGCCCGCAACCAAGCTGACCACCACGCCCTCGGCCGAGCCTCGGTAGGAGACCATATCCCCGCGCCCCGAACCGCCGTCCAGCGTATCAGCACCATCCCCGCCGATGAACTTATTCCAGAGGCCATTGCCGATAAGGGTATCGGCATAGTCCGAGCCGATGATGCGCTCAATACCGCGCAAAACATCACCCTGGGCATGGCCACCCATGGCTGTGCGATCAACCATGTTCACATTCACGCTGGCGTCCGAGGCACTGTAATCGGCCCAATCTTGACCCTGCCCGCCAGACAGCGTGTCCGCGCCGTCGCCGCCGGTCAGCGTGTCCCTTCCTTTGCCGCCGTTCAACGCGTCATTGCCTTCGCGACCGATAAGCTTGTCATTGTTATCGCCGCCGGTGAGGATGTCATCACCTGCACCGCCAGTAAGCACCCTGCCACGATCCAAACCAGGCGGGATGCTGATGACAAGGGAAATATCCCTCACGAGTAGTGCGGCATCTACGCCTGTCAGCGTCAAGGTGCCGTCGTTCCATGTTACCACGGCATCATCGCCGCTGGTGGTTGCAGTCCACGCGCCCGGCTGCCCAGCGGTAAAGACAAGCGAGATGCGGTCCGTGCCGACCTCAAAATCGGTGATCGTATCGCCGTCAAAGGACGTGAACATGAAACTGTCAGCCCCCGCGCCGCCCTGGAGCGTGTCAGCCCCTGCACCACCGTCCAGCGTGTCGTCCCCCGCACCGCCGTTCAGCACATTGGCCGCATCATCGCCGGTGAGGCTGTCGGCATGATCGGAACCGATCAGGTTCTCGATACCCGTCAGTTCATCCCCCGCCGCATGGCCACCGGTGTTTATCGCGCCCGAGACCAGGCTAACCGTCACGCCCGCGTCCGATCCCGCATAGGTAGCCGTATCCGTGCCCTCACCACCGTCAATAGTGTCGCTTCCTCCGCCGCCCTCAATTGTATCATTACCGTTGCCGCCACTAAG